>JBGCDK010000086.1:0-7086 GCA_045105295.1 Mariniblastus sp.
ACGAGTGCTTCTCAACGCAGATCGGTTGGATGAATCCAGAGTAGTCGCCGAGAACATGCAAGAAACAGCGGACGAAGAATTTTTGGCGTCAGACTCAGTAAAAGCAATGTTGAGTATCCTGGCGGATCATAGTTAGCACCGATGAGAACGAATCTTGGGACAGGCTCGTCTTGATCAGAACTAAATCCATCAGTGAGATAGTCTTCTATCGGTTCCGATTTTTCTTGGTCAGCATCATGATCAGTTGTGAATCTTGCGACAAAAGCTGTTGACGGAAACCATTAACAATCAGGATGCCTATCCCACCTTTTTTTAGGCACGCAGTCTATTCGCTGAAAACTTTTTCAATTTCTCGACCTAGGCGGACAACGATCTCGTCATTACTCCACATCGTGCTCTTGCTCACCTCATCAAACTCTCGTTTGTACCGACGGGCTTTGTCAAAATCTCCAATCTTCCAACAAGCAAGTGCCAGATAACCCTCGATGTTGGGACGAAGATCGGGTTGGTCATATTGAATGACCTCCAACCGTTTCGCTTCGACAAGCGAATCGACTGCTTGAGTTACCTTTCCAACGCGATACTCTGCGATGCCCCGGAGCGTGAAGGTTTCGTACGAAGGGAACAGTTTGCAAGTCTTGGTAGATGATTGCAAAATTCTTTCGAATTCGGCAAGCGTAACATCCTCGTCCATCAACGTCACTTTGTCTTGATTCGTCAGCTTAATCGCGTCCTGAGGCAAAAATGGACGGCGCGATTCCTTGTTCGCAGACCGAATCGTAACCCATCCGTCTGCATTACTGCTAACCATTTTTGAACCGTCATGTGAGAACGTCACGTTCACGATCGGTGAGTCGTTTTTGTCCCACATTTCAAATAGCGCGTGACCTGAGTGCGTATCCCAAATTTTAATCGTTGCATCGTCGCTGGCACTCACCAACCTCTTACCATCAATTGAAAATGCAAGCCCCGCTACCTGATCGGTGTGCCCATCGACTGGACCAGAAATTCGATTTCCAGTCGAACTATCCCAAAGAATAACTTCCCCCGTGTAGCTGCTGCTCGCGATCGTTTTTCCGCAAGGTGAAAAACGGGCTCGCCATATGGAGTCAGAATGCCCTTCGAACGTACGAATCAACTCAAAACTCTTCGCGTCCCAAAGTTTTACCGTTCTATCGTCACTTCCGCTGAGCACCTTTGTTCCGTCCGGCGAATAACAAATCGAACCCATAATTTGTTCGTGAGCATTAACTGTTTCAATAATTGACCAATCAGACGTGTCCCAAACTTTGAATGTTTTATCTGAACTAGCACTTACCATTCGAGAACCATCGGGTGAGAAATCCAAATCCCAAATTAGACCTGCATGAGCATCGATTGTTTTTACTAGTTTTTGTGAGGAAGTTTCCCAAACCCTAATCATCGAACGTATCTCTGTTGAGTCGTCGGAAGTCGCCCCTTCGCCAGCCACGAAATATTTCCCATCACGCGTAAATTTAGCACTTAGCTGAGCGTGTTCCAGTTGAATTTTTTTCCCAATTAGCTCACCTGTCTCAGCATCATGTATGACCACCGTTCCATCCTCTGAAGCACTAACCACCCGTTTGTCATCAGGCGAAAAATCATTGGACCAAACGACATCGGTTTGGTGCTGCATAACCAACGTGCTGGGATTTACTTGAGCGTTCCAAATTCGCGAAGTGCGATCATCCGAGACGGTAACAATTGTCTTGCCATCTGCCATGAATTTGGCGTCAGAAACAATGGAATAATGCCCACGACAGGAAAGCATAACTTCTCCGGTTTCAGACCAAACAATTGCTGATTGGTCATGCGAAGAAGAAAGCAATTTCGTGCCGTCGGCGGAGAAAGACACGCTGGTGACGTTGTCCTGATGCCCAGTAAGCGAGCGCACCGACAAACCGGTTTCGGAATCCCAGACTTCCACCATAGAGTCATTCCCGCCCGTGACAATTTGCTCTCCGGTTGGCGAATATGCAACACCGTTGACACCACCTTCGTGGGCGTCAATCGTTTTCCATTTAGTAAATTTCCGCCCATTCCGCTTCCAAACAGCGACCAATCCATCGAGACTGGCACTTGCGAAAAATCTTCCATCGGGAGCCCAAGCAATACTGGCGATTTCTTTCGTGTGGCATTCGAGTGTGCAAATCTCTTTGCCTCCATCTTTGACCGATAGGACGCGAATTAGAGGACTGGAAAAATCCTGTTTCTCGCGCTCCGCGGAAATCCAAACGCTGTTAAACTCGCTTTCTCCGACAATCAATTGATTGCCATCAGGAGAAAAAGCAATAGACGAAAGATCACGTGGAAATCTAGGAATGGTAACGACGTTCTCAAAGGTGTCGACGTCCCAAACGCTGACTTGATTCGAGCGATCCGTGCAAGCAAGTGATTTTGAATTTGGAGCAAAATCAACGCAGGTGACACTGTCGGACAAGTGCCATGTGTGAACCATTTCGAACGTTTTAGCGTTCCAAAGTTTTACCGTAAAATCAGAACCACCCGTGGCGATAAATTTTCCATCACTCGAAACGTCGACCGTTTCGAGCTGTCGGGCGTGACCGTACAACGTGTGTTGGCTGGGACTAAATTCCGAATGTAAAAACAGGCTTTCCCACCCCACGTCTTCAATGCGATTTAGCATCTGCCAAGCCGACTCGATCTTGCCAAGTTGCCAGTCTGCCCAAGCTCGGTTTAGGCGGAACGCTTGGAGTTGAATCTTTGCGGATTTTGTCGCGGCTTGTGCTTCCTTTTCTGACTGGATCGCGTTTGCTTTTTCGACCGTTAAATTGCGCGCGGCAATGTTGGCTCGATCTCGCTCAATGACAGCCCAGTAGGTTGCGCAACTGGTCGCGACAATTCCGGACACCAACAGCACAACGAATCCGACCATGGAAGCGACCAAGCCAAGATTTCGCCTCACGAATTTCTTTGCGCTGTATATCAGTGAGGGAGGACGAGCGACAATTTTTTCATGGTTCAGGAATCGGTGAATCTCCATCGCCAACGCGTTGCTGGTTTGGTACCGATCGTTGCGATCATTCGCTAAAGCCTTCAACACGATCCAATCCAGATCCCCTTTTAATAATCCTTGAAACTTTTCAGGTTCGACGCCACGGAGTTTACAGACTTCCGCAACCGATTCGTCATTTGACTTAATCCATGAGCTTGGTCGAATTGGTTCGTTGCTACGAATTTGTTGCAACGCATCTAAAAGTGAAACTTCGGTGCCCGAATCTGACTGCAACGGCGTCCCACCAGTTAGCAATTTGAAAATCATGACTCCAAGCGAATAGATATCGCTTCGAGTATCGATATCCAAGTTCGATGTGTCAGCCTGTTCAGGGCTCATGTATTGCAACGTACCAATGATGCTTCCGATTTCGGTAAACACCGTTTTGTCCGTTAAGGTTCGCTGATGCCCGAGAGCCTTTGCCAATCCAAAATCAATAATTTTGGGCACTGCAACGCCGTTAGCATCTGAAACTAAAACATTGGAGTGCTTCAAATCACGGTGAACAATTCCCTTTTGGTGAGCGTGCTGAATGGCATGGCAAACAGGCAACATTAGTTTCAGGCGTTCCCGAATTCCGAGTCGCTTTTTGTCGCAGTACCGGTTTAATGGAATTCCATTGACCAGTTCCATCACAAAGTAAGGGCTGCCGCAGTCCGTTGTTCCTGCTTCCAAAATTTTCGCGATGTTCTCATGGTCCATCATCGCGATGGCTTGGCGTTCGGCATCAAATCGAGCGATTGCGTTTTTTGAACCTAAATCAGGTCTTATCAATTTCAATGCAACTCGTCGACAAACAGGTTCCGTTTGCTCTGCCAACCAAACTGCTCCCATGCCGCCGGAGCCAAGCAAACGAATTAATTTGTACCTGCCAATAGTTGTGCCAGAAGCAATTACGTTTGGTTCATTGAACACGAAAGTCTCTTCAGTTGCGCTTCCGTCTATGGAAATAGATTCAGACTCATCTTTGAAATTTGATTCATGGTAGGCCGTCGGATGTTGTAGATCGCCACCGAGAGAAAGAGCCGAGTTATTTGTCTCAGAGAATGAATTGGAATCCAGGTCGGTGCTGCTATCATCAGCCGCTGATACCTTTGAAGATTCATTCCGAAGCCGTAGGTCCAGCGATCTCAACGCTGCCTCCACGTCTTGATGCTGCTCCACTGGCAAGCCCGATACGAAGTCAGCAATACTGGGCTGCTGATCGGCAGTCCATTCCGCCCGGTACAGCAAACAAATTGCTTCGATGTCTTTGTTCAACGCGGACATTGTCAGATAGTGTGAGGTTCGATTCTAGATTGGAATACTGCCCAGACAGCAGGGACTCGATCAATTGCGAATAAATAACACTGCGGGCAATTCACCGACCTAAGTTAAGACACCTAGGTTATCCGAAATTGGGAAAAACATCTGTTGATGCTGCAAAAAAAGCAACAAAACGCTCCGTGATCATGATACACCGACTCGAAATGCAGATGTAACTCGAGAGCGCAGATCGGGGATATCCCGTCGCCAAGGGATCAGTTTGCAATCTAGCGAGCAAACTTTGGGTGGCTATCAATGACTTCAATTAGCCGTTTGCCTTTTTCGATACTCGATTTCGGACCGGTAAGGAGAATCGCTTCGGGAAAATGCAGCGATTGAATTGTAAGCTTGGGGTTGCTTTGCATTTCATTTGACATTGTTTCCCCTAGCAAAAGTGCGACGGTTTCTGCCATTTGGAACTTCAAACCTATTTTTGCAACGACTTTGCCCTTCCTCGGCATGTTATTTGACAAAGCGTTGATGAAGTCCTCAACGATTTCAATGTCCCCTGATGCCCCAACCAAGCGTATTTGCCCCGTTTGGGAATCAAAAATAACTCGAACTTTTCCCGTCAGACCTCTGGGTGTCATTGTCTCGATTTTGGTACTGGTTTTGTCTTTCAGCCCGACCGCGCCAGGTTTCCGGTCAGCCTCGGAATTAACTTGATGTCCCGACCGTCGCTCCGATTGGGCGAACCCAGTCGACACTGAAAGCAATACTGCAGCGATTATGAAAAGTGTTTTCATTGCGTTGATACAAAAAGACATTCCGACTGGAAAACCACCGGACTTTAGAGCGGCAGTATTTAAACAAAATTAGAGTTTCATAGTTCCGGTCAAATCAAAAAATATCACACTCAGTTGAAACAGCACGACTGCAGTGACGCATCATCATTGTTGCTGCGAACGAAAGGTTCCGAACACCCGACAGAGTAGATTGGACAAAAAGCTCCCCGACCCTCACGCTGATCTTTTGCAGACGCAAACTTTGCTTGTTAATATGAACGCAAACCACGTCCACTTCGATCGGAACCCTCGCGTTGTCAAGCAATCTTAGGAACACGTTCCAGTCGCCCTCCGGTACTGACAATTCTATTCTGTACACACCTCGATTCGTCGCGGGCGTTCTGTTTTTGACTTACGTAACAATGTCGTTTTGGCTTGGCACTCACATTGCGCCCAATTTCAATATTTTTTCTTACCAAATTTTGCCGGTTGTGATCATCCCCGTAACTATTTGCGTTGCTGCCTGGTCAGTTTTTGGAGCTCACAGCTACCTACACAGGATACTCATTTCCCATGGCGTTGGTCTGACAGTCCTGTTGGCACTTGCCATGGGTGCACGCGAGCATATCGACTGGCCAATCGTTTCGATTTCAGTCTTTCCCGTTTCTATCGTGACCCAGCTTCCGTTTTGGTTTTTCCGATCATTTTTCGGCGTGCAACTGACGAGGAACAACCAGCAACCAAACTCTGGGTTAACGATTCGAGATATTTTTACAGTGATGTTGGTAGTGGGATTGGCAATCGCTTCGGTTCAACTGGGAGCGAAAATAATGACTCCACAGTTCACCGAGAACTACATGTTCACTCACCCCCAAACGGGCAAACAGGCGGCCATGATTGTTAAAGAGAATGGCATTCAAAAGCAGATTGTCAACGTTAGCCAACAAAGCGCCGCGTTTGTCGAAAAGAAAGTACAACAACAAGTCAACGCGGAACTGTGGGCCACATTTTTCAGATTGTTTTTCGTCAATGCAGTCGTTGCCTTGCTAGGAGTGCCGCTGGTTTTCGCAGTTCTACAAACAGCCAGCAATCGAAAGCGAATCTTTTCTGTATTGGTGTATATTTTGGTCCCCATTTTATTGGCGTACACAGGCTGGAGTGCTTACAACCGACAGCTGCTTCCCGACATAGTCGTGTCCTATTCGGTGTTTCAATTTTTTCTTGTCCCAACTTTGGTTGAAACGATAGTTCTGGGGCTGATTTGCTGGGCCGGGTACTCGCTGACTTCACCTCGGCGTTACGCTACAAGAGCAACAGCTAGCTAACGTCAGTCTCGGACGCTTGACCGCAGGCCGGAGCGAAATGAGAGCATCTCGGTTTTATGCGCATTAACGCTTGCCGACCATACTTGTTGAACTTTGCCGGTTCTTCGGGTCGTGCCGATGGACGACTGTGTGTAGGTGGGGTCGATAAGACTATTCTGGTTGGTGCTTTTAAACCGATTAACCGTTTGTAAGACGAAACCGAGGTAAGGGCTTGCCCTACATCACAAAACAAATGGGATACATCATGATTCAAAGACTTTTTAGCTGCATGCTGATTCTTGGGATCTTTATCGCTCCGGGATGCCGAGCCCCGAACGCACTCAAACCATCTGTTCCAAACTTTAAGCCCTTTCAAAGTGCTTCCTCAAAGCAAAGTCAGATCGATACCAAGCTGATGCAGGATTTTGAGAACATTAAAAAAGTGATTCAGGCTTCTTCAGAATCTGAAGTGAAAGTGCAACCTAACAGGATGCCGCCAGTGAAGGACTAGTCAGGCTTTTAATATTCCACGATGCCGTAAATCATTAACCAGCCGATTTCCCTACAGTTTCTTCATGCGTCTCGCCGTTAGCTGCGGCGTACGATGGACATTCTTGTCCTTCGGTTTCGGTGTTTGCCTCTTTCGTTTTCAGTATCTTGCATGCCAGCTCATCTCGACGTCGGACAGGAATGTCCAACCTGCCAGTGCTTCGTG
>JBGCDK010000087.1:0-8352 GCA_045105295.1 Mariniblastus sp.
ATTAGTATGAAGATACCTAAGTCTAGACTAAAAAGCGTTGATGAAAGAATCCTCAAGGCTTGATCGTTTCGGTAAATTAGAACAGGGAAGTAGTTTGAGGTTGTATCTGTTCAGTTGCGGTTTTTAATGACCGCGAAATTCGCTAAATGCACGAAAAAGGAAAGCAAGGGGCTGGTGTGTCAAGGTGTGTCAAATGACCCTATTTTGAATGAGGAAAAACTGGACTTGCCTCGCAGTTTTTTCGCGTCTTTCGTTTCTTTCGCGGTCAAAATATCCGCACCTCACGCTCCTTGATTTTTTGCCGTTAGCAACCTCGCCTTTCATTCCTAGTTTCTTATTCCAATCAAGACTGGATCGTGGTCGGAGCTTCGGAATGGATTGGCTTCGTAGAGAATTTCTGGGTTGTACTCCTCGTTGTAATCCAGGAACCGCGGCTCGTCAGCGTTGATGTGCCAAGTCGCGATGCCGGTTACATCGGCGGCCAATGGGCCCGTCGCCATCGCGTGATCGAGACTGCCGCTTTGGCCTCGGTAAATGTAAGAGTAGTGTTTCTCTTTGTTAACCGACTGACTTTTTTCGAACTGTTCGCGAAGATCGACCAGCCCGTTGGCTCGCATTACATCGATCGGGTCTTCCTGTTCGTAGGCGTTTAAGTCACCGATCACGAGGATGCGTGATTCTTTGTTGTCTTGTTTTAGTCCGTCGATGTATCCACAAATTGCCAATGATTGAGAACGTCGAGTCGCGTTGTGCGCGCCCTGCCCATCGCCTTTGTTTTTGTTGGCAACGTCGTCTTTGCTTGAGCCACCTTTGGATTTGAAATGGTTGACGATCACGGTGAAGGGATTGCCTGCCGAGATTGATTTGAAAGATTGGACGATCGGCGTTCGGGCATTGCTGAACGCTTCGTCGCTGATCATGGAAACGGTTCCAATTGGTGCGACGCGGTCAGTTCTGTAGATGATGCCAACGCGAATGGCGTTCTTGCCGCCGGGGGTTTCGATAAATCCATCGGGCAGACCACAACCTTTAAAAACGTCTTGGCCGACTTCTTTATTCAGGGCAGCGACAAGTCGTATTTCTGCGTCAAGATTGTTTTCGATCTCCATCAAGCCGATCACATCTGCGTTAAGTTCTGTGATGGCTGCGACCAATTTTGATTCTTGTCGTTGCAGTTCAGTTTCGGAGTCGGCGCCGCGCGCGTTGTTGCTTCCGTTGTCAATTGTTGTGAAGTAGTTCAACACGTTGAAACTGGAAATGGTGACGTTTGCATCGCCAACGTCCGGTCGCTGAGGTCGTTGGGCGGGGGTCCATTGAAGTGGTTCGGAGGGCACGAGTAAAAGTTTGTTTTTCTCTTTAACCAATTTTCCTGTAACCCCGTTGATCGTTGATCCGGCCCGGACAGTTGGATGTGTTCTACCAAGATTGGGAAACAGCGATGGAGGAAAAATATTTTGGTCAGCCGAACCATCGTCGATCGTGAGCGTGGCGGAGTCATTAAACTTTTGGGCTTTCACCACTTTCGCAACGTTGCTGCCGCCTTCGAAAGACATCTCGCTGGGGTCGGAATCGTTGGGGTCAATTTGGCTGGTCGGGACATACAGGCGATTGCGTGCGATTTTGACTTGACCGCGTCGAGCTAAATCATAGGTGTCGACCACAACGAGGTTGCCCGAGACAGTAACCTCCTGGCCCACCATCGAGTTCCAATCGACTGAACTTAAATCACCGCTGATGATTCCAGGTTGGCTATTAGGTTCTTCTCGATTCGTTTCCGTTTGAGGTGGGACGGCATTGTTTGAACTTGGTTCCGAAGTAACGATGTCCGATTGAGTAGAACTCGCCGAACCGGCGTCGCTGTCAGGATTGTTGGTTTCCGTTTTTACCGGTGCCTCTTTTTCGGAGGCCGGATTGCAACCGGAATAGATCAGCAAAGTGATCGTCATAAGGACGATGAGCGCGGAGCGAGTTGTCTTGGTTGTTCGTGTCATCGTCGATGGTTCTCAATCAATCTCAGAGTGCAATTACATCAGCCTAAATTTTACGCGGATGAAAGTTGAACGGTAGGTAGTTGGATGATTTGCTTCACGACTGGAAAAATGTGCTAAATGTCAGAACATTGAGCAAGTTTCATAAGGGCATCAGAGTGGAGGAATCGCAATGTTTTGGGGGAAAGGCTACTCCAACGTTCGCATGCAGCTTTCATCCATTTCGTTTTTTCGCTGTTGAAAAACTCTACCTTCTTGCATCACCATCTGGTATCAAGCCATTCATTAGGGGCCTTGCTAAACCTTTCAGGCAAACTGCAACAAATACATCGTGCCAAAATTTGGTTCTGCTATGCTAAGCCAGGCTCTTCCAGGTGCGGTTGAAGCTACTTCAGGTGACGACCGTGGACTTGTTCTGTGGAAGTTGGATTGGTGCCTTTCGGTAGTATTTTTTAAGAGACGAAGACGAAGATGAAGAAAACTTTCACGCTGACCCATCCCAAAATAAAAGTCGCTAGGCTATTTGAAAGGGTAAAGCATGATCTGAAAAAATACGTCAAAAGGGAACGAGGGAAAGAGCTCCCTGAAGGCGTGGATTTCTGGGATTTCGATTGTAAATTCGGCGCAACAGAAGAGAGTGCAAAAGAGATGCATCTCTCAGAGTTCAACAAGCACATCGATGAAGCTGAAAAACAGGAACTCGAATCTTTCTACGTTGAAATCTTGGCCAAGCCTGGTCGCAGAACGAAAAAGCCAAAAATCCAAGGTTCAGATGCTTGATGCGAAACCTTTGTGATGACGTCGTTGGAAGCTTTCGTCGTTTAGCGGCAACAACGTTAATGCACTGTTGTTTTTTAGGCTCGCTTCTTCTCTTTCTCTAGCCTCTCGTGAAGATCTGACCGATCGCAAGACTGATTCCAACCGAGTCCCGATCCGATTTGTGCAAAGCTAAATTTGGAGTAACCGCCGAAATTTTCACGGGATGTCTCGTCGGGGAAATGTAGCTTGAGCGAGTCTTCCGTATTTAATTTCGCCAACGTGATTGGGCTGATCGCCGCCGCTGCGTTTTGCATTGCGTAAAGTTGTTTAAGCAATGAAGCGAATGCAGGTTCTTGGGCCAGTCGATGAAACCTGTCGGCAGCGATCTGCCAAAAAGGCGTTTCGAATTGCGATCCTGCGGAGTAATGCCAAGCGATAAAGACTGATATTTTCAAAAGTGTGTCTTCATGAATTCGGTTTATTCGTTCGGTCGCCAGTTGGTTAGACATGTTTAGGTTGGTTTGCTCTCGCCAGTGCAGTAGCAGTTGCAGCTGTAAAACGATTACCCCGATGGCGGTCGCTTCGAGTGGTTCCAGGAATGATGCGCAGTTGCCGATGTGAAAAACGTGGCCATCGAAAACATCACCGCGCACAAAATTTGGAAATTTCAAGCAACGAAAATCTGTAGGTTGTGAAACGTTTTGTTCGTTCAGGAATCGATCAAAGTCTTTTTTGACTTCGGCTTGTGTGCAAATCGTTGAGTTATAAACGTACCCGAACGAGGTTTCGTTTCTTAGCGGGATGCAAAACACCCAGCCAAACTTGCGGGCAATAGATCTCGTTATCGTCAATTCATAAGTTGTAGGGGTCTTGGTGACCAATGCACTGTCGGTCGTCACCCAGTCGAAACTGTGAATGTCACTCCCCAGTTCGCGCGGGAACCCTCGTGCATCGATCACGAGTCCTGCTTTGACGCGTTGCCCTTTTTCTGTCGTGATGATTGCGCAATCGGTTTGAGTTTCTATGGTTTGTACCGAATCGTCGATTCTGGAAAACTTGCTGCGAGAGGCCAGTAACTCTGGAAGTTTCGCCGCAGAGAAATGAACGGCTTGTTGCGAGCGAGGCAAAAATTCGTGTTCAAAATAGCTGTTGTGTTTACCCCAGCCTTCAAAACTGAGCCCGCGTTTGCGAGTGGCGTTGCAATGGGAAACAAGGTCGTCGAAGGAGATGCCGATCGTGCCAAGCCATTGGATAAAATCAGGCGTTGTGCCTTCACCGACTCCAATCGTTGGCCTTCGGCTGTCGAAAATATGGACGAGCTCAACATCCGGCCAGTGATTGGACACATGAGCCAACGCCATGTGACCTGCGGTGCCACCGCCAACAATTACAACACGCATTCGAATGCCTCCCTTGATCAAGTCGCTGAGAAGAGAGCGAAAACTTCATGCTTACCAAAAAATTCCGCTTGGTGATTGTTCATCTCACCAGGTTGAATTGGCAGTACCATCAGGTTCCGCGATTCCAATCGCGGTGGAAAAGGACGCAAGTAGCGCTAGCCACGTTTGGGAGTTTGAAAGTCGCAGAATCGCCAATCGGTCGCAAGCCAAATTGCAAAGCGAGATGTTTTCGCTTTTGCTGCGACTACTCACTGAGTTGTACGCCGAATTTCAGATTTAGAACAGTCAGTCCAAAATCGAATTGAGAGCGCCTGTTTGCGTTTAGTTTAGGTCTGGGGGATCTGTGATGGGGGAAGCAAAAAGGAACAGAAAAGTGCGAGTCTAACAAGGAGGATTCTTCTTGTATTATCGAAGGACAATGCTGTTTTTTCTTCCATGAGTTTTGGGATCACGATGCCCTGATTTACTTATCCGTTCCAAGCTGCGTGTTTTGCAGGCTCTATTCGGCTTGGTGGTCTAGCGGTTGCGAATGTGTCCTAGATTCTTTTTAGCAACTTTTTTGCGGCTGTAACTCGTGGCCTTCGAAACAGGAGTGGGTGAATCGAGTCGCTAAAACTTCGTTGGGTTGCGATTCACGCTGTTGCTGCAAACGATCGAAACACGAGCACAATCAACAAAGCCACTTAGCCTCTGTTCACCGCCGGTGTAATCGCATACCTTTCTATTGCTTATCAGTTGGACACAACTCTCCCCTACACGATTTCAAGGAATTTAATAATGAAAAAACTAACTCAGATTAGCGTTATGTTAGTAGCGTTGATGGTCGCATTCACTGGATGCGATGCAGCCAAAGACGCGGTGACTGACGCCAAGGACAAAGCCGCAGGCATGGCAGATATGGCCAACCTCGAAGGCCTTGGTGACTTTGACCTTAAAGGCGTTCAAGAGAAGTTTGCCGGAATCACTGATGGATTCAAAGACGTAACGGCCGACAACGTTGATGGTTTGACATCGAAGATTTCAGATCTCAGCGGATCAATGGACAGCATGGGACTCGACAAATTGACAGGCCCAGCAAAGACAGCTGTTGGTGGCGTAATTTCAAAGTTCGGCGAAGCCGTCAAAACAGCAATGGGCGGCATCTCGGATGAAGGCATCCTTGGAAAGCTTAAGCCAGTTGTTGATGGTTTGATGGAAAAGATTAACGCTTTCAAGTAATCAGCGTTTGAATTTAATTGAATAAAAGGGACGCCAATTTGGCGTCCCTTTTTCGTAGCTAGTTGGAGTACCTAGGTACGTCTCACCTTCTCTTTGAGGAGCAGAGATTGGCGACCAATTCAAACCAAAACGAGTTTTTCGCGTCGCAGTGAAATCACCAGTTCAAGACCTGCGGTTGCGGCAGCGGTCCAACACCATTGATCAGCAGTTCTGATACACCGCCGTTTTGGCGAAGCAAGCGATTCTTTTCGATACAGTATCCTAGTGGTGTGGGGTGCGTAGGATTGTTGACTCTTCCTACTTCGATCGCTGTTGCCCGTGCACCATTGATAATCTGGTTGCTCCTCGCGTCGAGCGAAAGAACTCCGCTTAGCGAAAGCGACACGCGGTCACCACTGTCTTGTTCGTACTTCACGATGTTGTTTAGCACGGTCAGAGGCCCGTTTACTTCCTGATTTTCGGCCCAGGTAACCATGGCTCCAGAACCGTAAGGAACTCCAATTGGGTAATCTGGCATCGCAAGAATCGCTTGGCGAAGGCCAGGTGTGAAAGTGTCCAAACCGAATTCGATTCGGTTTCGTTTTACAAGTATCTCCCCAAGGTTTCGTCCGGTGATGGTGATAGAAGATCCGGCATGGTAGTCACCAGACTCGAGTCCTGTATCTGCGAAAAAACAGTTTAGGATTGCAATCCTACCAAAGTTGGCTGGTAGGTTAGTAACGTTACCATCTGTTACGCGAGCGGTGATTTGAATTCCAGTACGCCCAACCTCGTAGAATTTTCCTCCGTTGATAGTTAGATTGCCTGTGTTGTTATGAAAGTAGAACGCGTGCTCTCGCTTGATGCCATGAATCGAGCCACCTTTCCAAACAAATTTTCCAACGGCCCATGTCAGAAGCCCCCATTTGGATGCACGTCCAGTTCCGTTTTTGTGGTCGTACATTCCGTCGACTTCGCAGTCGTAAAAATGCCAGCCCGTGTAAGAAATGCCGTCGATAAGATCGGACGCACCAGCACCGATCAGAAATGCAGAGCGGCCGCTGCCTTCGATGTACAAATTTTTCCATGTGATCCAATTGAATGGATGCGATGGATCTTTGCCCAAAACAAACACAGTATCGCCGAAATCATTGCCTTGAATGATGGCTCCGTCAGCGCCTTCAAGGATCAAACGATCCGTTGAAGAACTCTGCATGGTAGAGACTCTTCCTCGCTGAGTCGCTTGAAAATCGAATCGAAATGGTGCGTACACTCCGGCGGCCAAACGAATATGGTTTCCGTGCGTTGCAGAGTTCTCAATCGCCCAAACAAGCGGATATTCATCATTGGTTGTCGAGGCGGTGTAGACAAGATTTCCTGAACTATCGCGAACCGTTCCGAATTCGGGATTGGTAGCATCAGGGGTTACAAACAAATCAGGAACAGGATCCGCTGTAACAGTGTTTTGTGCCTGCGCATTTGATAGGAGCGACAGGGCAAGAAGGCTTGAGCAAAAAAGGATTAAAGGGATTTTCATCGCAACACTCCGAGGGGGGATTTAGTTTTTACTGAATTCAAATTCAGCCGTACAAAAACACTACGCACTGAGCTAAAAAAACATTTAAACTTCAGCCGACAACAGGACTGCCGCGCAACAACAGAAATGTTTTGTCGCGAAAGACAGAGGGCTGGATTGTTCCGGCAAGCTCTCAAAAACTTGCTTACAAGATTCGTTTTCTTCGTCGTGTGCTAAGTGGGTCTGAAGTGTTAATCAGGAACCACGGTAACTTCATGACAAAAAAGAAAAGACTTTTTAACGGGATTTGAACGCACGCCAATTTCGAGCTTTCAAAGAGCCGCAAGCAAACCGGCTTTGTTGGATACAGCAAGGCAGGACAAAGAATCTGGCTCAGAACTAATTGGGCGTGTCTCGTACGTGAGACGGAGTTCTCGTGTCGCTGCACCGAGTAATCCAGTTGAGAATTTAGTAGGCGGTTTTACTGGAGGACTCTGCGGGCTTGAATTGCATCAAGTCCGCAGCCAGCGTTACGGTTGTTGTTTCGATCGAGGCAACGAGAGCTTGCTCCGAACGTCGACCCGCACGATAGGTCATCGCCAAAGCGTCTGCGATTTCTTCTGAGCCAATCTCGATTTGAGTTTGCCACTGCTTTTGCTCGACACACATCAACCCGTTTTCGCTCATTTCTTCAACGATCGCATCGACTCGGTTGCGACGTTTGCCTTCTTTTTGAACCTGTTCTCGAAGCTCAATCAAGTCGTCTTCGCCAGGTACTGCGACGATGCAACAGCCATTGGGATTGAGGGCACGGCTGATTTCGCCAACAGGTCTTCGTCCAAACAAAGACACGATACAGTCGACGCTTGAGTCCGCCACTGGCAAACCGCGGTCGGCGTTTGCAAGCACCCAAGTGGCTTGCGGCCAGCGTTTGGCCGCAAGTTTGATGGCGGGTTTGGAGAGGTCAATGCCGCAGAAGTTGGTAGCCTGATTTGGGAAGAGTGAGGGGCCGAATGAGCCATCTCCGCAGCCGAGATCCAATATTCTCATCTCCAAATTTTGCAGTTCAGCATTGGAGAGCCATGATTTGAGTGTTTCGATCAATCCGGCTGCATGGCCTCGCTCTAGCCAACGATGTCTAGCGTGGACCGCATCCCGATTGTCGCCAGGGTTAGTCGATTTCTTGTCCTGTGGCTGCGTAAGATTCCAATAGCCTTCTTTGGCTTGGTCAAAATGATGGCCAGCATCACAGCTGAGCCCATTGATGGAATGGGTAAGTGTGTGGCTGCAGTTCCGAACGGTACAACGTAGTTCAAGCATGGCCGAATTGTAGTATCGATGGAGAATATATAAAGGCGTCGAGTTCACAGGCTGGCAGAAGTTGAACGGAGGAGATTTTTACTGACCGCGAAAGACAGGATCTGATTGAAAATTGAATTGAGTGTCTTGCCGGAGTTTGGTTTAGAAGAGAAAGGCGTGAAGATCCAAGAAG
>JBGCDK010000088.1:0-76981 GCA_045105295.1 Mariniblastus sp.
TGAATGAGGATTGCTTTACCTGGACGTTATGCATTCACCATACGCTTCATCAAGAGAAAACAATTAACGCCCGGTTTTACGTAACGGTGATTGGCCCTGTAAATCAGGGATCAAATCGAATGCACGAATTGGTCTGCAGCAAAAAGCTTGCTGGCAACCAGCAGAGGTGCTGTCACTTTCGCTTGGTCGAATCAAGGGAGATCTTCGAAGAAGCGTAAGATTTAACCGGTCGAATCAAGGCACTTTCTTTGAACATGCGTAGGAATTAGCCGGTCGATTCAAGGGATTTCTTCGAACATGCGTAGGTTGGACATTCCTGTCCGACGCACTTCTTACTGCCCGCACTACAACAAGGCAACGACTGGCAAACGTCTCCGCCTTGCGAGCTTAGGTAGCGACGGGCAGAAGTGTCCATCGGACGTTTCCAAAACGCCTCTTGTTGAGAGGCACTTCCCAATACGCTGGGATTATTTTCTTTGGTTTGCCTTGACGCTCGTCTAGCACCGCGAGTTACCAACCCGCACGATACTTTGGACTCAACAGCGAGTTGGCTTCCGCAACCTCGGCGCTGTCGCCGGCGAACTTGCAGTTCTTTGCATCCCATGCAAATTCCATTTCAGGCCAGCGATTGATCACAGTGCCGAGCAACACGGCCTCGGTTAGCGGGCCGGAATATCCAAACGGTGCTTCGGCAGATTCCTTTTCACCAACTGCCGCATCGATCCAATCGTGAAAGTGATTTGTGTGTGGAGCTTTCTCTGGCAATTTTTCCATAGGAGAGCCGTCAACGTTGAACACTTGCGGCTCGCCGATGTGCGGAAGAATCAGGCTGCCCTTGCTGCCCACGAAAACAGAACCCTGATGTGGAAGCTCAACAGTTTTTGGAATTCCGGCAAGCTCTTTCGGACGAAGCGAACCGTTGTACCAAGTCATGTTGACGGAATCGGTCGTGAACTTCGTCCCTTTGAAAGCGTAAACGACTTTGCTGATCAATGCGAAATTTTGCTCAAACGGTTTTGGCCCAAGCGACGTCACCTTAGTTGGCTCTTTCAACTCCAATGCCGTGAAAACGGGATCAACAATATGACAACCCATATCGCCTTGAGTGCCTGTCCCAAAAGCCAGCCATTTTCGCCAGTTACCGCGATGATACCAACCGTCGACATAGTCTCGTGATTCAGAAACACCGACGTACAGGTCCCAATTCAGGTTCTCAGGAGCATCTGTTGCTTCTTTGGGTTTCATTTCTCCGCCCCAGCCTTTTCCTGACCAGCTGTGAACGTCTTTGACAGTTCCGATCAATCCATCCTGGATCCATTTCACCGCGGTGCGATAAACGGCGTGGGCGTGGATCTGGATTCCCATTTGCGTTTTCAACCCAGGTTTTTTCGCGGCTGCTTCGGCCAGCTTTCGACATTCGCCAATGTCTTGGGCGAGCGGTTTTTGTAGGAAAACGTGTTTGTCATGTTCCATCGCCATCATTGCGATCGGCGAGTGCATGTGATCGGGCGTAGCGACAAGCACGGCATCAAAATCATCCGAGCACTTTTCAAATAACTTTCGGTAGTCTTGAAATTTCTTGATGCCTTCGCCGAACACATCAACGTTTGGAAAAAACGTTTTGTCGACATCGCAGGCCGCGGTCAGTTGAAAGCTCTTGTGATCTTTCATCGAATTCAAATCAGCCATTCCTCGACCGCCGAACCCGATCGCAGCAACTCGCAACATGTCGTCACGCCGTTTCGATTCCCCGAAAACCATCGAGGGAGCCAGCGAAGCGATCGAAACAGAAGCTGCAGCAGTTTTAAGAAGTCGTCGACGTGAAAGACTCATGATTGTTTAGCCTTGTTGGTGATTAAATATGGAATAACAACAGCACGGCGGTCCGCGATAGAAATTCTCGCAAAAAGCCCATCGGAAACCAAAGTGACTTAGCGTTTCGATATTTTAGCAGTTTTCGGCGCGGGTGGAATCTGCACACGTCGCGCTCACGTTCATGGTCCATCCTATGGGTCGACCAATTCGCCAAAATAGATCGCGTTCAAAAAAACACGGCTTGTTGCTTTCCAGAACCCACGGAAGTTGGGATTGTCGGCCATCAAAATGTACCGGCCTCTTCCCGATGTCCGGACAACGACACTGGCGGAGCCCTTGAATCGCTCGACGTTTTCATCAGAGCAGTAACCAGCCATCAAAGGAGCCTGTTCATCGTAAATGATTGGGTTGCAGTAAGGATTCGAAGAGGGAGAAAGGAACCGTGCGTGGTTTCGAAACACAGCCAGTTTGGAATTTTCGAAACCAAATAGCAACGGATGCGTCGTGTCGATCTTGGTTTTGAAAATCGCTCCACTGATCAATCGAAGTGCTCTCGTATTGGATGCCGAATCAAACGGTTTCTGAATCGTGCCGTCATCAGTCGAAGCACTTGATTCAGATTTTGCTCCGCTCAAACGAGAGTCCGCTGTTTCAGCCAACCGGCCTATTGCGATAACGGTTCCGCCAGCCGAAACAAATTTTTCCACAGCCGACCAGTGAGTCGACTCCAAAGAACCATCAGCCAAAATCAACGTGGTGTAGTCACTCAAGTTTGAACGTGCGAAGGAACTGCTTTTCAGCATCGTGACAGGCATTCCAATCTGCGTATCGAGTAGGTGCCAAACTTCTCCCGAAGAGTAAGCCGACATTTGTTTGCCAATCAGCATTGCAACCTTGGGCTTTTCCAGCACGGCGAAACTCGTGCTTCCCAGATCGGGCCCTGAAGCGCTCAGTCCAGATTTAATTGCTGTGATTTTCGCGCCGCGAGCAGATCCCATCTTTAAAACTCGCGAAATTGCTTTCTTGCGATTCTTCTGGGTACCCAATACGACTGATAACGTTCCGTATCCGAATTTAGATTGGTTCGCGTCGTTGGAATCCTTTATTTGAAACGGTTTTTTCGCAACACGGACTTTAACATCCGCATCGAGCAATCGAGCAAGAACCCAAGGTGCCGCATCGTTTCGATAATCGACCATGTAAGCGATGTCGTCATCAGCCATCTCAAATGTCGACTCACCAACAGGTGGTTTGATCTTAAACGGCTCCAACAACGACTCGTCCACATTCTTTTTCAATGCGGTTTGTGAAACGTCGTAGGCGAGAGGCAGTGTCCAACTGGAAACGTCATAAAAAATATTCTCGCGAAAATCAGTTTGCCGCATTAAGAGTGATTTTAGAAATCGAAACTCGGCCTGATCTGTTGGCACAACCAAGCTGAACTCAGATTCAAACGTTTTGTCGCCGTACTCAAGATCTTTTTTCAGCCAATAGCTATTAATGTCGTGTCGCCGAAGTACGTTTCCAAATTCCGCAATTCGTTGACGATTGTTTTTCGCCTCAAAAACATACGTTTTGATAGGTTGTTTCTGAGCTTGCTTGAACGCTTGTTTATAGAATTGACGTTTGAAAGCCAGAAGTTGCTTCCGCATTGCCGTCGTCGCACGAAGACTCGAAAGTGACGTTGTGAATTGATTTTCAATCGTTTGGTGAAAATGCAGAATGCCGTCTTGGTTCTCTTGCATGTGTCCGCGCGAACTCGCTTGCTCGAACAAGATCCCAACGCATCCGTGAAGGTCGGGATAAGTCGATCCTTTGCCCATATAGAAATCGTCGAATCGTTCTTGCGTAAAATAGAGGCTGCCAATTTTGTCGAGAGCTTTGCCGTGGAACTCGGCGAATTTGCGAGTAAGTTCCTGATTGCGAGCGGGTGTCAGGGGATTGGTTCGCTCAGGGATACCAGGCTGAAAAAAGTAACTGGAGTTCGTGCCCATCTCGTGAAAATCCAAAACGACGTTTGGTTTCCATTGGTGGTACCAGTTCAATCGCCCACGGCTTTCTGGGTGAACGAGCGGCAACCAATCGCGATTCAAATCGAACCAGTAATAGTTTACGCGACCGGGAGGCCACATCTGGTTGTGTTCCGCGTGCTGTGGATCCGCGTTCAGCGTTTTACCACGATAGCGATTTGCCCAGTTGGCAAAACGATTGAATCCGTCGGGGTTAAGACTTGGGTCCAGCAAAATGACACAGCTGTCCAGCCATTTCTCAACCTCGGGGCCCTTAGCTGCAGCGAGGTAATACGCAACCAGCGGTGCACAGTTGGTTGCACTTGGCTCATCTCCGTGAACTCCATAGCCCATGTTGATGACGGCAGGTAAATCATCGATGTTGATTTTGTCCGAGTTCGTTTTGGTCAGTTGTCGATGCGACTGTTTGATCTTTTTAAGTTTTTCGCGATTGGATTTCGAGGTGATCGTCAACATCAGCGACGGTCGGCCGCCATGAGTCGTCGCGTACTGGTCGTGTGTAATCCGATCGGAGGATTCGCTTAACTTACGAACATAGTCGGCGACCTGCGCGTGGGTGAGGTGCCTGAATCCAATATCGAAACCAAAGAATTGTTTTGGAGTCGGGATCGCGGTATCAAAATCAACGCCGTCGGGCCAAACAAAAGTTGGTTTCGCTTTCGACGCTACCGATTCTGTTTTTGAATCCGATTTCGTTTCTGTTTCCTGAGCGGTCGAGAAAGATGTGCATGCGATCAGCAGAACACAAATCCCCAAAGAGAAATACTTCTTCATTTCAAACGGCATCCCAAGTCGCTCCAGCGTTAAGCGTTATTGTTTCAACGAGTTTCTATTGTAGTTGAAGGCTATCTCAAGGTGTGCCACGTGCACGCTGGCCGGCGGCTTTAAAAACGAGCCACGGCTGGCACAGCACAGGTTGCTTTTCTGACGGCAGAGTTTGCTTCGGTTTCAAGAATTGCTTCACACCTAGCCCGGGATCGCGCGGAAGTAGCCATCGGTTTCGACAACTTTTATTTTTGCGTCAAACAGCTCACAGATTTTTTCGCTTGTTAAAATCTCCCGCTTTGAGCCCTCTGCCAAAACTTGACCTGACTTAAGCAGTACAATGTGTTCGATGCTCGGTGCGATTTCATGCAAGTGATGTGTCACCACGACGACGGTGTGATTTGTCTCGATCAATCGTTCAACCGTGTTGAGATATTGAAACGTGGCTTTGAGATCGAGACCGGAGGTGGGTTCATCGAAGATGTAGGCTTCGGGCTGATTGACCATCGCTCTAGCCAACAGAAACCGACGTCTTTCGCCAGTCGACATTTTTGAAAATGGCGTGTGTTGAAGATGGTTGATTCCCAATTCTTCCATTGCGTCTTCGATTCGGGATTTGTGATCCTCCAGAATCGTTTGATAAACACCGATGCTGGAGAACAAACCCGATGCAACAACATCGTAACCACTGGCAGTGGGTGAATAATTGTTTTGCAGATCTTGCGACACCAACCCAAGCCGTTCGCGGAGGTCCCAAACATTCCATCGTGACTGACCCAAAATTTCAACTTTGGCATCGCTCGTTTGAACGGGATAGATATCGCGAGAGATGATTTTTAACAGCGTAGATTTCCCTGCTCCGTTGGGTCCAAGAATGGCAGTGCTTTTCCCAAGCGGAATAGTCAAATCCAATCCGTCAAACACTTTGGTCTTACCGCGGAATGCGACTGCGTTTCGAATGTTAAGCAAGTTCATCGAGATGATCGGAACCATTTAGAAAAAATATTTTTGAGTATGTGACGCATTTTATATTGCAACCGACCGCGTGCTAAAAGTGCAGCGGGCGATCGTTGCGATTGGTAATACCCCGCCGTCTGCGCAGGGTTCTAAGACACCACCGGCGTTGTATTCCCGTTCATGGCTGACAACCTGGCTAGGATTCCAGCCACCGATGCCAGAAAGAAGAGCCCACGCTTACTTGGGACCACCAGTCGCTGACTTTCGAGATCGAATTTTGGTAAAAACGATTCCGTTGATAAAGGAACTTTCGGAACGCTCGCTCGGATCTGGTTTTGAGTTTAAATTTTTAGGCAACTCCTTCAAATTGGTGTGCGAATCCCGATCGAATGCCGGTGGCTTAAGGCTACGAATTAACTGTCGAACGTCGATATTGACCTCCCTCCTGCAATTCTCTGATTGCATCGTTGGTGTACTGCCAACATTCTGGCAATCCTTTATAATTTTCGACTTATATCAACGCGCCAACACAATTCGAATCGGAGCCGCCAATTGGTGAATTGCTCTACATTTCGGATTTTCATAAACATCGACGAATAGGGAGTTAGCCAGTGGCTGAAAAAGTTGTCATCATCGGATCGGGACCCGCAGGTTGGTCAGCCGCCATTTACGCTGCTCGGGCCAATCTTTCACCTTTAGTTTTCGAAGGTGCCTTCCACGATCACATGATTCCGCTTGGGCAGCTGGCCTACACGACCGAAGTCGAAAACTATCCCGGGTTTCCATTCGGTGACATTCATTCATTCGTTCAAAGCGCCGTGGCAAAAGACCGTCATTGGAATTTGCCTGAACCGCCAGACCACAAGAAAGACGGCAAGTTCCACTACGCGGTCCAAGGCCTCGAGTTGATGGAGCTGATGAAACAGCAAGCCCTCAATTTCGAAACTCGAACGATCGAAGAAGACATCGTTGAAATCGACATTTCATCCAGACCGTACAAAGTGATTCCTGCAAAAGGCGATCCGGTCGAGGCTCACACGATCATCATTGCCACTGGTGCACGTGCGAACTACCTCGGCTTGCCTTCGGAAGAAATGTACAAAAACAAAGGTGTCAGTGCCTGTGCCGTTTGTGACGGAGCATTGCCGACCTTTCATGCCAAACCTTTGGCTGTCGTGGGTGCTGGTGACTCGGCGGTTGAAGAAGCGACCTACCTCGCGAACTTGAAATCAGCAGTAAAAGTTTCCATGATCGTTCGCCGTGATGAGATGCGAGCGTCAAAAATCATGCAGGATCGTGCTTTGAATCATCCGAAAATCGAAGTTCTCTGGAACACCGTTGTGGATGAAGTTCTCGGCGATGGAGACCTCGTGACAGGACTACGTCTGAAAAGCACCAAAGATGACTCGCTGAGCGAGATCAAAGTCGGTGGAATGTTTGTCGCGATCGGACACACGCCAAACACCGCTTTTTTGGGTGGAAAAATTACCACCAACGACAAAGGCTACATCCAATGGACCAAGCCATTTAGAACCAACACGAATGTGGATGGTGTTTTTGCTGCAGGCGATGTCGCCGATGATTACTATAGACAGGCTATCACTTCGGCGGGCACAGGCTGCATGGCCGCATTGGACGTCGAACGATGGCTTGCCGAAGAAGGCATCGAATAGAACGTTTTTGTCTCGCACCTCCAAACCCTGCATTACCGATGAATAATACTTTCCGAGATAGAGAGATCCTTCAGGACGCCCACGACCGCGGCCCCGTTTCAACGTTGGGCGCGTTCTTTCGTCTTTCTGGACCAGGCTGGTTGCAAGGCGCAATCACACTTGGTGGCGGCTCACTCGGTGGCGCGCTTTACTTGGGCGTGATCGGCGGGCACAGCATGTTGTGGTTGCAGTTACTTGCGATCATCATCGGCGTCATCATGCTCTCGGCGATTGCTTATGTGACGTTGTCGACAGGTGTCCGCCCGTACGCAGCGATCAACGAATACGTCAATCCAGTTTTGGGAGTCAGTTGGATCACGGCCACAATTTTGGCCAACATGATCTTCATCCTTCCACAATTTTCGCTTTGCTACGACGTATTGGATACGAACTTTGACGTTGTCAATGGAATGTCGATGCAACTGGTGGCGGATTTAGATGATCCCGAACAAGTCACCGCTGCTAACCATCAAACAAAGATTCTGATATCTGCAGTGCTGGCCATTCTGGCGTACGTGATCGTGATCATGAGTTTCAAACCCGGTTTCCTTTCCAAGATGTTTGACATTCTGCTCAAACTGATCGTGGGAGCCGTGGTCGTTTGTTTCATCGCTTCGATTGTGTATCTAGCGCAGGCGGATGCCATTGATTGGAACAGTGTCCTCATGGGTTTCATTCCCGATCTGCGACAGTGGAACACACCCGCTCCAGAAATCGCCGCGATGATCGACGGCCTGGACGGGAAGTATTCGGTTTTCTGGAATGACAAAATCGTAACCCAGCAACAGTTTGTCATGATCAGTACCGCAGCAACTGCCGTTGGAATCAACATGACTTTCTTACTTCCTTATTCGATGTTGGCACGCGGATGGGACAAGCCGTTTCGTGGGTTGGCTCGTTGGGATTTGATCACGGGTTTGGCCATCCCTTTCATTTTTGTTACCAGCTGTATCGCACTTGCCTCAGCAAACGCGTTTTACAACAAGATTGACACTCAATTTGAAAGCTCCGATCCGGCAGTTTTTCAAACAAGTGATTTGTTCAAAGGTGCCAGTGGAATCTTGAAAGCAAGAATCCTCGAGGCCGACCCAACCGCGTTCGATGAAGTCAATGCATTGGCGGATTCAACCCTCGACGAACAGCAAGCCAAATCCGCCGCTCAAAAAGAGTTGATCGCTACGCTCGGTGCGAAATTATCGCTTGACGAGAAAAAGCTTGCCGCCGTTTTGGTCAAACCAAACACGGCTCAGCTTTCGAAATCCCTGGAACCGTTACTTGGAGATCGAGCGAAACTTGTGTTCGGCATCGGAGCACTGGGAATGGGATTCTCAACGATTGTCATTCTGATGTTGATCAATGGTTACGCCGTTGCAGAACTGGTGGGTGCCTACCACAACAATGTTGTTCGAGCCGCCGGAGCACTAGCCGCTGGAATCATGGGTTTCTGCTGGTTTATCATTTGGACGGGAGCCTCGAAAACTTGGCTGATCATTTTGGCTTCCAGTTTTGCGGCGATCTTGCTGCCAATCGCATACGTTGCGTTTTTCGCCTTGATGAATAGTCGACGATTGCTTGGCGACGAAAAACCGACAGGATTCCGAATGTCTGTTTGGAATTTCTTGATGACGCTCGGAGTAATCGGAGCGTTGGCTCAATCGGTTGCAGCGATCTCAACCAAAATCTCAGACCCGGCAACAGGGCAAATGGTGATTGGTGGACTGGCAGTATTTGGATTGCTGGTACTCGCGGGATTCTCAGCCTGCCCTCGTCACGAAGAAGAACAATAGCAGTACGAACTACACTAAATAAAATTCAGTTTCGAGAAATTAGATGGATAAGATTTCAGTCAAGGATGCACGGGACGAGTCGGCGATCGGCAAGGAAGGCGTTTTGCAAGGTTGGGTTCGCACTAGACGCGACTCAAAAGCCGGATTTAGTTTTATCGAAATCAATGACGGGTCAAGCCAAGGCAACATTCAGATCATTGCCGAAGCCGCCCTCGAGAATTACGAATCGGATGTCAAGCAATTGACGGCTGGCTGTAGTATTTCAGCCGAAGGCACGATCAAGGAATCTGGCGGTCGTGGGCAAAAAACAGAAATGCTCGCCAGTAAAATCACGATCCACGGACTCGCCGATCCAGATGAGTATCCGCTTCAGAAAAAACGCCATTCGCTTGAGAAACTTCGGGAGTGGGCTCATTTGCGTCCACGTACCAACACGTTCGGAGCCGTCGCTCGAGTTCGCAACTGCATTTGCAATTCGATTCATCAGTTCTTTCAAGAACAAGATTTCTTGAACGTTCATACGCCGATCATCACGGCGAGTGACTGCGAAGGTGCGGGCGAGATGTTCCAGGTCACGACGATGAATTTGGACGACATCGGTAAAAATCAAATCGAGAAACTGAATTATCGTTTTGACTTTTTCGACAAACCCTCTTACCTGACCGTCAGCGGCCAACTCGAAGCCGAGACCTACGCCTGTGCGTTGGGCAAGGTGTACACGTTCGGACCGACTTTTCGAGCCGAGAATTCAAACACTTCGCGGCACCTTGCCGAGTTTTGGATGGTCGAGCCGGAAGTCGCCTTTAACGAATTGACTGACAACATGGATTTGTCAGAAGCCTTCTTGAAACGAATCTTTCGCGACGCGCTTGAAAAATGCGGCGAGGACATGGAGTTCTTCAACGAGCGAATTGACGAAACTAAAACGCTGATCGAACGACTGCAAGGTATCATTGAATCCGATTTTGTGCGTCTGCCTTACACCGAAGCAATTGAGATCCTCGAAAAGTCTGGCCAGAAATTTGACTTTGCTGTGAAATGGGGCATCGACCTGCAATCTGAGCACGAGCGATACTTGACCGAACAGCACTTCAAAAAACCAGTCATCCTTTTTGACTATCCGAAAACGATCAAACCGTTTTACATGTATTGCAACGACGATGACAAAACCGTGCGTGCGATGGACGTGCTCGTTCCTGGCGTCGGCGAGATCATCGGGGGAAGCCAACGTGAACATCGTTTAGATATTCTGGCATCGCGAATGAAAGACCAGGATCTCGATATCAACGAGTACTGGTGGTACGCAGATTTGCGACGCTACGGCACAGTTCCACACGCAGGTTTTGGATTGGGGCTTGAGAGAGCTGTTCAGTTCGTAACCAGCATGGGCAACATCCGAGACGTCATCCCGTTCCCAAGAACGCCGAGCAACTGCGAGTTTTAATTTGCAGCGGCGTGGATGTGAGCGGCGCAGGAGCGGCAGGGATGTGTTTAGAGCGAGGCCTGAGATTGGGTCTCGCGCTTGTGACTGCTTCGTGCGGTAAGCGATCTGACCGCATTTGGGGGTAGCCAAAATCTTGAAAGGCAATACATGGATCCGGCTTCACTTGCCCAAATCAAAAAAGAACTGATGCGGATGGAGCACGAGGAGCTCTTGGAAGCATGCCTGCGGCTGGCTCGGTTCAAAAAAGACAACAAAGAACTGCTTACCTACTTCCTTTTCTTGTCCAAGGACGAAGCGGGCTATGCGAGCTATTTGTGTGGATTCATCGATGATCAGTTTGACGAAACACCCAACGCTCACAAAAAAACACTGCGGAAAATAATTCGGTGGATGAACAAGTGCATTCGATTCTCCGGCGTCAAAGAAACCGAATACCAAGTTCGAATGCACTTTTGTCGTTCGCTGCGAGAAAGCAGAACTCCGTTTCGCAAACATCGCGTGATGTGGAATATGTACGTCGGTCAGATCAAGAAAATAAGAACAGCGATTTCTAAATTTCACGACGACATCAAACGCGATCTCGAGAAAGAGATCGTCGCGCTTGAAACGTTTGAGTAATCTCGTCGATAAGTTTCACGACTGGCTAATAGGTTTCGCGAAACCAAGTCAGACAGATTGCATTCGATTCATGGTAAGAATCATTGCCCGAGACGACGATTTGGGCAGAGAAGAATTCAGAGATGGCAATATAAAAAGCGTTTTAGATTTTATTTGCAATAAGTGCTTCGTTGGACCGAAGACTCCTTATCACTTTCTCCTGACTACCGATTGGAACCATGAAGAACACAACAGCGCGTCGATGGCGCAGACCAGCAATTTTGGCTTTCGCAGTTTGCACATTTCTGTTTAGCGTTTGGTTCGTCGTTTCGTCTTGGCCTCCTGCCAACAACCCTGATGCGACATTGAGTGACTTCCCGCACTTCATCATATCGACCGTTGCCGGGACAGGAATACGAGGGTTCAGCGGCGATGGCGGAGCGGCCATCAAGGCAAACATCCAACGGCCCACAGCGGTTGCAGTCGACACGCAAGGCAATCTCTTCATCGCGGACGAACAAAATCACCGGGTACGAAAAGTGACACCAGACGGACTGATCTCCACAGTTGTAGGGACGGGTGAAACGGACACTCAATCGGTTGACCATATTGCAAATACCACGAATCTGTCGGCACCTTATGGAATTGCTACGGACCACGAAGACAATCTTTACGTACTGAATCGCGGGCACGACATTATCCTGAAGATTGGAAGTGATGGAGTCGCTCAGCGAATCGTAGGTACTGGTGTTTCAGGGTTTTCCGGCGATGGCGGCCCTGCGAAAGAAGCTCAAATCTGTTTCACAAATCACTTGGCCGTCGATTCCCAAGGCAGTTTGTACATTGCAGATACGGGCAACCACCGTATTCGAAAAGTCTCAACCGACGGTACGATTGAAACCATTGCTGGCACCGGAGAACGCGGATTTATGGGTGATGGTGGGCCGGCCATTGATGCGGAGCTGCACAACCCCGTTGCGATTGCTGTCGATCACGAAAGCAACGTATTCATCGCTGACTTCAGCAACCACCGAATCCGAAAAATCTCGGCGGACGGTATCATCGAGACGATTGCTGGAACAGGTGACCCAAAATTCAGTGGCGAGGGATGGCCAGCGACGAGCAGCAACATTGGCGAACCATGCGGCGTTGCCGTGGACCGTGACGGGAACGTGTTCATCGGTGACCAGATTAATTCTCGGGTTCGCGTGGTGACATCGGTGGGATTGATGTTCACCGTGGCAGGAACTGGCAGAAGCGGAAGAACGGGAGACGATGGGCCAGCAGAACTGGCACGAATCTCTAACCCCGACATCATCGCGTTCGACTCAAACGGAAATCTTTTCATCCCAGATCACAACAACGCAGTCATTAGAAAACTGACGCCTGTCGTGAATTGATTGGGGAATTTTCGACCGTACGCCAAAATAACGTTGCTACTTATGCTCAGATGGTTCCTTGGCGACTGCGCCAGCCGATGCTCTCCCCGATGGTGGAACCGCTGGAACACGGTCTAGCTCAGCGTCAGTAGGATTGCTCGATCCACAACCAGAGAAGGTCGAAATTGAGATCGAAAGAATGGCCAAACCAATGATCGCGAGGATCCTACGGTGGCTTGAGGTATCAAATTGGGATGTCATGGATCGCCCTGAGTCTTGTTGATGTTGTCTCGTCAGAACGGTCTCGCGTCGGCATCGTAGATGTAAGCGATTTGTTAAATCAAGAATCACGATGAACAATTCAACAGTTCTTAAGCAAATTTTGAGTGCCCGTCAGTGCTCCGTCTACTGCACCGGATTAACGACTTCTTGTCCGTTGCGTGTCGCGAGCATTTCCAAGATCGTTGGGTCAAACCCGTTGCTGCCGTTATTTCCACGATCAACTGGAAAAGCATAAAACTGAATGCTTCCGTCGGCCAACGCCCACATGCCGCCGCCTGGATGGCTGCTCCAATAGTGAAAGCGATGAAGATTGTTGGGGTCATCGATTCGACCGGGCCGGTAAAAATCAGTTTCAATTCCGTTGGGATCTGAACCTGACGGGACAGCGATTCGTTCGTGCACGCCGAGGATCACATCCGTCTCTCCAAGACTATTCTCTCCCGCACCAGCCCATTGCCAACCATAAAGCAAATTCGCTGAAGCCGTTCGTTCACCGATCATCAAAGTGTTCGAAGTTCCGTCGGTAATCAAACCAAATGTCGTGTTTGAATTGCAATAGAAAATCCCGTCTTGTCCGCCGGTTTCTTTGTAACTGTCGCGACCACTAACTCCCAAATAAGAAGTCACCGCGGCCTCATTACCTGCGGAGTCTCGCCAGACTGCAGCACCGCGCGTTTCTGACGGACAGATGTAGCTGGGCACGCTGATCCCGTTGATGCTTCTTCCATTGTCCAACTGTTGCCACCAAGGCCATTGTTTCAAATTTGCAGCGTTGTAGACGCCGGTCTGCTCCATGAACGGCGCGACACGCATCATCCAACTCCAATACGGACCAGCCTTGGGCCAGCCAATCGCGGTGTAACCACCTTGAGCGGGATCGACTTCGAACGAAGTCCAAGCAGGATTGATGAGATGACCGGGCGGAAGTCGTTTGTGCGCACTTTCGTAATTCATTAGCGCTAACGCGCTTTGTTTCAAGTTGTTCCCACAAGTGATTCGCCTCGCGGCTTCGCGAACTTGCTGAACAGCTGGCAACAGCATTCCAATCAAAATACCAATGATCGCTATCACCACCAGCAGCTCGACCAGAGTAAATCCTTTTCGGCCCAACGGGTTCAATTTCATCTTGCCCTCATTTTGAAATTGTGTCTCAGTTTCTTCCCCACCAGACGTTTAGGCTAACACATGTTGACGGGACTTTCTCCCAACCAACTCCATAAAAAAACACTGCCCTACAAGTTGTAAGACAGTGCATTGGAAATTCGTGTGTCAAAAAATCATCGGGGCGAAAACGAGCAATCTGAACCGTCGAGATCCACCATCTGAAATTCAGGCCCACAAATCAACTGCTTAAATCGAACCACGAATCAGATTCATAGCTCCAAATCCGCAAGAACTTCATCTTGAACATTCTTGGGCACCTCGCGATAGCCACACGGTTCCATGCTGAAATTGCCGTTGCCCTGCGTCATTGAGCGCAGACTGTTTGCATAATCAAACAACTCCGCCAACGGACATTCTGCAACAATCACACAGACACCGTCAGCAACTTCCGAAGAAGTCACCAACCCCCGTTTGCGACCCAGGTGCCCAGTGACGGCCCCTTGGAATTCGCTTGGTACTTCGATTTCCAGTTTCATGATCGGCTCAAGCAACGCAATTTTCGATTTTGGTAGAACGATATTGCGCATTGCTTCAGCCGCACATTGACGAAATGCAATCTCGGACGAATCTTGCTCGTGCTGTTTTCCATCGATCAAAGTGAATTTCACTTCGACGACTTCAAACCGACCAAGCGGCCCACGTTCAAGCGATTCCATCACGCCGGCTCGGACCGCCGAGACGAACTTTCGCTCAATCCGACCGCCAACGATTTCGTCTTCGAACTCGAAACCAACTTCTGAATTTTCAGCCAACACTTCTAACCGCCCAACGATGTGGGCAAATTGGCCAGGACCGCCAGTCATCTTCTTCAAAGTATGTTCGAATTCTACTGTCGCCGTCGGTCGCTCTTTATAAGCGACTCTCGGTTGACCAACGACACATTTACAATCGTAGTCGTCCTTGATTCGTTGGACGTAGACATCCAAATGTAACTGGCCCATCCCGGCAATCAATGTCTCACCGGTTTTGGGATCGCTGGTCACTTGGAACGTCGGATCCTCTTTGCGAAAACGATCAAGTGCCTTACCAAGTTTCGCAGCGTCCTCACGTTTTTCAGGCGCGATAGAAAGTTGCAGAACAGGTTGAGCAACCGTGATGTTTTCTAAAGACAAATTGCATCCGCTGTCGGTAAACGTATCACCAGAAGCACAATCGACTCCGATCACTCCGACGATATCGCCAGGCATCGCGCGTTCGATTTCTTCACGTTGATCCGCGTGAACACGAACGAGCCGCCCAAACCGAACGGATTTTTGGGTGCGAGCGTTGACGTACGATCGCCCCTTTTCAATCTGTCCTTGGTAAACTCGCAAATACGTGAGCTGTCCAAATTTTTCAACGACAGTTTTAAACGCCATTGCAACAGCAGGTTCGTCGGATTCACAAGACAATTGAATTTTGTCAACGTGATCGTTCGCTGGGTCCGCATTGGAATTCGGTTTTTGTTTCGAATTGTCATTGGCAACAACCTCTCTTTCTTCAGGGGATGGAAGGTACATTGTCGCAGCGTCCAGCACTTCCTGAATGCCTTTGTTTTTGTAGGCACTTCCCATCAAAACAGGGGTCAACTGGTGTGCCAAAGTCCCGGCTCGAATGACACGTTTCATTTCATTGGCAGTGGGTTGTTCGCCCGAGAGTACCAACTCCATGATTGAATCATCCAAAATCGCCAACGCTTCGACTAATTCTTTTCTCGCATTCATTACGGTTTGCTGCAACGAATCAGGAATCTCATCGCGACGTCTTTCTTGACCAAACTCGCCGTCAAAATAAACGGCCTCCATCGTCACGAGATCGACAACGCCTTGAAACGAAGCTTCGTTTCCAATTGGAATCTGAATCGCAACCGCATTCGTATTCAGTCGTTCGCGCATCTGCGCAATTACGCGCCGATAATTGGCTCCCGTCCGATCCATTTTGTTAATGAACGCGATTCGAGGAACGCGATAGCGACGCATCTGGCGATCTACCGTCAATGATTGACTTTGAACTCCACCAACGCTGCACAGAACCAAAACGGCTCCATCAAGCACGCGCAGACTTCGTTCGACTTCGACGGTGAAATCGACGTGGCCCGGCGTATCGATGACGTTCAGCGTGTGCTGATTCCAATCAACACTTGTTACCGCCGACATGATAGTAATCCCTCGCTGACGTTCGATTGGATCGCTATCCATCGTTGCGCCACCATCACCGCCGCGAACCTCGCGAAGTTTGTGAATACGGCCGCAGTAGAACAACATCCGTTCGGTCAATGTCGTTTTGCCCGAATCAATATGGGCAGAGATCCCAATGTTTCGAATGCGTTGGATAGAAGTTTTCTGTTTTAGCGTAGTCATATTAATTCTCGATTTTACATCGTGTAAACATTTCTTAATTTGGAAAAGCAATCAATCACGCGCGCACTAACAGGCACAGAACGATATTGGATCGTTGTGAATGACCTTGGAGCGCGAGAGATGACGGCGCTACAAACGTGAGCTTGAGGAAAACGAGAATTTGGCCAATCTAAAACGAACGCATTGCGACGGATAGAAACTTCGTGCAGACTTAAGGCAAACTTCGGGTGAAAATTCCCCGTCTTACTTACGCTTGGGTTCCCATAGATCTCACAGATCGTGTTGTTCGTTTTTCGGCCCAGCTATTGTGCTGATGCCTGAAGCCAAAAACTTCGTGCTTAAACTCGCGTTGCAGCGCAAGACAGTATTGCGGCACGATCATCGACGAATCGTCCTTGCAATCTGATAGCTGGCTGAGTTGAGAAAATACGCGTTTGCACGGCTGTTCCTGTGAATAAAAGGGAATGCAAAAGTTTGACAAAACAGATTGCCAAAGGTTCAGGCATCACCTTAAAAATTTTGGTTTTGGAGAACACCGGAGCGTTTGCGGGAACGTCAGCGCGGATTCAAAATCTCAAATTTCAGCCAATACCTACATTCAAGCAAGCGATCGTACTGGTCTGTATTTTCACTAGTATTCTGATAGGAAAAAAAGTACCGAAAAAACCCGTCAACTGTCCTACTGCTGACAGGCTAGAGTCAATAGATGGCTTCAGTTTTGAAGCTGTCGCATTAGCGTTTTAGCGGTGTTGAAGCGGACTCTCGTACCACGAATATGTCTGGCGAAGCGACATACCCCGCATACTTCCCATTCAAAATCTTTGATATCTCCATGGTAGTTTTTTTGTGCACCAAAACAACACCGACCAACGGAAGCATGATCGTGTTGTCCGCTTGGACAACGACACGGCGATTCAATGACTCATCCACCATTGATTCGACCAGCAACACCTCTCCCGGTTTGACGACTGTCGTTGAAGCGGGAGGCACAAAAGATGTCTCCTTAGGTAGTTGCGTTTGCTTGTTGGATAAATTGCGTGGATCCGAGCCAAGCCGTTCCTCACTGGGTTTCATGCCTTTGCCCATCCAATCGAGAGTGACCTTGTCATTCGTTTCGTCAACCGAATACTTGACCGAACGCTTGAAATCATCGAAAGCTTTTGCGTCTTCCATGTAAGGTCCACCCCATCTATTTGGTGACATGTTGGATGGGCATTGCGTGAGACTATCAAGCGATTTTGGAAATGTCCCGCAATTGAGTTTGTATAGCTTGCAGGCTTTCTCAATAACTTGGACGTATCGCGCGAGCTCCACAAGAGGCGGTTGTGAAACTTCAGGTGAGACTATTGAGAAACCAACCGCGCGATCGCCCTTCTTTCGTGGTGAGTTTGGCTGTGAGTTTGAAGCCGCCTTTGAAATGGCAACTTCTGCTGGAGGCTCAACTAGATTTTTCCGCCGAGATTCAAACTTGATCCGTTCCAAGTTTAATCGAGCTTCGACAACTTTGGCGCGACTTTCATAAAGCTCAGCGAGACTGGTCAGTTTCGCTGTGGTTGATTGGTTGGGGAGGCGATTATTAGCTTCCGATACTCTCGCGCGACTCTCGTGCGCTTGCAACATCAACTCCCAATACTCTTGCGAGTTTTCAATCTTGAATCGCTTGTCGTCGGAAACCCAATCATCATTTCCACCGATTACTTTCGTAGTCGCAGACGATGAAGAATCACCAACCAAACTAAATTTCACAGTTTGGTCACTTTTAATTTCGTCCGTTGCAGAATTGAGTTTTGCAGTTGGAACGGCTGGCTCGCCCACTTCTACGGATGTCCTCAAGTCGCCTTTTGCAACAGGAGGTTCATCCAGCGTTGCTACGACTTCAGTTCCCCTACTGGCGACTGTTGATTGGGCTGCCAGCATTGCGAACGGGATAGATACTGCGAAAACGATGGTCGCCGCAAGCGAAATTGCTTTGACTAGTGTGACTGAATGCATACTTAGGATTCCTTGATTGGAAAGCGTTCTTACAAATTGAGGTGAGCTACCAACTGAAACCGTCGGCGTTATGTTTTGGCAATGCTGAAGTGCGGAAGCAATCAAATGGTCAGTAACGGCAGATTGTGCATTCACAGTCGCCGCTCCCATCGTTGCCAGCGCCACGGAAGTCATCAGTCCACTGCGTATCAAGCGACGGCGAAGCAAGTTTCGGCCGCGGGCCAATGCAGCTTTGACTGCAGCTTCGGTCCAATCGAGAAACTCGGCGGCTTCGTTTCGCGTGTGTCCCTCTAAATGGCACAACACGATGACGTCGCGATACCGTTTGGGCAGTCGATTGATTTCCTGATAGATGCGGTCTCGCTCCTGAGCATCAGCGATTGTTTGCCATGGCTCATTGCTTCCAACTGGTTCTTCAATCATCTCAGTCTCCCTTGCGCGCCCTTTGCGTCTTCGTACTTGGAGGCAATTTCGCATCGCTGTTTGGTACAGCCAACCTGCAACCGAACCATGATGGATTAACTTTGATGCCTTTCGGGAGAGAATCAAAAAAGTGGCTTGGAAAGCATCTTCTGCATCATGCCTGTGAAACAACATATTTTGGCAAACACCCATCACCAGTTTTGAATGCCGGCGAACCAATTCCTCAAACGCAGATGAGTCTTTCTTATTTAAGTATCGCCCGAGCAATTCGTTGTCAGTGATCAGCACAGTTGCCTCTTTAGTTTCAATAACAGTAGCCAACGTTAAACCGCCATTCGGTCCCTGAACGGACCTCAGAAAAAAGAAGAAAACACTAATCAAGCGTCGATTAAGTGTATCCATGTTTAGAAACAGTGCAAAAAAGCCGGCGAAATCAAACGCGAAAGTGAATGAGGCGCTGGGAGAACGCAGATTCTAATTTTTTTAAAGAACGCGCGTAAAAAATTGGGCGGTCGCAGGAGAGTAGGATAGAGAAAGTAACCAAACGCATTCAAAATCACGCTCCTGACGGCAATTCATGACTGATCTTCCGCAAACACGCCAAAGCCTGCTGGTTCGATTGAGCCGAAGAAGCAATGACGCTTGGGCGGAGTTCTTGGAAGTCTACGAGCAAGCGATCTACACGTTTGCTCGACGTCGAGGGCTTCAAGACGCTGATGCTTGGGATGCCACACAGGAAGTTCTCGCAGCGGTGGAAAAGAAAGTCGATTCATGGCAGGACGATCCTTCCAAGGGGAAGTTCCGAGGCTGGCTCTTTCGGGTGGCTCGAAATATTGCCGTCGACAAGATCAACGCCCAAGCAAAACGGGCCGCCGGCAGTGGCGATTCTCGTGTCGCCGAATTGCTGGCCGAGCACCCGGCTAACTTGGAACAGGAAACGACACTTTTCTGGACCAACTATCGCCGCAAGTTGCTTCATTGGGCGGGCGAACAAATCAAACCTGACGTGCAAGAGTCGTCATGGCAATCGTTTTGGCTAACCGCCGTCGAAGGCCAAAGTCCGGAAGCTGTTGCAGAACAATTGGGGCTGTCTGTTGGCAGCGTCTATGCAGCCAAATTCCGAATCGTCGCACGAATCAAAAAAATAGTTACACGCTTGGATGACAGCGACCAAGCAGAAGACGAACTGCTAAACGAATTTCGAAAACGATAGTTTCGTTTCAACTCAAATCAAGTTTACAACGTCATAGTCAACTGACGTTTTTCATGGGACCTGGGAGTCAATTATGCCTGAGCAAAAAGAAAAGTGTTTCGACCAGCAAGCGTTCACCCGCTTTCTCGAGGAGAAAACCGAAATCGGAGAAGAGGCAAGGATTGTCGCACACATAGGTGACTGTAAGAAATGCCAGGATTTGCTTGAGCAGCTTTCTGGTCAAGAGAAAGTTTGGAATGATATCCAGGAACATTTCGCGGAGCATGATTTCGATTCCGACATTGACGAAACACTCGACAGCGATGGCCGGACGCAGCAACGGGATTTGCGAAAGGTCCAAGACATGCTTGCTCCAACGGACAATCCTGAAATGATGGGCAGGTTAGGTGGCTACGAAATTTGCGGTGTCATCGGGCGTGGAAGTGCGGGCATCGTTGTGAAGGCTCTCGACACGCGGCTGAACCGATTTGTTGCGATCAAAATGTTGGCTCCTGCTTATTCAAATAACGGATGTTCTCGAAGGCGATTCGAACGTGAAGGACGTGCGATTGCCTCCGTGAAGGATCCTCATGTCGTTCCGATTCATACAGTTGATGAATTTCAGGGCACACCGTATATCGTCATGCAGTACATGCCCGACGGATCGTTGAACCAGCGAATTCAAAAACACGGACCACTGGAAACGAAACAGATCGCCTGCATTGGAATGCAAATCGCAAAAGGGCTGGCAGCAGCTCACAAGCGTGGAATTGTTCATCGCGATGTGAAACCCGCAAACGTGTTGTTGGAAAACGGTATCGATGGCGCAATGGTTACCGATTTTGGTTTGGCTCGTGTAGTCGATGAAGCCACCATGACTCGAAGCGGTTCCATTTCAGGCACGCCGCAATTCATGTCGCCAGAACAGGCAATGGGTGAACGTGTCGATCCGCGCTCAGATTTGTTCAGCCTTGGAAGCGTGATGTATGCCGCTTGCACTGGACACGCCCCTTTTAAAAGTCAGTCCGTTTTTGGCGTCATCAAAAAAGTTTGCGAAGGCGAACCCAAGCCGATCCTTGAAATGAACTCGGACATCGCTCCGTGGATGGTGAGCTTGATTGCTCGCCTTCATTCGAAGGCCCCCAAGGACCGTTTCGAATCAGCAGACGCTGTCGCCGAGTTGCTTTCCAAAGAACTCGCCCATATCGAATCACCAACAATGGTTGCCCAACCTCAACGTGATTGGTGGATCAAAAAACAGCAACCAGCCAAGCCGAACCGCACAACGGCACGACGTATCGGTCTTGCTGCTGCAGTGGCTGGAATTGTTGGCATCTCCGCATTTTCAATGTCGGGTTTTCTAGGATTTGGAGATGGTGTCGAAAAGAATAATGACACCCAATTGGTATCCTCGACTGAAAAATCTGGTCTCGTTCAAGAACCTGACCTAAACGGCACAATTGCGTCAGCGCTCGGCTCCGTCAGTAGCTCGGTGCCGACAATGGGCGGCATGATGGAAATGGCACTTTCAGAGAATGAAAAACTGCCGAAATTCGAAAATTCCATCGAAACAACCATCGACGTCCAACCAGGTGGTCAGTTGTTTTTCAGATCCAACCTCGGCGCTCTCGACGTTGTTACACACGACAAAAACACCGTTGAAATGAAACTGATCCATCAAGTTCGTGCCAACGATAAAAAGACAGCGACGCGATTGTTTAACGCATTGAAGCTTGATTACGAATCCGGCAACAAGGAGGCAACGGAAGTTGATTTGGAAGAAAAAAGAGACGCTGTGATCATTGCCAAATTTCCGACGAAAAAATTGTCTGATGAAGAAATCGAAAAAGCCGGAAGTTTGGAAGAGCTTAAAAATGCTTTGTTGGTTCGAAGTAACAGCCACTACAGCAACGCTCGATTTGAGATTCGAATTCCCAAGACATTCAACATCGACTTGCAAACCGCGGCCGGACCTATCGACACTGAAGACATCGACGGTTTCGCCAAACTCGTCTCTCATGGAGGCTCCCTGCGGGTCGGCAATGTGAGCGGCATGGCGAACTTGAATACGCATGGTGGGAAAATTGTGATCGGCAATGTCGGAAAAGACGCAAAACTACTTTCCCATGGCGGCTCGATCACAGCTCAGAACGTTGGCGGGAAATTCGATGCAGAATCCCATGGCGGCTATATCGTGGCCCAAAAAATTGCAGCCAATGCCATAGCGGAAACGCATGGTGGCAGGGTGAGGCTGGACCATGTCGTTGGCGAAGTGATCGCAGAATCACACGGCGGATCCGTTACTGTTTTGAAAGCCGAAGAAGGCGTCGATCTTTCCGCAAAAGCCGGTTCGATAACCGTCAACTTTGTCGGACAGCCGACGAAGGACTCGAAACTTGTTTCAGGAGTCGGCTCAATTCGTGTGGGCTATCTAGAGAACGTTGGATTGAACATCAACGCAGATTGCAAACTTGGCAAGGTCTCTGGGCCTTTTGTTGAGCAGAAAACCAAAACGTTACAGCACCAATTGAACAATGGGGAAGTTGGCTTGAAAGCGGAATCAGGTAACGGTTCAATCAAATTCAACGTGATTGATGTCGCAGAAATTGACAAGAAGATCGAAATCGAAAATGAGCGTGACCTTGGCCAGAGAACTTTCCAAAGAGCCTACGATTTACACATGGATGGCAAAATCGACCGAGCGTTGAAAGGCCATATTGAGGCTGCGAAGTTCAAGCAGTTCAAGGGAATCGCAACCTATAATATCGGTTGTGCTTGGTCGCTGAAGGGCGATCAGGACAAGGCGTTCCAAGCACTTAACGAAGCAATTGATTATGGTTTCAACGATGTCTCGCAGTTCACTGAGGACTCGGATTTGGATTCGCTTCGAAAGGACGAACGGTTCAAAAAAATAATGAAACGGCTGGGCGAGTCTGAAGACGAAGAAGGCGCAGAGGACGTCTCGCTTAAAAATTCAAAGCAAAAAAATTGTCAGTCATGCAGTGCGATCTAAGAACTGATCGGCAATCGAGAGGTTCGACAAGTAATAGGCTTTAGCCGCCGGTTCGCCATGAGCGTCCGGCGGCTAGAGTTTTGCGCAAAGGCACATCGCATGCCTGCTAACTGATCTCGGATCCAAGCAGAATGTTTAGAAAGGGATTGGGATCATCAGAGATCTTGCACCAAATCGGCAAGTTTGGCAGCTCAGCGAATCTAAAAATCGTCTCGTTGTTTTCTTGAGAAATCAACAACTCAGTTTCCGGAATCCGCTCCACATCAATTCCAATCCGCAGCACCGACGGATCGGCAACGCAATTGGTGTGCGGCACAACCCGATTTTGTGCAACGGCGTCGTTGATAACTCGAAGTGTTTTTTTACCGAACTTGTCATTGGGCAAATGGGGAATCGTGTAGATCGCATCCTCCCATCGTGGAAGTGCGATCTGCGTGAGGATCAATTCAAGATCTTGAGTGCTGATTTCCGGCAGCAGCCCCGTATCACCGCCAAGTAACTCCTCATACCCAACGCGATCAAATTCACAGATAAAATCGGCTCCTATTGTCGGTGTATAGGCCTCGTCGCAATCAACAAACCAAACGATGTGATCGTTGGAAGTTCGACGTACCGCTATCACAGGAACACCGCAGTGGTAACAATATTCGCACTCTGAAAGTACCAGTTCAGCATCCGACGCAGTGAATGTTCGAGCATTGGTTGCAATTGAGTTTCCATCAACTGAAACTCCCCAAAACTCCGCCGTTCCAAAGTTCTCCCCGAGCGTTCTGATCTCGTGTTCAATCGTGAGGGCACTCATTGACTTTCCCGGCAGGTAAATTTTGAAAACGTCGCAGGGAAGTTATCATTCTTCAGTTTTCTCTTCTGGAATATCAATAGCATTGGCCCAAAGGTACCATCGGCCGTCACCGCGGGGTGACATCGTGAGCCTAAGACCATTTTCTGGATCCTCGCGGTGGTTGAGATTACTTTGTTCCCAGAACCGAACAGCGTTCCCCAGTTTATCGCCGTAGACCTTGCTGTAGGCATTCATCCCCACTTCGATTTCATCGCATCTAAACGAAAATTCTAGCAGCGGGCAGGCTTGCATTGGTTCTTCCGGGTCGGCCGCAAACGCCACAGAATTACCTTGGGGATTCACGTGCATCTCATAACGAAGCAGTGAGTCGCGAAATCGAAAAATGTGACTCGGGTACTCGGAACTGGCGGGCTCGAGTTCTGCAGACAGAGCGTCACAAAGCGATTCAATATCGAGTTTCAATTCAAGTTCCCCAACTAGTAGCTACAGTTGCCGCTTTGTTCGCCGAAAATGCATAAACAAAGGCGACTTTTGATTCCCCAAAAGGCGACTTTTAAATTCTGATTCATTGCTCCAGCTCCGGACAGAAGAGGAGCAACAAACTAATTGGCAAGAAACCTATTTCTCTGATTCCTCAAACCCAGCTTCTTTAATCGCGTCGTAGGTCATATCCATCTGAACTACTTTGTAGCCTTTTTCTTTCAACACTTTCGCAGCCTGACCGGCGCGTCCACCTGCCCGTCAGTGGAGAAAAACGGTTTGCTCTTTTTTGATATCGCTGAAGGCGGCTTCTGGATCAGATTTAATTTTGTCGACAGGAATATGCTTCGCAACGTCAAAGTGCGATTCTGCCCACTCTTCATCAGAGCGAACGTCGACGAGCAACGCTGTTCCTGATTTGACTTGCTTTAGCGCGTCTGCCAAGAAATCAGCTTCGCTTGGTTCGGCTTTATCGGTTGCGCCTTGAGCCGGCGTAGTTTCAGTCGTTGGCTTGGGCGAGTCGTAACAACCCGTCATGGTCAACAATAAAATAAATGCTGCTGCTAGTCTCATTGAAATTCCGTGTTTGTAAATTTTCGATGGGCGTTTTGACGACAAGCAAGTCGTCCAAATCGGTTTAACAAAATAGCCAAATCCTACCCCCCGACACCTTATCCGAATGGTATTTCCAATTCGTTCGGCCCCGATTCGTTTCAACTGGTTTTACCATAACTCACCAGCAAACTCCATATTCAAGGCCTTCAATATGCGCAATAGTTATCGCAGTTCAATTGTCGGTATCAAAAACACATTGATATCCAAATTAAACCGGTTCCTGATTCTAAACATCGGCATCTTGTTCCCATCGCGCAATAGCAGCGACCAACCAATCGGGCGCAGATTCCATTGGCGGTTGGCCAAGCACCAAACTATCCCGTGCCGCCCTCTCATGCATTTCTGCGATCGGGGGAACGTTGAATCTTCCCCTCTCTTGATCTGTAGTTTCAGCAATGGTTTCCCATAACCGATATCGTTCTCCATCGGGCACAATCTGAGTACCAAATTTTTGAGGCTGGCCACGATACATGCAACAGCGGTCAAACGCGGCGGCATACAACCACTTTGCAGGCTCGTGCCCCGCGTCAAGTGATCGCTCGGCAAGTTGATATGCCAACTCGGCATCGGCTGGCTGATCTCCATGGTTTAACACCCAAGCTGCGTGATACTGGTCAACGCAATTGGTGATGCGTTCTTCACAGAGGATCGAGCGGACTTGCTTTCGCCTTTCGGCGTCTCGAATTCTCAAATCTGTGTAGGCTTCCGTACCCGCAGTGATTGAGACTTTATGGTCAGCACGGTCGCAGTCAAATAGTTTTTTTAAAAGGGGATTCATTACTTCATTGTGTATGTTAGCAATGGACGGGGGGCCAGAAGAACCATTATCGTTCTACTAATTGCCAACTTCCGCAAGACGGCTGGTGGTAGCTGGGCGGGACTGGCAGGTTCTACTTCTGTTGGATTGCAGGTATCGAAATTGATTCCATCCGACGACGGGATCCGCGTCGCCCGTGGCGTGACTAAATGAGATCATATAAATTGCTGAATGAATCCCTGGACAAACAGCGTTCCAACTTCCTTGATTTGTTGCACTGAGACCAACGATCCCACCATGCCGAAGCTTGACGCGAGACTGATTGCTGTCACGAAACAGATTCGATGCGAATCGCATGTGGATATCGGATCCGATCACGGCCTGATGTTGGTTTCACTTTTGAAAAGCGGCAGAATTAATCGTGGGATTGCGATTGAAAAAAATCAACTGCCGTTTGAAAACTCCCAACGCGCGTTGGTTGGCCTCAACGCGGAAGTTCGCCTAGGAGACGGACTGGCTGTGCTTAAGCAAGGCGAAGCCGAATGTCTGAGCATCTGCGGGCTCGGGTCAGAAAATATGGCGAGGATTTTAAGTGCTCACCCTGAGCGGTTACCTGATCGCATGGTGCTTCAGCCAAACCTTCGACCAGAGGTGGTTCGGAAGTGGGGGCGAGAGAACGGTTTTCATCTGACCCACGAACACGTTTCTCGTGGGTACTGGCCTTATGCGATCATGACGTTTGAACGCGCGAATTTGCCGGATCCGATTTATGACGGACTTGATTTGGATGCAGCGTTGATTTTTGGTCCTTACGAGATTCGTAAAATGGATGACGCGCTGGTGGCACAACTTATTGAAGAACGTGAGTACTGGCAGGCGAAGGGCCAACTGGATGGTAAACGAGCCGTTCGACTCGCAGCGATTGAACGTCTACTAGCCCAGTAATTGGGGCCATTCCCAATTGAACCTCGATTCGTATCGGGCAATTTTTTTGCCTAGTGGTCACAACGCCTCGTTTTGAAGTTTCGTCTTCCTGGATTGTCACGCCAATGGGTTCAGGATTTTTAGTGAGGCGGATTTCACAAACGAAGCGAAAGTAGCATGCTGTGTATTGCACCGCGGATAAAATCGCTTGATCTCTTGTGTGATTGCTGCGATGATGAGGCGGGGCGCATAAGGAGTAAGACATGAGGCAATCAATTTCGAACTACCCTCGCAGTGCGCGATGGCTAGTGTTTCTCTTTGCCGTTTCTTTTTTCTTTTACCAGTCAGACGCTTGGGCGCAACAGTCCGCCCGCACAGATATCACTTTGCTGGTAGACAGCCATCTCGAATCGGGTGAATTTCCTGCGGCCATCGCTTTGGCGAATTCTCTCGATCGTGACCAACGAAATCGCCAGTTGGCTCGCATTTCAAAAAAGCAAATGAATTCGGGAGCCGCAAACGCAGCCTTCAAGACTGCTGGTATGGTCAATTACGATTCGGATCGAGCCAATATTTTGGCCGAGCTTTCACAGCAACGAAGTGGTTACGCCCCTGCGTCCGATGGACAATCCCAGCAGCCAAGCGGTCAAGCAGGCGGCATCACCGAGGCCGATTTCAACGACTTAATCGAGCTAATCCAAAACACGATCAAGCCAGATTCATGGGCCGACACAGGGCAGGGACTTGGCACGATTCAAGCTTACCCCGCTGGAGTATTTGTCGATGCAAGTGGGACGCTTAGAAAAATCAAAATTGACAGAGCCAGCAAGGCAACGTTGATTCGCGACCGCGCTAGACGCGATTCGGGCAACCGAGAGACAAGTTCTCAAAGTGATTTGCGAATGGTTTCGGTTACTCGTTTAGAAAAAGCGGCGCAACTGCTTGCTGCACAGGGCAAGCCGGTTTCGCATTCGATGCGAAATCTTGCTGGCATCTACCAGGTCAAATACCTGATGGTTTACCCAGAGACTGGCGACATTGTAATCGCAGGTCCAGCAGGCCCATGGAAACTTGATGACGACCGTCGGCCGATCAATATCGAAACTGGCAAACCCGTTTTGCAACTTGATGACTTGGTCGTTTGCCTGAGGAACGCTTGGGAAAACAACGGAAAATTTGGTTGCTCCATCACGCCTCGCAAAAAGAATCTTGCTACGACAAAGAAATTTCTTGCTGATACAAACTTGAAAGGCAAACGATGGTCGAAAGCGATTCGCGAAACATTAGGCAAGCAAGACATTAAAGTTTTTGGCATTGACTCGCAGACTCACGCAGCGAGAGTGCTAGTCGAAGCCGACTATCGAATGAAGTTGGTTGGCATGGGCTTGGAAGAGTCAGTCAAAAACGTGCCAAGCTACCTCGACCGATTGCGACTGACCGCCGACGGCAAAGCACCACCGATGGATGTCGTTCGCTGGTGGTTCACATTAAACTACGAAGACATCGTGTCGGATGAAGACAAAACAACGTTCACGTTTAATGGAACGGGCGTCAAAGTCCTGAGCGAGAACGAGTTCATTGACGAACAGGGCGAACGAATCCACACCGGAAAATCGAATGATCCGACTTCTGGGTTCGCGCGTGACTTTACCAAACACTTTGATAAGTTAGCTGACAAGTATCCTGTTTACCGACAACTGAAAAACGTTTGCGACATGGCGTTGGTAGCCAGCTTGATCCGTCAGCAAGAACTGAACCGAAAAACCCAGTGGCACAGGACCTTTTTCGGATCGCCAAAATCAAATGGCGGTTTGACGTATCAAGTCTCAAAAGATGTTGCCGCTACGCAAGTTGACTCGGTCTTGAATGAAAAGATTCTTCGTTTCAAGAAAGCATCGTCGACCGTCAAACATCACTTGGTCGGTGTCAGTGGAGGAATTTCTTGCGACATGTCCCAAGTAATTGACAGTGAGTTTTCGAAAGACGACGGAAAGCTTGCAGCGACGGCAAAACAGTCCAAACCTGATTTGGCATCCACAAACTGGTGGTGGGATTAGCACTCGATTTTAACATTGGGCATTCAATCCGCCGGTTTGAATTGCCCAATTGTTTCTTTGTTCTGTTTTTGTTGTTGTGCGAGAAATGGAATTCGAGAAAAACAGTCTTACGTCGACATCTGAAACACGTTGCGAAGTGTGCGGCGAAGCGGCCGCGATACCGTTGGGCAATGCTCGGCTTTCGAACCCAGAGACTCCCATTACCTGCCGCTCTTTTGTTTGCCAACAAATTGCAAATAGAAAAGCGAAACAAAATCCATTTCACTATAAAAACAGGGTCGAAGCGCAACGCAAAATCGTCAAAGCGCAACGAGAACTAATGGAGTCAGAAATCCAACGGATTGAATTGCTTCGCGACAAGCTCACGGCGCAAAATGAAAAAGTTCTTGAGAATGCGACACGACATTTGCCTCAGGTGACTCCTCAAATTCGAATCGTCAACATTCCGACAGGGCGCAGCAATATTTCGCCGCTGTCTGTGGAGCGAATCGAAGAGTACAAAAACTTCCTGAAGCAAATCATTTCCGAGGCGAGTAAGCTTTCACAGGATTTCGAAGTAACGGATTCGGGCGAACGTAAGGCGCAAAAGGACCTGCTCAAATCAGAGACGCTATTTGAACGAAACAAAAATCTACATATCGTAAGTGACGAACTTTGCGGGATTTGCAAAGGTGGTTGCTGTGCAAACGGGCAAGAGCACGCTTACATTACCGCCTCAACGATCCGCCGATTTATGAACGAGAATCCAAGTCTCGATGCAGCGGAAGTGCTGGATTCCTATGTTGGTAAACTTGAAAAAGAAACAGCCGAAGAATCTTGCATCAACCAAACTAAAACAGGTTGTGGGTTACCTCGTGAAATGCGTTCAGATTCTTGCAACGCGTATTTTTGTCAGGAACTCAGAAACCTACACGATGAAGTGAACAAACAACCGATCACCGAAACTGGACTACTGGCGGTTCAACGCCCCTACATTCACTGGGATCGGGAATCAGAGGACGCGTGCACCGATGTGACGAGTGCGCATTTTGTCAGTACCGAGGACGTAATTCCAGTAGAGATTTCGGACATTGAAAACTGATGAAGTGATTGAAAACGCAGGCTTCAACACAGATCACAATGGCCGACCTTTACCGCTTCCATTGTGAGCGATAAAGGTTTGCTCTGACCTTCCGTTTTGCTGCATGATCCCGCGGAGGCAAATCAAACGAGGCGATGGAACAGCCTCGATGCATAACTCACCATCAAACCTGGACGCCAACAATGCACTAGCTTGCGGTGCTGCTAATTCAAACAAACCCGATTGAAAACGAGATTACAAAACACACGCACTGATTGTTTGCGATTCCAGTTTTAGTCTTCGATCGAAACGATTTCTCGCCCAAATCGTGTCCCCAACCCTTGGAAAACTTCCTCGCTAATTTCGTTGGTGACAAAATGCGTGGAACCATCACACAAAGTGACGTTGATTCCTGTTGGATGATGGCTTCGAAAATCTTCGAAATGTGCGTGGTCGTCGTTGGGCGAGTGATCTGTCACGGCAACGATACGAGCAAATGGCTCGTCTACTTCAGGTACCATTCCGACCCAGGAAATTGCTCCCAAGTCTGTACGTCGCTCACCGATCATGATGGTGTTGCTCGTACCATCTTTGACATCGCCAATCCGGACGGCGCTGTTTGCAAAAAAGACGCCATTTCCTTTTAGGGGGCTGTCGTCGATTTCAGTGCTTCCAAATACGCCGGAATAGTTGCTTCGACTGACCCACAGTTCTTCGTGGTCATCATGGTCGTCATCGTCGGTAGGATGATAAAAAGCTACTCGGTCGTGGTCATCGTCGTCGTGATCCCCATGTTCAACATGCTCTCCCAAATTTACCAAAGGTCGATTGGGATCAGATGGGCAAAGAAAAACTGGAATCGTCGTTTGGATGATGTCCTCGTGATCGTGGTCGTCGATCGCAACATCAAGATCAATTCGATCGTAAATGTTTCCACCTTCTACGAAAGGCAAGACATAAACCGACCAGCCCCAACCTGGTTCGGCGAGTGGATCCATCGGGTCATTCGTGGTCCAACCAGGAGGAAATTCTTCGTGGGCACTTTCGTAGTTCATAACTGCCAGCCCAAGCTGCCGACTGTTGTTGCTGCAGGTGGATCGACGGGCGGCTTCGCGGACTTGCTGTACCGCTGGCAACAGCATGCCAATAAGAATTCCAATGATTGCGATAACAACCAATAGTTCAACAAGTGTAAAACCGTGGGTCTTAGTAAGATTCGTGTTCGTTTTCATAATGCACCGTTGGTAGTAGAGAGTGTCTATGAAACATCAGCCGACGGTCGCATCAAGTGATGCAATAGCTCAAGAGATCTACATTGATCTAAAGAGATTTCGTCTGTGCATGAATTGCGATTTGAATATCGCAGACGTTTCAATTCCGGAATCGAGTTAACTTTTCAAAGCGAAAAAGTTAAACAACCGGAGGAGCTCTACCCCGCAAACGCATCTGTGGGCGAGAAGCGACGGTCGCCAGTTCGAAAACATTTAGCGAATGAACCATCGAATCAAATTCAAACTCAACCGCCATTGGAGATTCGGCGCTGAATTCGGCCAACAACTGGCACAACAAACAGTCGTCATGATCTGACGGGACTGTTGGAATTTCTAAAGGGTTGTCCGATGTAGGAATCGTCGATGTGGGAATCGTCGATGCTTCCGACTGGTGAAACAGACAAGTACAGTCAGGTTTCTCAAAAACCACGTCAGAAACGGCTGGAGTTTCGCGGTGATGGTGTGTCGCAACCATGAACGCACTGAACAGCAACGATGCTGTCAGAGCGAGTTTCAGGAAGTTGTGAATTCTTGGCGACACGCGAGTTACCTAAAATAGAACAAGCCGTTGGGTCGCAATGGAGCAACCCCCGGCTCTAAAGGGTTACCAGCATTATTGAAAAAGGTAAATAGATTTCAAGAGTAGCGTCTTTGTTATTGAATCATGCCACACGATCTTTTGGCAGCCAAATTTGAGACTTATCAGCCAAAACGTTCATTTTGAATCTTAAACATTCGGAAAATGACGGTTTCTACGTTTATTTCTGCCCTAGTTTTCACTACGGAGCAGATAGGAGATGGTTCGTGAGAGCTGGAAAATAGACGCAATTTTCTTCATGGACTCTTAACAGAAACTTCGAGTTGAGCTGTCTACAGCACTTTCTAGAACCCCTTGTTTTGGCCTCCCAATCAAAGTGACAGGACGCAACTATCGGAACAAATTGTCATCGGCAAAGGGATGAATCGGCGCGTCAAACTTGGGAACCGGCATCGCATCGAGACAAGCTTTGGCAAATCGCATGTCTTCACGCGTTGTGATTTTGAGATTCAAAGCCGAACCAGGCACCAACGTAACGGGTACGTTTTGAAGCTCCGCCATTTGGGCTTCGTCTGTTGGCTGTAAATCGCCACGGTTTTCAAAAAGTGTCTCCAACACGCCGCGTTCGAACACTTGTGGAGTTTGCGACAAATATAGATTCGTTCGGTCGACAGTCTCGTCCACGACTTTGCCATCGGCCGAGCGTTTCAGCGTACTACTAACTGGGACCGCTGGAACAACGACTTGGTTGGTTCGACTGGCATGAAAAACTGTTTCGATAAGATCCGCGTTTATACAAGGGCGTGCCGCATCGTGAATCGCAACATAGTCGCAATCTGGAGCAACGGCCGCCAACGCGTTTTGAACAGAGTCGGCTCGCTCGACGCCTCCCAAAACAACCTCGACTCCCAGCACCGCGATGTTAGGGCCAAACTTGGCGACAAAGTCTTCCTTGTCCTCCGGGGCGATCACGATGATGACTTGCTTGACATCATTACGTTTCAGAAACAACTCTGCCGAGTGAAGCCAAACCGCTTTACGATTTAGCATGGCAAAAGGCTTTTTGTGGTTGGGATCGTTGAAGCGCGAACTTCGTCCGGCAGCAGCAAGGATAACCGAGAAAGTTGACATGTTTCGTCCGTTACTCGTTGTTTAGATTCAATTTCATTACAGACGAGAGTCTAGTGTTTGGGGAGGCAATAATCGAGCGTCCCATCTCCTAATCAACGGTCACGGCCCAATGTGATTGGCACATCGAGCTGCCTTCCAGCGCGAAGAATGCTCACTGAAACTTGCTGTCCCGGTTTATATTCATCCAAAACCTCAAGCAAATCATCAGTAGATGAAACTGATTTTCCATCGATCGCGACAATCTGATCCCCCGAATTTCGATCGTAGTCAACTTTTTCGAACAGACGATCACCAACGCGAAAGACTTTGCGTTCGATTTTCAGTCCTTGGATGCCTGCGAGAGCTGCCGGCCCGTTGGGCTGAGTCCTGACAACACCAAGCCCACGTTCGGCTTTCCAAAAAAGATCGATACCCAGTGATGCCCGCCGCACTTCACCAAATTTGATCAACTGAGGAAGAACGCGTCGCACCGTGTTTACAGGTACTGCGAATCCGACCCCCGTATTCTCGCCTGTCAGCGTTGCGATCGCAGTGTTCATACCGACCAATTTTCCATCGCTATCCAAAAGTGGACCGCCAGAGTTTCCTTGATTGAGCGCCGCATCGATTTGAATGATACTTTTGATCAACCGGCCTGTTTTGGATCGTAGAGTTCGCTCCAAGCTTGAAACAATTCCAACCGTCATCGTTCGTTCCAGGCCGAAGGGATTGCCAATCGCAAAAATCTTTTGTCCGACTCGCAAGGTTTTGGATTCACCAAGGTTCACAGGAAAAAGCGATGCCTTGGGTGCTTCAATTTTCAAAACGGCAATGTCGTTCTGTGGATCACTCCCCACCACCCTCGCGTTGAAGGGTTCGTCAAAATCAGAAAGCGTTACCGTGACAATGTCGCTTCCGGCGATGACGTGGTGGTTGGTGACGATGTGACCTTCTCGATCGAGAACCCAACCAGACCCTGAGCCCTCTTCGGCTTCGCCTCTGGCAAACCAAAACTGATCTCGTTGCGTTTTGGTATCGATATTGACGACGCTGCGATTCACTTTTTCGTAGACCGAAATATTGATCTTTTCTTCAGGAGTGAACGATCGCTCTTCAACTCTTGTTCCACCTCCAGCCCCGACTGCATCGCGTGGTGACCATTTCTGTTGCGGGATTTGAGTTTGAGGGGTTTGAGAATTGCTTTGCTGAGCCGCAAAGGCTTGATTTGCGGAAACAACAGGCCCTGGCCAATTTCCGACCAAGTAAATTGCCAGAACGGCTCCCAAGATTGCTGACGCTACACAAGCGAAAAAATTTGATTTCATAGTTAACCCTCGGTTACTTTTTGCAAATTTGAAGGAAGTGTCGTTTGCAATGGTCATCCCATCGAATGGTTCGGACACGCCGGCGTCCACGACTTTCTGTTGGTTAGAAATGGAAACAATACTCCGAGTAATGTTACGGAAACTCGTCCTGAGAGTTCAACCGAAATTTTCTCGTTTCGTTTTCACAGAATGCCAAAATTTAGTCCTGAGCCGCCAATGGGCGAAAAATTTACCGACATGGGAAAACCCTCTTACGGCACAGACACGACAGTTTCGTTGCGATCGTGACAAAGCCTAAAAGTCACTGCTAAGTGTCAAGGTTTGGCTGAGTTGCAGAGTTTCTTCAACAGGAAAAAATTCCTTCACCCGATAAGGACGCAAAGGAGCTTAACTGCATCTCCTCACTTCCACCCAAAGATGGACCGTACTTCAAAGCATTCGCTTGTCAGTTGGTCTGTTTTCGAAAATACAAATTGCCCGGAGGCAACTCGCAATGGCACGGATGAACGCCAAAATCTGCTTGTTCTTTCTTTTGAACCTTATCCAAATCGGCTATCTGTCAGCCGCTGTAAGAACGGCCCCCGGCGAGCCGCTAGGGATTCGGTTGGAGAAACTCACTTCCCCCCGTTGCTACTTGTTTGAGCACATAGAAATTGAGTACAACGCCCGGCACGAAAAGAGCTCCGCAGCGAAAACCACGAAAACATCGACGGCAGCACGATGCCCAATCGCCGCAGACGCTTCTTCATGCCCGGCTGAGAACCTCGATTGCAATGAGACGGATTCCGAACTCGCCAGCGTAAGGTTTTCCAGGATCTTTGGGTTGGTCCAGTTGAATCACAACGAGGCCAGTCGAGTGATGGAGGGAGCTTTTCAAAACTTGATAGTCGTTAGAGGCGAAGTCGTCGGCCAGATTCAGAAAATCGGGAACGATGGCCTTGAGAATCTCCAGTTGGTTTCACTGTCAGTCAAAGAAACGATCGAAAGTCGATTGAACGACGTCTTGATCTTTACCGCTTGGGACGAAAACTCGAACTCGAAAAAGACACCTGCCATCAACGTGTCTCATCGGAAAATCGTTGTACCGAGTTCAGACGTGGAAACCGATTCGGGCGTCGAACCTAGTGCCGACACAATCGAAGAAATGCCTATTGAACTCAAGGGACACGACCAACACCCCTACTGGCAATACTACGAAGATTGCGACCGATGGGGTGTTGAGTTTGCAAAAATCCTCAAAGAAGCAAAATTGCTGAAACGAAATGTGCCACGGATTCGCAATACTCCAATTGCCAATGACGCGATGCACGTTGTTTTCTTGAAAGAGAAAAGACGAGACTCGATCAACGAGATCTCCAACTTTTATAGACATGACTTGCTTCGAACAGTGCCTGGGCAGAATTTTGACAACATCACGAAAAAGAGCCAACCAAAATTGAGCGTGATGAATTTGATTGGTGCTCAAAGCGTAATGGCTTGGGCGTCGGTATCACCTCGGATCGCGGAAATCACGTCTAACAAATTCAGCGACTCGTTCGATTCCCTTGAGTTCTTTATCATCGAGAACCATGGCATTGATTTCCAAATGGCTTGGGTTGAGCAGCTTCACCCTGCGACCCATGTTTTGAAGTTTGGAATCGCTCCGCTTTCAAACCAGATCTCAAAGTGGAATGAAAACAAGCTTTCGATTTTCGAAATTCGGTTTATTTCCGAGCTCACGATTTCAATTTCAAAAGCGATTGAAAAAAGTGAGAGCGAACGAAAAATTCGCCGCGAGCGTTACCGACATAGTTTGGCCAACCGCATCGAGTGGGCCTCTAAAAAGCTGGATGCTCTCGCCAGTGCCATTCGCTCCAACGATCAGGCAGGCAACGACGTTGGCTCTCTCGCTAAACAAGTGGACACGACTCAGACAAAATAAGTGCCCAATGGAGCGATCTTAACGACCGACTCTTTCTCGCATTCTCTTCTCACTAATCTATTACGCTCAATCCGGCGAACCCCAAAGGACCAACAATGGCATTTGCATTACTTGTACTCTGGGCTTTGAGCCGCTGGAACTCTTGAATCTGAGCTCGAATTTCGGTTTCGCCTCAATTGGCTTCATTCAAAGAGCTTCATTCAAAGAATTACGTTCGGATGTTCCGTTGAACGTTTCTTTCTCTGGATCGTTCTTGTCGAGTAAATGGTTTCGAGCCACGACTCGCAAATCCAGTTAGTCAGCGTTCTGCCTCGCTTTGCCAAGCCTTTCCCACCTTTCATGACTTAAATTTAGCAAGCTCGGCCCAGTTTCAAGTGCATCGGGGTTTAGCGGCTGGGTCAACTTTCAGTACGCCAACGAAAAAAACACGTCGTTTGTTTGGTCCTACTGGGTAGTTTCTTGAGATATTCTCCCGAACGAGGCGAAAATATTCGCCAAACCGTACGATTCGGGTGACTATTGTCGGCAACGCGAGAAGTTTGAAAGCTGGAATATGCCAGCAGAATTCCTACCTTGCTCTGGCGTGTGGTCCGATACTTGCTGAAAGTAGGTAGATATACCGTGCTTACCGTTCAATTTTGGTTTTAAAAACAAGGGTCAAACTCGATCAAACATTTATTTGAGCGTTTGATTGGGATGAGATTGATAGCAAACTGGTCTATTTCGATACGATTTAGCCAGCTCAATTCTAGGATTCTGTGCTGTTTTGAAGCGCCTGAGCGGAGCCAAACGGTGGAGTAACAGTTATTACGGTTTTGTCGGCGAAGCAATCAAGGCAAAATCGGCAATTTTTGGTGGCGTGTTATGACACCTCAAAATAGAATACAAGTTGGAGGTCTTCAGTGACCAAAGTAACCATTTCTGGGCAAGGCAGGGTTGTGGTGGGAATCCCGGACACACAACCTTTCGAGATCATTTCGGTGTTGGAGTTCGTTATGTCCAAATGCACGACCAAAGTCGCGCTTCGAGGAATTTTTGTCACGTTGCTTGCGATCGGTATGCAAGCCACATTCGTCATTGGTGCGACTACAGTTTCGGGTTTCGGAACTGCGACGCCGGACCAACCGCGAATGGCGACATTTGAGAATGCTGGCGAAACACATTTCGCTCTCAGCATCATGCCTCAAGTCACATCCAAGGTTCAATTACCTAGTGATGTTGTTGTCTATGTAGACACATCTGCCAGTCAGGGCGGAGTTTTCAAAAGAGACTCGATTGAGGCTCTTAAAGATCTAGTTCGAAATCTCAGTGCAGATGATCGAATTCAGATCGTAGCAGTCGATTTGGACCCTGTTCCATTGACGACTGGTTTTGTCAGCCCTATGAGTGACGATGTCAAAGTCGCCATTCAGAACTTGGATGCTCGCGTTTCGCTTGGCACCACTGACATGGAAGCGATGCTCAATGCAGCGACCAAGTCATTCGCTGATACGACCGGACGAAACAAGAATGTTATCTACATTGGTGACGGCATCAGCCGCGGTAGCATCCTTCACTCAGATCTCTTTGGAACATTGGTTCGCGGGCTAACCGAAAACCACATTGCTGTTTCCAGTTTTGCGATCGGTCCTGAGCGTAACATCGAATTGATGGCTGCTCTTGCCAACAACACAGGTGGAAACCTGTATGTTGACACTGACAAAGAAGATTCCATTCGACTTTCAGCAGTTGCACTGGCCGAAACGGTACACGGTTCGGTTTTCTGGCAAAAAGACGGAAAGCTCGATGACTCGATTGTTACGATTTATCCAAATCGTTTCCCGCCGCTGCGAACAGACCGCGACACAATCGTGTTGGGTACGCTTGCTGATCGCGAGCCAATCGAACTCGTCATGAGTGGATTGATGGACGGACAACCGCTTGAAATGGAGTGGATGATTACTCCTGAAGCGTCAAACATTGATTTTGGTTTCCTACCTGGCATGATTCGCACCGCACAAAAAGACGGTGGGCTTTCATTGCCAACCCTTGGTTCAGTTGGCCTGGCAGAATTTGCACGTGCCCGAACTGTTGAATCTGCTCGATTGACTGAGCTTGGTGGTCAAGCACTTGTCATGGGTAACCGAGATGCAGCACGAAAACTCGCAACTGCAGCATTGAGCGCTGATCCAGCCAACACAACGGCTGACATGCTTTCAATGGCATCGACTTATAAAGTGCAAGACAATGACGACCCGTTTGCTGAGCCACCCACTCAAGACCCAGCAGGCGACGATCCATTCGGCGAACCAGCCGCTCAAGATCCCGCAGGAGACGATCCATTCGGTGACGCTCCAGCCACTGATGCTCCAGTTGCAGATGCTCCAGTTGCGGATGCACCTGCAACAGAAGCTCCAATGGAAGACGAAACCGTCGCGGATGAACCAGCTGACGATTTTGTTTTGCCTGTTGAGCCAGGTCAAGAACAAGTAGGACAGGACGCCATTGCTTTGCCAATGGATTCCGCAGATGGCGGGATCACATTGCTAGGTGAGCCAGAAGGCGGCGACGAAGTTGGTCGATTGCTAAACGGACTGTCTGACCGCTCAGACAACATTCTTCTTTCAGAAGATGAGCGTATCAAAGTCATCAACGAAAAAATCCGTCAGCAAGTTCAATACGAACAAACTCGCGGACGTGAAGAGCTTCGAGAGAATCCCGATATCGCAATTGAGCGATTGAAGAACATTTTGGAAGCCGTTGAGCAGATTCCTGAGCTGTACCCATCAACTCGTGCGGAACTTCGCCACACGATTGAATCCAGCCTGTTGTCATTCCGTCAGCGAAAGCTTGAGTACGATGACGCTCGCGAATTGCGAGACATCGCCGTAGCAAACGCTGCTGGAATCGTTGAAACAGCAACACGCCAAGCTCGTGACGAAGAGCAAATTTCGATTCTTGTTAACAAATTCAATTCACTTGTTGAAGAGAAAAACTACAACGATGCTTTCGATGTAACTCGACGAGCTGTCGAGCTTGACCAAAATGATCCGGCAGTCGTTGTTGCTTCTGAAAACGCACGTGCATCTCGCAATTACTACAAATTGCTTGAGCTTCGTCGCCTGAAGCAAGAGAGTTTTGCCGAAATGATGTACGAGACTGAAAAAATCTCGATTCCATTCCCAGCCGTTGAGCCATTGATTTTCCCAAATGCTGACGTATGGAAAGCCAAGCGTTTGCGTCGTAAAAAGTACGAGCAAATTCGTTTGACTGGTAGTAAGAAAGACGAGCAGATTCTAGAAGCTCTCGAATCCGATGCGTTCTTTGACTACGACGAGACTCCTTGGGTCGACATCGAAGAAGAACTTGAAAAGAAGTACGGCATCAACATCGTGCTTGACGAATCAGCTGCCGACGATGCGTTGCCAGAAGACGAGCCTGTCACTATGAAGTTGACTGGTATTCGTTTGAAAAACGCCCTTCGTATCTTGCTGAAGCAAAAGAATGCAACCTTCGTTGTCAAAGACGAAGTTCTTAACATCATCTCAATTGATGAAGCCGAAGACGCCAAATGGTTTGTAACGAATGTTTACAACGTTGGTGACTTGGTTGCTCCTCGATCGGCCCCTCCTGTTGGAATGGGTGGTCAAGGCGGCGGTCAAGGTGGCGGTGGATTCGGTGGAGGCCAAGGCGGCGGTGGATTCGGTGGCGGTGGCGGTGGCCAACAAGGTGGTGGCGGCGGTGCTGGTTTGTTCTGTATCCAAGAAAGCAGCGTTAGCCTGAACCTTGGAAACACACCAGTTGCTAAACCAGCTGGCCGAAAGCCCAAAGTGATCGTTGTTGATTCTTCGATCTCACCTGATTTGGCTTGGTCAAACTACTTCAGCGAAAACTTTGCTGATCCGGCTGATGTTCGTCGTACTGCTCGCAACTTGATACGAAACAATAAGTCAGACGAAATTGTTTCGATGATCCACGGTGCGATTCGTCACCAGCAAATTCAACCTTGGATGTACGAAGGTTTGGTTCTTGCAATGCAAGTTGCTGGCCGACCTCAATCTGAGATCGAAAGAGCTCTACTTTCAACTGTTGATCTATCAACGGACGACAACGATTCGCTTTACGCAGCTAACTACATGGCTGAGAACGGCATGGAAAAGCGGGCAATCAGCCTCTTGAAGAGCTACGCCCGCTCAAACCCAACTCGCAACGAACCATTTGTGGTTGGACTTCGAGCCGCACAACGAATCAATGACATCGAAGGAATCAAATGGGCGTCGATTGGAATCGCATCTCAAGAATGGCCTGACCATCCTGAGATTGTTAAAGAAGCCAAGTACGCAGCGATTGCTGTCAAGAACGCTTTGCAAAAAGCAGGACGCTCTGACGAGTTGGCCGCTTTCGATGCCGATTTGAAACGAGCTCAAGAACGCGATTGTTTGATCCGAGTTACTTGGACCGGCGACGCAGATCTTGACTTGCACGTCATGGAACCAGGCGGAACTGTTTGCTCACGATTGATCAAGCGAACAAGTTCAGGCGGCGTTTCAATGGGAGACAAGTTCTCTCGTAAATCTGGTTTGTCTGGCGAAGTCTCTGAGACTTACGTTTTGCCAAAAGGTTTCTCTGGCGACTATCGTTTGATCATCAAACGGATGTGGGGCGAAGTGACCTCGGGTAAAGTATCCGTTTCAATTCACAACCACTACCGGTCTGACAAAGAAGCCAGTCTGACAAAGCAAGTCAAAATTGACGACAAAGGTGCCATGGTTTTGTTCGCACTGAACAACGGCCGTCGCACTGAACCTCTCGATGATCACGAAATTCAAACGGTGGTTCAAAACCAACAAGTCAGCCGTGCAGTTCTTGCTCAGCAACTTGGCGACAACTTCTCAGGAAGCTCAGCCAATGATTTCGCTGGTGGACTCATCGGTGGCGGCAACGGACTGTTGGGACTAAACAACCAAGCAGGCTTGGCTGGTCTTGGAGTTGTTGGTTACCAGCCGATCATCCAGTCTTTCTTTGAAGGTACAAACATGACCGTCAATCATGCGACAACTGCGGATCGCTTGTTTGTGATGATCAGCGTGACACCTAACTTTACGCAAATCACAGAAGTCACAACGTTCAACATCCTCGGTGATGCTGCGACTGCTCAAGGTGCTGCTCAAAGCGGTGGCCAACAAGGCGGTGGTGGTCAAGGCGGAGGCCAAGGCGGCAACCAAGGTGGTGGCGGCGGCGGTGGCGGCGTATTTTGATCAATTCAGTCAGTGTGAAACTGGCTGGATAAGATTGAGTAAAACAAAAGCCGGCCTTCTGGGTCGGCTTTTTTCATGCGCGGTTGTTTAGGTCGATTGCGGCAGTGGTGCGTTTGCTCTCAGCCTTGATCGCTGCAGACTGAGCAGACTGACCGCTGCTGAGATTGTACTTAGCTTCGTTTTGATTGCTGCATCCTGAGCAGACTGATGTTTAGCACCGATGATGTTCACTCTTTGTAGCTGGTCAATGAGCCACTCCAGTTTTGCTTTTCAAAACCTCTCTTCCACAGGTCCATCCTGCGCCGCAATTAGGTTGGACATTCTTGTGCGACTCCCAATCCAATCCGCCTTTCAAGATCTTTTTAATACTGCTTCAAAGCCTGAATCGACTTTTTACAGCTCAACCAGCATCACAGCCCAGCATCTCGCCCCTCCTTACCTCCACATCTCTATTGGTCACGTTTTTCCACTGCGTTAAAATTCAGGCAAGCAAAAAAGCGAAAGCCCCACTCACGTCTTGTTAACAAGGAAGTTATTACGTGACGCCAACCCAACCCCGAATCCTAATCACGCGATTGAGCCACATTGGCGATTGCATTCTTACACTTCCTCTACTCACTGCGATTCGACGTCAGTTCCCAAACGCCTTTATCGCTTGGGCTGTTGAATCACCAACGCAACAGTTGCTTGAGCTTCATCCAGACATTGATGAGATCATCAAAATTCCAAAAGGTTGGATGCGAAAACCAAAATCTTACCGCGAACTTCGACGCACTTTCAAAAGCCACCAATTCGATATCGCGATCGACCCTCAAGGCATTACCAAAAGTGCCGCACTCGCATGGCTAAGTGGTGCCAAACAGCGGATCGGAATAAAAGGCCGTTGGGGCCGCGAACTTTCTCCGTACCTAAACAACGACTTGGTCGAAACCCAATCGGAACACATTGTTGACCGTTCGCTGGAACTACTTAAAAAAATGCCCCGCCCAATCACAGCGGCAGAGACTGTCGGATTGGGCTCAAGCGAGGGATCAATCAACAGCAATCCGAACCGACTCGCACGAAACGAATTTGAAGCGAGCGATTTCGATTCAACCAATCTCGCGTTTGGACTGCCCGTTTGCAAAACCAGCCTTGCGACAACGCAGTCGTGGCTCAAAACAAACGTCTGGGATCCGAATCAGTCAAAGCAATTCGTGTTGATCAACCCCGGCGGAAGCTGGGCCTCCAAACGTTGGGAGATGGAACGGTATGGTTCTGTGGCCAGCTACCTAAAAACGCATCACGAGTTAACCAGCGTCGTTGTTTGGGCAGGCGAAGAAGAACAACAGATGGCTCAGCAGATCCACGCATTTGATCCATCGGCAGCTGTCATCGCAATGAAAACCAACCTCCGCGAACTGGCTGCGGTTGCCAGCCAAGCCTCATTCTTTATTGGAGGCGACACGGGCCCGTTGCATATCGCTTCCGCATTTGGCACCCCCTGTATTGGCCTCTACGGAACGACTCGCCCAGAGGAATCAGGAGCCTATGGCGACAACCACATTGCAATTCAAAAATGGTATCAATCTGGAAGTTGCCGTAAACGAAGAAGCGCCGACAACGACGCAATGCGAGATATCATGGCCGCCGATGTGTTCTCCGCCTGTGACAAAATGCTTCAGTCGCTGCAGCGAAAAAATTCGGCTGCCTGATCACGCAATGGAACAGTTTTTTGGTTTCCAACCCGCCAATATTCTCCGCTCAAACCGAAGTTTTAATTATTAATTGGCAACATCATTTCCAGATTCAGCATTTCAGCTGTTGAATTGGCGGGGGGCTTTATGCGACAATCTATCTCGGCGAAGTGGACACTGACAGAGAAGTATTGAAAGTCCGCCCAATCAACTGGAACTAAAAAATGTCTCAAGCGCGGACCATTGTGACTGGACGAGAAAAAAGAAACATTCCTGAGGGAACATGGATCCAATGCCCCGGCTGTAAATCACCCGTCTTCAATAAAGAAGCCGAGAAACGTTTGCGTGTTTGCCCGACGTGTGATCACCACATGTACGTGTCTGCGAGAAAACGAATCGAGCAGGTGCTAGACGAGGGGACCTTCACCGAATGGGACGGTAACCTTCTAGCTGCTGACCCTCTTACTTTCTCCGACAGCCGAGCCTATACCGATCGACTGGCGTCAGAGCGCAAAAAGACCGGTCTCTCGGACGCGGCCCTAACTGGCTGCGGTATGATCCGTGCTCGTCGAGTTGCCATCGGCGTTACCGACTCTCAATTCATCATGGGCAGCATGGGATCAGTCGTAGGAGAAAGACTGACTCGACTGGTTGAAAAAGCGACTGAACAAGACCTACCACTGATCATCATCAGCGGTTCTGGCGGAGGTGCCCGCATGCACGAGGGAATTCTCTCCCTGATGCAAATGGCCAAAGTGTCCGCGGCTCTCGCACGTTACGACCAAAAAGGCGGCTTGTTCATTTCCGTTTTGACCAACCCCACGATGGGTGGCGTGGCAGCGAGTTTTGCTTCGCTGGGAGATGTTGTATTTGCCGAACCCAAAGCATTGATTGGATTCGCTGGTCCGCGAACAATTAAAGCCACGATTCGAATCGAGCTTCCAGAAGGCTTTCAAACAAGTGAATTTTTGCTAGAGCATGGTTTCATTGACCGAATTGTGACACGCTCAAAACTCAAATCCGAAATTGCCCGCACAATCGACTACTGCGGCAAATGAAGACCGAGTAAGTCGCCTTAGAGGCGTAACTCATGATGTATACTGGGTGTATTAAACCAATCTGCAACGATGGACACCCACCATGGGACTGCTGGACAAACTATTCAAAAAGAAAACCGGAAACCGAGAGGCTCTCGATGTCTCCGCACGGTTCCGTTTAGACCGGCATGCGTTCACGGGAACCATGTCCAAATTCCATGTTGCCCAAGAAATTGGAACGAACAAGCTCTACGGTATCAAGTTTCTGGACGAGGAAAAAACAGCGTACTTCAACGCTCGTTTCAAAGGCCTCAACAAGCCCCACGAGGGTGAAATCGCACTATCGATCCAGCATCCCAAAATTGTAGAAACCTACGAGTTCGGTAAAACGACGACCGGCCAAGAGTACATTTTGATGGAATACATCAACGGTCCGGGCTTGGATGCAGCGATTAGAAAACGCGACCCTTCGATTTTTCCTGATCGCCTAAAATTGATTCGGGAAATGGCGGAAGCCATCCAGGCCGTTCACGAAAAAGGCTACATCCATCGTGACATCTGTCCGCGAAACTTCATCTGCTACAAAGACATGACGTGGCTAAAGATGATTGACTTTGGTTTGACAGTCCCGGACGAAGCTCCATACAGACTGCCGGGCAACCGAACAGGCACGCCACAATACATGTGTCCAGAAATCGTGCGCCGACGAGCCACCGATCATCGTCTAGACATTTTTTCGTTCGGCGTCACCGTGTACCGCTTTCTGACATTCGAACACCCATGGCGTTCAACCGACACGACTGGAAAAGCAGCACTCGCTCATGACACTTCGGAAGTCACTCCAATTTTGGAACATCTTCCAAATTTGAATCCCAAGATCGCCAAAGCAATTCACAAATGTTTGGCGGTTGATCCGAACAAACGAATGGAAAGTGCAAGGAAATTCCTCTCAGCCATTCGCGGAGTAACTTCAGAAGACGCGTGAAACGAGCCAGCTCGTTCTATCGCCACGGAAATAACGACCACCGAGCTTCCATCGCTATTCTCTCTGTGGGTAAAGCAGAAATGCAACACGAGCACCGATCCATTTGAAAAATGCGACCAGCGCTAAAATCCCCAACGAAATGGCCGGCACAAAGACCAATTGATAAACATCGACAAAGCGTTTCCCCATGCTTTTGTTCGCTCAAGTTGGAATTGTATTTCCTAGACCTTGGCCGACCGAGCCATTTTTTTGATGTCTTAAACTCTTGCCGCTCTCTCAAGGCCTTACGACATTGCAAAGACTTGCATTGAGCATCGCAACCAATACAAATAAGCCCACATTGCCAGAACGCCCCCCAAGGGAGTCCAGCGGAAACTTGCTCACGCCCGCGGCCGCCCTACATTTCAAAAAACTACTTAACACGCCCCGGCTCGCGGTTTCCTGAGCCTTTTTTGTTGGTCAATTTATCGCCCAGGTCTTCACGGACTTCTTCGGCGTATTTCATCAACCGAGCAACGACTTCCGGATGCTGCTCAGCAACATCAGTCGTCTCGCCCACATCAGACTTGAGATCGTAAAGTGCAAATGTGGCTTTGTTTTGATCGTATTTGATTGGCTTTCCATCGTCGTTGCCGACTCGACCGTTGAGACTTCGATACCGATGCGGGAAAACGATCTTGTATTGCGAATCTCGAATCGCTTGAAGCTCTCCGCCTTTGTAGTAACAGGGAAAATGAGTGTGCGGCGATTTCGCGTCTTTCTCACCAAACACAAGCCGGCTGATATCTTTGCCATCAATTTTGTGATCCGGTAGCTTACCGCCCATCCATTGAGCAACCGTCGGAAGGATATCAATCGTCGAGGCCAGTTCATCACAAGTCGTGCCCGCAGGAATTTTTCCGGGCCACTGCATAACGGTTGGCACTCGATAGCCGCCTTCGAACATCGTTCCTTTGCCTTCTCGTAGCGGTGCCGCAGAACCGGCACGCTTTCCGTAATTCAGCCACGGACCGTTGTCAGAGGTGAAAACGACAAACGTGTTTTCGTCTAAGTCATGCTTCTCAAGCGTTTTCAAAATCTCACCGACAGACCAATCGACTTCCATCATGACGTCGCCAAACAACGAATCAGTTTTGCCTTTAAATTTATCTGAAACATAAAGTGGCACATGCACCATCGAGTGGGGCACATACAAAAAGAACGGCTTATCGACATTGTCTTCGATAAATTGGACGGCTTTCTCAGTGTACTGAGTTGTCAATTGAGTTTGGTCTTCGCCAGTGACTTCAGCGTCGACAATTTCATTTCCTTCGATAAGGGGCAGGGGAGGGTAGTTCCGTTTTCGTTTTGGATCATCAGCAGGTAAATCCACATACGCCGGATGGTACGGCCACATGTCGTTCGAATATGGAAGTCCGAAATACTGATCAAATCCATGTTGAAGCGGCAAAAACTTTTTTTGCAAACCCAGATGCCATTTCCCAAAACATGCCGTGGCATAGCCTTTCTGTTTGCAAATCTCAGCGATCGTCGTTTCGTCAGAACTAAGCCCCATTTTTGAAGTGGGACCGATCGCTCCAGCAAATCCTACACGGCGATGATTGCACCCAGTCAACAACGCTGCCCGAGAAGCCGAACACACTGCACTCGAAACAACAAAGTCAGTGAATTTTCGGCCATTTTTGGCCATTTGGTCGAGATTGGGAGTCGAATAACCTTTGGCTCCGAACGGCCCGATGTCAGCGTATCCCAAATCATCGATAAAGATCACGACGAAATTTGGAAGCGTTTCACTGGCTGATGCCTTGGCAACGCTTGCCGTGTTTTCCTCAGTCGCAACTACCGCCTCATCCGTTTTCCCAAAACTGGCGAACAGAAACAAAAGCGGCAAAAAAACAATGACGGAAGAGAAAACTCTGGCTCGATCGATGACGGTCATTCATGGGTCCCGGATAGAAGCAACTCCAAAAGTAAGACCTGCATGATACCGACACGAAAACCAATTTGCCAGCGATTGGTAACCGATGGCCAGATTTCCACCGCTCCGCGTTCGTTAAATTCGACTAAGAAAGCTACAGCTCGGGTGCCAGAGATTAAAGGTTCTCAATAGCGAACTACCGTCGAAGCAGTTCAAACAGTCTTTTTGCCGAGCGAGATTCACCCCTTTGCGTTTGTTGGGCTGGCTGAGATTCATCGACCGGCTCAAATGCAGGCCGCGGCGCTGCAGCGTTGTCATCGCTCGTTGGAGGCTCAAGCGATCTGAGCCTTTCAAGCCGATCCATTCGCTGTTGGATTGTCTCCTGATTGTCTTCTTGGTCTTGATTAGCGTCCCGTTGCCGCAGTTGCTTATCCTGAGTTGATTCTCGCTTGAAATCCAACGCTTTCAAATTGAAAGACTCGTCGGACGAATCAAGCGATTCTTCGTAGCGATCAGTCGAGCCCTGCACAGATAGGCTTTCAGAGTACGATTCAGATGATCTACGAATGCCTAGCAACCCCCGAGGCCCGATTGATCCGTAACGCTCTTCTACAAAACGGATCCCATGCGTTTCCAAAATCGTCCCAGTCTGACGCTCAACGTTGGCAAGCTCTGCGTTGTACTGGGTGATGGACTGGGCTTCTTGTGAAACGGAGTTCCCCCAGTCAGTAATCGCCTGAAGAACGTTGATAAATTCCCGACGCCCTGAAATGACCTCGCCAATTTGGTTTTCGTAGTTCAATCGTGCGGCTTCACGTGCTTCTTTGAATGCAAGGTACTGCTCGAAGAATTGATCGAGGTTGCGATAGTTGATCGTTAGCTGGTGGACCATTTGGTGAATACTTTGATCCAAATTCACACGGTCTCTCGCGATCAACAATTCTTGCCGTCGAAGCGACGCTCGCCCTTGGCGCAACCCAAGCGGAACCGAGAAATTCACGCCCAAATTGAATCCGGCGAATCGACCTCCATCGTTTCGAAGGAACGCACCGTTTGGCATCTCGCCACTCAAACCATCCCAACGATAATTCGCGATGCCATCGAATTGCGGACGTGCGTTATTGTCTGACTGAACCAACGTTTGACAGTCGGCTTGGAGGACAAGTTTCAATTCAATAATGTCTGGACGATACTGCTCAGCAATCGCAACGATCTCGTTCCAATCAAAATTGACTTTCTCAAGTGCTGGCGTAGATGTCGGAACCAAAACGGAGGTGCTTGATGGCGGCAATCCCATGATGTTTCGCAGCGCCGTTTCGGTTAACAGCAAATTCGATCTCGACGAAATCAAACCCGCTTTAAAACTGGCCAATGCGGATCGAGCCTGCGCAACATCGGCAGCCTTATCCAATCCACGTTTCTGCCTGGCAACCGCACGCTTGTAGGCAAATTCGGCTTGTTCGATTTGTTGCCTTCTCGCCCAAACATCAACTCGGGCTCCAACGAGATTCCAATAGGCTGCAATGACCCCGCGAACCAATTCCTGAACTGAGTTCTTGAATTGGAAGTACGATCGCTCGGTGTTGATTCGAGCAACGATCACCGGAGTAAGGTTGACGTTGCGTCCGTATCCTCGAATCATTGGCTGGCGAAGCGTCAATTCAACAAACGAGCGGTACTCTGGCTCCAACGGGAAAACTCCCGGCTCAAAATACGACCCAACCGCGTTGGCGTTCATTCCGATCTGACCGCCGCCAAACATACGTTTGGACAGGCTGGCAGTGGTACTGATTGAATCAACACTTGAGCCGATAAAGATTGACTGAGAAGGGTTGTTGGGATCGAACGTAGCACTGGGACGGTCCGATTTGTTCATTGTTGAATTGAGATCAAACGTTGGGTCGAACACTGCATTCTGCAAGTCAATGTTGGTGTTCGAAATGGCCACGTCGTAAATTGTGGTGCCACTTGAAGCCGCCGACAGTCCGGTCAAAACTCGTACTACGTCCGCATTCTGAATCGCCAGTTGAATGGCTTCATCGAGAGAGATCTGCTGCTCTTCCCGGGAATCGTCGATGTTGGAAACAGTAAATGGAATCGCGGTCTGAGGGACCACCAACGTGGAAAGTCGCTCCGGCGATCGAATTTGAACCGAACGCTGTTCTGGCAAGATATCTAGTTGGCCAAAAACTTGATTGGCAAAGTTTAACGATGACGCAAAAACGAACAGCGCAACGATAATCGGGACGCGTGGCATTTCGTTTTTGAAAATGGATGTCATGCCGATTCTATCGGTGATGACTTTTGGTTCCAATCAACGGAAGCTGCCACAGAGAACGATTTTATGGCTCCACGTCGTACTCTTCGTACGAATGTAGCGATTCTAAGGCCTCGTCGAACTTCGTGGTGTCACAAATCACATTGCCATCACGCAACACTAGCGTCCGTCTGGCATGCCGAGCGACTTCCTGGTCATGGGTCACCAAAATGATCGTCAGGTTTCTTTCTCGATTGAGTTTTTCGAAAAGCTTAATAACTTCGCGGCTGGTTTTCGTGTCTAAATTCCCGGTCGGTTCGTCGCCCATCAAAATGGCGGGCTCGTTGACCAAAGCTCGGGCGATGGCAACACGTTGCTGCTGACCGCCGGAAAGCTGAGCCGGATGGTGGTCCATGCGGTCTCCCAATCCGACAAGCTCCAACAATTCGCGTGACTTTTTTCGACGAGCTCGCGGAGAGATTCCTTTTGTATACATCAAAGGAAGTTCGACGTTCTCTTCTGCGGAAGTTCGAGAAAGTAAATTGAAATTTTGAAAAACGAATCCAATTTTGCGATTCCGAATATCCGCTTGAGAATTTCGATTCATGGCTACGACCTCTTCGCCGTCGAGCAAATAGCTGCCCGTCGTTGGCCGATCGAGGCACCCAAGTGTGTTCATCAATGTTGACTTGCCTGAACCAGACGGGCCGATCAACGCGACGTACTCGCCTCGGTTGATAGTCAGCGTTGTATTGCGAAGCGCATGGACTTTGACTTCACCAAGATCGTAAGTCTTGGTGACGTCGGTAATTTTAATTAGCTTTTCGTTTTCGTCCAAAATCTTGCAGGTCTTCAAAAGTGGATCAGGATAGTCCCGTGCCGTCTGGCTGCCAGTGAGGCACGACGCGAAACCCTCAATTGTTTCTGGCTGAAATTATACCCTAAGAACTCAATGTGAGTTTCGCATCCTGGGCGATCACGAGTTTTTGAGTCGATCTTGTTAAAGATCTTTTCTCACACAGGTCATTTCGTGGCGTGACAACGCAAGTATTGGTCGAGCCCGCGACGTTTAAATGTCTGGTCGTTCATACGTGGAACGAGCTCTGTCAATGTGCTTGAGATCGGAAGTGACTCTTGGCGGAGTCGTGATTGAACATCGACAGATCGCTTTCACAGGATTGGCTGCATATATACTTTGTCATGCAATTCAACTCAGCAATTCAACTCAGCAGTTCGACTCAGCCACCAACAAAAACAGCCGATTTGGCTAGAACCAAACCGGCTGATTATTGTTTTAAAATGCAGCCTTAGCAGCGAGATTCTGCTCCCAATGGTTGGAAACCGAACCCACGATTGCGTCGGTCGCCGTCACTTGAACGTTAGGCAGCAACGGAACGACGCTTTCGCTCGTAGAACTCCCGAGCCTGACCAACCCAATCGTCGCGTTCAATTCGGTCTTTGAAAGTCAGCAGTCGAGAGAATTCTTCAATCGCTTCAGGTTGCCAGTCCATGATTTGTTTGAAAGTGTAAATCCCATAATCATTCAGTCGAGCCTCAAGAACCACAGCGATTCCAGAGATCAATTTAAGATCATCACGTTTCTCTGGAGCCTCTGTGTAGACCAATCCTCGAACCGCGTGGCGGCTGATCGGTCCACCGTACTCGCGATCGAAATCGACCGAGCTCTGCTGACGCTGAGCCATGGCTTCCGTGAACGATATAACTGTCGCTTCAGGTTCGGCAATCGTTCGGTAATTTGCCAGGCGAGCCAAAACAGCGGCTCTCTCGCGGCGAAGCGTACGAATGGTCTCTTCGCTTGCCTTGAGCTTCATCGTCATCATCTGAAGCTGGTGGTCGTGACGATTGGTTTCTGAATTTAAAACCGAATGCTCAACGACAACTCGATCAAGCTCTTCTTGAAGTTCGATTTGTTTTGCGTAAGACGCTGCGTACTGCTCACGAACGGCTTTCAACTCGTTGATTACCTGCTGATCCTCTTGATCTCGATGCTGAATCAAAGTCTCCAATTCAGCGATTCGCTGGCAGGTGATTCTGAGCTCTTCAACCTTCGCCGTTAGCTCAGAAGCTCTTGCGTTTGAGTTCTCAAGTTCCGCACCCAGTTTTTCGTGTTGCAACTTGGTCGACTCAAGTTCGACTCGCAAGTTGTCTCGCTCGAAGGTCAGTTCTTCGATCGTAAGAGTACGTTCCTGGTTAGCAATGTTTGAATTCGTCAAATCCGTATCCAACTGCGTCAGTCGAGACTGAGTAGCCGCCAACTCTTGCTGAGTTTCGTCTCGCTCTTGAGTTAGCTGGGAAATTGTTAGCGATTGCTCCGTCGTAGTCGACTGGAATTTGTCACAATCCGCCATCAAGGTCGCAATTCGGTTATTGGCTTGGGTAAGCTCAAACTTCGTTCCGTCAAACTGGCTACTCAGTGATGTCAACGAATTCAAGTGAGACGTGACCGAGCTTTCCAGTTTCGTCTGTTCGTCACTTAGGCTGGCCAACCGGTTTTTCGTAGTGGTCAGTTCCTGGTTCAAGCCGTCGCGAACTTTGGTAAGCTCCGCAATGGTCGCGGATTTTTCAGAGATCTCGTTTTGCAATTCTGAACGCTGCTGAGCAAGATCGTTTGAGAGACTTCCAGTTTGGTTTTCCAGTTCTTGTTGCAATTCGGCAAGCCGAGTTTCCAACGTTGCAGACTTGGATTCGAAATCAGCTTCGAGTTCAGCCCGACGTTGCAACTCCAAGTTCAGGTTGTTCATGCTATCTTGCTGCTTCGCTCGAAGCCCATGAATAGTAGTTTCCTGATTGTCGATACGTTGCTGCAACCCTGCTGCCACAGAGAGCGATGATTTTTCGGCTTCAAGTGCTTCGTCACGTTGCTTGGAAACTTTTTCAAGTTGCTCGGTGCTGTTTTCGAGCGACTGTTGAAGCGAAACAACCTGCGACTCCAACGATTCCATGTTGGTGACTTTGGCTCGCAACTCTTCGATCGTGATTTTTGTCTCAGCTTGCTCTGCTTGAAGATCGGCAAGACACTCTTCCGCGACTTTATGGGCCGACTGGGCTGCAGCGCATTCAGACCGAGCCTGCTTCAGCAGTTCACTACTCTCTTTCAACGATGTCTCAACGGAAACGTATTCCTGCTTCAAACCGCTGGCGTTCTTGGTTGCTGTTTCTAAAAGCGTTTTCTGCGAAGCGAGATCTGCGGCCAATTCTGCTACTCGCGATTCGGCATCGTGGAGCTGTGCCGTCAACCGTTCTTTTTCGCTGGTCGTGCTCTTCAAATCGGCTTGATGGTGAATCAATGATGATTCGATCGAAGAATGTTTCTGACGCCAGTCTTCTTCCATCAAGCTTAATTTTTCAAGCTGCTGTTGAGTCAGTTGATGGGTTTCGTCCTCGAGCGAAATACGACGGGCTTTTTCGTTTTGCAACTCAGCCAACGCTTCTTCGTAGCGTCGCGTTTTGTCCGCGACTTCCATCTCAAGCTGTGCACGATCGCGTTCGGTGTTCTCTCGAGCGGTTGACCAATCGTCGCACAATTGTTGAAGCACATTCAGCTGACCTTTTTGACGCGTAAATCGCTCGTCCAGCTGACCATAGGATCCATGAGCCAGTTTCAGCGAAGTTCTAAGGTCCTCGTTTTCACGCGTCAGTTTTCGACGATGAGTCTCGTCTCCACTACGATCACGGTACCAAAGAAAGTAGCCGATCAGCATCCCGGCAAACACCAAGAAAAAACCAGTTACATATAGACCCATGACCTACTCCGATACATTCGCTGCTAGCGTAAAATAATCCAGAAGTGGATTCCAACCCTCAGAGGATCGTCCGGTCACGACCGGAATCTTCAGCAAAATTGCCATAACCGGGAGAGTTTGCCAACGTTGCCTGAATGCGAAGCGTGATAGGCTAGCGAAGAAGCCGCTATCAAACGTTTGCCAATCTCCAATGCGATCGGATTAGCTGTCGTTCACCTGTCTACATCCAGAACGGTGCGGGGAGCAAAAAGACATGGTTTTCGTAAAGGCTAAACGCACCGTTCCAGCTAATGTAACGCGTCAATGTGAGGATCAGCGCGAACGAAAGTGCAACTGGCATCGCCAAAAATACCAGTGGAAATCGAACCCACCATCGGCTGGGGTTTTCCCTCACTGCACCTCGGCGATACGCCCAGCCAACGACTAGTCTCGCGGGCCAAGAGAAAACGACAAAGACAATGCTCAACGTCCAAAGCAACTCGCCAGGTATCTCTTCAATCTTTAGAAAGAACAGCGGCAACGCCAGAACCAGTGCCAAAAACAAAGCTGTCAGATGAGCAAAAGGTGCGCGTCCGTAGTTTTTAAAAACGGTGCGTACCTCTAGAAAACGCTTGATCTTTCCATCAGTCGCAAAATGGGCTTGAAGGAATGGCAAGATCATAAAAATTGGGATGGCGAAAACGACACCAAAAATTCCGCTCAGAACGGAAGCCCCACCTTCGGTGAAACTTGCGGTAACCAACAACACCGTTGGGATGAACAGCCAGAGAAACGTGCCGACAAATCCCTTCCAACCAAGATTGAAGTAGTAAAAGAGGTTAAGGTTTTTCGCAAACTCCCAAACGCCATCTCGGCAGTTCGCATAAACGTTTCCTGATCTAAGCTTTCGAATAAAGATAGCGGGCAGAAACCAATCGCTGACGGGACGAACATTGCAGATGTCATCAACAAGTGACTTTGAAATCCACCCCGTCGAAAGCCCAATAATTCTTCGAAAGAAAGCGGAACCAGCGGCGCGTCGTGCTAACCAAATCGCAAGCGAAAATGGAGCGATGAGCGGCCAGAAAAAATATCGTAGCTTCCCTCCGCACATCCAAGCGGCAGCGATATGAGCGACGACCAAACCGATCAAAACCAAAACGAAAAAACGAAGCCCTTGCGTCTGTGCACTGTTTGGGTCGATCAAGTAGGCTTCGCGCGCGAAATTAGCCGCAACCCGAATTGGTATGAGCATCAGCCACGTTCCCATAACAATCCCGCTGAGCACGGATGCCTTTTTTAGCCCAATCATCGCATCACGAAATGTTTGTTTCCGAGCCAATCTGCCAGACACTTCTAACAGGTATCCAAAACTTAGAAATTGGACGATAGGAATATTAGCAGCAACAGCCAGGAGAAAAATAATGCTGCCGATCCCAAACAACCGAGATATCAAAAAACTCACCCAACCGACAAAACGGAAGACCCAACTCGGTTGGCTAGATTCCGATTCAGTTACAGCAACAGGGTTGGTTACCGCATGCGAGGTATCGCCCAATTGCAAATCATGGAAAGCATTACGGTTTAATTCTGCAACGTTAGGCTCAATCTGGCCGTGGACCGGCTCTGGTTGAACCATCTCGGCTTTCACCAAATCAGTTTCAACTAAGTCGGACTCAACTAAGTCGGACTCAATTAAGGCCGGAACTGGCAAGTGGACGGGCTTCATCATCTCACCCTTTACCACGTTGTCAGCGATCACTTTTTCAGCGATCACTTTTTCAGCGATTAATTCGACCTCTACCAATTCGGCCTCAATTGGCTGCTCATTTTCCGACCGACCGACAATACTTTTTCCAACCACGGCGTTTGAAATGCCATCGCTCGGAATTGGAGGAATGTCGGAATCAGAGGCCATTTAATGTTCCGTTACAGTTGGGAATAAACAGTTTGGAGAACGATTCAACGAATTCGCTGGATAAAATCAGTCCCACCAAAACCAGATTGCAAAAACCTGAGTACCATCGGTAGAACAAACCGATCGAAAAGCGAATTTGTTTCACATTAAGCTGAGAATTAAGAGTTATTTCGTCAATATTAAAAGAATATTGGCGAATAAGTACTCCTGTTTTAAATTTATCTTGCGGACTCGGTGGCTCATGAGAGAACCAACTTGGGCAAAAAATCTGCTCTTCCTATCACTTGTGATCGGAGGAGTTTCGTTGCTGACCATTTACTTGATGGCCACAGAGAGAATTGAAACCCCAACATCGTTTGCACCCAAGAGTAAAAAGCAGCAAGACGTTCTCGCAGTCGCGACCCAGATAGATTCTGCCTTTCACGAAACCTGGATTTCAAAAGGGCTCGAGCATTCTGAGCGAGCGCCAAACCTTGCTGTGGCTCGCCGATTATCGCTCGGACTCGCTGGCACCATCCCGTCAGTCGAAGAGATTCGAAAGTTCGAACAGCAGCCTGAAGAAAATCAAATTCACTGGTGGGTCTCCCGATTGCTTGAAGACGATCGCACGAGCAACCATTTAGCAGAACGATTCGCGCGGGCTTTTGTCGGCGTTGAAGACGGACCATTTTTAGTTTTTCGTCGCCGCAGGTTTGTTAGTTGGTTGTCGGACGAAATCAAGGCGAACCGCCGATACGACAAACTGGCAAGACAGATTCTGACGGGTGAAGGACTGTGGACTGATACTCCTTCGGTCAATTTCTACACACGGGCTTTGACGAATGAAGAAGAGGAACAAAAACCGGATCCAATTCTCCTTGCGGGTCGAACATCAAGAGCCTTTTTGGGAATGCGAATTGATTGTCTTCAATGTCACGATGACTTTCTGGGAACGATCAACCTTGGTTCCGAAGATGCCCCAGAGGGAGGAATGCAAACCGATTTTCATTCACTGGCTGCCTTCTTTGCCAAAATTGAAAACTCCCTTTTGGGGATTCGTGATCGTCCCGGCAAAGGACCGTACGAGTACCAATTACTCGACGAAGACGAAGAAACTGTTATAGCTCCCAAGGTTCCGTTCAACGAGCAATTCGACGGAGAGGAAACGAACTTGCGACGAAGATTGGCCAATTGGACAACGCACCCGGAAAATAAGCCATTTGCCCGCGCGACCGTAAACCGAGTTTGGGCCATCATGACGGGGCGTGGCTTGATTCAACCGGTCGATGATATTCCACTCGAAGGCCCCTTTCCCCCTGCCATGGAAATTCTCGTAGACGACTTCATTGCGAATGATTTCAACCTTCATCGCCTCATTCGTATCATCGCCTCAACGGAGACTCTGCACCTCGATAGTGCTGCCGATTTTGAGATCACTACGAAACACGAGAAAGCGTGGGCCGTGTTCCCAATGATTCGGTTACGACCTGATCAAGTCGCCGGCGCTGTCATTCAGTCAACGAAATTGAGCACGATCGATTCAATGGCCCACATCATCACTCAGCTGACAAAGTTCGGTCAACAGAGTGAATTCGTTACGCGTTTCGGTGACGCTGGCGAAGACGAATTCAAAGACCGTGGCGAAACGGTGACCCAACGACTGCTCATGCTCAATGGGAAAATGATTGATGAGCGTCTTGAGAATCCGCTTTACAGCCCGATGCATCTCTCAAATCTTGCTCCCAATGCCGAAGCCACCGTCGAAACAGTATTTTTGTCAACGTTGACGCGTCGACCGACCAAAGCTGAAAAGGAAACCTTCGTTCCGGCAATTGAATCGCAATACGGCAATTCCCGTTTGAAGGAAGTCCTAGACGTTTATTGGACGATGATCAACAGTGCCGAGTTTCGCTGGAATCATTAGTTGGCCCAAACGAATCCAACATTGAATCAAAAAATCAGCCTTATTGAATGAGTAAATTATGAGCCAGCAGCCAGAAGACTACAGTTGCGGAAGTCGTTCTCATTTTGATCGACGCACCGTGTTGAAAATGGCAGGCCTGAGTGGGCTTTCGTGGCTAACGCCGATGGCAACTTCTTTAGCTAGATCCGATGAACGCGACACGCGGGGCAAAGCCAAATCCTTGATCGTGCTTTGGATGGAGGGTGCGCCGAGCCAGCTTGAGATGTTCGACCCTCATCCCGATACCGAAATTGCAGCTGGAAGCAAAGCACGAAAGACCAACGTCGAGGGGATTTTGCTGGGTGACGGGATGGAAAAAACCGCCGAGGTGATGGACTCCATTTCCATCGTTAGGTCGGTTACCAGTAAGGAAGGCGACCACGAACGCGCAATTTACAACGTAAAAACCGGCTATCGACCTGACCCAACATTGGTGCATCCAGCGATCGGCAGCGTGATTTGTCACGAACTGCCAGACGAACAAGGCAAGATCGTCGACGTGCCCAGGCACATTTCTATTTTACCGGCCAGCACGCCTGGCCGCGGCGGCTATCTCGGTGACCAATTCGATGCGTTTAAAGTAGATGATCCGCTCAATGCAATCCCTGACGTTTCGGCCCGGGTCAATCAAAAACGACAACTGGAACGCATCAAGAAACTAAAATTTGTAGACCAACAGTTTTTGAATCGCCGACGTTCCAATCAAGTCGTTGGTGACACCCTAAAAAACTCTAACCTCGACGCGGCATTGAAAATGATGTCATCGGACCAGCTGGCTGCTTTTGACGTGAGTTCAGTCCCAAAATCTGAACGCGCAGAGTTTGGCGACACGCCATTTGGCCGAGGTTGCCTCGCCGCCATTCGTCTCATCCAAACCGGCGTGCGATGTGTCGAAGTTACGTTGTCAGGCTGGGACACTCATGCCAACAACCATCAACTCCAAGCCGGAAGAATCAATATCCTCGACCCTGCTTATGCGGCGTTAATTCGAGAGTTGAAGAAACGTGACTTACTCGATTCGACCATGGTTGTTTGCGGAGGCGAGTTTGGAAGAACTCCGTGGCTGAATCCCGTTGGCGGCCGAGACCACTGGCCCAAAGGTTTTAGTATTGCGATGGCCGGCGGCGGTATCAAAGGCGGCCGCACGATTGGAGAGACGTCGCCGACTCCGAAACGAGACACCAAAACGCCAAGCGAGAACATCAAGGATCCACGACCGATCGAAGATATCCACGCCACAATCTTTGACGCCATGGGAATCCAGTACCATGAAGAAATTGACACGCCAATCGGCAGGCCAATGAAAATCTGTGCCGGTAAACCCATCAAAGGATTACTCAACGGATAACCTTTTATCGGCCATCCCAATGTGTTGAAAAGGGTGAGCCGCTCCTCAAAAATGTGAAACACACGTTCACGCCAATCAGAACTGACAAACAACGCTAGTCCAACACGCTAAAACTCAATGCCGCGAGAACGAAAACAAAACTACCAAACGACCGCGTTGCGTCCCTGCGCCCGGCGACTTTGAGCTGAAAAAGTGCCACTCTCGAGGAGTAATCCACACGTTCACACAGAACAAATCCGACCGCCAGTCCCAAGTCTGATCGCTCTCAATCAACGCGTTGCCACCTTCGTTGTCTTGTAATTACCCGGGATAGTTTTTCACCGGCGCGGTAGTTCTTCCCCATTTGGATAGGGCAATCCGAACAACCGCCATAGCCGCTATTAATTTGGGCCAATTCTTTTCTATCGCAAACTGCATCCTCAATTCCGCTATCCCTAACGTACTTTTTCTCAACGCTCGAATACGTGGTCGATTTAAGTATCACGAATTGAAGCAATCGCGCATTTACTGTGAAAAAGGTCGGATGATGAAAAAGGAATTTGTAAACTACTACGAAATTTTGGAAGTGAGCCAGCAGGCTAGTTCAGAAACTATCGAACGCGTGTTTCGACATCTTGCACAATTGTCTCACCCTGATCACTCAGACGAACCTGACATGAAACGGTTCACTTCGATTGTCGAAGCCTATGACACGCTCAAAGATGCGGACCGACGCGCAGAGTACGACATCGAGTACAACAATCACATGCAGCAAAACGAAGACTTGATCAAAGAGTCTGGTTGCTTGGACGAAGACAGTGCCAACCGACACAAGATGCTGTCCTTGTTCTACGCAAAACGACGCAAGAGCATGAAAGATCCCGGAATGGGGCCGACCAGTTTGGAAGAACTGATGGGTTGCACGGAAGATGTCATTAACTTCTACCTTTGGTACTTTCGTTCCAAAAACTGGATTGACCGTGAAGAAAACGGCATGCTGGCAATCACTGCCGAAGGCGTCGACCGAATCGAAGCCACGCTTGAGAAACGTCTTACCGAAGGCATGAAGAGAATTACGATGGAAAATGATCGGTTGGAATCCAGCGAAGCTCGACAAATGGCTCAGTGATTCGACACGTTTATTTTACTCGTATCGTAACGCATCAATCGGGTCGAGCATGCTTGCTCGACGCGCTGGGTAGAATCCAAAGAACACCCCCACGGCGGCAGCAAACAAAAACGCGACAATCGCGGCAGGTATCGAAACAACAATCGGCCACTCAGTTCCGGTTGAAAATGAATTGATCAACGTCGTGATGCCGACGGACGCACCGATTCCCAGCGCAAATCCGATCAGGCCGCCGAAACAAGAAAGCAAAACCGACTCTACCAAAAACTGCATCAGAATATCTCGTGACCTAGCTCCCACAGCCATTCGAATTCCAATTTCGCGAGTTCGCTCGGTGACGGACACCAGCATGATATTCATGATTCCTACGCCGCCAACGATCAATGAGATCCCCGCGATCGACGCCAACATCAGAGTCATCGTTCCGGTGACCATGCCCAGCATGTTGGCGATTTCGGTTGTTGATTGAACTTCGAAATCAGCTTCTTGACCGGGAGCGATGTTGTGGCGGTCCATGATCAAGTTCTTAATTTCACTTGATGCGGCCGACATTTTTTCTGGCGAAACCGCCGACGCAATAATCACGTGGACATCGTCGAAACTGGAGCCATTCAACGTTCGTCTGACTGTCGTGAAAGGCATCACGATGATGCTGTCCTGATCTTGCCCGACCATGTTCGCGCCCTTGTCCTGCAGGACACCGATGATGGTGAAAGGTTTGTTGTTGATGCGAATTTTTTCGCCGATTGGATTGGATGTCTGGAAAAGCTTTGTCACGATTGTTTTGCCAACAACGCAAACTTTTTCGGCTGATTCAATCTGTGCACGGTCAAAGAATGCACCGTACTTCATTGGCCAGTTTCTAACCAGTAGATAATCTTCGCCGACGCCAAACATTTCATTCGGACTCACGTTCAGGTTGCCATAGACGACTTGACCGCCCGTTCCAACCAAAGGAGTCGTTGCCAGAATCGCAGGGCAATCATCAGTGATCGCAGAGGCGTCTTTCGACGTAAGAGTGTTGACTCGGCCCGTCCGAACTCCAGAACGTTGACGTTCCGAAGGCTGGATCACGATGACGTTCGTCCCAAACCCTTCCAACTCGCCTTGAACCAATGCGCTGGCACTCTGTCCGATCGAAACCATCGTTGTCACCGCCGCGATCCCGATCACCACGCCAAGCACCGTCAATGCGGCACGCATTTTGTTTTTGGCAAGTGCCCGGATGGCGATGCTAAGCGTTGTAAAGAAACCCATGGAAGTCTTACTTAATCTTGGTTTGATTTGTTTCAGTTTTTTGAGTCGTCAGTCGTCACAGCCGCCAGGCATAACAGATGCCCCCTTACTCAACGTCTGTTTTTGCCGGTGTTGTTTCAACCAGCCATTCAGAAAGCTGCTTAGCCATGGCGTGTGTTCGCTCGAAATGTTTTACCGCCAAATTGTTATTTTCGCTTATGTCATCTTTTAGATTGTAAAGCTCATAACGCTCGGCGTTGGGCGTTTTATCGTCCGTCAAATGGATCAGTTTCCAGTCCCCCTCGCGAATCGCATTGGATGGTGAGTGACCCGATCCATGATTGTGTGGATAGGTCCAAGCCAAAAAACGATTGCTCAACTCCGCATCCGGTTTGCCGTTGATCGCCGTGACCAACGAATGCCCGTCGAGATGTTGTTTAGGTCTCTGTGGCAAACCGGCAAGCTCGAGTATCGTTGGGTACACGTCCATTGTAATCCCAGGTGTTTCGGAAACAGCGGGTTTGATTTTCTCAGGCCAAGAAATCAAAGTTGGAATTCGAATGCCACCCTCGTAAGTCCATCCTTTTCCCGCTCGAAGTGGATAGCAAGACGTCGGCGCCTCACGTTTAAGCGTAGAAAGCCCTCCATTGTCTGAGGTGAAAATGACAACTGTGTTTTTGCTCAGCTCTAGCGTATCCAAATGCTCAAGCACCCGCCCAACGTTTGTGTCGAGATTGCTCACCATCGCCGCAAATGTTGGATTGCTTTGTCGGACGCGTGTCTTGGCACCGTTCCGTTCTTCAACGAACTCATTGCGAGGTTTAAGTTTCGATTTGGCTTCCTTGTAACGATCGACCAGTTCCTTGGGGGCCTGAATCGGTGTGTGAACCGCGTAGTGGGCAAAACATAAAAAGAACGGACGGTCTTTGTTTTCAGTAATGAAGGAAATCGCATGATCGGTCAGGGCATCTGTGAGGTAGTCCCCCGTTTTGCGATCCTCTAAATCAGGGACATCCGAATACTGAATCGCTCCAACCACTGATTTCTTTTTCTTTCGCTTGAACGGAAAGAAATAGTCACCTGGCTGACCAGCTCGATTGACGCCTCGCATCCAAGTGAACCCTTGCTCGCGCGGTTGTTGATTGTCTTTGTCGCCCAAATGCCATTTGCCGATATATCCCGTTTTGTACCCCGCGCTGGCAAGTGCTTCACCGATCGTGACTTCCTCCAGCGGAAGGTGTAGGTCATTTGGTTGGTTCAGCCATTGAGTAATCCCGACACGCTGAGGAGCCTTACCTGTCATCAGCGCGGCTCGTGTTGGTGAGCAAACGGGATTGGCCGAGTAAAAATCGGTAAACCGCACGCTTCTTTTCGCCAATGAATCGATGTTCGGCGTGTCATGAAATTCCGAGCCGTAGCAACCAAGATCCATGCTCCCCAAATCATCAATAAAGAACATGACAATATTGGGTTTCGCTTCGTCGATAGGTTTCGTTTCATCAATGGTTTTCGCTTCGCCTCCACCGAACAAAACAGCAGACGAACAGAGCATCAGCAAACACGCGAACAAAAATTCGCGAATAGACCGAGAAAAGGGCAGGGCAGTGACGTTATTCATAGCGGTTCGACTCAAACGGAAATATCTTGAATACCAGCGATCATTGTACCAGTATTGGGCTCCTGCAAGAATCCAATGGAACTGGGCTGACGCTGCCTTGCTGAAGTGTCTACAGCCTTATCTCAATTGCAGTTTTGCCTTTGATTTCAGAACGAGATTGCAGAGCGAGATTGCGGAGCGAATTTCTTTGTGAGTTTCGACGGCATGCAAAACCGGACGAAAGCTGCCAGGGTGAAACGATATTCTAAATCTTCTGCAAATGATGAAGGCAAATGTCATCGACCACCATTCCGTTTTGCTCCAATCCAATGTGCTTGAGAAGAGACTCGCGAAAGGCATTTTTGTCCGTCGCAAACGACTCAAAATCTGACGCACCCGCAAGTGATTCAAGCGAATCGTTGAACATGGAACTAAAGTGTTCTCGTAGCGCCTCAAGATTGTTTATGCGTTCACTACCGTTCACTACCCAGGAAAGAGACCGCTCTTTTGACATCGTCAGCATCAGCGTTCACGCGAATCATTAAATCGGCAACCAGTTCAGCGCCAGTCCCACATTTAAACTGCAATGCAAGGTCTTCATTTCTTTCATAGCGAAGTTTTCGAACGGAGATATCGATGCGCTGATACGCATGGAGGACTGGAATCACAATCAGTTTATCAAAACGGACTTGTGTTCCTCCTTGCCCCGTTCGCACGATCGCTTCTCCGCCTTTTGCGATAACCAAGCACTTGACCAAAAGCGCAATGGCTCCAATTGTCATCACAGCTATCATGAAAACGATAACGAGCAAAAAAATAGTCTGGGCGTTGGCAACACACAGAGAATCAACCATAACTAATTCCATTGAAACTGGCCTGAAACTACCAAACAACACAAGTGATCAAGTTCAAAAAACAAAGTATCTTTTTCGCAGATCATGTGTCCTCGTGCAACAAACCACGGTAATAAGACTGAATCTTCGCACAGCATATTGAGAAGTGAAAACGAACACGAAACGCTCGCAATGGAATCAAGCAAAAAACAAACGACAGTCATTGTCATTCATGGATGGGGCGGGCATCACTTGTTCATGCTTCCAATTTGTTGGCAGCTCAAGCGTGCGGGATTCCAAGTCAAACGGTTCGGATACCGGAGTTTCCTTTGGTCGATTGAAACACATGCGAAACGGTTTGAAAAATTTTTGCGTTCGATTGAAGACGATCCAACGATCGAACGTTTCCATATCGCGGCACACAGCATGGGTGGCATTATCACTCGTAAAGCAATCCTCGACATGACGACGGCAGGCCAGCAACCGAAAAAGCTGGATCGAATCGCGATGTTGGGCACGCCCAATCACGGATCACCCGTTGCCAGATATCTAAGCTCAAAATTTCCGTTTCGGTTTTGCAAAACACTGCAACAATTAAGCGACGAAGACGACGGTTTTATTCCCAATCTGGCAGAGCCATCGGATGATCTCAACATTGGAATCGTTGCGGCAAGCTACGATTTCGTGGTGCCAGAACGCAACAGTCACTTGACACAAGAATCCGACCATATCGAAATCTTCAGCGGGCACAATGGTTTACTGGTGCGTCCCGCTGCCGGAAAAAGAGTCGTTGAATTTCTCGCCGATGGAAGATTCAAACGATAGGACGTCAACCGGATTACTCGTTGGTTTTCCCCCACACATCTACAGTCATCGACTAAAAATAAGACGGCTCGTTACCCGGTTTCCATTTCACATTACAGCCAAGCGAGGGCAATTGGGTTTCACTCGGATCATCCCCAGCCAAAACCGCATCGATCGCAGCGCGAAGCTCTTTCCCATCCGCTTCGTTGTCCGTCGAATCGTAAACCCCCGATCGAATTCGCGTTGGACGAGTTTCGTCCAATCGCCCGCGGTACTTCAATTCATGATTGGAATCGAACAGGAAAAAATCAGGAGTGCAGGCGGCGGTGTAGGCTAACGCGACTTGCTGAGTTTCGTCGTAGAGATAAGGAAACAGCCAACCGTGCGTTTCCACTTCGGCTTTCATTAACTCTGGTGAATCATCCGGATACTCATCAACGTTGTTACTCTGAACGGCGACGATTCCAACGCCTTTGTCGGCGTAGTCGTTGCCGAGTCTCGCCAACTCGGCCGCGATGTGTTTTACGTAAGGGCAATGGTTACAGATAAACATTACCAACAATGGTTTGCCGGCAAACTCGTTTTTCGAAACATGTTTCCCATCAACATTAGGCAATGAAAACTCAGGAGCCGTCGTGCCCAACTTCATCATTGTCGATTCGGTAAGTGCCATTGTTCGTCGCTATATAAAAAGGGTTGAATGATCAAGTCTGAATTGTAGCTAACCGATGGTTTGTTGACATGGCAACTAGATTCGAAAAAACTTAGTCGAATTGCAGCGGGCTAAACACGGCGCATGGCTATTTAATGTCGCCCCAAATTTTTCGTTGCAAGTCAAACATGCGCGGGTCGTGTTTTTTCAATTCGGCTCGAACAAACGGATAGAAATCATTCACGCCCAGGTACGCCTCAGTCGACTCGGCGAAATATTCTTTGTGATTTGAAAGCGCATAATGCTCGACCGTTCGATGATTGTGGGCGAGCACCTCTTCATAGATCCCCGCCTTTTTGGCCTGCTTGAACGCCTTGATGATTTCACCGTCATCCCAGCCCAACACTTGATCGTGATAAGCGTGAGCCAACTCGTGCATCATCAAATAGGGATGCTTGGCCCACTGCTTTGGGTCGAGTAAGGAATCCGCATTGGCAACATGAACATGGCCACCCATCGCGGGGTCCTGTCCGTGCTCTTCCAGCCAGCGAGGGCTTGGATGGTAGGCGATTCCGCCAACACCCGAAAGTTCCAACCAAATCGGAAGCTTGCGAAGCTCGTTGACTTTTGCCTCAGGAAGAATGAAAGTGATACGTTGCAAATGATTCGCTAACGCCTTCATCGCGAGATCGTTTTTTGACTTTCGCGAGTCACTCAGAAGTTTTGGGTCGAGCTTTATCGTCCAACCTTCGACAGTTTGAACAACGGGTTTGTAAAACTCCGTTTTCTTTTCCGCTTTCTCGTCTTGCGCGATCGCGTTTGAAGCAACGATCAGGACAAAACCAACCAAAAGAAAAGCAGAACACAACGGCGCAGTTTTTGACATGGATCTAGATGACAACCGATGGCTGGCATTTGAAATGGATTCGAAATTCAAAGACTGATTCTAATCGAACCAAGTGTTGAATTGAATGATCAGAATCTTTAGAACGCGATTCCAGATCGGATCATCAGTGTGTCTTGAAGATCAAGCACATTCATTGCGTTAGAACGATAGACGATCTCTCGATCGAATACGTATCCAAACTCTAAAAATCCCGCGACACGTCGAGGGCCCATCCACTCAAGTCCAACAAACGCTCGAACGTCGTTGATGTCGACTTGGTCTGGCGTGCCGTCACGCCGATCGATGGCCCAACTTCCGCCGCCGTACTCAGCGCCCAGATACATCCACGCTTCCATGTCAGCAAAATTTGGAATCCGATGAGCCAGTTTCGATCTTGGGAAAAAGAGATCGAATTTCATGTCTGGATTGGGCGTCATATAAAGTCCAACTGCCGGTAACAATTTTACATCGACCCGATCGAAATATTCGACGCCAAGTTTTCCAACGGTGTACTCATTCAAACGATACCACCCCAGCACTCGTCCGGTGATTCGAATCGCGTCTGACGAAGTGTTATCAAAATCGCTGTAGTAACCAACAGTGAGGCTGTTTTCCATTCCACCCGATCGAGCCGGATCAGTCATGTGGTCAAACGAAAGATACGTGCTGTATGCGACAGCTGGCAAATCAAACGCAGGGTAAACATTGGAATCAGGGCCGTCCCACCAATGAAACATAAACCCGGGGCTGATCCTCAGCGGCTGGGTTCCCTGAAGAAAATTTGGAAGCGTCGCTGTGGTCGCCAATTCAATATCGTTGATGTTCAGTTCGTTGCCGTTGTTGCCTTGCAAATAAGTTTGCCGAGCACGAGGCCGCTCGAGAACTCGAGGAAGAAACTGTGTCCGGAAACTTTGCCACGCTTGCTGTGGCCAAGCCCAATCAACTGAGGGAAGCCAGTTGGTCCCGGTACCTTCGTAGGGCCAGCGATTGGGAGCAAATCCGCCTTGGCCTTGTCCGTATCCAGGACCATAGCCTCCGTTGAATCCGCCTTGAGGTTGAACGGGTGGTCTAAATCCCGGCTGGGCAAATCCCGGTTGATTCGTTGGTGGTTGAAATACATTCCCATTGAACTGAGGTTGGGGAAACTGCTGTGGTTGCACACGAGGAAAAATTGGGAATGGCTGGTTGGGTGCGCGATACGGATCAAAAGCCGGAGCCGCCACGTTCGGTAGCATTCCACCATTGCCCAACCCAGGCAATGCACCACCCTGGATGCCCCCCTGCGGTGGCTGCAGAATGACACCGGCAGTTCCTTGTCCGCCCGGCCCAAAGTTTGGCAATTGCAAACTCGCCGGCGGGTTCATCGGAAACTGAGGAATTATGTTTTGGCCGGGAGCAGCCAAGCCACCCTGCATCCCTGGAATGCCTGGCAAATTCGCAGGAGGAGGTGGCGTTCCGCCTTGAGAGCTAAAGAAATCGGAGAAACGCGCACGTTGGGCTTGTACTGAACTTGGAACCGTCAGCGCGCACAACAAAATGGTGCAAACAGATACAGTTTGCACAATAAGTCTCAAATTTTTTTGATATTCGCTAAACAAAGCTAAACGTTTCCGCCGATAACCGGATTTCAATTGATCGTAAGTATCAGGGCTCAAACTCTCGGTCAATACTGACTCGTGAGTAATGGCAAGGAATTAATCGCTTTGTCGGTAGCCTGCGTACTTTTGCATCCAAAATTGCGATTGAAAGCTGTTTGGCAAGCGAACAAACATGTCGCGGCCACATTTTCGAGTTTTCGCGAAACTTACCGACACAAGATTGATCTATCGTGGTGTCATAGCTTTGTTTCGATCTGGCTAAGCTTTGCCGACAAACGTTGACACCATCAATCCACTCAAGGCTTGGGAACCACTCACGAGTTCAATCAGTCAGGAATGGCTGATGGACCCGTTACTCGAAGACATCGGAACCATCTGCGAACTTCCTAACGAAACAACGCCCATTCGTTATGAACTGATTCCCCCGGCACAACGATTTCGAGAACACATTCTGGCTCGCAACCGCCCCATAAGTTAACTGCATTCGCCGACATCGACACGATCAAATTCCAAACCAACTGAGCCAAAAAACGCACATGCCGAAAAGTCTGGAAACGATTCGATACGCCGGAAAATTGAAATCTGAATTGGGCAGAGTGTTGGAAACGCCCTAAGAATATCAACTTCTTCGGATGAAACCCTGACGAATTGCATCGGGTACGAATAGAATAGGGCAATAGATTGTACCCCTGCCTATCACTGCTAACTTCCAACACGTTCGCCGTTTTCATGCTGAAGTTCCTTATAAGATCTTTGATCGTCATCGCAATCCTTGCTGGAATCGGATATGCGGCGTACCCCTCAATCACGGCTGCGATTGCCGAACGCAACAAACCCAATTGGCGAATCGAAACTGTCAAATTGGGCACGATCACAAAAGTAGTAAACGCAACTGGCACGGTGAAGCCAACTAAGTCTGTCCAAGTTGGATCGTTTGTCTCTGGCCCGATTACCGATCTTTTTGTCGAGTTCAATCAGGAAGTCAAACAGAATGAGATTCTGGCCAAGATTGACCCCCGATTGTTTGCCGCCAACGTTGCCCGCGACAAAGCAACGTTAGCCACCCGCAAGGCCGAGGTCCTGCGGGTCAAAGCGTTACTTCAACAAGCTCGCAACGATGAAGGCCGCGCACTGGGGCTTCGGCAAGAGAATGTTGACTTCATCGCCAAAACAGAAATGGATGCGTTGAAGTTCAATCGAATTTCATTGGAGGCACAGCTGACCATCGCGATGGCTTCGATTGATCAGTCTGTGGCGACTCTGACAAACTCACAAGCGAATCTCGATTTTTGTGAAATCCGATCTCCCGAAGACGGCATGATCATTGATCGCAAAGTCGAACCTGGCCAAACGCTGGCGGCTCAGTTTCAAACGCCAGAGCTATTTGTTGTTGGCGTTGGGATGCGAGAAAAAATGCACATCTTTGCCGACGTTGACGAATCGGAAATTGGCATGATTCGCAAAGCAGCCGAAACCGAACAGCCCGTTTCGTTTACCGTCACCTCATACCCGGATGATTTGTTCATCGGCAAAATCGAAGAGGTGCGTTTCAGTTCTGCGACGACTCAGAATGTTGTGACCTATCCAGTCGTCGTCGGTTCGCCCAACCCAGAGTTAAAACTTCTTCCAGGTATGACGGCGGACCTGTCGTTTCAAATTGAAAAACTTGAAAAGGCAATTCGGATTCCAAAATCTGCGTTGCGTTTTTACCCTCCGGACAAAAAATACGTACATCCAGATGACCACGCGATTATCGACGGCGCGACGTTCGTAGAACCCAAAGAAGAAAGTGTTGAAACGACGTCCGATGAACGAGTAACTGCCAGTAAAAAGAACAAGATTCGACACGTTTGGGTTGTCGAAGGCGACTTGCTGAGGGCAGTGGAAGTCACCGTTGGTTTGACGGACAACCGGTACGCTCAAATGATTTCAGGCGATCTGAAGGACGGAGCCGAATTGGTCATTGGTCAAAAAGCCGCCGGCGAATAGCGGCGTTTAGGGTTTGTAAGCCAGGCTTGTGATTGATTTTCGCGATGCTGTTCTGTTGCGCGAGGATCTTTAACAAGATCCACTCCTACTGGCTCGTAGTATCTGAAGCTGGCTTTTCAAAGTCGGGAGCGAGTTTCCAGTTCAACCTCACACTCAGGTTGGTTCTGTTGTCGAAGTCTGGTTAAAATCGGACTTCCTTCCAACCACACGAGTTGAACATGTATACGTTTCTGATCGCGATCGCTTCCTTTGTTGGGTTTATTGTTGCCTACAACACGTACGGCCGCTGGATCGCCAAACAGATTTTTGGCCTCGACAAAAACGCTGAAGTTCCAAGCAAGCAACTCGAAGACGGTGTCGACTTCGTCCCCTCACGTTGCTCAATCGTATTCGGGCATCACTTCACCAGTATCGCCGGAACGGGCCCGATCGTTGGACCAGCCATCGCCGTTTTCTGGGGCTGGCTACCCGCATTGTTATGGGTCGTATTCGGAAGTATTTTCATCGGAGCCGTTCATGATTTCGGGGCACTCGTTGTCAGCATGCGAAACAGGGGCCAGACGGTTGGTGAAGTTGCTGGACGGCTGATTTCGTCGCGCACAAAAATCCTGTTCCTTATCGCACTATTTTTCGCACTAACAGTGGTCCTTGCGATATTCGGATTGGTCATTGCCACGATCTTTATCCTTTACCCGCAATCCGTTCTGGCGGTCTGGGTTTCACTACCGATCGCGATCGTGTTTGGAATCATGATGAAACGCGGATCGAATCAACTGCTTCCGATGTCAATCATTTCTTTGATTTTGATTTACTTCGCGGTATACATAGGGGCGTACCATTTTCCAATTCAGCTTTCCGATTTCGAGATCGGTGGTACCACGCTCAGCCCAATTGTGATGTGGACGGTGATTCTGTTGGTGTACTGTGCCGTCGCGTCGGTGTTGCCCGTTTGGTTGTTGCTTCAACCTCGCGATTACGTCAACAGTCACCAACTGTTCGTTGCGTTGGCTTTGCTGGTCGTTGGATTGCTGGTCGCGTGTTCAACCGGACAAGCAGATCTGATGGGCTCAACCGAAGCCGTAACACAAAGCCTACCTGAGGATACACCTCCAATTTGGCCGTTCCTTTTTATCACGATCGCGTGTGGAGCAATCAGCGGGTTTCATTGCCTCGTCAGCAGTGGCACGAGTAGCAAACAGCTTTCGTGTGAGACTGATGCCCACGCAATTGGCTACGGTTCGATGCTGCTCGAAGGCGCCCTCGCCGTCGTTGTGATTCTTGCCTGCTGTGCAGGAGTCGGCATGGGTAAGTTTGAGAAAACAACGATCGCGCAAGCCAATGGGACTTCGCGAATCGAGTACCAACCCGTTTTGGATTCACAAACTCAACAACCATTAAGGGGCTCGGCTGCCTGGCGACAAACATACGAACTTGGAGAGGGCAAGTCCTGGAAAGACTTTAAACTCGGCAGCACCGTTGGTGCGTTTGTTAATGGAGGAGCCAATTTTCTTTCAGCGATTGGAATTCCACTCCAGATGGGCATCGCTTTGATTGCTGTCTTGGTCGCCAGTTTCGCAGCCACGACATTGGATTCCGCCACACGATTGCAACGCTATGTCATCCAGGAACTAGGCGGTAATCTGAAAATCGCTCCTTTGAAAAACATGTACGTCGCAACAATTTTTGCGGTGGTGATCGGTGGAGCCATCGCGATGCTACCGGAAAAACCTTTCGCAGACGGCGGATCGATGGGCAAAGGTGGTTTGCTACTATGGCCGTTGTTCGGAGCCACCAATCAGTTGCTGGCCGGACTGGCTCTGATGGTCACCACGTTTTATCTATGGCGACGTAACAAGCCCATTTGGTTTGTCGCCATCCCAATGGTCATCATGATCGTGCTTCCTGGTTGGGCGCTGGTTTGGCAATTGTTCAACGAGAATACCGGTTGGTGTCGCACTGGCGAGAAACCAATGCTCGCAATTATTGGGTTAATCACGTTTGGACTTCAAATTTGGATGGTCATCGAAGCTCTGTTGGTATGGCCCAAAGCCAAAGGCATATTGGAAGAGGCGCTTCCTCCGATCAAGCCATCCACTAAACTAAATGAATCGGGCGGTCGTTCGTGTTAAGGTTCCAATACGCAGTCAACAGTCAAAGTGCGTTGCAGGTGACGAGGTTGAAAATTATCAAACCGGAAAACTGGATGAAGCGTTCTTTGATTGGCTTGTTGTTGATCGGTGCTTTAATGATCGTGCCAGGCTGCTACCCCGACTGGCCAGAACACGCGGGAAACGCGGAAGTCCACGGCGAGGTGACGCTTGATGGAAAGCCAGTTCACAACGCGAAAGTCGTTTTTATTCCGTTGCAGCTCAAAAGCAGTACCGGACGACTGATGCCATTGGCGTTTGGAATTACCAATGCTGAGGGCGAATTTGAGCTGCAGTATTCCGATAAGTCCAAAGAGATGATCGCGGGAACATACAACGTCGTGATTTCGAAAATCAAATCGGCTGATGGGACCGATGGAAACGCCACAAGTGCGGGACAAGGATCTGCTGCTTGGCCCGAAGAGTTTTTCCCGCGTGGATTCTCAAGCACTCCCATGCATGGGTTCAAGGAAGAGATACCTTCGAACTACAATCGTCAATCAACGTTGAACTATACGATTGAAGCTTCTCCTGGCATCATCCGGCCAAAGTTCGAATTGAGCTCAGTTGATCCGTTGCTTTAATGCTTTGATGGTTTACTCAAATCACGGCCAGCCGAGCCTCTCGTTGACTCACTGCTTAATAAAATGGCTGCCTAAATCATTGCCCAACTGCAATCGCATGTCGTTCTGAACCAGTCTTGCTAATCGCAACCTCTGATTTTTCGCCGACAGTCAGTTGCAAGTAATTCAACTGGTCTTCGTTGAGCTCAAAGAAAGCTCGGTTTTCTACGGTCCACTTTACCTGAGAATCGGCCTGCGATTGATCGGAAGATTCCGCTCCACCAACAGCAGGTTGGGCCTTCTCACCAGACGCTTTTACACCAGCAGGTTTCCCGTTAGCAGACTTCTGTACGACAGTTTTCTCAACCACGACCTCGAAATATAGCCACGCTTGTTTAAGGTCTTTTTCATGACCGACCCAACGAACTTTCGTTGCGATCTCTGATCCATTACCATTCGCCGAATTTTCGTTTCGTATCAAAAACGTTTTCTCGACGTAAGCCTGAAGCATGTCGTCGAGATTGTCTGCCTTGTCGAGGTCGATCGGTTTCCCTTGCTCACGCGACAGTGCTTTTTCCAAATCGGCTGGCCACAGACAAAGAGCCACTTCGAAGTTACCCGTCTTTGGATTCCAGTTTAGTTCCGTACGGCTGACATGATACGGATGAGCGATTGCTTCCGCCGAGACCAACGCGGAGGCCACGCAGATCAACATCAGGATCAATTTTGATTTAATAGTTAACATTCATTGCTCGAAAAAAACGGCTGAGAAGAAACGATTCAGATAACGGAATAGCTGTTGAAACGGCTTCGAAACTAAGTCGCACTCACCGCATCGTCTTTTTTCTTCTTTTGCTTTTTCTTTCGTCGCTCCATACGTTCCGCTCGTTCTCGAGCTCGTTTTGCTTCTTTAGTTTCGGTTGGCGAATCTGAAGCAGCCTTGGCTTCGGCACTGGTTTTTGCACTTGCTTTGGCTTTGACTGCGTCTCGTTTTGCCTTCGCTGGATCTCGTTTCGCTTTTGCAGCAGAAGCGGCTGCTTTGGCGTCACTTGTTGCGGGTGTCTTTTTTGCTGCCGCTGGCTTTTCCGGAGGCTTTGGAGTTGCGGGAGTCGCGTCGGACTTCTTTTGCTCTTTCGCCTTGTTCCGCTTTGCTTCCATCTGCCGAGCAGCCTGCATTGGGTTGCCTCCGCCGCCTCGACGCGAACTCTTATACAACTCGAAACGAGATTTTTGAATTCGCGGTGGGAAATAGTTATTGCTCAGATCAACGTCGGCGGTTTCTAGACGGGGGTCGAGGGTTACCGATTGAATTTCTTTTTCCGTCATGATGAGCTTGGTGACGGTTTCGTTGTTCTGTTTCCAAATTTCGGCAGGCAAACGAATTTGCTGCTTGGTGCCATCGACAAACTCGGCATCAAAAATGATTGGCATTACCAAGCCACCGATATTCTTGAACGAGATCAAGTAAAAATTGCGATCGCTCGCGATCATTTCTTTCTCTTCATCGTTCAGCGAATCGAAAAATCGTTTGTAGCTTTCACGATCCCGATCTGTAACATCCAAGGAATCAAAATCGTTGTAAAAATCTTTCAAGTCCGGGTACTTATTGGCACGCTTTGGCAAGCTTTCGTTTCGCTCTTTGGAATTCGAGAGCGGAATTGAATCTCGTTTCTCACGTAGAATTGCCTTCTCGATTTCCGGGTTCTTTGTATCAATGTTCAACTGACGAACATTGGTGATTGACATGTCAACGTGATCGCTCGAGTAAAACCAACCACGCCAAAACCAGTCGAGATCGACACCAGATGCGTCTTCCATCGTTCGGAAGAAATCTGCCGGCATTGGTCGCTTGAACTTCCAACGTTGAGCGTATTCCTTAAATGCGTAGTCGAACAACTCGCGACCCAGAATCGTTTCTCGTAAGATATTCAGCGCAGTTGCTGGTTTAGAATATCCGTTTGGTCCGAACTGCAAAATGGACTCGGAGTTCGTCATGATCGGAACCTGATATGGGCTGCGCATGTAACCTACAATGTCACGCGGCTCGCCACGTGATGACGGGTAATTGTCTTCCCACTCTTGCTCAGCAAGATATTGCAAGAACGTGTTGAGCCCTTCGTCCATCCAAGTCCACTGTCGTTCGTCCGTGTTGACGATCATTGGGAAGTAGTTGTGACCAACTTCGTGGATGATAACCGAGATCAAACCGTACTTGGTTCGCGAAGAATAAGTTCCATCCTTTTCAGGTCGTGGTCCGTTGAAACAGATCATTGGATATTCCATGCCGCCGATCGGTCCGTTGACAGAAATCGCGACAGGGTAGGGGTAATCAAATGTGTACTTTGAGTAGACTTCCAACGTGTGAATGATCGCGTGGGTCGAGTACTTGCTCCAAAGTGGTTCTGCTTCTTTCGGATAGTAGGACATCGCCATCACGGGAAAGTCACCCATGTTGTGTTGCATTGAGTCCCAGATGAATTTTCGTGACGATGCAAACGCGAAATCACGAACACGGTCGGCTTTAAAAATCCAAGTTTTGTTTCCACTTGGTTTGCTGGCTTCGTTTTCTTTGGCTTCTTCTGGCGTGACGATGAAAACAGGATTGTCAGCAGATTTCGATTCTTCCAAACGCTCCTGCTGAACTTCTGTCAAAACTTGATCCGGGTTTAGCAACACACCTGTTGAACCAACGATGTGGTCATTAGGTGCAGTAATCCGGACAACGTAGTCGCCCATTTCCAACGTGAATTCGCCACGCCCAAGGAATTGCTTATGCTGCCAACCTGTGTTGTCAGTGTAGGCACACAAACGTGGAAACCATTGGGCAACCTCGTAAATGAAGTTACCATCTTCTTCGAAAAATTCACAACCACTTCGCCCGCCAAAGATTCGAGCGTTGTTGATTTCGTAATCCCAATCGATTCGAAATTTAAATGTCTGGCCTGGTTCGAGTTTGGTAGGTAGGTCAACACGCATCATCGTTTTGACGATTGTGTGTTTCAGCTTTTTCTTTGTGCTCGCGTCTTCGCAACGTGTGATGTTGAATCCGCCGTCGAAAACTTCTTTGGCCAACATTGTCTTCATTGACCGAAAACCGAGCCGCGTCAAATCGCTGGTTGTGCTGGTTAGGTTCGCATCAGAATCTGAACGATGAATGTTGGCGTCTAGTTGAAGCCAAAGATAAGAAAGTTTGTCTTTGCTGTTGTTCTTGTAAGTAATCGTTTCCGATCCAAACAGCTCCTGAGTCTTGTCATCCAAACGAACGTCGATGTCGTAGTCAACTTTCTGTTGCCAGTATCCACTTCCGGGAGCACCGGAACCCGCGCGGGCCGCGTTTGGCGTTGGTAGGATTTCTTCCAACTGTCGGAATTTGTCCTCTTGGGAAAATTTCTCGATTGGGCCAGAAGCTGCTGGCGCCTGACTTCTCCGCTGAGCGGTTGCCGAATTGACTGACACTGTTGCAAAAAACAGTACAGCAATAAGTGAAAATAAAAGCTGCGAACAAATTCTAGACATGAAGTGAGTCCAAGTTGGTTTGGAAGATGATTCGAGTTGGGTCGTCTTTTGGTCAGCCGTCTCCGAGAACGGGTCGGCAAACACTAGTTTAAGACAGCCATGCTATTTTTGCCGCATGCGTTTTGCAAGTAATTCAATTTCGATGCAAGTTTCCGGCCAGTCGCAGGCGGGTTTTATCGACTACACCGCAAAACACGCTAAACTTGTGAGCTGACTCTCACTCGTTGGTTGGCGATGCCGCGATCAGAGGTGATTTTGCGTTTTGTAAACCGCTTGATCGAGCGGTTATCTCCCCAACCATGAAGAATGTTTTCAGGCACTAGTCTGTGAGACACAGGACACCAAACGTTCTGTGAAACACAACTTGGGCGTATCGTGGACGGTAACGATCTAGCTTGTGTCCCCTAAAGGCTGGAAACAGCCCCCGTCTTTGCTGGCCGAATAAAACTAAGAGACCTTAGTTTGGCGAGTTCTGTTTTGACCGTTTGAAGAAACCGATCGCCCCGACCCAAAAGCAAATCCCAGCAAAAACCATCGGAACGACGTCGCCGACCTGACGGTAAAGACTCGTTCGTACGACGGGTTTAATTTTGGCTCGGATCACTGTCGATTTTCGTCGAGGGCCAACTTGGAGTAGGTTTCCGCAAGTATCAATCTCGGCTGAGAATCCTGTATTGGCACAAACAAGTAATGGCTTACGCATTTCGACGGCTCGAAAAACATTGCAAGCAAGGTGTGCATCCAAACAGCTTGTCCCATAAAACCATCCGTCGTTGGTCAAATTCACCATCACATCGGGCTCAACTCCGTCGGCGGTTAGAGTGTTGATTTGGCGACGGATAAAATGCGGAACGGTGGTTTCAAAACAAATGTTCGGTGCCATCCTGACCTCATTCATTTCGATCGTTTCGAATTTTGTTCCCGGCGTCAACGAAGGAATTGGAGAGATCGAATTGATGAATGGAACGTCGCGAGCAAAGGGCACATACTCGCCGAACATGACCAAGTGGTTTTTAAAATAACGACGATTGATTTTGCCGTTCAACCCGATCAATAGCGCTGCGTTGAACCTGTCTTTCATTGATGGATCTTCTGTTCCGCCTCCAGTTAACACCGAGATGGGCGAATCATAAAGCTGCGGAAACCCAGTGGCATCACTCCAGAATTGCGTGACTCGGCCTGCACAATACTCTGCAGTAAACTCTCGGTCGAAATCACTGATTAAATCGAATTCCGGATTGAGCCCAGACTCTGGCCATACGATCAGGTCCAAATCATCCCATTGTTTTCGAGCAGCCCAAGTGAGTTTGAATTTGTTTTCAATTTGAATTTCGGTCTGCAATTTAGTTGGTCTACCAAAGATCACGTCTTCGGATGTTTGGATCAAGCCGAACGTCAATGATGCTTCGTTTCGATATTGAATTTTTTCGTCAAGCCGATACTGCCCGTAGAGCAGAGTGGCGATCAAAAAACCGGCGGCGACTGCAACAGAAGCGAACGTGAATGGCCAACTGCTAGATTTGGTTTTGCTCTCCCTGATGGAAAACTTGGCGACCAACAATGTTAGCCCCGTTGCAGCAAGCATGATGACGAACGTCAATGTGTAGGCACCGAACAGATCGGCCACTTGAATCACGACTGGATATTGGTACTGAGTGTGAGACAGACAGTACATGCCCATGCCGGTCAAAAAATTGCAGCGAAACCATTCGATGCCCGTGAAGGTCAGTGGAATTGCGACGATTTCTGGAACCCTGAGCCGATGAATCATCGTTCTGGAAATCGCAACGAATATCGGTGTATACAGAGCCATGTAGGCGGACACGACGAACCAACCAGCCCAAAGTGCCGGGTGGGGAATCGGGATAAAATAAAATGTGCCCAACCAGTAAAGCAAACCTGCGTAGAACAGCTGCCAATACGGGCGTTTTGCTGGGAGGTCTGAATTGAGAATCAGCCAAACCAACGGAACGGGTGCCAACCAAACCATCCACGAAACTCCGACGGGTGGAAAGGAGAGCCACAGCATGACTTGCGAAAGCAACGCGAAAACCAGAACGCGAAAGCCGCCTTGGTGGTCGGCGGATTGAAGCGACTCCGATTGAGACGACTCAGGTTGGGAAGATTGTTGCGACTCTGACATAGACTCAGCAAGTTTGGGATCGTGATGGAGCAAGGTTCGTTGACAGCTTGCTAAATCGTAACTGTTTGAGAATTTTGGACCTATAGATGTAAGCGAG
>JBGCDK010000089.1:0-18709 GCA_045105295.1 Mariniblastus sp.
GGAGCCGTCGAAATCTCAGTTGGAAACCGAGGTTACGAAATCGCGCTAACCAATCGCCGGCTATCGCTTTTTCTTTTTTGCTGCCTTGCGGTCAGGACGATAGCCCTGCCCCGGTGCGAAACGGCCTTGTTTCTTTTTGCCTTTTTTCAGTTCGCCGTCTTTGGCTGCGGTGCCATCGGGCATGCGATGGACGTACTCGCCTCGGAATTGCTTACCAGCCATTTGACGTCGGCGCTTGATCGCTTCCTGAGGTGCCTTGGCTGGAATCAAGCAATCGCATCCGGTGCCGATCAGTTCTTTGCGACCGTTATCCAGGAGAGCCTTCCGGACTTCGAAATAGTTTTCCGGCTTGAAGAACTGCATCAACGCGCGTTGGGTTTTGCGGTCCTTGAGTTTCTTTGCGATGAAGACCGGTTTCTTTGTGAACGGGTCCATCTCTGTGTAATACATGCAAGTCGCAACGTCGAGCGGAGCGGGAATGAAGTCCTGCACCTGGTCGGGTTTGTAGCCATTGCGTTTAAGGAACAGAGCCAAATCGATCATCGAATTGACATCGCTGCCCGGGTGCGACGAGATGAAGTAAGGGACGAGGTACTGTTTCTTCTCGTTCTTTTTTGATTCGCCGCGAAAGATCTCGGAGAAGTTCTCAAAATCATCCACGCTTGGTTTTCGCATTTTGTCCAGCACACCGTCACTTGCGTGTTCCGGTGCGACTTTGAGCAGGCCGCCAACATGATGCTTTGTGAGTTCTTTGACGTACTCAGGGCTGCGGCGAGCCAAATCCATTCGAACGCCACTGGCGACGAGGACTTTGCGAACGCCTTTTACTTCGCGAGCCTCTTTCATCAATTGAATTAAGGGACCGTGATCGGTGCCGAGCAGTTTGCAGATTTTGGGATGCACGCAGGATTGCCGTCGGCATTTGGCTTCGACTTCTGGTTTCGAGCATTGCATCTCGTACATGTTGGCTGTTGGGCCGCCGATGTCGCTGACGATGCCTTTGAATTTTGGATCCTCGGCCATCGTTTTTATTTCGCCGATGACGGAGTCTTTGCTTCGCGACTGAATCACGCGACCTTGATGAGCCGTGATCGAGCAGAAAGTGCATCCGCCGAAACAACCACGCATGATGGTGACGGAATCTTTGATGGTTGCAAACGCGGGGATGGGTTCTTTGTAGCTTGGGTGTGCCTTTCGCGTGTACGGCAAACCATAGATTTTATCCATCGCGACTTGGCTGATCGGAAATTGCGGCGGGTTAACGACGACGGTTTGAGTACCGTGTTTCTGAATTAAACGTTTGGCGTTGTAGGGATTGGTTTCGTTGTGGATGATTTTCGTGGCTTCGGCAAACGCAACTTTGTCGTCGCGAACTTCTTCGAAAGACGGCAGTTCTATCGCGTCGGTCGGGATAGCGTCCTTGGCTCCACAGACGTAAGCAGCGCCGAGCATGTCGCGGCAGTCTTTTACCGTTTCTCCGGCATCGAGTCGTTGTGCGATTTCTACGATTGGGTTTTCGCCCATGCCGTACATCACGAGGTCGGCTTTACTGTCAAGTAAAATTGATTTGCGAACGTTGTCGCCCCAGTAGTCGTAATGTGCCAACCGTCGAAGTGACGCCTCGACACCACCTGCGATCACGGGGACGCCTTTGAAGGCTTCGCGGGCGCGGTGGCAGTAGGCGAGTGTTGCACGGTCAGGTCGCAATCCGATTCTTCCGCCGGGCGAATAAGCGTCGCTGTTGCGGACCTTCCGGTTGGCCGTGTAATGATTGATCATCGAATCCATGTTGCCGGCGCTGATTCCGAAAAACAAACGCGGGCGACCGAATCGTTTCCAGTCTTCGCAATTGGTCCAGTCGGGTTGCGACACGATACCGACTCGAAATCCGGCGGCCTCTAGCGTACGTCCAAGGATCGCCATCGCAAAACTTGGGTGATCGATATAGGCGTCGCCAGTTACGAAAACCACATCCAGTTCGTCCCAGCCGCGGGCCTTGGCCTCTTTCATCGACATTGGGAGTGCGGTTTTGCCGGCCTTGGTCGGTACGGCAGTTCCTTGGAGGACCTCCAACCGGGCACATTGTTTTTTCGCAGCATCGATGATTGGAAGATTCATTGTCGTGTCGTTTTAGGTTTGATTCTCGACTGAAGAAAAAGTATACCGTCAATCAGGCATGGCTAAGCAAATAAAAAGCCCACCAATAATGGCAGGCTTTGATTTTTTCCAGACAACCGGATGCATAACCGTCGTGTCAAATCCAACCTACCGTGCCAGTTCCAGATCATAGACAGTTTGATCCGTCGTGACTGTAACGGACAACGGTGTATCAGCAATCCGAGTCATGTCCTTGGGGATTGGGCGATTTTTGAGGGACTTTTCAAATTTCGCTGTCTCCTCACGCTCGTTTGGGCCTCCGCGAATGCCTTCTGGAAGCGGGCCTTCCATGATGACGATTTTTGTTTCGCAGGCACAAGCACCCGAATCCGGTTTGCCAGGCAGCGCCAGTTTGTAGTTGCCGTCAGCGTCGGTCACACCGATGCCAACCATGTTGCCGTCCAGTCCTTCGATCGTTGGATAGAATCGGACTTCGACATTGTTGATTGGTTTGCCGTCGATGGTTACACGTCCAGTGACAGGAACAATTTCTGGCGGTGGTGTTCCACAACCTACCAAGAACAAAGCGGCCGTCACGACGACGACCGCTTGGAGAATTCTTGGGTTGTTGTGAACTGCTAGTTTCGAGAAACAGCGATTCATCAAACTTCCTTATTAACTAATGGCTTTAAAGTTTTGGTTTACTCAAACGTTGCGATACGACCATCGTCACGAACAGCCAAATCTTGCAACATTGGCAAATCTGATGTGCTGGTCATGGTAATGAACTGAACCGAACCGTCGCACATTGAAAAGTTTGCTCCGCCCGGATGAGCACTGCTGAATGAGCTGAACTTTTTGTCTGTTAATGAAAACGGTGGACTAGGACCTGAGCCAAGCGGGAAATTGTAGTTGATTGGCTCAAGCGTTCCAGCCAAGCAGTCACGAACTGAATTGAAGTTCGACCAAGCCCAGCCTCGGTAGCTCTCAAGTTGAAGCCACTCATCGTCACGCGAGTATCGTTCGCCGATCATCAAAGTGTTTGTGCTTCCGTCTTTGATCGCCGCAAATGTAGTTTTGCTGTTGTAGTAAAACACGCCATCAAGTGTTGCGTTGCGATGGTACCAAGCTTGAATGCCTGCGTTGCCAAAGTAGCTGTTGATGCCGAAGCAAAGATCTCGATAGGTGACGACTTTACGAGGAACATAATCAGAAGGGCAGATCAAAGTTTCGATCACATTTGCACCAACAGATTCGTAACCAACGCAGTTGACATCGTGGTTCTCACGAAGATCCATCGCATCGTAAATGTTGTTTTGCTCCATGAATGGCAAGCACCAAACCATCCAAGAACCCCAACGATCGTTGATCGGCTCTTCGCCTGTTTTGTCGTGGATGTCAGAGCCAGTGAAAACACCTGGGCCAACGGGAAGGTTTAGGCCAGGAGGAAATTGCCCATGAGCACTTTCGTAGTTGTGGCATGCAAGAGCAAGCTGCTTCAGGTTGTTTGCGCATTGGGTTCGCCGTGCGGCTTCGCGAACCTGCTGGACTGCTGGTAACAGCATTCCAATGAGAATGCCGATAATGGCAATCACTACTAGGAGTTCAACCAGGGTGAATCCGTTCCGACTTGGTTTTGAATTGTTGAGCATCGTTACCTCAAAAAGGATAAAGAATGAATGGGCGTCTGATCTCAGGTGCCGAATCTCATCTCTCAGAGGGATAAAAAAGGAATTCGAGAGATCGAGTTTGGAACCTCAGGCGGGGCGGTGGAATTGTAAATAAACGGGCTATTTTTTGCCAGCAGTTAAATTCACGATCACTTCCCTTTTCACAAAGTCTTCATATCTTGGACCGATCGAAATGGGTAGTTAAACCTTGCAGAATGTTCGTTTCGAACGGGTGTGGTGGGACACGCTTTCATTGGGGGGAAGCTTTGGTGTCAATGTCCTCCTTCAGCAAAGCACGTATCTGAGTCGGGTTGTTACAAGAACCGGCTCAAATTTGAAAATTAAAAATGTCCAGTCCTTAAAGAATCGCGAGAATCCCGAATTATCGGGAAAGTGTCTGATGCCGGAGCAGTACCTCAAAAGCGACGGGCTATGGTGGGAATGTGGCTTGCTCACAATTGTCTGTCATCGCTCCAAGCCAGCCACAGACTTTGACATTGATTGTTTTTGCGGCATCCATCGCTCCTCGAGATCCTACTCTCGATCACGAACAGCAAGACGAACGTGGCCTCCAGTCGTTTGGATCAAGACCGACCAATTAGCGACTGAGTTCGTCCAGCATTTTGAAAAGCAATTTAGTCGTTCCACCAGTCTTGGACGGTTTCTGGCCAGCCTTTGTCAGGTCCCAAGCGTCGATCCAAGCCTGGTTAGTTTTCTTCAGCCCGAAATCATTGACCAGATGTTTTTCAAAGTCGGGCATGTGGGCGGCTCCGTAGAAGATAGCGATCTTCTTTTTACCGTTGGCAATTTCCTTTTGCAGAACTTTTATCGCAGCTGCATTGCGATCCGTAATCAGCAATTGATTCAGTGTTTGGCCAAGCCCCATATCCATGACTCCGGACTGGGCAAATTGGTTGGCCATCATCCGCTTCATTTTCAATGGATCACCCAGTGACTCGAAAATGTTCTCGTTCGTCAATTGGCTGGCGATATCCGTTGACCCTCCCGATTGGGAAGCTCGGTTTTGTTGCCGCATCATTTCGGTGATCGCACTCAAACCAACGGTCAGCGGCGTGTCACCACGTTCGGCCATCTTCTCGCTCATTTCCGTGGGCGACATGTCGGCATGTGTGAAGTTATCTTTCTGGTAGTCAACTAATTTCAATTGCGACTCTAGCCCCAAGGTTGACTGAGCTTGGCCTTGCATCCACGAAATGAGATCAAGCGGACTGTTGGTTGATTTTTTCTTGCCACCTTTGGGGATTTTCGTGCCTTTGGGAGCGACCAATTCATACAGAACAACATCGTAATTTTTGAATTGTTCATTAAGTCGTTTGTAGTAGTCGGCCTCGCCGATGTGAACGGCTCCGACCAAATCAACAACCAGTTCGCCTTTGGCGGGGCGGTAACGAGTGATCGCGGTCTGCATCGAGAGCGGGTTTTGCGAGTCGTCTTTGGTGACGCGGAGAAATTGAGTGGGTAACGGTTTCGTTTCCGCCTTGCTGGACGCTCTGTCCGTCGCGGTGCCAAAGTCTTTTACGGCGCGTGAGTCTTGAGATTCCGCTTGCCCGAAACAATTCGAAATACCTGGGCCACCGATCCCTAGGTTAAGCGTTGTGAGCAGACAGACTGCAGGTATGAAAGCTAAACGTTTTTTAGATTGATTCATTGACGTGCCGGTCGATTTCTTGGTGGTTTGTTTTTGAAAAGAAACTGGGCTGAGTTTCCAATTGGATTATTCGGGGCGTCGAATCGGTTATTGGAAGAATTCAATGAATCAAGATTAAGAAATGATGTCGTGCGGAGAAACGCGAGTGCATGTTTTTGCTTCAACGAACGATTCGCAACTGTCGATCCGGTGGACAATTAGATGATGCGACAAAACACTGAGACTACGGAACCAGAATGGCTGATCTTGGCTCTGAGGTTTGGCCGACCATCAATTCATGTTGAATTCTCCAACGGCCATCGTGAACGTTCCTTCAAACTCCTCGCCGGGAGTCAATGAAGCCTGTTTCAATTGAACGGAACCAAACATCATTTTGAATTTCATTCCAATCAAACCAAAGGTTCCTGGTTGAATCAACGCTCCGCCTGTGTTCATGGAACTGTCTGAAGGTTCGAAGTTTGTTAACGGAACTCCAGCTGCGATGATGATCGTCTTGCCTGTCGCCGAACTCTTTCCGGTGATGATGATCGATGCGCTCTTTGGGTCGCGGTCATCCTTTTTGGCATAAACACCGAGGCTCTCGAACTTGATTGCTTTTCCATTGACTTGTAGGTCGACGGTTACTTCGCCAACGTTGGTTGGGTTCGCTGGATCTTTCTCGCACCAGATACCTTTGAAAGTCGCGGTGACCTCACCGATCGGGAGAAAATACGAAGGCTTTTTAGACTCTGCCATCAGCTTGGGCGGTCCGGACTCAAACTCTTCTTCAATCGCTTCACGACGCGCTTCAATGAATTTGCGATAACCGAGAAGGGTGCGTGAGAATGATTTTTTATTTTCAGGTAACACGTGTTCGCTGAGCAAAGTCTCCACGCGATCAACTTCGGCCAACAATTTAGTTTCATTCCAATGCTCATCGAGAAACGACATCATCGTCGTTGCGTATTTGGTTTTGACTTCATCGATTCGGTAAAGCTTGTTTGGCAAGATCGCTTTGGCGTGCACCGAAATGGGTTTGATGAAAAACGGTGGAATGGGGCTCGACTCTGTGAAAGCCGAATCGGTACCCCAAGGGATAAACTGAAACTTCTTCGATTTTGAATCTCGGTAAAGGTAGTAATTGTTTTGATTGGAACAGTACCCATCCCAGAACCCGATCAAGCTCTCCATCGCCCAAAATTTGATGAAAGAATCGACATCAACCAACGTTTCCAATTCCTCTAAATCGAGTTCCTCGGAACGGAGAACTTCCGTCACAGCACTGATATATTTGGATTTTGCTTGTTTGTTTTTCTGTTCAAATTTTTTGTTGTATTCGGGATAGAAATCCGTAACTGTCCCCTCGTAGACGGCTCCTGATTTCCCTCCAAAGGAATGCTCTAAAAATCCACTCTTGATCGCTTCGACGTTGGAATAAATACCAAGGTATGTTCCGTTGACTGTCACTTTGGCAAAACCACATCGCGGTGCGTGGGTGCCTGAGTCACGAAAAAGTTTGTACGCCAAGTACTGACAGATACGCCCGGCATCTTGGTTGTTGTTATTAAGTGTGAGGCGGTCGAGTCCTTTGACAGGCGACTGGTCTTGGTATTCTGAGAACTTGATCTTTAGCGAGGGGCGGTCGTTATTGAGCGAGCCGATGAAACCTTTTTTGCGAATCCCAACATTCTTGATCATCGCGCCGTCGATAGAAACGTTGCCTTTGACATAGGTGAATGGATTCTCCGTCATCTCTTTTGACAAAGCCTCTGAGAACACTCGTCCTTGCAATCGAATTTTGTCCCAATCAGATTCGTCCAGCTGAATTTCAACGTCGGTTATGCGATCGGGCGCGAAAAGAGTTTCTGCCGTCAATGGTTGCGCCGTTTTCTGCTTTCCGATCAGAGTGTTGGGGAAATTCGCGACGATGACCAAACTAAAAATAAAAAGAAACAACCGATTCAAGTGACCGCTCTCAAGAGACTTGTGGAAATGCACCTATGGTACCCACTTCGTCAGGAAGTTGTTTCAACTGGTTGATGGATTGGGGCATTCATTTTTCGGGTTTGGATATCCGTTCCATTTGGTGGATTCGCAGCAAGCAGCAAAACCGCGAGCCAGTTTGGTTGGATGCCAGATCCAACACTATCCAACCGCGTGGTCCGTTGTACTAAAATTTTAGGTGCATAAAATCTGCAGTAGAGAACTAATTTTGGCCAAAGAAAAACGGAATCCAATATGCCAACCGATATCGAAATTGCCCGTCAGGTTACGCTTAAGCCCGTCACCGAAATCGCCAGTCAGTTAAACATCCCGTTGGAGCAAATTGAGCAGTACGGCCAGTACAAGGCCAAACTTCCGCTCTCACTCATCGACGAAGAAAAGGTTAAGCAATGCAACTTGATTTTAGTGACCGCGATTTCACCAACGCCTGCTGGCGAAGGCAAGACAACGATGTCGATCGGATTGACACAAGGCTTGAATCGAATCGGTAAACAGACGACTGCCGTGTTGAGAGAGCCATCGTTGGGCCCCGTGTTTGGGATCAAAGGCGGCGCGACTGGCGGTGGATTTTCGCAAGTGCTCCCGATGGAAGATATCAATTTGCACTTCACTGGTGATTTCGCCGCAATCGAAAAAGCCCACAATTTGCTCTCCGCGTTGATCGACAACAATCTGCAAAGCAAAAAACGATCGCTTGGGATTGACGCTCGTACGGTCGAATGGAAACGTGTTTTTGACATGAACGATCGAGCCCTTCGCGACATCGTTATCGGGCTGGGCGGTACCGGCAACGGTGTGCCACGCGAGTCTGGATTCGACATCACAGCCGCGTCTGAGATCATGGCGATTTTGTGTCTCAGTGATAACCTAACGGATCTCAAAAATCGACTTGGGAATATTTTCATCGGATTCACTTTTGATCGTAAACCAATTTATGCACGTGACCTCAAAGCCAACGGTGCGATGGCGGCGCTCTTAAAAGACGCGATCAAACCGAACCTTGTGCAAACCATCGAAGGTACGCCTGCGATTATTCACGGCGGCCCTTTTGCGAATATCGCTCAAGGAACCAACACCGTCATTGCAACGCGGATGGGAATGTCGCTTTCAGATTTCGTTGTCACAGAAGCGGGATTCGGTTCGGATTTAGGAGCCGAGAAATTCTTTGACATCAAATGTGCCGGAGCCGGATTGTCTCCCAAAGCGATGGTTCTTGTTGCGACCATTCGTGCACTTAAATACCACGGCGGCGCTGATTTGAAATCACTGACAGAACCGAATCCAGAGGCTGTCAAAAAGGGACTCGTCAATCTTGAAAAGCACCTTGAAAACACTGCGCTCTACAATCTCGAAGCCGTTGTCGCAATCAATCAGTTCACCACCGACACGCCAGAGGAGATCGCCATCGTCCAGCAACGATGCGAAGAACTTGGGTTCAAAGCCGTTGTATCCAACGTTTGGGGCAAGGGGGGCGAAGGTGCAACGGATCTTGCTGAAGCCGTCGTTGCAAAAATCGAATCGAGTGACAAGCAGTTTACGCCGCTTTACGATTGGAATTTGCCCGTCATCGAGAAGATCGAAACGGTTTGCAAGAAAGTCTACGGTGCCAGCGGAGTCGAGTTTACTTCGAAAGCCAAAAAGGATTTGCGGAACATCAAAAAGCTTGGGCTCGAGGGACTACCTGTTTGCATTGCGAAAACCCAAAAGTCACTTTCGGACGATCCAACAAAAATTGGACGGCCAACTGGTTTTGACATAACCGTTCGCGAAATCGAAATCGCAGCCGGAGCTGGTTTTTTGGTCCCAATCACCGGCGACATGATGCGGATGCCAGGTCTCCCGGCAACGCCAGCGTCAGAGGGAATTGATATCGATGAGAACGGCGAGATTACTGGTTTGTTTTAAGCCAGTTGCCAGTTGTCAGTTCGAACTGGAGCCGAGTTGTGGTTTGGCTTGAGCTTTAAGAGTTGCACTGCTACGGGGGAAAGCTCTGGTCGTTTCCATAGCTCAGTCAGAAGCCGAAGGCTGAACGGCTGGGTTGCCCAACGCCCGCAACCAAGGATTTGGGCCAAAGGCCTGGCCGTTATGGCGCGAGAATCTTCACCTCAAAATGGAGGGAGCGTTGAAGGTTAAACCAACCGCCAACCAAAAACGCGGCCAGGATCATTTGCGTTCTAACTACTTACCAAGGCGAATTGCCACCGTTAACGCACAATGTTTGGCCTGATACAAACGCGGCTTCGTTGCTCGCGAAATAAACGGCTGCCCCTGCGACATCGGCGGGCACTCCCCATCGTTGCATTGGAATTGTCGCCAAATACTCGTCTTTATTCTCTTGCGGATCAGACTCGTGGCGCTCGGTTGGAATCCAACCCGGTGCAATCATGTTGACCGTGATCCCGTCGGGAGCCAGTTCGCGTGACATGCTTCGAGACCATCCAACCTGTCCACCCTTGGCAGCCACATAGGCGCTAAACGGTGCGACGCTTAATTGAAAAACCTCACTGGTGACGTTGATAATGCGTCCCCATTTTTGCTGCTTCATGTGGGGCAACGCTCGGCGCGTAAGCAGGTAGGGGCTTTTGACGAAGAAATCTATCATCGTCTGGTAAAACTCCCAATCATATTCCTCGATGGTTTTGTGCGGTTGGTCAGGAGTCGCGTTGGGCACAAGAATGTCGACCGGCCCAAGCTTTGACTCGACGTCATCAAACATCTTTCCGACGCTCGTCTCATCGATCACATTGGCACGAAATAAATCACAAGTAATACCCAGTTCGTTAAACTCTGCGATCGTCTTCGCGGCTCTCTCTTCGTTGTTGTAATAGTTCACGGCAATTTTTGCGCCGGATTTTCCCAAAGCCATCGCGATCGCTTTACCCAACCCGGTGGAGCTACCAGTAACGAGGGCAGTTCGGTTCTCTAATGAAAAACTCATAGTTCTCGGGCTCAGTCGGGCGGTGGGAAATAGTCAGAAGTCAGCGGCAGCAGTGGTACTGCCAACTGACGCCTGCCAATTGTGAACATCTTTTACTTGTGGTCTTTTTCAAACTCAGGGTCTTTGCCTTCGTAAGCACGATAAAGTTTGCCGATGGCAAGTTTCAGGTTTGCGGCTGTTTCAGCTTTGGCGTCCTGTTTGCATTTCATCGCCGCAACCATCACAGCATGAGCTGCTTTTAGTTGGTCCACGTAATTCTCTTTGTCGGCTTTGATACGCTGAGTCAAAAAATACTGGGCGACGATCTGCTGTGTGTTGGTCGCGTGAGCTTCTTTTGTGTTGACCCAACGAGTCAGTTGATTGACTCCCTTTGGTGTTGGTCCGCTTTCGAAGCCCTTCGTAATTTCTTCGATGCTCGCAATCGATTTGGCGATCGTTTGTGTGTCTTCCAGCATCTCTTCGAATCGCCGTTGGTCAGCATAGATACCACACGGGACTTCACAATGCACTTTGGCGGTCGTTGCCGTTGTGTTGGTCGTCGTTACGGCATTGTTATTAGGTTCGGTCGAGTTGGCGATCGTGCCCATCAGGCAAACAGCGATAACGACACAGAATAGTCCAAGTAATTTGGTCACTTTAAATTCTCCAAGTTGAATTGCATTAGCTTAAAATTGCTTTGTCAAATTTTGGCCACCAAGAACCGCCTCGCATCGCAATATTCACGACTGGAATATGCATTTGATTGACGAATCAAGAACGCCGGCCACCATTAGACCGATTCGCCATTCCTTTTCAACCAACTTCCGCGCTCGAAATCGAAACGAATTCATTAGACCAAGATTTTGAGGCAAAAACGTTCGACGAGTAACCAAGCTTGGTTCAATCAACTAGACTGGCGTCCACCAAACGTGAAACATTCGCACAGCGTGAAGCATTCACGAAACCATTTACACTAAGTTCATTCAGGAATTCAAAATGACAATCGGGGTCGGAACGAAAACAAAGGAGCAAGCTTTTGACTCGCTCAAGAACATGACAGCCGATGTGAACTTCATCACAAAGCCCGAATTTGAAGGCAGGTTGGCACGGCTGCAGGAAAAACTTCGCGAAACAGGAGCCAGTGCAGCGTACCTCCACGCGGGCACCAATCTTTTTTACTTCACTGGTTTGAAATGGGGCGCTAGCGAGCGAATGGTCGCCGCGATCGTTCCTGCCAATGGAGATATCTGCTACATCGCACCGAAATTCGAACTCGACACGTTGCGTGACTATTGGAAAATTCCCTCCACGATTCACGCGTGGGAAGAACACGAAAGTCCATACGAAGTTGTAGGGCGAGTGATGGCCGAGACCGATCCTTCCGGTGCCGCGCCGCTGATGATCGACGAAGTCACACCTTATTTTATCGTTGACGGAATCCAAGTCGCGAACCCAGATATGAAACTTGGGCACGCTCAACCGCTGACGCAAGCGATTCGAAGTCGCAAAACGGAAGCCGAAATCGCGTTGATCAAGCGAGCCCACGAAATGACGTTGGAAGTCCATCGTGCTGCGGCTTCAATGCTCAAGCCCGGAATTTCCACAACCGAGGTTGTGCAATTCATCGACGAGGCCCACATCAAAGTCGGCGCACCAGCGGGATCTTTTTTCTGCATCGTGCTGTTTGGTGTCGCTTCATCGTTTCCCCATGGAGTCAAAGACCCTCAGATCTTGAAAGAAACCGATTGGGTGTTGATGGACACTGGTTGTCTGCTGGACGGATACAATTCTGACATCACTCGAAGTTTTGCATTTGGCGAACCAACGGATCGTCATCGCGAAATCTGGACGATCGAAAAAGCAGCTCAAGTCGCCGCTTTTGATGCTGCAAAAATTGGCGAGCCATGCGAAGTCTGTGATCAGGCCGCCCGCGACGTCATCGAAGCCGCTGGTTATGGCCCGGATTATGAACTGCCAGGCTTGCCTCACCGTACAGGCCATGGTTGCGGACTCGACATTCACGAAGGCCCCAATCTCGTTCGCGGTGAAAAAACTCCGCTCGACGTCGGAATGGTTTTCAGTAGCGAGCCAATGATGGTTATGCCAGATGAATTCGGAATACGCCTGGAGGACCATTTCTACATGACTGAAAACGGTCCAGAGTGGTTTACCCTGCCCTCTAAATCAATCGACGATCCCTTCGGCGACCAATAACAGTTGGTCCTGGAGCTTACATAAATCTGCCCCGGCTGCTTGTCGCCCACTTCCGATTTTCCACCATATGCTTCAACGCATCAAAAAAACTGGACTCATTTACACATTCGCGATCGTGTTCAACCGAATCGTTCCCGAGTGGTTGTTCAGATGTAGGCGATACGTGGTCTATCAATTGAAGACCGAGTCGCAATCGCGAGGGAGCTCGGAAGTGGAAGTTTCTTGGTGTGAAACAGAAGAAGAACTTCGAGCCGTCGAAGCGCTGACTTACTTCAATCGTGAATTCTGTTTGGGCAGCGCCAAAGCAGTTCAAGCGAAGCTAAATGGAGAGCTGGCTGGCGGATTTTGGTCAACTACCGAGCAATTCGAAGAGTCCGAGTTGGGCGTTCGATATGCATTTTCTCCCAATCAAGTTTGGCTTTTCGCGGCTCGTGTCGACAAACAGCATCGGGAAAAACGGGTTTATTCTTCTATTTTGGATTTCATACTTCCTTCCCTTGCCAGCCAAGGCAAGTCTCATCAATTGGTCGCCGTCAATCCAAACAATAAAGGATCCCATCGCGTTCATCAGCAACGATCATTCCGATCACCGGGAACCATTTTTGCAATGCGGATATTCAAAATGACTGTTTGTTTTTGTTTTGGCGAGGTCAAATGCGATCGGTGGATAGCAGTGAATTCCAAAAAGCATCCTGTCGTGATCGAAATTTCAACGACTGATGAAGATTGACTAGGCGATTTTGAATTAAGAATTGGGCGGGGAGTTCGTGCGGGGAAAATCTCCCGATTCAAACTGTCCAAATCAAACGACGGAACTGCTAAAAAAAGGCACACAAAAAAAGCCAACTGTGTAGAACAGTTGGCTTTGTTTTTCAAATTGCAATCGCGAGCGAACTATGCCAATTGCTTAACCGCATCTAGGGCCGCGTCGTAATTTGGCTCTTGAGCGATCTCTGGAACAAGTTCGCTGTAGGTGACTTTGCCTTCTCCGTCGAGAACAACAACAGCGCGACCGAGTAGACCTTTGAGTGGTCCGTCCGTGATCGTCATGCCGTAGTCTTCGCCAAACTTCGAGCAGCGAAACGCTGACAGGTTCGTGACGTGCTCGACTTTGTTGGCTTCGCAGAACCGACCCTGGGCAAAAGGCAGATCCAATGAAACGTTAACGATGGTTGTTTCGCCAAGTTCGCCAGCCGACTCATTGAATCGCTGGACCGACAAAGCACAAATGCCTGTGTCGAAACTTGGGACAATGTTAAGGATCACGTTCTTGCCTGCGAAATCGGCAAGTGTTTTTTCGCTGAGATCACCAGCAACCAAAGTGAATCCGGGAGCGGAACTGCCGACTGCCGGTAGATCGCCCGAAGTGTGACACGCGTTGCCTTTAAGAGTGATGTCTGCCATTTCTATTATTCCTCGTTGTAATTTTTTTTGAAAATTAGAGTTGATTGAAATTGTGTTAATTGCCGTCGTCAATGCCGCCTTCGAAGTCTTCAAACATTTCGTCAGGATCGAGGCTTGTTTGGACTCCGTCGACTTCGAGGTAAATTTCCTCGCGTTCCATAACCCACGTTGAAGGATTGAAAGCTACTTTTAGCACATAGGTTCCGCTGGCTTTCGGGCCAGAGACTGGAATTTTGTAAGTCAGGCTCTGTCCATTTTGCTCTTGGGATTGAGCGCTCATGTCCATCGTGATCGGGTCACCGAGGATTTCTTTGGCCTTTTCCGAACTTGTCACGAAAGTTGTGTTCTCGACCATGAAATCCATGTTGGGTTTGATGAATGAAAACCAAGAGAACGCACCACCACCGATGCAAACCAATGCGATCAGCGTCAGGCAACCACATCCACCGAACAACCAAAACTTTCCTTTGGATTTCGGTTTCTCGACATTGCCAATTGGATTGTCCATTCCGAACTGTGATCCGCCGTTATCTATACTCATCATCCGCCCTATTGTTGAATTAAAAACCGCAAGTGGTTCGTCAAATGGTCTGCAATCTTGATCTCAAAAAACGAGAAACCATCAAAGTTCAACCACTTCTCCCTGCTCCGCAATCGCCATGCCCGCTCGTTTGATACTCTCGGAGGCTCGGCTTTTGAGTTGAAGGATCGGATTGGTGTGATTGAAGTGAATAAATCTTACCTTTTTGCGCTCTGTTTCGTCGAGAGTGGCAAACCGATTAATTGACTCCGCCACAAAAGGATGTGGAATTAGCGACATGTCCCGTCCAGGGATCTCACCATTTTCGAAAAACGTCCCGTCCAAATAGGCAATGTCAGCCCCTTCAATCAGTTTTTCAACTGAGCCGTCCCATCGCGACCATTTGTCGATATCCGGTAAAAAAACAACTGACTTATTAGGTCCAGCAATTTTAAATCCAACTGTTTCTGAAAACTCGTCTCGGTGCGGCACCAAAAATGGCGTGATGGAAATCCGATCATTCAGCTTGATCGCCACTTCATTTTTCATTTCCTTGAGCTCAATATTTTTGAGCTTTACTAATTGACTCCACGGCCCATTGTTTTCCAGAAAGTGCTTCATCCGAGGCATCACGTGGGTTGGAATTTGTTTCGAGCCCATCGCCTCACGCCCTAAGTGAATCAATCCAGAGTAGTGACCAATGTGAGCATGAGTCAAAAAGATCCCGTCCAAACCAGGTGTCTTTTTCGCATCGCAAACATCGTCCAGCATTCGTAGCTGGTCAGGGAAATCGGGCGAGCAGTCGAGCAGCCAACGCTGTTTGGACGCATGGTCAACCACGGCGACGCTCGCGACAAGACGACGGAGAGATTTGTCTTTCCAAGCTGCGGCACAGCACGATTTCGCACAACCGGCCTGAGGAAAACCGGCGTCTTGGGCGATTCCCAAAACTACCAATTCGACCCCCTGTTTTTTAAATCCTTCAGGGATAGTTTTCTCTTGGGCGGAATTGTCTTGAGCCGCAGACGCTGAAATTCCGCCAGTGATTGGCAAAGCAATAGAGAAAACTATGAGCAACTGAGCACCAATGTGAGTAGCCACAGACTGCAGTTGAGATCGAAAAACAGATGTAAACACTGATCGGGTTCGCATGGCATTGTCAGCTAAACGGGTGAACTTTGGTTAAGTCACAGTTGTCAATAAGTGGTAAGAGTCGAGCCAGATTATATCACTTGGCATAGCTCTGAACTGGTTTGAGTATGGCCGGCAATTCACTCACAGCTTCGACACAAAGTTCTATTTCACAAGCCGAATTGGCCTCCTTACACTGGTGAACCCACCGTTAAATCGGCGGCTTCGCGACAGGTAAAGACAACCAAGATAAGCGCCAGACGAAAAAAGACCGAGACTGGAAAAGGGATAAAGCGCGGTTAATGCGAGAGCGCGGCTAAGCGTCCAGTGAGTTCCCCCAAAAAAATCCGCCCCCAAGCCGGAGCCCATTCGTCGAGGGAACTGGCAACAATGCCAGTAATCCGAATCGAGAGAGCCGATCCGAAGGGATGATTCTCGAAAACCTGATTCGTGCTTGACAGGTTTTGGCCGCAGTGATACCGTCTTGTTCTTTGAGAAAGCCAGAAATTGTCTGACTTTCGATTCAAGGGCCCGTAGCTCAGCTGGGAGAGCGCCACACTGGCAGTGTGGAGGTCGTCGGTTCGATCCCGATCGGGTCCACTCCATTCGATGCCGAGAATCAAAGCATTTTCAACCGTCCGAGCGTTCGGACGTGCGGCATGGTGAGCAGGATAGATCCAGTAAGCGTACAGGATTTATCCTCGATCATGAGGAACCGCACGATGGCTCGACGAGCAGGATCTAGGGGACGCGCTGTCCCGAAATACCGTTTGCACAAATCAACGGGCAAAGCTGTTGTCACGATCAACGGCAAGGACATCTATCTCGGCAAGTACGACACTCAGGAAAGCCACCAAAAGTACAAGCAACTGATTGCTGACCATTGGGCCGCGCCCGGCACAGCACCAAAACCTACGGTACCCGACGATGTAGATAACGTGACCGTGTCAAGGCTTGCAGTTGAATACGCCAAACATGTCAAGCGGAAACATGGCGACGACTCAAAGGAATGGAAGCAGGTACGTTTGGTACTCAAGTCCATCCGCGAAACTTATGGCCATTTGCCGGCAGCGGAGTTTGGCCCCGTTCGGTTTGAAAATTACCGCCAATCTTTGATTGACAGAGAGCTGACTCGCCAGGTCATCACGCGTAAGTCAAATTACGTAATCAAGATGTTTCAACAAGCAGTTAAGTTTGAATTGATCCCGGTTGAATTGTGGCAGCGGTTACTTGCGGTTGGCCCTGTTGAGATGAAAGAAAAACCAAAGCGAAAACGGGGTGCGGTACCGTTGGAGATCGTTAAGGCAACTCAAGCCGAGCTCACTCAAGTGCTTAGCGATATGGTCGAAGTTCATCGTTTGATCGGCGCTCGTCCATCCGAAGTGTGCAACATGAGACCAGGCGATATTGACCGTTCGGCTGATGTTTGGGTCTATATCCCTGCATCACACAAAACTGAGCACCACGGTCATTCACGCCGCATCTCTATTGGTCCCAAGGCTCAAAAAGCGCTGAGCCGTTACTTGTTCCGCGAACCGCAAGCGTTTTGCTTTACGCCGAGCGAAGCGTTCGAACAGCATTGCGAACGACGTCACCGCAATCGAACAACGCCAATGAACGAAGGGAATAAGCCCATGGAACGAAAACCAAGAACGTTCCAGCCCAACTACAACAAAGACTCTTACCGCCGCGCGATTGAACGTGCTGCACTCCGCGCGTTTCCAATGTCAAAAGAAGTGAAAGAGAGTCCGGAGAAGGCCAAGGCATGGAAGGAAAAGTATGTCTGGAAACCCAATCAGCTTCGCAAGTCTGCAGCAACAACGGCTCGCAAGAAAATGGACTTGGAAACCGCACAGATCTTACTTGGGCATTCGTCCAAGAAAACCACTGAAAAATACTACGCTGAAATTGATAATGAGCGAGCGGTTGAATTCGCTAGGCAGTTCGGATAAGTAGAGGCTGTCGGGTTGGGGTTGATCCACATGGCCCGTCAGTGAGGACGCTAAAAAAACTGACCGGATTCCCGAAAATGGAGAAAAAAGAATGAGCAAGAAAACACAATTGGGAAAAGAGCATCAGGAGTATCTTCAACAAAGCCGTGATAGTGGCAAAGAGATGGCCGAGCAAGTTCTTAGGGCTGAAAAGTACTACAGCACTTATGGTGATATAGAGTTTGCAAAATCGGCCAAAAGAGCATTTCGGAAAGCTCGTCCTGATGCCAGCGAGGAAGAGTTCCATTGCTTCCTTATCGGCGTTGGCATGGCTGAGCAAAAGGACTGGGGGGATTTCGCACGAGAGCTTAGTCGTGACAGTGATGCTGCCGAACGCAAGCGCGCATTGAGTGAGGAACGTCGCGAGCATTCTTACGAAACGATCGCCGCTGCGTACCTCGAAAACGGTGGAAACAAAACAAAGACCGCAAAAGCGCTTGGGAAAAGCCGGGCGTGGATATACGAGCTTCTGAAGCGGGATGAAGTAAAAGCCCTTTTGGGCTGATTAGTTTGTTAAAAATGTGTCAACTCGACCTGACTTGACACTTATTCCGTCCGCTCTGTGTTGCAATAATTCGCTAAGACGAGTTAGCAACTACTACTACGGAGAGCGGAACAGATGGAGCAAACACATTTAACAGTCGCGATGGTGAGCGAGACAATTGGCGTTAGCAAACCAATAATCCTTCTCTGGATTAGCCAAAGAAAGCTCAAGGCATCAAACATCGGGGGCGGCAAGATTCGGCCGAGATGGCGAATAGCTCGAAACGATATCACCGAGTTTCTTGAGTCTCGATCGAACTTGAAAACGGCGTCTCCTAAGCAACGCAAGCCTGAAACAGCTTTCTTTTAATGGGAAGAACGCGTTCTACATGGGGTCTATTATCACGCGCTGCAAGTCAAGGATTAAACAAGATGATTGATACATTCAAAGAGACGATTATTTCACTGGAAGAAGGCGCGAAGCACTTGACTAAAATCGGCAAAGTCAAACGAAACAAGCACGTTCTGATGCGTTGGGCTAACCGGGGAGTAGCAGGTGTAAAGTTGCGTACTATCTCGATTGGTTCTGAGATTTTCACAAGCTGCGAAGCCTTGAATTGCTTCCTGAAC
>JBGCDK010000090.1:0-4721 GCA_045105295.1 Mariniblastus sp.
GAGATTGAAAGAATCGAAGACGCCAAAACGATTTTGATGTACGGTCACACCGAACGGTTCATCGACACCGACGGAGTCATGCGAAGTCGCTGGGTTGGAACGCACGATCTTTTGGCCGTCCCGTTTGACATGCCGATCCCCGGATATCAAAACGGAACCGTCAACACATTGCGTTTGTGGAAATCGACCGCGACCGATGCGTTTGACTTGGAAGAGTTCAACGCCGGTAGCTATTCAGAAGCTGTCGCGGCCAAGAACACCGCCGAACAAATTTCAATGGTGCTGTATCCAAACGACTCAAGCGAGAACGGAAAAGAGCTCCGGCTGAAACAGCAATACTTTCTCGTTTCCGCCAGCCTTCAGGACGTGATTGCGAAATGGGTCAAACAACACGGCGAAGACTTCACCGATTTCGGTCGCTTGAACTGCTTTCAACTGAATGACACGCATCCTGCAACGGCCGTTCCTGAGTTGATGCGATTGTTAATGGACGAGCATAGCCTCAGCTGGGACAAAGCTTGGGCGATCACTACAGAATGCATGGCCTATACCAATCACACTTTGCTGCCTGAGGCACTTGAGCGTTGGTCGGTTCGCCTATTCAGCCACTTACTACCTCGCGTGCTGGAAATCATTTTCGAAATCAACGAACGATTCTTGGCTGAAGTTGCAAAAAGGTGTCCCGGCGATACTGACCTTCTTCAACGTGTTTCGCTGATCGAAGAAGGCGACAATCCTCATGTCCGCATGGCCTACCTTAGCATCGTGGGGAGTTTCTCCGTCAACGGCGTGGCTCAGTTGCACACCGACCTTCTAAAGGCGGGGCTGTTCGAGGACTTCCACGAGATTTGGCCTGAGAAATTCAACAACAAAACCAATGGCGTCACTCAACGACGTTGGCTTTCGCATTGCAATCCGGACTTGCGAGATTTGCTCGATGATACGATCGGTGCTGGCTGGGAATCGCAACTGGAGAAAATTTCTGACTTGGCTCCGCACGCCAACGACAAAGAGTTTCAAAAACGCTGGCGTGCCGTCAAACTTGCCAACAAACAACGACTGTCAGATTATGTTCTAAAAAACACTGGCATCAAATTCGACACCGCCGCATTGTTTGACGTCCAAGTGAAACGGATCCACGAATATAAACGACAGTTGTTGAACGTGCTGCATGTGATTCATCTTTACGATCGAATTCTTCGCGGCGAAACTGACGGAATGGTTCCTCGTTGTGTTTTGATTGGCGGGAAAGCTGCTCCTGGTTATTTCTTGGCGAAAAAGATCGTCAAACTGATCAGCAATGTTGCCAGTGTTGTAAACAACGAACCTAAGGCGAATGAGTTTTTGAAGCTGGTTTTCTTTCCAAACTATCGCGTGTCTGCGATGGAAGTCATTTGTCCCGGCACTGAGCTATCTGAGCAAATTTCGACCGCCGGAAAAGAGGCATCAGGAACGGGAAACATGAAGTTCATGATGAACGGAGCATTGACGATCGGGACGCTCGACGGCGCCAACATTGAGATCCGCGAGAAAGCAGGCGCAGAGAATTTCTTCCTGTTTGGACTGGATGAAAAAGGCGTTTCAAAAACGAAGCTGAACTACGATCCTAATTCGATCATTGCCAATGACGAAGAAATCGGCCGGATCATGGAAATGCTTGAAGCAGGTCATTTCAGCAAGGATGAGCCGGGCATATTCAACATCCTTACCGCTGGATTGCGAAACCCTCAAGACCAGTGGCTAACGATTGCCGACCTACGAAGCTACATCGACGTCCAACGCGAAGTCGGAAACGTGTATACCAATCATGAAAAATGGGACCGCATGAGCATTCTCAACTCGGCCAGCAGCGGGTGGTTTTCAAGCGACCGAACCATTCAGCAGTACGCCGATGAAATCTGGAATGTCAAACCACTTTCAGACGCCTCGGATAGTTAATGAAGATCGTTCTGGCCCGTCACTTTTCAACAAACGCGAACCAAACTCAAGATGCGATTCCCACGATCATCTGGCATATTGCTTCACATCACGAGTTTGCCAGCCAGACTTAACAAACATGGTGTCGAACCCGATTTTGGGATCGGCGATCTGGGAAAATCTTCGTTCGCGTTTGTCGATTTCCTGAAACGATCCCAGCAAAAGATCTGGCAATTTTTGCCTGTGCATCCAACTGGAAAAAGTAACTCGCCGTACAGCTGCTATTCTGCATTCGCGGGGAATCAGCTGTTGATTAGCGTGTCAATTTTAATCGAAGACGGCTGGATGCAGAAACTAACACCCGCCGACGCCAGCGATGTAATTTGCGAAACGACAGGCGAGAATTCCAAAGTCGATTTTGAAAATGCTAAACAGGCGAAAGCTGTTTTTCTGCGCAAGGCGTTTGAGCAATCGCGAGAGCGCCTTCGTCTGAACCATGGATTCAAATCATTTTGCGATGAGAGCGCGTGGTGGCTTGATGAGTTCGCGCGATTCGAAGCCTTGATGTTGCACTTTGGCGATTCGAACTGGACGCAATGGCCAGACGGACTGGCTCAACGCACGAACGAAGCAATGTCGAGTTGGGACAAACGGCTTGTCGACGAGATCGAGTATTCCAAGTTCATTCAATTTTTGTTTCACATTCAATGGAACCGACTGAAGGAATACTCCAACGCGAATGGGGTTCGGCTCTACGGCGACATGCCAATTTTTGTCGCTCACGAAAGTGCCGACGTGTGGGCCAACCAGGAACTTTTTGATTTAGACGAATCAGGAAACGCAACAGTCGTGGCTGGTGTTCCACCTGACTATTTTTCAGAAACAGGTCAGCTGTGGGGCAATCCGCTTTACCGCTGGGATGTCATGGAGTCCAACGGTTATCAGTGGTGGACTGGTCGTTTTCGCAGAGCTCTTTCACAATTTGATCTTTTGCGAGTCGATCACTTTCGCGGATTTGAATCGTATTGGGAGATTCCGGCAGAGGCAGAGACCGCGATCTCTGGCAATTGGAAACCAGGTCCGATGCACAAACCGTTTGCGTCTGCTGAAGCAGCACTTGGTGAATTGCCCATCATTGCCGAGGATCTTGGCATGATCACACAACAAGTTCACGACCTCCGCGAGCAACTAGGTTTCCCACCCATGCGTGTTCTGCAATTTGGATTTTCCAGTATCGAAGACGACTTCCATCGACCTAGCAGCTATCCACAGCATAGCGTGGCTTACACTGGAACCCACGACAACGACACATTGATGGGCTGGTATGAAGAACGTCAGGGCGATGAGCTGGACAAACAGGAAAGTGACTTGCTTGAGTCCGCTTTAGATTCAACCAGCGACGTTCACTGGCAATTGATTGAGATGGTAATGACGTCCGCCGCTGACACCGTCATTGTTCCGCTCCAGGATGTACTAGGTCTTGGCAATGAAGCGAGAATGAATGTCCCGGGTGTCGCCAAGGGCAATTGGAGCTGGAGACTTAAACCGAACAAATTGAATTCGGCGATTGAATCTCGACTACAAGAAATGACCAACGCAGCGAATCGCTAACTAGTTTGTAATCGAAAGCTCGAAGACTTCCGGTGCTCGAACCTACCCCAAATGCTGTCAGCACCTACCTCGACTAGTGACCACTTAGCCTGCCAACTCTCAATAATTTTACTGAGCGGCGAGCGGTCAAACTTTATCGCGATCGCAATTCGCATGCAGGTTTTCAAACTACTGGGCTCTTCTTCTAATTCTGCTTCATTTTTTTAAGCAACTCAGCGAACCGCGGATCATCACGAAGAGGAATCAGTTGGTGATCGTTTTCGAGGTGATCAGCGTCGGAGAATCCAATTTCGCAAGAATAGTTTAGGAAATTGAAAGCGAGTCCCGCGTCTCCACGTTGTGCTGCGATGCAGCCGAGATTGTAAACGCCGAAATTGGCGAAACGAACTGAATGGCGAGTTTTCTCGTTCCAAGATTCGGCTTCATCCAGCTTGCCTTGTTCCAACACCGACGCGCCCAGCATCATGATCGCATGTTCGTCCAAAGGGCATTCTTTTAACCAGGCGCGATAATGTTGTTCGGCCTTGTCGAAATCTGTTTTCACGAAATAGGTCATGTCTGCGACGGCATGCTTTTCGTCAAGTTCTTTGGTACGGTTTAGGAAGGCGGCGAATCGCGGATCCAAATTCAGTCGGCTGAGTTCATTTTGTGAACTCGCCGTTTGGTAGTCATGGAACCCTGCGTCGATGGCCTTTTCTAACCATTCGAATGCGGTTTCGTTTTTTCGTTCGAAAGCGTAAGCGCACCCCAAATAGTACGACGAACGTGCCGGATCAAAACCTAGTTCAAGCGCTTTTTGATGGGCCTTGATTGACTCGGCCATATCGCCGCGTAGAGCAATCTCGCCAAGATGAGTTTGGTAGGCGAGATCGAAAGCAGCCTTGGCTTCGAAAAAGTTTGATTCTTGGCGTGTTGGAACGATCCCGTATTGGTTCGGTTTTGCGACGACGTCGGGCAAATCAGGTTTCGAAGAAGCGGAGAAAAAGGAGCTAATCGACGCGTAACCGATGGTTGCAAGCAATAGTAAGATTCCCGCCATACCCAACCAAAAGGGATTTTTGTCCTTCCTTGAGGTTGGCTCCTGCCAGTCGCGCTGGGGCTGTTGCATGCCATTTGGCATTTGTAAGTGTGCGAGCTCAGCCGTCAGCAGCTCATCGACTTCTTTAGCAGCCTGGAACCGATCTTCTTGCTTC
>JBGCDK010000091.1:0-70654 GCA_045105295.1 Mariniblastus sp.
ATCACGCACACAATGCAACGGTAGGCTACGGACATGTTTACCAAGGTCGTTACAAGAGTTTTCCCGTTCAGGATGATGATCACTTCCATACCGTATGTCGGTATGTCGAACGAAACGCTTTGACCGCCAATGTCGTCAAGCGTGCCGAAGGTTATCGCTGGGGCAGTCTATGGAATTGGCAAGGCGCGGATTCGGTTAGCAGGCTTTCGCCTTGGCCGGTTAGGCGGCTCCCACGCTGGGTCGAACGAGTAAACCAATCGCTCACAAAAAAAGAAACCGAAGCAGTGCAAAACTGCATCAAACGAGGAAGTCCATTCGGAGCCCAAGAATGGGTGCAGAACACAGCGAAGAAATTAGGGCTCGAACTTACGCTAAGACCAAGAGTGGGGCCGAAAAACTGCCTGAAATGACAATTTGGCTCCTGGCACGAATGGCACTACCTATGACCTCGGCAGTGCCATTCGTTCCTGACCCTATTCTCTTTCGATTCTTAATTTATTCTTAACTCAGTGTTCACGATTCCTTGATAATCAAACCATATCATCCGTCACGTCAAAGGCACGATGTGTCGCGCCAACCTCACAAGGATGAGGCCTAAACTAATGTGGCAGGAATGGAAAAATGAAAAATAGATCTAAAGATGGATTTACACTTGTTGAACTTTTGGTTGTCATTGCAATCATCGGAATACTGATTGGCATGTTGCTTCCGGCAGTTCAAATGGTTCGCGAAGCAGCTCGACGGACTCAATGTCTTAACAACATGCGACAACTGGGACTTTCACTTCACAATTACGAAAGCGCCCACAAGGCGTTCCCACCAAGCCGATTGGTTCCGGACGATAACACGATGCCAAGTGGCGTTTCCAACAGTGGTGCGAGCAGTGCCTTCCAAAGTTGGACCACTTTGATTCTCCCTTTCATAGAGCAAGGCAACCTGGCCGACACGTACGATTACCGTCAGGCTTGGTTCGACAATGTAAGCTCGGACAACTACACAGCGATTGCATACCAATTAGAACTATTCAAATGCCCATCTTCACCCACGAAAAACGGTCGCGACCCGTATCACGTGATTAACGCGGCTGCTGGTGATTATGGCTCAATCAACGAAGTGAAAAAGAAAGTTTACACACAGGTTCTTAACGTTCCTGAACCTTCATCTGCAGGGCGGCTTGGACTATTGGGTAAGTTTGAAAAGAACCCTATCGCTGCGTGCACCGATGGAACAAGCAACACGTTTTTTGTCGGTGAATGTGCTGGCCAACCAGATGTGTTTATCGCACGCGGCCGCATGACATTGGACGACTTTGGCAACTACACCGACGACAAAGTGATCAACTTCAACGGGCGGCTTGTACCTACCGATGGTACCGGTTGGGCTGATCCAGATTCAGGCTTCAGCATCAACGGTGCGTCAGCCACAGGCCTTGATAAGTACGGACCTTTCATGATCAACAAAATCAATGTTAGCGAAGTGTTTAGCTTCCACGACCAAGGGGCGAGCTTTGCAATGGCCGACGGCTCGGTTCACTTCGTAGCGGAATCTGTAGATGCCGCTCCATTCGTAGCAATGTGCACACGAGCTGGTGGAGAAGTCATCGGCGTCAACGACCTGTAAACCAGGACAAATTTAGCTTGGGTGAATTGAAAGGGAAACAAAACCATTCTTCACCCAAGTTTTCTTTTACTCCCAATCCGTCGCATAAGCTCAACTGGAACTGGGATTCGAATGCTCTTACATTCACCTGCACCTAACTGGATCAAAATGATAACTCAAATCAAATTCAAACTAGCCGCAGCCATGCTTGGCTTGGCGGTTTGCATCAGCGGCAGCTCCGTTTGTAATTCTGCACAAACTACGACCCAAGACATTGAGATGATCGGAACCTTTGAGATTCCCGGCCAACTCAAAGACAAATCAGGGCTTACACAGAAATTCAATAACCCGACAGGGCTTAGTTCGACTTCAAACGACATGTTTGGCGGAATCTCGGCAATCACTTATTCGGGCAAAGAAGACATTTTCCTGATGCTTTCAGACCGCGGCCCCGACGACGGCGCGGTCGATTGGACCTGTCGTTTTCAAGAAGTTCGTTTGAAGCTCAACCCGGGCAAAGCCGAACCAATCACTTTCGAATTGCTAAACACCATCCTTCTTGAGGATAAAAACGGACACGGGATGACTGGATTGGCTTCCGCTTTTCCAGGTTACGTACCGGCCCAACTGAACGCCAAAGTTGGAGCTGTGAAACCAACCACAGCAAACCAGACAGTCCCAGCAACGTTTGTCCGTGCTGCAAAGCCCGATATGCGTCAGCGATTGCGTCTCGACCCAGAAGGTATTCGAATCGCAACCGATGGCAACATTTGGATTTCGGATGAATATGGGCCGCGAATCATTGAGTTCACTCCTACTGGAAAATTTATCCGTGAGCTAACGCCGCCTGAGCACTACTTGATTTCTAACCCTGGATTAAGCAAGGCCGATGAGAACCCCAAGAACCAATCCGGTCGTCAATGTAATCGCGGCATGGAAGGTTTGGCCATGTCGTCAGATTCAAAAACGATTTTTGGTTTGATGCAAAGCCCGCTACTGCAAGATGCGTTTCGTGCGACCATCGCGGACAAACCGATTGGATTGAACTGCCGACTCTTGACATTGTCGGTAGATGACAACAGCACAAGCGAAGTCATCTACCAGCTTGAGGATGTCGCCAACAAACTCAATGAAATCCTGCGTGTCGACGATCACTCATTCATCACGATCGAACGCGATGGTGAAATCGGCGCCGAAGCGAAATTCAAAAAGCTGATGTTTGCTTCAACAAAGCACGCTACTCCCATTGCAGGCGACGCGAAATTGCCAGCCGACAGGCTACCACCTGCGACCGTACCAGTCGAGAAAACCGTCTTGATCGACTTGCTGGATCCGAAATGGAAACTTGCTGGTGAAAAGATGCCCGAAAAAATTGAGGGCTTGGCGTTTGGACCGAATCTAGCCGATGGCCGTAAGACACTTTTCGTCGCGTCGGACAATGACTTTGACGCCGAGCATCCAACCGCAGTTTGGGTTTTCGCTTTGCCAACTTCGTTTGGCTCGGCAAATTAATCTGCTCTAACCAGTACGTACACTTAATCCATCAGGTCACCGGTTACTCGGTGGCCTTTTTTGGGTCCATCGCGGATCTCTGTGGGTATTGTAGAATTCTCCGAGAAGGAGCCCTCTAACGCAAGATAGCGAACTCTACCAACACATCCTTGGACTTGAATCTCCATGGGTAGTCCCTTGTTACCTTCGGCGGTTTTGCCTCCTCGAAAACGTGGTTCTTTGCCGCGATGAGCAACTCATTCGCGTGCATTCAAACCGCGAATACGTCACGTGTCTGATTTATTTTCCATCAGAACCACTCTCAAGTCACATACATTCGTGAACGTTGGGGGGACTTCTAATAACATGCCATGTTCCGATAGAAACGTATGGCTGTTGCAATCAAGAATCGATTGTCGAATTTTTTCCGCCGCAGAGTCATGAGCTCGCAGAGACTGAACAGTCGCTCGACCCGAAATCGCTCCGGCCGCTGAAACATTCCCGTCCTCGCCGTCCGTTCCACCGGAAAGCAAAACATAATCGACCTGCTCGTCAATTTGGAAATCCAATAACGCCTCTGTGGCAGAAGCAACGAGATGTTGGTTTCGCCCTCCCCTGCCCGGAGAATCGCAGAGTGAAACTGTCGTCTCGCCTCCCATGATTTTACAAACAGGCTTCGATTCAAGATCTGCACTAGTTCTCGCAATTTCGATGGCAACTGCGCGGCCGACGAGTTCCGCGTCGCCTTCGTCTCCATCGGGCCGCGTTAGTTCGACGGAGTAACCAAGCTCCGTCGCTTTTTCTCTCGCGGCCAACATCGCAGTTTCAATGTTGCCGATGATGAAATTTTTAGCCCTCGAATTGGCGGGCGTACGTTGGGAGGCAACATTTGCTTCAACGGTCTGCCAAACCGATTTTGCGATCTTGGTTGTCGTTTGATCGTACTTTTTCATGATCTCGAGAGGGGACGACGTAGCAACATGATCTGACTCAACCAGTTCATTTGTGGGTCCCGAAGCAATCACGTCCAGCGGGTCACCAATCACGTCCGAGATGACGAGTGAAACGACTGGGCAATTGGCAAGACGAGATAAACCGCCGCCTTTGACTTGACTGATAACGCGACGCACGGAGTTAAGCTCATAAATACTCGCTCCCGCGTTGCTCAAAAACATGGTCGCATCTCGAAACTCATTTAAGGAAATCGGATCGACAGGTTTTTCTAGCAACGCTGAACCGCCGCCTGAGATCAAGCAAACCACGATGTCGCGGTCCGTCGTATTTCGAACGAGATTGATAATCTTGTCTGTGCCATTGAGGACTTCTTGTGTGGGGAGGTTGGCTCCGGGAGGCCGGCAGCCAACGATAGAAATGGGAAGTGCGGTCGGTTCTCGCTGGCGAGCGATACTTGCCAGTGCGACGGGGTCGTTTGGTACATTCACCCACCCCTCGATATTCAAACTATTAGCGTGATCGGCAAATGCCTTTTCCAGTCCCACCACCATCGCGCCGCTGGCTTTGCCGAATCCGACAACAATCACTCGGCCTGAAACACTCAGTGGAAAAACGTCTTCACCGACCCACAGCTCATGATCTTCAGAGGATTGGGTGGATGAAATCATAACGCTTTCACGGACAAGTTTGCACGCGTCGACTGCCGCAACGCCAGATTTCCAGATCGTTATCGCGTCGTCTTTTAAACTCAAGTGTCATTCCAATTTTCGGCTGATTGGGGATTATTCGTCGCTATGTTTTCGTTGGCTATGATGGCATAATGCGACAACCAGCAAAACAGCTTCGGCGAACATGACTACCAAAATAAAATCCATCCTGATTCTATCCTTGATCGTAACTAGCGTTTTCGTTCAAGAAAAAAATAAAACGTCCGAGCAACCTGGTGAGGAGTCCTCGCTGGTCGCGTTGGGAACGAGTTCCAACCCGGAGATTCTCGAAAGTAGCGGATTGGCCCGATCAGCGTTTGTAGAAAACGGAATCTGGACACTCAATGATTCTGGCAATGCCAACAAACTGTTCCTGCTCAAGCACGATGGGAAACTCCTTGCCAAGATCGAGCTGGAGAGATCAAAGAACGTTGACTGGGAAGCGATGGCCCGGTTTACCCATGACGAAAAATCATATTTGATCGCCGCAGATGTTGGCGACAATTTAAGGCAGCGGAAAAACTGCCAATTGTATTTGGTGGCCGAGCCTGATCTTTCCGCCAAAATTGGTGACAAGCCGATCGAAGCGAAATTGGATCCGATTCGAATAGATTTCGCCTACGAAGACATTCCCAAAAATTGCGAAGCCGTTGCTGTCAATGAAATTGGCAAACAAATTTGGCTGGTTGAAAAAGTCTACTACACGAGCAAGCAAAAAGAATCGCCGGGCATTTACGTTTTGCCGATGACCACAACTCGACCGAGCAAGCCGTTGGTCGCCAAGCGAATTGCGGATTTCCCGATACGTAACGTGACGGGAATGGATTTCTCTCCTGATGGCAAACGTTTGATCATCCGGAATTACGTGAATGCACATTTGTACTCGCGCGAGGAAGGGCAGACGTGGCCAGAAGTAGTAAGCAAAACAAAACCACAGGCCGTCGTGTTGCCTTTGCAACGTCAAGGCGAAGCGATTTGTTTTTCCGCTGATTCAAATTCGGTAATCGTAACGAGTGAATTGAACCGTCAGATAATCTGGCAAGTCGGTTTGGAGCAGTATTTCAAAAGCCGAACCAAGCCCAAAAGCACAAAGTGAAAATGAATCATCTTACCTCTCACCTGGCGACGCTCGACGATCAACAGTCAGCAATGTTTGAATTGGTCAAAGACCTTTGCAATATCAACTCCGGTACCTTCAATTTGCCCGGGCTGAAACTCGTAAGAGATCGATTGGTCAAAGAGTTCGCGGTGCTCGGTGGTCAAGCAGAGGTCCACGATTCAAAGCCGATGAAAATGGTCGACGAGCAAGGCGCCGAAGTCGCGCAGTCGCTTGGTCAGATCATTCACATTTCAAAATGGCCAGAGGCGAAAACTCGAATCCTGCTGTGCATTCACATGGACACTGTCTATGACACCGAGCACCCATTTCAAGAATGCAGAATGCTTGAGAACGGAAACTTGAATGGCCCAGGAGTCGCAGACGCAAAAGGTGGCTTGGTCGTGATGCTCAACGCGCTCAAGGCGCTTGAATCGAGTCCATTGGCTGGCAAGATTGGTTGGGAAGTTCTAATCAACCCCGACGAAGAAATTGGTTCGCCTGGCAGCGTGGACTTGATCAATCAAGTTGCGCCTCGCTGTACCGTCGGTTTGCTTTTCGAGCCTTCGCTTCCTGACGGCACGTTGGTCTCATGGCGGAAGGGATCGGGAAACTTTACGTTTGTGGTGCGAGGTCAGGCCGCGCATGCCGGTCGTGAATTTGAAAAAGGCCGCAACGCGATCGTGGCGGCAGCTCGTTTGTCTGACGCCATTGATAAACTCAACACCGACGCTGAAGTGACGTACAACGTTGGGCGGATTCGCGGCGGGAGTGCACTCAATATCGTCCCCGATCTGGCGATTACCCGAGTCAACGTGCGAGTGAAAACGGTTGAGCAGCAAGTCGACGTCGAACAAAAATTTGCCAACCTCGTTTCAGAGTTTAATCAACTTGATGGGATTTCGGTCGAGAGCTCGGGCAGTTTTTCTTCACCACCCAAACCGCTTTCTGACGATGTCGCCGATCTGCAAGAACGCATCTCGCGTTGTGGTGAAGCACTGAACATCGCAGTGAAGTGGCGTGGGACCGGCGGAGCATGCGACGGGAATAAATTCGCGGCCGCTGGACTGCCCAACATCGATACGCTAGGCCCTTGCGGGGGTGATATCCACAGCTCAAACGAATATTTGATTCCCGAAAGTCTCGTTCCACGCGCTAAATTGGCGGCTTTGATCTTGCTCAGTTACGCCAGTGAGGCGGGCCAATCTAACGTCTAGCCTGGCAGTTCCGAATACATTTCGCTTCGCGTTTGCTCCACGCGTATTTCACCCTGTCGTTTTGAGTTCGATCGAACGTAGCATGGGTCGCTCAGCCGCTTCTTGTAGACGAAAACGGATTGCAGTTTGGGAAACGTTTGAAACAGTTGCTTGAGGAATTCGCGCTGAATTGACTTTTGCTCCTTGCGGGATGTTCGCGGCAACTGAATCCGGCCCAGTCGTAGTTCCACAATGTTGGATAGCGATTCCAGCTGGAGCAATTGAATCCAATCCAATCGGGAACCAAAACAATCGCGCAGGTCTATTCGAGAAATGCTCTTGAGAGATTTGGCTTTCTTCAATTTAAAACGCAGAGCCTCCACGTTCGCAAACTCGGTGCGAACTTTTAGCTTCAACGTGTTCACGGGGCCAACTCGAATGGCTTCTTGTAAATGTTCACGAAGTGCCCAGACAGGCATGACCAAGATCTCGATGCAACCACGTGCGTAGATCCAACGCCGAACGGGCCGCTTGCGAGGGTGAGAGTACTTGCCCCAATGATTGCCCAGCGGAGAATGTTGAAGCAAGCGATAAATTCGGCCGTTCCATTTCCGAACGTGCTTTCTCCACAATTCCAACGCTTCGCGACGTTGTCGACGATCTTCGCCGTAATGAGGCGAACACACTATGCGAACGTAGTCGGCCTGGGTGCTGCCTCGCTCTTCCAGCCAGTCGGCGTAAACAAGTCGCCGCGAGAGATCGTCAGGTGACTGGCGAAGGAACTCAAGGATTTCGAATTCGTCGTGCATGTAAAAGCCACTTTATGGAATGTTGTAAGGAGACCCCAATTCACAAAATACTTTTTTTCATGTCGGAATTTCGTGAGGCAAGCGTAAAGCATGCCGCCTGATAATTTAGGCCCGAACATCTGGACAATTTTTTGACTCAATTGTTCGCCGTCTATCGGGCTTCGATGCCTTATTTTTCTGCAAAATTGGGATCGCACAAATGGATGCTTTTTGGCGGCATGCATCCATTCGGGGACTTTGAACGGCTGTGTAAATCACGATTGTTTCCGTTGCATCACAAACGCAGGCAGCCGCAAATTTCCGCGAACATAGTTAGTTCCCAAAGATCGCGTCGAATGTGGCTTTTTGAATCTACGGACAAGCCCTAAGATGACCAACAACCAAGAGTCGGGATCAAACCGTCTTTTAAAAACCGAACCGTGAAATCCGCAACTGCGAAATCCGAAACCGAACCGAGACAATTTCGAAATGACGACTCAAAAGCAACTTGCCGCCGAACAATTGAAAAATGATCCGCGATTGGCGGAGGCGAAAAAACTAATCCTTGAAGCCGTCGCCGACCATCAAAAACATCTTGTGTCTGTCCGGCCGCCCGAGCCTGAGTTCGCTCAAGACTACGAAGCCATCTTGGCCAAGTTCGGAGACATTCGCGGTGCTGCGACTTTCTTTCCATTTTTGGGAAGCGGAATCGGCAACGGCCCTTTCGTTGAACTGGCCGATGGCAGTGTGAAACTCGACATGATTACCGGAATCGGCGTCCATGGTTATGGTCACAGTCATCCGGATTTAATCTCAGCCGGCATTGATGCCGCGATTGGCGATACCGTCATGCAAGGTAACTTGCAACAGAACACAAACAGTTTCGATATCGTAAAACTGTTGACCGAGACCGCATGTGAATCAGGTGCGGAACTCAAGCACTGCTTTCTGACGACCAGCGGCGCGATGGCGAACGAGAACTCTCTCAAGATGGCGTTCCAGCACAACCATCCCGCCAATCGTGTTATCGCGTTTTCACATTGCTTTGCCGGTCGCACGTTGGGTCTGGCTCAAGTAACGGACAAAGCCAAGTACCGTGTTGGTTTGCCTGACACGATCGCCGTCGACTACATCCCTTTCTTCAAACATGACAACCCGGAGAAGAGTACTGAGGTTGCGGTCAACCATTTCAAATATCACCTCGATCGACATCCTGGTAAATACGCGGCGCTTTGGATGGAGTTGATTCAAGGCGAAGGCGGCTACTATCCCGGCGATGAGAATTTCTTCAAAGCCCTTTGTGATGTTGCTCGTGAAAACAATGTTGCCGTCATCGCGGATGAAGTCCAAACGTTCTGTCGAACTACGCGACCCTACGCGTTCCAACATTTCAATTTGGATAAACATGTCGACTTGGTCACGATTGGAAAAATTTCGCAGGTCTGCGCGACGTTGTTTACCGAAAACTACAAACCGAAACCAGGTTTAATCAGCCAAACGTTTACAGGGAGTACTTGGGCAATCACGGCTGCTCATACGATTGTCAAAGGACTGATCGACAACGGAAATTTTGGAGAAGATGGAAAGAACATTTCGCTTCACAATAAATTCGCGAGTGGTCTCCAAGCGATCGGTGAGAAACATCCCGGTTCAATCAGCGGGCCACATGGTCTTGGCGGAATGGTCGCTTTCACACCGTTTGATGGATCAGCCGAAGTTGCGAGGGAAATGGTCAAACGACTTTATGATGCAGGGCTGATGAGTTTCATGGCCGGTGGCAATCCAAGCCGGGTGCGATTCCTGATGCCGTTGGGATGTGTCAATGAATCACACATCGATTTGGCTTGCCAAATTATCGAAGCAGTCGTTGCGGAAATGAAAGCCTAGCCCTCCGTTAAAGTTTTGACGTTGGGGATTTGTGACGATTGATTCTTCAACGTCTGATTCTCAACGTCTAATTTTTACGTAGTGGATCTTGTTAAAGATCCTGGGCGCGAAAACTCGCGGGGTTTTCAACAAGATCTACTACATACAATCGAATTTTGCTGTCAGCATTGCCGCCATGTTAATTGTCAGAAGCGTTCAAGAAACCGATCTCGACTCGCTGTTCGAGCTAATTCAAAAATCCGAATACGGTCTCACGACGTTAAAGATTTCGAAAGACGAACTCGAATCCCGAATTGAGAAATCACTGTTCGCGTTCAAGCAGAAATCTGCCAAGCCGGCCGGTCAGCCTTACGTTTTCGTGATGGAAGATTTAAACAACGGCAAAATCGTTGGCACTTGTTCGATCTACGCGAAAATCGGTGGCTTTGAACCGATGTACTCCTATGAGATCCAAAAGTCAGTTCACAATTCGGAGGAGCTGGACGTCCGCAAAGAAATTGATACGTTGCATTTGCGAGAAGAGCATAACGGACCGTCGGAAATCGGCAGCTTGTTTTTGACTCCCGATTATTGGGGAAGTGGTCACGGGCGATTGCTCAGCCTTTCACGGTTTTTGTTTATGGCGGAATTCAAAGAGCGTTTTGAAAAAGAAGTTGTTGCCGAGATGCGAGGTGTGGTTGCCAACGATGGCAAGTCACCGCTTTGGACGGCGCTTGGGTCGCACTTTTTCCAAATTGATTTTCCTAAAGCGGAAACGCTTACCAGTCAGTCGAAAAAGTTCATTGCGGATTTGATGCCGAAGCATCCGATTTACATTCCGCTTTTGCCCGAAGACGCACAGGCAGTTATCGGCCAGGTTCACGAAAACACAAAACCCGCGTTGTCCGTGTTGAAAAAAGAAGGTTTTGAGTTCCGGCAATTGGTGGACATTTTTGATGGTGGTCCAACGATGCACAGCAGTGTCGAAAATATTCGCGCAGTCAAGGAAAGCGTTTCTGGAACCGTCGCCGCAATCGAATCAACGGTGAGCGGTGGCAGCCAGCAGTTGATTTCCAATTCGAGGCTGGACTACAAAACCTGTTTAGGCGAAACAAATTGGAGCGGCGAAAACGCAACTATCGATCAAGTCTCTGCCCTTCGATTGGGGCTGAAGGTTGGGGATAAGCTTCGCACCGTGAACTTAAAGCCAACCAAGTTAGACAGCGCCGCTGCCAAACCAGATTCGCCAAAGCCGGCGTCTAAGTAGTTTGGTCCAGTCATCAACTGACCTAGTGAATGCGTGGCTCTGTGTAGCCGTCGCCGGTAGCCGTTATTTATTGCTTCTCTCAAATTTCAACCAGTGAATTAAGCCATGCCAGAAAGCAAACTAAAAATCGCCGACCAGTGGACTGAAGGTCAGGGTGAGTCGTTTCAATCAACATGCCCGGTCGATAATTCAGTGGTTTGGGAAGGAAACGAGGCATCTGAATCCCAAGTCAACGACGCGTTCGCGGCGGCAAGAAATGCGTTTGGTGGTTGGTGGGATCGATCCAGTACCGATCGAATCAACATTGTGACTCGATTTGCTGAGCTTGTCCGAGAGTCGGCAGATGATCTCGCGTTGCTAATCGCACGAGAAACTGGCAAACCCATTTGGGAAACCAAAACCGAAGCCGGAGCGGTCGCGGCCAAGGTTGATCTTTCGATCGACGCGTTTAAAACCCGCCGCGATACGACTTCGTTTGAAATGGGGGCGATGCAAGCGGTGACTCGCTACAAACCGCATGGAGTTTGTGCAGTTCTTGGTCCGTTCAATTTCCCGGCTCACCTTCCCAACGGACACATCGTTCCTGCTTTGATCGCTGGTAACACCGTCGTGTTCAAACCCAGTGAAATTACTCCAGCAGTCGGTGCTTGGATGGTTGAAAAATGGGGAGAGGCTGGATTACCAGATGGTGTCTTGAATCTGGTGCAAGGGAAACGCTCGGTCGGTGAAGCGATCGCAAAGAACCCACAACTAGATGGTTTGTTTTTCACAGGATCCAGTGGAGCTGGCAAAGCACTGCATCAAACACTGGCTCCGTTTCCGCAAAAGATCCTAGCGCTAGAGATGGGCGGTAACAACCCGCTGATTGTTCACAACGCGGATGATCTTCGAGCTGCGGCGTATCTAACGATCCTCTCCGGATATTTTACTGCCGGGCAACGATGCACGTGCGCTCGACGGTTGATTCTTGTTGACGATGAATCGTCAGAGAAATTTCTGGCAACACTGGTTGAAATGATGAAAAGCGTCACGTTTGGTTTCTACGATGACGAGCCTCAGCCATTCATGGGGACCGTTATTTCACAGGAAATGGGCCGGCGAATGTTGTCGGCTCAAGACGATCTGATCAAGCAAGGTGGAAGGCCAATCGTTTCGATGAGTTCGCATCGAAATTGTGATGCACTGATTTCGCCAGGGTTGATCGACGTGACCGATGTATCGAATCGCAGCGACGAGGAATTGTTCGGCCCCATGATGAATGTGATTCGAGTCAAAAACTTCGATGATGCAATCGTGGAAGCCAACAACACGCAATACGGTCTGTCAGCAGGATTACTCAGCAGCGACGAAGATTGCTACCGACAGTTCATTCATCAAATCCGTGCTGGAATCGTAAACTGGAATCGCCAAACGACAGGCGCCAGTGGAAAACTGCCGTTCGGTGGTTGTGGTCTCAGTGGAAACCATCGGCCCAGCGCTTACTACGCGGCGGACTATTGTTCGTTTCCCGTTGCATCGCTTGAGGCGAAGGATCTTGAATTGCCAGAGAGCCCGATGACCGGAATTAATCTCGAGTAAGTCCCGCAGAAAGGATCGATTCGACTATCTCTGACTGGTCAAAATCAGAGCGGGTTTGAATTGTTTCGAGAGCTTTTTCAAGGCAATCAAATTGCGATTCAGATACCAAGCACGGTTTGGTGGCGGGCAGCTCTAGCTCCAAATAGGTGCCGAGTTTACCAATCAGATCTTCGATTCCTACACCTGATTCGACTGACGTCATTATTCCATCGGGGCGTTCGTCCGAATCGCCTGATGTGTCTACCAAGTCTGCTTTGTTGTGGACAATCACATCGGGGCCAATTTCATCAAGCAAATTCTGGTCTTCTTCGCTCCAACGCGACGAAAGGTCGAAAGCGCATACTTTTAAATCTGAAATTTGGATTTGTGTTTTTGCTTTTTCAATTCCCTTCGCTTCGATGTCGTTTGTTGACTCACGCAAACCGGCGGTGTCTTTAAGTTCGACAGGCCAGCCGTTGATGGCCGAACGCTGGGACACCACATCTCGCGTCGTACCAGCGGCATCATGGACAATCGCTCGCTGGAATCCAACAATCGCGTTGACAAGGCTGCTTTTCCCAACATTGGGCTGGCCGCAGAGTACGATTGAGCGTGGTTTAAGTAAGTGTTTGCTCAGCTGCGAACTGGTCAAAAGTGAGTCGATCCTGCTTACGGCAATTTCCGTTTGCCCAGACCGAATGAGTTCGACCACGTTTTTTATCGTGGTCGGAAGAAGAGCCAACTGGTTGAGGATAATCCTTGCCGTGCGCTCAGTTGGAGCCTTGGCCAGTGCCGATTCGACGCTGACAGTCCAGGCATCTCCATGGCCAGTCAAAAACTCAACCGCAGGTTTTTCACTGATCTTCAAATCGGCCAAAGAAGCCAGAATCGCCGATGGGGCTGAGTTTCCACCATGGCAATGAATTTCAAAGTTCAGATTCTCGCGTCTTAGGATGACCAAGTCTTCCTTCGTAGGCTCCCAGATGCCGTAAATGATTTTTCGAGGCGAAGTTTGCGAGTATGTTTTCCCGTTGATTGGATGGAACAAACGATCCAAAACCGTTTCCGCATCGGGGCCCTGAAGGGCGATGACTGCAACTGCGCCTCGGCCCACCGGTGTTAATCGCGCACAAAATGTTTTTGAGTGTGATTCTGATTTCAACGGACACTACCTTGATGAACTGGACGCACTATCGTTCTTGCATCAGGCGTCGGCCGATTTCTCTCGCCCCGCGCAGGACAAGGTCAGGAACGTAATTCCAATAGTCTGGCAAAGTTTCACGAATGTCTTCGATGCCACCACCTGTAGCAAAAACAACTGGAGCAGATACGGAATCGTAGATCATTTGATTGACGATTCCGATGATGGCGGCGCTTTGAGATTGGTAGACACCGCCAACAATTGCATCGGTCGTGGATTTACCGATTACTCTCAAATGCGCTGTTGCATCGTCCTTGGTGCGCAGGAAATTTCGTAAATCAGGCAACGCGTCGGTATACTCCGCGAGCATGCGAAAATTTGACTCTGCTCCTGGGAAAATGACGCCACCCCGAAAGACTGCATCTTGATCGACGAAGTCAATCGTCACCGCCGTGCCGGCATCAATGACGATGATTGGGTCTTCGTTATCGTTCAGCCGCATTGCCATCCAGGCTTCTACCAAGCGGTCGCGTCCAAGCAGGGTTCGTGACTCAACATCGGTTTTCAGTTGAACATCGTCAGGACCGATTAGATGGAACCGATCGTTGGGACGATGTTCACTAATCCAAGCTTGCAGTGAGGACTCACGTTTTCGATTCACGCTAGAAACGGACCAGAACGCGGGTTCGTCGGTGACCTCGAGATTGGAGAGGTCCAGTTGTAGTTGTTCTTCATCGCGGACGATGGTTTGCATGCACCAGCGGTTGTCGGCAGCGGCGTGATCAATGGCGACTTTTGTCGAGCTATTCCCAATATCGGCGGCGATTAGTTGCATGCTGCGTGTTGTTCCAAAACTTGGGCGATTCGGTTCATCAGTGCTGGTAGGCCTGCACCAGTAACAGCAGAGATAAGCATGACTTCTCCGTCCGTTTCTTCCTTCAATTTTCGCTGGATCTCTTGAGCGTCTGGCAACTCAGATTTTGTGATCACTACAATTTCAGGGCGAGTTTTAAGAAGCGGATTGTACTCTTCTAATTCGTGGCGAATGGCTTTGTAGTTCTGGATTGGATTCGATTGGTCCATTGGCATCGGCTCAACCAAGTGCACAAGAATGCCTGCACGTTCGATGTGTTTCAAAAAGTCATGCCCCAAACCAACGCCTTGGGAAGCGCCTTCGATCAGTCCCGGGATGTCGGCCATTACGAATGAACGATCCATATCAATTTGGACTTGGCCCAAGTTCGGATACTTGGTGGTGAAGGGATAGTTTGCGATTTCAGGTTTGGCACTCGACAGGCGGCTGAGCAGGGTGCTTTTGCCGGCGTTAGGCATGCCGACCAATCCAACGTCAGCGATGACTTTTAGTTCGAGAATCAGATTGCGAATTTCGCCTTCAGATCCTTGGGTTGCTTGGCGCGGTGCTTGGTTGGTCGAGGATTTAAAACGCGTGTTGCCACGTCCGCCTCTACCGCCGTGAGCAGCCACAACCGAGTCGCCATCGTTGGCGAGGTCTTTGATGACCAATCCTGTTTTAGAATCGATCACGATTGTTCCAGGTGGGACTTCGATGGTTTGGTCTTCGGCGGATTTGCCGTGACAACCTCCGCCTTGGCCATTGGTTCCTTTGTCACCTCGAATGTGATGCCGGTTAGCCAACGCGACGAGGCTGTTTACGCCAAACTTGGCGAGCAGGATGACGCTTCCACCGTCGCCGCCGTCACCTCCGTTGGGGCCACCGCGCGGAACATATTTTTCACGACGAAAGCTCATGCAGCCGTGGCCGCCTCGACCGCCGGAGACTTGAATTTGAACTTGATCGACAAACATGTTGAACCTGACAGATTAGGATGTTGCCCATTGAGCAACCGCGAGAAAGCATTTTTGGTCAATGAGTACTGCTAAGCAGGCAATTCGGATTGAGTTCAATCGAAAGTTGCTTGCAAAAAAAAAGGATGCCAAATGGCATCCTTGGTATTGTTTCTGTGTTGATTGAGATGTCAACGATTAACAATCGCGGCATCAAGCTTTTGCTCGTTCAATCAGTTTGCTTCAGCGACGACGTTGATGCGTCGACCCTTGCGATCAAACATGATGTGTCCATCGATCAGTGCAAACAGAGTGTAGTCTTTGCCTTGACCAACACCTTTACCGGGATGCCATTTGTTGCCAACCTGGCGGATTAGGATGTTGCCAGCGATAACTCGCTCGCCACCGAATTTCTTAACACCACGACGTTGGGCATTTGAATCGCGGCCGTTACGACTGGAACCTTGTCCCTTTTTATGGGCCATTGTATTGCTTTCTTAATTCTTCACGCAGAAAATGTGGGCTGAGCCCGTTGTTTGGAGGCCATCTGGCCTAATGACAGAAGCGAGATTCTAGCGGTAAATCCACATATAATCAAGGCTTTTGATGAAGCGGATTCCTTCGAAATCTGCTTCCCAGAATTGTGGTTCAAGGATGATAGTATAGTTCTCGCTGCCTTCTTGGAATGTCCACTTTTTGCCTTCCAGGACGGTCGTCAAAGCTGCTCCGGGATCGACTTGAACGCCGGAATTTGCGATTGCTTTGGCTAATTCGTTCGGTAATTTCCCCTGATCGAGTGTCGGTGCTAAAGCCGATTTGAAGTCCTTGAGGCTCACTTGCCCGTCGGCTTCGGCTACCAGGACATCTCGTCTGGCATCTTTGTTCGCGTGATAAACTCGAAAAATCGGGCCAGGAAGATTGTACTGCTTGCAGATTAGGACCTGCCGTCGAGAATCATCAACGAACGGGATTCCGAACGCGATATCGTCTCTTTCTTCGGCAACTGAGTCGCCAGCACGCCAGAAGTTCAATTGTAGTGTTTTCAGTTTCGAAGGCTCGTCAACGTTCTTGCTCAACCGAAATGCATTGGTGAGGCCTTTAACGTAGACGCTGACGTAATCAAGATCAGGATTAACGTCTTCCCAAACTGCGACTCCCCAAACTCCAGGATCTGAGTCATTTTTCGCAGGTGGAATTTTTACTCGGGACATTTGCAACCCATCAAGCAGTCGTTGGTTTGGGTCTTCACGCATACGGATCTGCTCAACTACGATTGGGTTGATTTGATCGCGATAGGCGACACGTTGATAGCCTTTTGCCGTGGGCACCGAACCTTCGAGTGTAAACCTTGGAGTGAGTACCTTTTTCGAGGCTTCAATCGGTTGGTCTTCTTTTAGGTTGTATGTAATTTGGTCGAGGTCTTCGTTCGTTTTTTCTTTATCGAACGTGTACGTTTTGCCTGTGTCGCGGATTCGGTAAACGATGTACCAAAAATTCTTGTTGGTCACGCCGCCGCCAACGGAAGGAACTTTGAGCTTTGCCTGTCGAAGTCCGGTGAACGCGTACTCGTATTGGTAAACGTATTCGCGAAACATGATTACGCTTTTGGACATCCCATGAAGTGTTTTTTCATTGGGAATTGTTTTGGGCGTAAATTGTTTTGCATCCACACCTGGGCTTGGCATTGGCGTCGAATACATATCGCGCGGTTGCATTTCCAAGGGGATCGTTTTTAACACACCCTTGGCCAGCCTTTTTGGTGCAGCGGTTTTGTCTTGAGCTACCAAATTGACGGTAAGCACGAGTCCAAGAGCGGTTACTAGGACGCTGCCGAAAATTGCCCGTGAAGATTGCATATTTCTGATGCCAGTCAAAGGGTTGAATCGAAATGAGTACGATGAATTTTCGTGTGAAATTCTACCGATTAAGTATAGTTGGGCGATTTTCAAAGAGGCAAGTTTTCAAGGCAGTTTTGCGGAAGCGGCCCCAAATAAAAATGCTGCAATTAAGGGTTGGGGTTGTGCCGAATAGTGCGATTTCGTGACCTACACCAGCAAGCACTCGCCGCAAGTTTGAGTCACAGATCCCAATCCGATCTTCACAGCCTGTCAGCCGATCACAAAAAGCACCAAAACGTTGGGTTTGAAACGCTTTTTGTAGACCATGGGTCAATGAAAAAACGCCCGTAGTACAAATAAATACCACGGACGTTCAGTGTTTCGGCGTAATGACGACCTGCCAATTAGTCAAAAATCCCTTTGCCAAAATCTTCCAGAGCCGGCTTTGACCTGCCGGACGAAACATCTGGGTTGGGTTTGTGCGGAGTGGGTTGGGTTTCGGAGCTATCAACTCGGTTGGCAGGGATATCTGAATCGGTTTCGGATTTTGAATTTTGGGGAGACTGAGCGGCTGTCCCGGCATCCTTGTTTCTTCGCTTGTCACGTTCACCTTTGCGTGGCCGGTCGGGCATCGCGAGCGGGTCGTCGTGATACTCGTCGTCGTATCGAGAACTGTACCCAGGCTGCGCAGCGAGTTCGAGCTCCTTGTCCAGTTCTTCCACCACTCGTTTTTGAATCATCTCGCGACAGGTTGCGTTGACCGGGTGAGCAATGTCGGCGTAGAGTTTTGCGCGGCCGCCTTGGTCATGCGCGATCACTTCTGATTTCAGCCGGTTCCCACAGTTGTTGCAGTAATTGGCTCGCAAGTGATTTTTGGTGCGACACTTGTAGCAGTTAGAAGTCAGTTTGCGACTGGGCATGGCAACGAACGGACCGTTTTTGCCTTCGATGATTTTTAAGTCTCTAACGACAAAGCAATCATCGAAAGTCACGCTACAAAAACCGCGCAAGCGATCTTCCGCACTTTCCATCAACTTGATTCTTACTTCTGTTATATCCATAACGCTTGTTCCTTCACTCAGCCGAGAAAAGATGGGTCATAGTCGAAACGGGCTGATAGTTTGGGTGCAAAAAATCCTCAGGGCGGGCAGGCGGGATGACAAACGGCGAAATGCTTGTCGAGTGGATTGGGCATTGGGGAATAGCCCGAAGTAACTGGAACCACTTCCACTCATTTGGTGGCCCAGACAATTTAAGTTTGAAAACGCTTTTCGAAGTTCATCAATCTCTGAAGCAAGTCCACTGGCAAACTGTTCCAGCCGGTTGAACATTTTTTTGCCAATTAGATTGCACTGGCCGAGCCGGACACTTTCAATGAATGGGACGGAGCTTCGTATGTCATCCGAAGCTGACACTTGTTTAAACACGTCTGCCGTCGAGAGAGCCGCTGTAGGCTTGGCGACCAAAATGAAATGACCAGCCGGACACTCAATCGGCTGGACTTGTTCTCCTCGACCTCGGCAAACTGCCGTTCCACCAGTCAAGAAAAACCCAATGTCGCTTCCCAGTTGGGCGGCAAGTTGTTCCAGGTGCGTTTTTGGTAGATTCAGATCCCAAAGCTCGTTCGCGGCAATCAACGCGGCCGCGGCGTTGCTCGATGCACCGCCCAGTCCTGCCGCTGAAGGAATCTGTTTCGAAAGAACGATGTCCATTCCCGGTGTGCATGGCGAATTTGGAGAGTTCTCTCGGACGAGGTTGACCGCTTTGACGATCAGATTTCGATCGTCGGTTGGGATTGGATCGGTTTCCGCCGTTTGTCGACCACGCGCTGGATACTGGATCTTGAGTTGTATGCTTGAATCAGAACGTTTCGTGAAACTCAGTCGATCGAAGATTGAAACAGCTGACATCACGGTGTCGATCTCGTGAAATCCGTCGGGACGCCGACCATGGAGTTCGAGGAAGAGGTTAATCTTCGCAGGACTCGCGATTTCAATTCTGTTTTTCAAACGATGTATTATCATGTTGCCAAACATTGGTTCTCTGGCATTTGAGAGAACGTACAATGGACTGTAGTCAGATCAAGTCGAGAGAATTGCGTGGTGTTGCTAAGGGGACGCAATTCGGTGCGTTCAATTTATCAAGGTTGACGGAGATCGCCACCAAAATAGAGGAATTGTTTTTGCATGAGCCCGATAACTTTTGGAGATAACCTAGCTGACCCTTATCGCTTCGCCAGCTTACTGAATCGTCAAACGGTTGCTGGAATTCCATTTTAGATTCGAGAACGTTCGCTATTTTAAAATGAATTTGTGAGACGCGGTAAGACAGTCAAGCCACGTGACTTCGCAACAGACAACTTCTACCGTATGGTATTCGTCAAAGAGTGTTAGGAATTGCCCCATTCGTCGGGAATCCGCAGGCCAGAACGAAATAAAACAAAGAGCGGATTTGCAATTTAATGTCCCAACTAGAACCCACAAAAGAAAACCTCTCTAACGAGGGCTCGTCTCTTTCCGACATTTCCAACGCAACGTTGGTGACTCGGTCTTCTATTGGGGGGTTCTTGATGGGATTAGCGAATCTCGTTCCTGGCATCAGCGGAGGAACGATGTTGTTGGCATCAGGAATCTATCCCGCATTCATTGACGCGCTTGCCACCACGACAAGGTTAAAATTCAAGTTCCGTTCTTTGTTAGTGTTGGGCATTGTCGTCGCGGCTGCTGGCATCGGCGTTCTGTTGTTCGCTGGAACGATCAAGGACCTCGTCATCAATCAACGCTGGGTGATGTTCAGTCTGTTTATGGGTTTGACGCTTGGCGGAGTGCCGATCGTTTGGCGACTTGCGAAACCGGCATCTCCACAGTTGATCATTTCCGCTGCGATTGCATTTGGGTTGATGGTGCTTCTAGCTGTATTGCAAATGAATGGCGTGGTGGGAGAAGGAAATTCGAACTATGTGACTCTGTTGTTGGCCGGACTTGCTGGTGCAAGTGCGATGATCCTGCCGGGTTTGTCAGGAAGCTACCTGCTGTTGCTAATGGGGCAGTACGTCCCGATCCTAAACGCTGTGGATAAATTCAAAGACGCATTGTCGGCGAGAGATATCACCGCCGCGATGGAACCCGCGTTGAGTACTTTGTTGCCAGTCGGACTTGGAGTCGTGGCGGGCGTCGTCGTGGTTGGGAACTTGCTTGAGTGGATGATGCGAAAATATCGCAAGGCAACGTTGGGTGTTTTGTTGGGACTGTTGCTCGGTTCAACCGTGGGACTTTGGCCTTTCCGAGTCGGTGTTGAACCAAAAGAAGGCGACGTGATCAAAGGAAGGGCCGTCACCGCGGAAACCTTAAGTGATATCGATCAGGAAGATTGGCTGACCGAATATTTTCGACCGACAACGACTCAAATTGTCAGTTCGTTGGCCTTGGTTGCGATCGGTTTTGGAGTCACGATGGGCGTTGCAATGATTGGAAAAGACAAAGAGTGAAACCGATCGGCCTTTGACAATCAGCTACTTCAGTAAAGTGATTTCGATTGGTGAAGCCTTTTCCGATTGCTCGATCATTCGGTCCAAGCTGGTGTTGGCCACAGGATCCAATCGCCTTCAGCAAACACGGGAACAGATCCATAGCCAAATGCCAATGGGCGACCGTGGTTGTCAAAGATCAATTTACCTCCGTCGTCATCGCCGTTCCAGCCGACGCTGTAGATGCGAGGCTTGCCTTCGTGCAAATCGTATTTGAGCTCTTTGCCATTCATTGGGTCAGTGGGAAATGACCTGATGAAACCGTTTTTCAACTGTTCGGCCGCCGACGGGAATTTGCCATTGTTGCGTCTGTACTGTTCAGCGGCGATGGCAATCAGCACCGAATTACGACGGGCCTCAGATTGCCATTTCGCAGATTGAAAAGACAAAACTTGTGGTGCAAACTGCCGAATCAACGCTTGGTTTACGCCCGATTTGTTAATGACTGTTTGCAGCATCTCTTCCTCGGATAAGAGTTTTTCATATTTGGGTTTGGCGTATTCCTTTTTCGCAATTTCAACGAGTTCGTCGATTGCGTCGATAGTTGATTTTCGTGATGACCGCATCAGGTTGTAGAGAAACGCTGTTGTATTCTTTTTATCGTCTCCGCTGGTGAGCCCAGACATGACCGCCAATCCATATTGAGTGATTTGGCCATCGCCATCGCCGTTGTCAGTATAGATTTGTTGGACAATGTCTCTGATTGATACTTTGTAGGTCTCGAATCCCGACGCCAGGTCCAGTTGATATTTTGTTGCGGTAGCCTGAAGGGTGTTCAGTTGGTCATCCGTCAAAAGCTCAGGGGATTGAGTTAATACCAGCTCAATTTGCTCGAACGCCTGTTGGGCAACGTTTTCACTTACAAGGTGAGTCACGATAAAGTTAGTGTCGGTGATCTGATTCGCGAGTGCCGCTGTTGTTTGGATATTGATCAGGGCTCGCTGTGAATCTTTTTGCTCGATTGCGATTTGGGTGTCAATTTGAAACATCTGTGCAGCCACGCGAATCATTTGGATGTGCTGCATCAAAGTGCCGATGACCGTTCCTCCAACGAACTCCTCAGATTCTGTACTGTCTCCGACTACCGTTTCGGCAGTAGTGGGGGCTTCTTTCGTGGCGGGTTTTCTGTCGTGCCAGTCAGGGTGCAAGGCTTGTTGATCAATGTCTGAGTAGTCTTCGATTTTTGACTGGAGTTCAATTCCCAGCAGCGGGCGATCGGCACCTGATCGAAATGCATCGAGTAGGTCTTTCCGGCTTTCAACCCAGGTTACTGCTTCATCCCATTTATCATCCGTTGGGCTGCAGGTTCTGCCGAGGTCATTGTTCAGCACTTGGTAGTAGGCTCCCTGTTCCTTGGCACTGCAAAAACGATGCTTGATCCAAGCGTCACGGTAGAGCGGCCAAGCTTTGTCATCGTCATCGGCTGTGCGAACGGATTCTGTAATCGTTGCCAAGTAGTTGACGGTAGGATTGGCTTTGAGCGACCGAAAGTAGAACCAAAACAAAACAATCGAAATGAGCGCTGCCAATGTTGTCCAACCAAACGCTTTTGCAATCTTACTGGCCATCGAACGGTTCCTTTGTTTTGCTCTGCGGATTAGACGGGATGCCACCGAGGCATCACCAAACGTGTTGAGAAGATTTTCGTAGGTAAGTCCTGAATCGTTGCCGTCTTTGAAGTGCGAGATTAACTCGTCGGCAACACTTGCTTTTTCGGATCGCCAAAGCCCCGTTTGCGCCACGACGTTTGTGATGGTGTGTTGAACATCTACAGGGAGTTCTGACTGGGAAATCGCAGCTCGCCAGTCCAGTCGATTGGTCAAACGAAGTCGTATGAGGTCCGAGAGCGGTGTGCGGTAGATCTTTTTTAGGTTGGGAAGCACGCTGCTCATGCCGTCGCTCCGCCAAGATTCCAATCGCTGATAGGACGGCTAACGTCAGATCGGTCGCGGGTGATCCCAAGTGCACCCATGCCCTCAACAAGTGAGGCCCATTGTTGTCGGTCGGACTCAAGTTTCTTTTTGCCTTTTGCGGTTAGGCGATAATAACGACGCTTGCGACCGTTTTCGCCTTTCCTTTCCTTGGACGCGACAAGCCCTTTGGATTCAAGGTTGTATAGCATCGGGTAGAGCGTTGATTGGCCCAGCGTAAAAATGCCTTTTGATTTCTTCGCCAGCGTTTCAATCAACTCATAGCCATACATTTCCCCGTCCACCAGCAAATGCATGACAGCTGTCGGTCCTGCCCCACGCATCATCTCTCGCTCAAGTTTCATCGCGTTTCCTTTTGTTGCCTGTAGCTATGTACTGCATAGTATCGTTGGCATAGCAACGTGTCAAGATTTTTTTTCACAAGAAATGGATGGTATATTTGCGAGCCTTGAAACAGGCGGCGAAGAATTGCCAGTAATCAGGCAGGGGCGAGATGCCCCAAATGACTGTAGGTGCCGCAGGCTCGCAATGACGTTGTGAAGTTTGCGGCGATGAGTGCGCGCGGGCAAGCACTAATGGTGGGCTAAGTTTGCGATCGGGAGATCGTCGGTTTACGAGGAACGCTGGATCTACGCCGCTCAGATCCGGAAAGTAGACGGAAATGAGAACGGCGGCGACCAACCTACATCAGCCGTTTTTACGCTTGCCACAGGATCAGGTCGCAAGGCAAAGCACAAACGGTTGAAGTTGATTGATTCTTTCAGCCACGATCGGCATTTTTGAGAAGCTTGGAGCTGGGCGACTTAGACTAACATTGATGAAAGTGAAGAAGCTGCCTCGCCTGGAATTAAACTGAACGCGAGCCTGCCCACTGGTAGGCTGCGCCCCAATTACCTCGACGCCGTTACCACAGGTTCGTTCGACCCTCCGCTTTCCGCTGCACGCTCGAGTGCCTTGATCGCATCGGCGGGGGAAATTAATTCTTCCAACAGGATCGCTGGCTGCTCGGGGTAATTTGCTGGGTAGATCAAGTTCACTGGGATCACGCGTCGGTCGGCCCGCGCGAGGTCTTTGCTAATTGACTGATCGTTGTCAGTCATGTCAGCCACGATCAATTCGACATCTAGCTCTTTCAGTTTTGCTTTCACAAGGGCGTTTGAGAAGACACGCTTCTCATTTACTTTGCACGTCAGTCACCAATCTGCGGTGTAGTCGACCCAGATAATTTTCTTTTTCGATGCAAGTGTGTATTCAACTTTTCCGGGCGACCAAGGCTTCCAGGCACCATGCGAAAGAACGGGGCCTTTGTATCCGGACGCGTCGTAGCACATCTTTCCGCCAACAGCCAAAAGCAAACCTGAGATTAAAAAACCGAGCAGGAATCTTTTGTTAGCAGGGACATCACTCGGGCTCCATTTGCCGTACATGTAAGCTGCCAATCCAATCACAACCAATGCCATGACCAGCCAAGAAAGTCCGATGACACCCGTTTGCGCTCCGAATGTCTTGGCGAAAAATGCAACCACAGCAAACAACGTGAAAGCCATGATGACTTTGAAAGTTTCCATCCATTCCCCTGGCCGCGGTAGGCGACTGATCAATGAGGGGAAGAACGACAAAACCAAATACGGCATCGAAATTCCGAGAGCGAAAACCGTGAACAGAAACAAAGCGATCGCAGCAGGTTGGGCGATCGTGTATCCCATCGCGGCTCCTAGAAACGGTCCGGAGCACGGTGTTGCGATAAGTGTGGTTAGGATGCCGGAAAAGAACGATCCGGCGTATCCTTTTTGTTTCGTGTTGCCACCAACTGACGACAATGATGTTCCGATTTCAAACAAGCCAGCCATGTTGAGGCCAAGCAAAAACAGCAGAACAATCATCGCACAAACAAAGTACGGATTGCCCATCTGTTGGCCCCAGTTAACCGATTGGCCGAGGGATAGTTTTAGGAACAAAATCACACCTGCAAGAATCCACATCGAAACGACCAAGCCCGCGGTGAATGCCAGCCCATGGTTGCGAATTTTCTTGGGGTCACTTCCGGCTTGCTGAACAAAGCCCATGACTTTTAGGCCAAGGACTGGGAACACGCAGGGCATCAAGTTAAGCAGAATGCCGCCGATAAACGCACCGAAGATTGCAGTCCAAAACGTCGCCTTGGCCGCGTTGTTGATCGTGACATAGTTGATTTTTTCGTCAGCGTTGTAGAGGCCGGCCATTGTGCTTGCCAATTCTGGTGAAACGGTTTCCTTGACCGATTCGCTGCGATCTTCTTCTTTCGTTGTTTCAACTTTGATCTCAGGGGCGGCACCTTCAAATGGTTTCGCGGCTCCACCAGCGTTGATCGCTTCTTTCGCTTGGTCGTAGTCTCCGTTTTTGAGAACGACAACAGCAGAGGAAACTTTTCCCAGCGGGATCTCGACTGAGAATTCGACTCCACCTGGAAGGTCACAACCGGTGTCAGTGCAAGTTTGAATTCCCATCGCACCGGCTAGATTGTAAGTTTTTTCTTCTGCTGTTTCGGGGATCGAAACCAAGAATGTCCATGTGATTGGATCGTGGTGGTAGCGGACGGGTTCACCCATGAACTCACCCTCGACTGGTTCTACAGAAGTCGAAGGGCCGGTGATGTTCCAATCGTTGGTTTCAGTGAATCCCACGACCGTTGCCAAGTAAGGGGTTTCTCCCAAATCGTAAGCGTAAACGTGGTAGTCATCGATCGACGTCGCGGTGAACTCTAATTTTACAACGTCGCCGGGGACGATCGGTTGGTCTGTTCCAGCGGCACGAATGATTCGAGCTTTGATTTTTGCGTGTAGTCCATCTGGAGTGAAATCGATGGCTTTCGCAGGAGGCTTGATCTCGACGACTTCGATTGAATCATCAAAGCCTTCAAATTCAGCTTCGATTTCAACATTTTGAATTGGAAGGCAAACGCCGCCAACTTTTGATTCGCAGGTTTGGCCGTTGTAGACGACTTCGATAATGACATCTTCAATGTCGACATCGTCACTGATCATGATTGGTGCGGACCAAACGACGGTGCCTTCGTGTTCTTCAACGTCGCTTTTGAAATCTTCGCTGTAGTGTGTTTCTGGTTTGTGGTCTGGTTTGAATTTGCCAACTAGTTTGTATTTGTTCGACTCCAAGACTGTGATCTTGGATGGCATAGGTCCCTTTTTTTGGTCCAGGGAGAAAATGTGCCACGCTGGATCAATGTCAGCTTGAACATTCAAAATGCCTTGCCGTGTGCCGGTTTTGATTTTGAATTCTGCCGACAGTGAAACAGGATCTTCGAGTTCGCCTCCTGTATCGCCAAACTGATCTTTCAAAAACAGATCTTGCGCCGAGTGGGCGGGGTTGGCAGCGATTGCCAAACCAATAATGGCGAACGCAATCGCATATGCGAGCGGCAAAGCAAATCGAGCGTAGTGATGGATTCTAAAAGAAGAATTCATATTCAAATTTCCAGGAGTGTGAACTGCAGAAGCTGGATGCAATTCGAAAGATTCTAGTTAAACGCGGCTCAAAAAGAAGTTCATAACCGCCAATCAAATGACGTTATATCATTTTTCGCGGGCCTACACTACTTTCATTCGTCGGCAATTGGCGCACGTGTGGGCTCCGAATTTGGCGTAACATTTTTACGCTTGGCCAGTGAGCCGGTTCAGCGATTAAACCGAAAGTCTGTCTGATTTCGAATTTAGTTGACTGAAATGTGAGCCGTATCGCGCTTGGAGTTTAGCTGCGAGAGTTTGTTCAGCTTTGAAGTTGGTTAAACAAAAAAAGCGAATGAAATTTCGCTCGCATTCGATGTGAACACGATGTGAACACTACCGGAAAGTGTTATTCCCCGAAGTCTGGGGGATTGTTTGTTTTTGAGCCGTTCGCTCAAAGTACCCCGCGAAGCTACCTTGGAATTTTTTCGCCATCACCGGCATGCAGTTGCTACCCGAGCAAACAAGCCCATCGAAAGTTAGGTCTACTTTCAATTTGGCGATATCGGTTCCCGGAGCAATTTCGATCGGTGCAAAAAACTGAACCGAATCTAAATGCTTTTCAACTCGTTGTTTGAGAATCGGATCGTTGGAAACGTTAGCAGGACGATCGGGGCTGAACTCCCCACCGATTCTAAATTTTTCGTTGGCGGCTACTTTGATTTTCGAAGCCGTGACATTGCCTTTTTGAGTCAGCGAGTAGATGTGGCTGCCTTTTAAGAGGTCAACTTTGACAACGAGGTATCCGAGGTTGGTCCCTTTTTGAAGATGAATTCGCGAGGAAAGTACGAGAGGTTTATCTGCCGTCGGTTTGCTCGTAGCTTTTTCGTTTGTCTCAGATTTTTGAGAGTTTCGATTTTCCAACGGTGAGAGATGATTCTGCACCAAGCCGTTTTGAGTTTGGGCCAAGCAGGATCCATGCATCGCGATACTTGCTGCCACAATGCAAATCGAATTTATCAAATAAGTTTTTGCCAACCGCATTCGATCATCCTTGATCAAAAGGTTCCAATTTAAACGTCGATCCCTGCCGAAGGACCTAAAGCAATCAATCCTTTGATCGCTTTATTTCGCGTTGGGAGAGTACCAAGCCAGCGCCCTGTTGCTCAATGGCATTTGGGGTTTGTTTGGTTGATTTCGACTATTTTCACGCAATCATGCGATGCGGTGGCACGTGTGGCTATCAATCAGCATTGTCAAGCGGCATAGGTTGATCAGCGTATGGCGTTTTGTCGTGAAAGACATTACAACAAACCATCGGTTGTGCGGGTAAACGTTGTTTGATTCGTGCGATTTTTTTGACCGCATTTTCGAATTCGATGTAGACCTATGATCGTATTTCTTACCCAAGACCTGATGATGTCTTCTAACGCCAGTTCGCATGCTAGGGAGCATGAAAAGAAACTAAAGACGGTAGGCTCGGTAGCAAGTGCATTGAAGGTGATCCAGGAAAAACGCCCCCACCTTTTGCTTGTTGATTTGCAAACGCCGGGGTTAAGCGTAGAAGAGTTAGGGAATGAGATTCGGGAGCTTCCTGATTCCGTTTGCCCGTTGTCGATCGCGTATGCACAACACGTCCATGTGGAGTTGCTTGAGCAAGCCAAAGCGGGAGGGTTCGATCAAGTATTGACTCGCGGGCAGATGAATAGCCAAGTCGGTCAGATCATCGCGGACGCTGGTTAAGCTTTGATGAGCCATGTGCATTTTTTTGCACTCGAGCTAAATCGTCGCTTGCGAATTCAGGCTGTTCTTGCTTCCAGTCCAAGGCTGGAGAAATCTTGTTCGCCTTTTAAGGCAACGATTGAGATGCCAAGCTTTTCGGCCATTTTGATGGTGGCCTCTTCATCGAGCACAATGGTTTGTTCGGCTTCGATTGCCAGGATTTTCCCGCCAGCTTTTGAGATGGTTTCAATGGTTCCCACGCCGACGGTTGGCACGTCGAAACGCATGTCTTGATTTGGTTTGGCGACTTTGACGACGGTGAACCCACCGTGGCACAGTCCTCCTGCGCGGCGAATACACTCGTCAGTGCCTTCGATCGCTTCGACTGCCATCACGGCTTGGTCTTTGACCACGACGGTTTGCCCGATGTCTAGCCCCCCCATTTGTTTGGCCATCGCCCAGCCAAATTTGATATCTCTCATTTGCGAACTCGACGGTGAAGTCCGAGTGAGCGTCCCTTCTTTCACGAGTAACTCCGGTGCGAAATCTGTAGGGGGAGCGAAATTGATTCCTTTGCCGGAATACAAATCGACGACCATGTTTAACAAAGTGTCATCGCGTTGGTCAGTGGTTCGCGAAATAAAGACGGGATAAAAATGCCGAACACAAGTAAGGTCAGGTAGGTGCCAGAGCAAATCCCGGCGTTTCTTGAACAGCAGGGTTTTGAAAATTTTGCCAGCCATCGTCGCTTGGCCAACGCCCGCCCGACGCAAGAATCTGACTTGGGCTCCCATGCGTCCCATTCCAAACACGCGGTAGCTGTGGCAAAGGTCCGCCAACAAAGGATCCGCGTGGCCTTTGATGGCAACGCAATGGACTTCGTGACCTTGTTCTATCAAGTTCTTGGCGACGCGAACCGGGAATTGCCCCCAGCCCGCGACGAGTCCAATTTTTTTAGGTTGAGTTTTCTGATCCATTAGTTTTCGATGATCATCAACCAAATTTCTACAGGCAACGACTGAGTGAATGAGCAGCTTTTTATGTGGCAGGTTTCATATCGAAGTTCGCCGCGTAGTTTTTCATCAAGCCGCATTATTTTTCAGGAGTTTTATCATCGCGCGGCTTTTACTGGTGAGGCTCTTTTACTGATGAGGGGGCTTTGGGCTAAGCCGCTTTTGTATCGTTTGAGTCTTGCCCATCTTGCATCACGGCATTCGAAAGCGTTTCGACTTGCTTTGAAAGTTTCGTTAGTGCTTTTCGCATTTCTGGAAGTTTTGCACTACTGGCATAAATTTGTAATTGCTCGCGTGCAGGTCTCGCTGGAATGCCAAAGAACTTTAAATTGTCCGCCATGTCATGCATCAAGCCTGACTTGGCTCCAAGAGTGACATGTGATCCGAGCGTTAAGTGATCGGCCAATCCGACTTGCCCGCCCATGACGACGTAATCGCCAATGGTGCAACTGCCAGCGATGCCGACTTGGGAGCAATACATGTTGTGTTTGCCAACAACGCTGTTGTGCCCAACCATAACAAGGTCGTCGATCTTCGTACCAGATCCAATCACGGTTGAATCGTAGGTTCCACGGTCAATCGTCGAGTTGGCTCCAATTTCAACATCGTCACCGATTACGACATTACCAAGTTGAGCCGACAGGACGTGTTGTCCAGAGCCCGATTTGTAACCAAAACCAAATGCGCCAATGACGGCTCCGGCGTGGATGATGGACCGGTCACCAACGACAGTGTTTTCGTAAAGGACGGCGCCGGGAAAGATCCGAACGTTGGCCCCGATTTTGCAATTTTCCATCACCGTTGCGTTTGGAAAAATAACAGAGCCACATCCGATCTCAACGTTGTCCATGACGACGGCACCGGGGTAGATGCAAACGTCGTCGCTGATTTTTGCTGTGGGACTAACGATGGCTTGGTGGCTGATGCCGACACGTTCGCGTTGGACGGGGGGTTTGAACAGCGCTACGATTTCCGCGAAAGAGTCTTCGACATTGTCGACCTGGATGCAAGGCTTGCCCGTCGGCGTCGCGTTTCCATCGAGTTCGAAACTCACGACTGCCGCAGCCGCGCTGCTTTTTAGAAAGTCTTCGAAATGCTTTGGCGATGTAACGAAAGTGATTTCGGTTGTGCCCGCTCGCGAGATAGAACCGGCGCCAGAGATTTCCAAATCTGGTTGAGTGGTAACTTCTCCGCCAACTAAAGCTGCGAGCTCGTCTAAACGTCTCATTGTTGCAGGCTTCCTTTCCTGACGAACCAGATAAAATGTTTGAAAATAAGCTGGGTCTTAACTTGAATTAAATTTGTCAGTAAGTAATTAAAATCGAATTGTGATTTTTCAGCTAGAGCGATTTTGCATCGGGATTGTGATAGCATCTTTTCGGGCCAATCGCGAAGCTATGAGATTTTCCATCCCTGTGATGACGATGCTTGAAACCAAATGAAAAACGACACAATCGCAATTTTGGACGACGAATTCGATCGCTTGGAGGCGATGGTACCGATTTTGGCCAAGCGATATCCGCAGTTAAAAGTTGTTACTTTTGATAACGCACCCGGCATTAACGCTTGGTTTGAAGAAAACTTGGAGTCGTGTGTTCTTATTTGCCTCGACCATGACCTGGGGCCAAATCGTGAACGTGACGGAAAAGTTTTCGATCCGGGAATTGGTCGCGATGTCACGGAATTTCTTTCAACCCGAGAGGCCGTTTGCCCAATCATCATTCACACGACCAATACGATCGCTCGACCGGGAATGATCTTCATCTTGGAAGACGCCGGCTGGTCGGTTTCCTAGGTATCGCCTTACTCGGACGTGTTGTGGGCAAAGGAAGTTTGGGCAGACGAAGTCAGAACGATTCTCAAGTGAACAGTGGCGAAGTTGTGAACACCTGCGAGTGTCGCTGACACGCCGCCGATTGGGTTATTCGCCTTCTTCAGTATCATTGGATTCTGAATCATCTTCTTCAGGTTCAACTTTTTCGTCTGCGTCGGAGTCATCTTTTAACCCGAGGAAGCCAAGTACTTGTTCTAGTTTTTCGGTCGCAAAATTTTTGGTGTTCGAGATGCTCATGACTTCAGTTAGCGATCCAAAATCGTCAGTCCAAATCGTATCGGCGATCGGTTGCCGCCACTCAACGAACCTTGCGTCCATTCCGATTTCCTCAATGAGTGACTTGTTTTTTACAACCAAGACCCAGTTGGACGCGTCCGTTTCCGCATCTTCGTCCTCATCGTTGCTGAATAGAAAAGGCGTGTATCCAAGTTCGTTGGAGAGGTTGTAAACAACGATCCCAAGATTGAGGTATCGGTTGGAGATGTGAATCGCAAGAATCCCTCTGTCGGAAAGGTTGTCGCAATAAAGTTTGAAACACTCCCGCGTCAATAAATGCATGGGAATCGCGTCGCTGCTAAAAGCGTCGATTGCCAATAAGTCAAATTTTTCGCTGCCAAATTCGTTTTGGTGGCGTTCAAGTTGAATTCTTGCGTCGCCAATGATGACTTCGATGTTTTCTGCTTTTGAGTCACTTAAGTACGAAAAGAAATCTCTTGCGACGACTTCGACGGCTGGGTTGATTTCATAAAACTTGATCGAGTCACCCGGCTCTCCCCAAGCGGCCATTGTTCCAGTCCCCAATCCGACAACTCCAAAGTGTAGTGGGCTTAGCGGAGCAAATTCCTCAGGAGTAGAGGGGTTACGCAAATACTCAAACGCAGCACCTACACCAGTGGCAGGGCTGTAATAGGAGATCGGTGCGTTGGCGAATTCTGGAGAGGTGGTTTGGGTGCCGTGTTTAATTCGCCCGTTGACTAGGCTTCTGAATTTCTCGCCACCCTCATCGTTCTTGTAGGTCTGAACATACAGCGTGCCGTACGAATTTCTGGTCCGAAAGATAACGTTAGATGCCTCGAGAGTGTTCTGCTCTTTGATGGCTTTGCCGGTCGTTATTCCAATCACGGCGATTGCAATGAGCAACGTTGCCCAGCGAAAAATGTGATGCCATTTTCCCGCGGTTTCCGGTGCCCTGTGGAGGCACAGAAATGCGAGTGACGAAAGTCCGACGCAGAGCGCGAGGGAAATGTGGAATTCGAAATAAGCGTTGAACAATCGCGGGGCGACGATCACAACAAAGATTCCACCGAGCGCACCACCAACTGAAATCATCAAGTAAAACAGGGTCAGGTCTTTCTCCGCGGGTTTCGCTTGAGCCAGTTCGCCATGGCAACTGATGCAGCATGCGAACATAACCAGGGCGTATCCAGAAACTTGAATTGGCAGCGGCACGGAAGTACCCTCCGACAAAAGCCAGATTGCAATCAGCGACGAAATAAACGTCAGTGGAAAAAAGAAGCTTCGGCGATACCAGCGTGGGTTTTCAAAACAAATAATGAATGTCAGAAGATAAAGTGCCAACGGCAGCACCCAAAGGAACGGCACCGAAGCGACTTCCTGGCACATTTGGTTGGTTGTGGCGAGCAACATTGCCGACGCTGCGAAAGCCAGCAACGTCCAGGTGACGCAATTGAAAAGGTTGGCCGATCTTGTTTTCTCGTTTGAGTTCTTTGGAGCGGCAAATGGGTTTCGTTGCGGCAGTTCGGACTTTTCTGGCGCTCTAAAGAGTTGCCAACCCGAACCGAGGCACAACAATGCGAACAAAATGAAACCGATCGACCAATACAACGACTGGTTTCCCAGCCGCAAATACGGCTCGACCAAGAATGGGTAACCGAGCAATCCCAGTAGCGAGCCAAAATTTGACATTGCAAACAAACGATAGGCCGATTTATTGGGATGGGTTTGGCTTTGCCAACTTTGGACTAACGGTCCGGTGGTGGATAAAAGAAAAAAGGGAAACCCAATCGAAACTGCCAATAGCGTCAGCATGCGCCAGGTGGGATCTTCGGTTCCAGCTGGTTTCCAGCTGTCGCTTGGCTGGACGGGGAGGAAAATGAGCGCGACGGCCATCAGGCAGGCGTGCAAGATCCATTGCTGTTTGTGAGTCAGGTACCTGTTTACCAAATGGGCGTAGCAGTAACCAAGCAGCAACGCGAACTGGAAAAAGAGCATGCACGTCGTCCAAACCGACGACGTTCCGCCGAACCAAGGCAGGATGAACTTTGCGATCATCGGCTGAACTTGAAACAGCAGGAACGCGCTTAGGAAAATGGTGGACGCGTATCTAATCATAAGTGGTTGGGAAATTAGCGAAGACGAAACAAGCAAAAGCCGTTGGTATGTGGCTCTTCATCATATATGCGACGATCGGAGTTAACCATCAGAGCGTTTGAGAGTTTTCAATGTGAAACGCGGTGGTTGTTGTGCAGTGCCGTGGTGCCCTTCCCTAGGCTTTTGATCGGAATGCTCGCAGCGAGGGGGAGTGGATCTTGTTAAAGATCCTTTAGCGGGAGAGCCGTTCAGGATCTTTAACAAGATCCATCTACAAGGATTTCTAAGTTGGAAATGAAGGTCAGGCGATGAAGGCCACATCCAGACGCTGCAATGAGCCCATGAAGTTCGCCATTCTAAATTCATCAACTCGCATGAAGCGTGAGCGTACAAAAAAAGACGAGAGCAAGATTGCCCTCGTCTTTGTGTTTTTCGATTGAGCCAAGCTTGAACTAGCTGGTCAACTCTTTGATCACTTTACCGCTATTGGCGATCTTCATTGGTCGACCGCTTTGGCTCGTGAATGTCGTGTCGAGTGAAATTCCAAGCGACTTGCAAACGGTGGCCATCAGGTCTTCTGAAGAATAAGAAGTACCGTCAACCCGCGTGCCGTCTTCGTTTGTTTTTCCGACTGCGATACCAGAGTTCATTCCGGCACCACCGACAACGGCACTCCAACTGCGAGCCCAGTGGTCTCGACCGTTGTTTCCATTGATTCGAGGAGTACGGCTGAATTCACCCATCCAAATAACGGCAGTGTCGTCAAGCAACTCACGCTGAGCGAGATCTTCCATCAAAGCACTCATCGCACGATCAAGCTCAGGCAATTTCTGATTTTGAAGTGTTGGGAAAATGTTCTGGTGATTGTCCCAACCGCCAAGGCTGACTTCGACGAACGGCACTCCGGCTTCGACAAGACGTCGAGCCATCAGGCAACCCCGACCAAAGTTAGTCGTGCCGTAACGTTCTTGAACGGCTTGCGGTTCCGTTGTTACTTTAAACGCGGACATTTGATCGCTCGTCATCAGGCTCAGCGTTTTTTGCAGAACTTTCGCGTGTTCGTTTGCAGCGATGCCACGGTTGTCATCAATGAAGCCTGTTTCCATCATTTTCAGGGCTTGCATTCGCTGAGTTAGCCGAGCTGGCTCGATGCCCATGTCCAAGTTTCTGACGCGACCGTTTGGATCGACGGAGAATGGAGCCCATGACATTCCAAGGAAGCCTGGTCCTTCGCTGTTGCCGCCAACAGAAACGAATGGAGGAATTTCAAGATCTGGCCGTGTCGCAGCCAACTCGTGTGCGATCACCGAACCGTAACTCGGATGCTGCACGTTGGGGTTGGGAACATAACCGGTGTGCATGTAGTAGCGGCCGCGCATGTGGTCGGCTTCGCGTGTGCTCATGGAACGGACGATCGACATCTTGTCCATGTTCTTTGCCATCATCGGCATGTGTTCGCAGATTTTGACGTCGCCGTTGGTTGCGATTTCTTTGAACGGTCCGCCAGTGTCAGACCCTGGCTTGAGGTCCCAGATGTCCATCGTTGAAGGGCCACCACCCATCCACAACAGAATTGCGGCCTTTCGGTTTTTCTTCAGCGTCGTCGCGTTCGCCTTGAGGGTGTTACCCATGGCCAAAGCGGTTCCGGCCATCGCCGAAGCACCAGCTAGGTGACGCATGAAGTGTCTTCGGTTCATGCCTGATGGAGTTTGAAAGTTCATTGGTTGTCCTTTGTTATCAAACGATGCTGTTGTTATATTGTAGTCGGCTTTTCACGCGTCGTGTTTGAGTTGGAAGCGAATTTAATGGTTAAAGATGAATTCGTTCGTGTTGAGCACGACCCACCAAACGTCGCGCAATGCTTCTTTTGGGTCTCCTTTTCTTGCTGACAGGAACTTTTTCGCGAGATCACGTTCTTTACCGTTGGGTTTTCGACTGAGACCAGTCAAAAAGAGGTGTTCTACTGATTTGTTGTAATTGGCTCCTGAGCTGACCAGTCGATCAATCATGCCGCCTTTTTTGGTGTCCGTCGCTTGTTTGACCATGTCGCCGTTAAACAACATGAGGACCTGCGGAATCGTTCCATTAAACGAAGTCGACTCGGCTCCCTCGTCGGTTCCGAACGCTTGGTTAAATTGGTTCAGCCACTGATTCTTTCGTCGTTCCTGTTCTTCGTAGCTTCCTCGAGACTGGCTGGCCTCGGTTGCGACAAGGAACGATTCGTAGAGTTGTTCGGCTTCCATCTGTCGAAGATAGAAATGTGAAAACTTTGGAGTCTCACCAAGCAACGGATCGTCTTGTTGATTGCTTGAATTCCGACGGCTTGAAAGTTGATAAGGTTTGCTCAACGCGACCCAGGTGATCAATTGTCTCAAGTCAAAATCGACCAATCGAAATTGCTTTGAGAGGAACTCAAGCAGTTCCGGATTGGAGGGAATGTTGTGTGGGCCAAGATCATCAACCGGAGATGTGAAACCGTAGCCCATGAAATGCGCCCACGTTCTGTTGGCGATCGAACGCGTAAAGGCTGGCGAGTCGATCATTAGGTCGGCTAGTTTTTCACGTCGATTCACAACGTTGACGTATCCGGATTTTGGTATCTCAGTTCCGTCAACGAACACAGGATAAGCGACGGCCATTTTTCCGTTTCGCATCTCGTAAAAGATTTCGGCTTCGTCAAAATTGCTCCTGCTTTCACCACCGAAATCCTGATCGGCCAAACGAGCGACTCCGCCGTCTTGAGCACGCATTGCACCACGAAACGCTCGCGACTGGCGGAAGAAGGCGTTCATCTCCCAGTACTTTTGCTGTTTCCAATCGTTGAACGGATGATTGTGGCATTGCGTGCATTGAACTTGGAGGCCAAGAAATGTTTTTGTAGTTGCCGCAGTGGCCAAGGACGCGTTTTCTTCGTTGACTTTATCGATCAAGAAATTCGTCGCACCGTTGAAGTCTTTGTCGCCGGGCGTTGTGGTGCCGGTTGCGGTAACCAGCTCGCGAACAAATTTGTCGTACGGTTTCTCACGTGCAAACGAATCTCGAATGAACTTTTGCATCCCGGCTCGACTGATCATCGAATTGTTAGCGTTTCCGCCAGTGCGTCCGATCAAGAGGTTCGTCCAAACCGTCGTCATGTTGCGAGCGAACTCTTCGGTGTACTCGTCGTCGTAAAGTAACGACTCGACCAGTTTTTGTTTTTTGTTGTCTTCTTTACTTGCGACAAACTTTTTAACTTCTTCGACCTTGGGGATTCGACCAAGGATGTCGAGAAAAACTCGGCGGCACCATTCGCCATCGGTGGCGTCTTTGGATGGTTTGATTTCGTACTCTGTCCAGACTTTTTCAACGAGCGAATTGATCGTCATGACTCGCATCGTTGTGTCCATCTCGGGACTCTTGGAGTCCGGCGACGTCGCGTCTGTGGAAACGGTGTCCTGAGCGGCCGAAGGTGCTGCCCATCCTGGAGACGGCAAAAGAAGGAGTGCTAGGGAAGCGGTTGCGAGAAATCGCCGTAAAAGCAAGGCGTTGCCAAAAATGCCACGTCGCGTGCGATATTGGGGAAGACGGCTCAATTCAGGTCCCATCTCAGCTCCAGTTGAATTTGTTTGTTAAAAGCGTCTCATGACTTTTTTCTATTGTTACTGAATTTCAGTAAGTTCCTATCCAAATTTGAGAAAAAGTGGTGTATCAAAAAAGAGCATGTGTTCAATTTTGGTGTATTAAAATAAAACAGACTGGTAAGAGGTAAATTACTCCTACCAGCCTGTTTCGAATAAAAATCTTACAATTGCGGCTTAGATTGCCCACCGAAGTGGACAACCTAAGCACTGCCTCGTCTCTATTCCGCCCTCGACTGCTTGCACAATCTTGGGCGAACCACTTCCAACTTTGAGTAAAGCAATGATCGTGCCAAACTTGCCAAATAAATCAAATCGGATGGTTTGCTAATACGAACTTGGCACAAATGGCGCTATCTCAATATTGACCGTTTTGCCCAATGTCCTGCCTCAAATCATCTTTCTTGAGCCTTAGTTCAGCAGACTGCATTTGTTTCCTGAGAACAACAGCGTGTTATTGTCGTTGGACATGAAGAAGTAGACCGCCGAGAAGATCACGATTTTCACGACTATCACGACCCCGAGGAATCCGAGGGCGAAAAAGACGATGGTTTGGTAGATCTCCGGAGGAACATCCATTGCTTCAGCAGACGGAGTCGTCAGCCAGGTAACGAAAAAGTCGCACAGATTGTAGAAAATTCCGACCATGCAGGCCATCGCCATTAGCGTATTGGCACCTACTTTCATGCCTCTAATCGACGCGACGCTGAACAGCAGGAATGCTGCAGCGAACATTCTTAAAAACACGAGACCGTAGTGAAAGACGGCAAACGTTTTAAAGGATTCAAATGCCGCTTGTCCGGCTGCCACTTGTTCTGCCGATCCGTATTTATCAAGGATCGAGAGTGATTGCTCAAATTCCATGAACCCCCAAAGCTGCCCAAGGCTACCTACAAAGCCCCAGAAACCAATGATGCCGCACATCCATGCCACGGCAGTAAGTTGCCACGTCCACTGTGCTCCTGAGTATTTCTCGCTTGGCAACGCTGCAGGTTGTTGCATAACCGGCGGCGCATTTGGGTCTAGGGTTTCCGTTCGTGTGGCGGTGTCCGACACTACTGCCGCTTTTGTCGGTTCAAGGCCTTCCATGAATCCTTCGGGAAAGTACTTTGCCGATTCTAATTGTGTCATTGCTGATCCAGGAATAGTTGTCTGAGCAGGGGCGTTTTGAGCGACGGATTGTAAAGATCCACCAAAGCTAGGTTTCCCCCGCCGTGGTGGGTTCTCGAGGCGTGAATAGACGACACTTTTTGGATTGAATCCTACGCAGTGGTTCAGAGTGGTTGGGTATTGAGGATTTTGCGTCCTCGAAACGCCCGTTCGGTTGACTGGGAGTTGGGTGGCGAGCTGAAGAGAAAATTTAAAATTGAACGATTTTAAACGGCTCTGCAGAAAATCGACCGGTCAATGATTGGGCATTGGGAAACGCACCGAAGCGCGCTGGAAGGTTTTGTGCCAAATCTCCGGAGGGCGAAAATTCTGAGCGTGCACGATAGAAACTCGAGAGCAATCAAACTTCCGTCGGCAATGTTGCAATCGTGTTTGATCGTCGCCGCTTCGTTATTTGTCACTTGTTCGAGTAAGGACAACGACAGTCGCCTCAACGTTGAGGATCTGAACTCCGGAACTAAGTTCCACCAGCGGTTCGGGCCAGTGCTTGTGGCCACGAATGACGAGCGACGGGCGGGTCTTTTCGACAATCTTTCGGACTTCTTCGATGCCTCGATAGCCTGAACGATTTCCGTCTGGCCCTTCATGCATCAAAGCGATGTCGGTGGTTGTAGATGTGAGCAGCTCAACCGTTTCAAGAATGTCTTCATCAGTGCGCCGAAAGTTTTTGGCTGGGTTTCCAATCACGCCGCTGATTCCTGCGATTTGAATGCCATCAATGTTCAATCGTTCGCCATCGAGAAAATGAACATGCGACATCGTTGATCGAGGAGGCGTGCTTTTATTTTTCCCAAACGTATCGTGGTTGCCTGCCACGCCGACCACCCATTTAAATTCGCGGCTAAACGCTTTCCAAACTTTTGAGACGTCTCCTGTTCCGCCGCGTCCGTGAAGGTCTTGGTAAGTAAAAAAGTCGCCTGCGAGGATTGCACCAATGCGATTCGAATCGTCGATGCCAAGTTCAGCAAACACTGGAGTCATCTGCGTGGGCAATATCTGCCCCATCAGGCGAGGCGGTTGCCCAAGTGAAGTTTGCGGTGTTTCAAGGCCTTGTAAATCAGCCGTAACCATTATCGCATCCAACGAAGCGGGAAGGTCATCGACGGTACCGTGGAAAACCGGCAGCCTATCAACTGTAAACGCATTGGCCTTTCGGCCAGCGTTGAGGTAGCGAAACTCCGCTATTGGTTTGTTATTTAGTTCCAGGATTTTCATTTAATCCCAGACAGTTTTGGCAATGTCGGGTTCACGGTAATTGCTAGCGATCGATATTAAGGCCAACTTCGTATTTGAGCAAACGCGGTTGGATGTCATCCTGTTGGTGCATTCTAACGACTGCACTTTATGTCTTCCAAAGGATTGGTTGAAGGAAACAGGATGAGCAAAGTCACACGTTGGGCAAAACGTGTCCAGCATTCAACGTCGGAGACGCTGGGTGATCTTCGTAGTTTTGCTGCTGGCTATCGTCATTTTAAAAAGAATGGTGTCACTCCCCCAGAAGCCTACACCAGCATGCGGCGGCTGTATCGAAAAACGAATGGCAGGTTTAACGACGCGTTGGGTGGGCTCTGTAAAGCGCTGCATCGCAAGCGAAGTGCCAATTTACAAGAAAGTCTTTTCGAAAACGTTTCGCAGGATGAAGTGAAAGATGCGGCCGCAGCGATCCGACGTGATGGCTTTTTCGTTTTTCAAAGAACGCTACCTCAGTCTCTTTGTCAGTCGCTGATTGATTATTCACTTTCGAATCCGGGAACGCCGACGGCCCCTAAAACTGATGCAAGCAATGGTTCGAAAAATCCGACTGGCAAAACAATTTTTGATCGTTCCAATCCACAAGCGATCCGTCACCAATTCCAAGCCGACGATTTGTTTCAAAACGAAACGGTTCAACAATTGGCCACCGACCCTTACTTTTTCTCAATCGCCCAAGACTATCTAGGGTTCAACCCTGTGTTCGATGTTTTGGCGATGTGGTGGAGTGCTCCCACGAAAGACCAGCAACTCCAGTCGCGGGCGGCTCAGCTTTACCACTTTGATATGGACCGTTTGAAATTCGTGAAGTTCTTTGTTTATCTAACAGATGTTGAGACTGATAACGGTCCGCATTGTTACGTGCGAGGTTCTCACAAACGAAAACCTGCGGCACTCCTAAAAGACGATCGTTTGAGTGACGATGAAATCTTGGAGCATTATTCAGCTGAGGATATGGTCGAACTGACGGGCAAAACAGGAACGATGTTGGCGGTGGATACGAGAGGGCTTCACAAAGGCAAGCCACTTGAAGCTCGGGATCGGTTGATTTTCCAGATTCAGTTTGCCGATTCATTGTTCGGACAGAACTATCCATTGATACACATCCCATCAGGTTTGCCGGCACCGATGGCAAAGCGAATTTCAAGCAACCGTCGTTGCTTTGCTAATTTTTCAGAGACTTAGTTTGCGTAAGCAGCGGCATTGCCGAGGCAATACTTTGTGGCTCATGCAGTCAAAAGCGTCAGGGAACAGATATGAGACTTTTACCAAAAATTCGAAATCGCCAAGCACTACGGATCAACTCGGTGCGTCAGTTGATTGGTCGAACCCGACTTCGGTGGGCAATCGCGCGTAACAAAATCAAAACGCTTGATTCGAAACATTCGGTCAAAGAAACAATTCAACACAACCTGAAAAGCCTCAAAGATTTTTCGAACTGCCGGATCGAATTGTTGATTCGACCGCTTTCAGTGATTGAATCCGTTCGCGAAGCCAAATCCGTTTTGTTGATCGGTCCTCGAAACGAAAATGATTTGTTGATTGCTTCAACGTATTTAGATTTGCCACTCGAGTGCGTTCGTGGCTTGGATTTGATTTCATATTCGAAACAAATAGATCTCGGTGACATGCATCAGATGCCTTACGAGGACAACTCGTTTGACGTTGTGATTTGTGGTTGGACAGTGAGTTACAGCGAGCAGCCGCAACAATTGGCCAACGAGATGATTCGTGTTTGTAAACCCGGCGGCGTGATGGCGGTTGGGTTGGAGTATGGAACGCTTGATCCTGAGGGATACGAAAAACTGCTTGGTTATAGTTTGGCGATTCCAGGAGTTGAGCGGATCAACAGCGTGAAACAGATTAATGATTTGTTTCAGCCGCAGATCGATCAAGTTTTCTTTTCCCATGACGCGCCGTTAAAACGAAGCCACAACGCGGATGGACTGGTTGCGTTTCCATCGAGTGTCGCGTCAATTTTTTCGATCAAGGAATCAGTAGAAAACGACACGCAGGAATCAACCATCGAGAATCAAAATTGCTCGATCGCGTGATGCTCATCCAAGCCGATGAAGGTCTAGTTTGGCTCGTTCACGATTCACCATCTCAAATGCGGGCGGGCAGGTTTTGAAAAATTTGACCAGTTGAGATGTCGAAACTCCCATTGCATTGGCGGCAGTAGAAACGTCGAAGGAATGGAAAGCGACAAAGTCCAGCGCTTCCGCGATCAAGGCTGGGTAATCGAAATGGGATGGGCTGACAATGATTTTTTTGGCTTTGATTCGCGACAGCCAGCATTCGCTTGGTTGAGGCTCTGAAGCGAGTTCCGATCGCACCGCCAGTGCCAGATTCAAACGCAGTCGTTCAACCGCGACGTCTCGATTTTGTTTCTGGCTGCGTTTTTCGCTTGCCTGCCCAACGACGCCTGTTGGAGTGTGGGTAATCACGATCGCAGTTTCAACTTTGTTGCGATGTTGACCGCCGGGACCACTGCCCCGTGTCCGTTTTACGGCGCAGGACTCTAGTAAAGTCTCCTGGGGCAATCGAGTTGGGTGGATTTTGGTCAATTTCAGCACTCTGGAACTTGGCACCGTTTCTACCGGGGGGGCGCGTTGGTATTCTAGATCAGAACATCATGATGGTGCATGCCCAACACCTTTTTTTCGCACCGACGGAACGGATAGAATGGGACAGCGTCTCAGCTCATACAAAAAATAAACGTTCGTCTGTCGTAATACTCCGAAAGCCTTCGATATGGCACTTGAGAAAATTGGCCCTTATAAATTCGAAGGCGTGCTTGGCCGGGGTGGGATGGGCACCGTCTATCGTGGACGACACGAGGAGACGGGAGAAGTTCACGCGATCAAAGTGTTGGCTCCTACGTATGCCCACGATCCGCACTTTCGAGGCAGATTCGAATCTGAAATCAAAGCCCTGATCAAACTCAATCATACTAACATTGTTCGGTTGCTGAGTTACGGTCAGGAAGACGCGATGTTGTTCTTTTCGATGGAACTCGTCGAAGGCAACAGTCTCTATCAAATGCAACGTCGTGGCCATCGTTTTGATTGGCGTGAGATTTTGGCTGTTGCCCAAGACGTTGCGAAAGGGCTTCGGCACGCCCATGACCGCGGGATCATTCATCGCGATCTTAAGCCCGGCAATCTTTTGATGACAACCGACGAAGATGGTAAACCAGATTTCGTAAAGATCACCGATTTTGGAATCGCAAAAAGTTTCGGTAGTTCGCAGAACACTGGTGAGAATGTACTTGGCACGATGGACTTTATGAGTCCCGAGCAAGCCAAGGGGGAGCCGGTCACGATTCGGAGCGACCTCTACAGCCTCGGCACGGTCATGTTCACCCTGCTCTCTGGCAAGCCGCCGTTCACTTCCAATTCTGTTGAAGAGTCGCTGCGGAATTTGACTCGTGTTCCAGCACCGAGAATTAGTTCTGTCGTGCCAAATGTACCGCCGCAACTTGACGAGCTAATTAAAAAGCTGATGGCAAAGCGGCCAGAGAATCGAATTCAAACTGCTCAGGCGTTGCTTTATCAAATCGAGGAAGCGGAGCAAACACTTCGCGATTACAGCGAGGCCAAAACAGCGGAGCTTCCGCGAGTCGATATCGACAATGGGTTCGATCTCAAGGCACCACGAACCGAAGTCGGTACTGACATTCAAGCGAAACGTCAAACTGCCGTCACGAACTCTGTCCCTAATACTGTCGAAGCGACTCTCGCGGAATCAGAATTGGACGATGGTCCGTCGGCCGCGGTTCAGGTTGATTACTTCAATACTGTGACCGATCAGATTCGCGAAAAACACTTTGGCGAGAGTTATGAACCGCTTGAGAAAAAATCAACGATCTGGCCAGTCGCATTGGGGCTTTTGGCGGTGATCCTTTTGGGGGCCTACGGGACGTATCAAGCGTTTCTTCCGCCGAGTGCCGAAGAGCTGTTTACGAAAATTGAAAACAATATTGCTCGGCCCAATAAAGTTCTTGAGGAGATTGATTTATTTCTCAAGCACTATCCTGACGAGCCCCGTGCAGAAAAAGTGGAGGAGATCAGGCGGATCGGCGAGGCGGTTGGGCTTTACAACTCACTGACAAATACGCTGGCGGTTCGTCGCAGCTTGCCAGGTGAAAATCGGCTGACCGAAAACGAGCGGATGTTTTTGTCAATCGTAGATCTGGCTGATGACGAGCCGGATGTTGCCAAACGAAAGATGGCCAATTTCGTAAATATCCTTCGCAACGATGCGACACTGAGTGATGGTGACAAAAAATGCCTTGAGGCTGCCAAGAGCTACAAAATAAAAATCGAAAATGATGCCTTGGCGAAAATCTTGGCCAACGTGACTCAGATCCGAACGGCAATGAACAATGCAGCGATGACGACTGAAACAGATGAGGCGATATTGGTTTACCAATCAATCATTGAGCTTTACGGTGATTTCAGTTGGGGAGATATCGAAGAAGCCAATGAGGGCCGAGAGTTGGTGGCCAAAGCCAAAGAAATTTTGAAAAGTTTGCAGGAAGAAAAAAATAAACCCGCTCAAACTCCAGGCGAAGAACATTCATCTGAAGAGGCAAGTTAGTACTTTGCTGGTTTATCAAATTCGCAAATTATACGTTCCTCTCATTTTCCTCAATTCGTTCCATTGACGCGCTGAAAGCACAAAAGAAATGGCCACCGATCTTTCCACCGTTCATGAACCGATCACGCCCATGTTCCCGCGTCCGATTTCAGATGCTGAGTGGGAGAAGTATCGGCTTTCAGATGAGCAAGTCGAGTTTTTTCACGAGCAAGGCTATCTCGCTGGAGTCAAGCTTTTTGATGAGTCGCAGATTGAATCGCTTCGCAATGAGTTAGCGGAGTTTTTTGACACCACACATGATGGTCGCGAGTTGTGGCACGAGTACCATTCGAACGAATCAGGCGATCCCAACCGCGTTTTATTTCATGCACTTGGGGCGTGGCGGTTGCGTCCGGGTTTTCACGACATTCTGTGGAATCCTGCTTTCTTGGTTCCCGCCAGCCAATTGTTGGAAGGCTCGGTGCGGTTTTGGCATGACCAGCTTTTCTGCAAACCTGCCAAACACGGCGGCAATGTCGCTTGGCACCAGGACTATTCTTACTGGACTCGAACGCGGCCGATGGCCCATCTGACTTGTTGGACGGGGCTCGATCCAGCGACCAAAGAAAACGGATGTCTTCAGTACATTCCCGGCAGTCACAATTGGGAGTTGTTGCCTGTGACGGGATTGGCGGGAGATATGGAAGCAATTCGCGAGGTTCTCGATGCGGATCAATTAGAGGCTTTTCAAAATCCTGTTGCGATTGAGCTTGAGCCGGGACATTGTACTTTTCATCATCCGTTGATGGTTCACGGATCGTTTGATAACAAAACTGAAATTCCACGTCGTGCGGTCGTGCTAAATGTTATCCGAGATGGCGTTGAGTCTTACACGGATGATCCACTGCTCAACGGGATTCCTCCCGTCCCCCAAGGCGAAAAAATGGGCGGTCAATTTTTTCCGCTGTTGTACGACGCGAATTAGTTCGTTGTGCGGCATTTTTTTGCATCGTTTCGCATGTTATCGCCCTTTTTTTCGCCGCTCGCTGGCCGGACATGGATTGGCATCGGAGGATTGCTTCGTCTGGCTGTCTTGAGGGCGTTGTAGGCAGGCGAATCGACAGCTTGTGAAAGCCCGGACTATCTCTGACAATAAAGGTCTTCAACGTCCTTGTTGTATGAGAGAAATTTCGTTGGCCTCACCTTCCCAATCCGCTGATTCAAACGTCACTGTTAACTTGGGCGACCGAACGTACTCGATCGCAATTGCTCCAGGGAATTTGAGGTGCCTTTCGGGCAGTCTTCTTCCGTTTCTGGAAAACCAACATGTCGTTGTTGTTACTGATGACATTGTGGGGGAGCACTACTTGTCTAACGTCGTTGAGCAAATCGACTCGTTTGCAATGCGGACTGACACGATCATGGTGCCACATGGCGAGACTTCAAAATCGGTGTCGACGTGTGATGGACTCTGGCAAAAAATGGTGGAGTTTGGGACGGATCGAAAATCTTTCGTGGTCGCACTTGGCGGCGGTGTCGTGGGTGACTTGGCTGGATTTCTCGCGGCGACGTATGGGCGTGGTTTGAATTTCATTCAGATCCCGACTTCTTTATTGGCTCAAGTCGACAGTAGCGTCGGTGGTAAAGTCGGAATCAATTTGCCTCAAGCCAAAAACATGGTCGGTGCTTTCTGGCAGCCGGAATCAGTTGTGATCGATCCGCTGGTTCTCAATACGTTGGACGAGCGAAATTATTGTGCTGGAATGGCCGAGGTTATTAAATATGGCTTGATCATGGACATTCCATTTTTCGAGTTTTTGGAATCGTCGGTAGAGAAAATCAACGCACGAGACTCGCAAACGTTGACCAAGATTATTTCCTGGTGTTGCCAATGCAAGGCGACCGTCGTCGAGGAAGATGAAAAAGAAACCTCAGGCCGTCGAGCCATTCTGAATTACGGTCACACGTTTGGGCACGCGATCGAAGCCATTTTTGGTTACGGCGAATATCTGCACGGCCAAGCAATCTCAATCGGAATGACGTGTGCCGGTCGGTTGGCACGAAATATGGGCCGAGTCGATCAAGGTTTTCTGGACCGGCAGACCAAGCTTTTTAAAGACGTTGGTCTTCCGGTTGAATGTCCTTCCCAACACCACGTAGAACTGGTCGACGCGATGAAGCGTGACAAGAAAGTTTCTCGCGGAAAACTTGTTCTGATCTTGCCGACAAGAATTGGACACGTGGAAGAAGTTGACTCTCCTGGTGACGCAATGCTACTGGAGAGTTTGCAAAATAATTAATACTTTTTAATTGGTGCTCTTAGAACAGTGCTCTTAAAAAATGCACCATCCTGCTCAATGACTTTTCAAGTGAGATGATCCATGGCCGAAAATAAACTAGCCTCGATTCATTCTGCGACTGAGGCAGCGTTGTGTTTGAGTCTTGTCCCGGGAATTGGGCCAAGGGTATATGCCGATCTTGTCCAAGCGTTCGGTTCACCTGCCGAGGTGCTCGACGCCGAACCGGCCAAGCTACGCGAGGTACCCGGCGTTGGTGCAAAATTGTTGAGAGAGATTGCGACCGCAAAAGAATCCTCCAACGTGCAGGAGCAGCTGGAAATTTGTCAAAAGAACGAGATTAAGATTCTTGAACGCGGTGGTAAATCTTACCCTGAACGATTGAATGAAATTTATGATCCGCCTTCGATTTTGTTTGCGCAAGGCAATTTTTTGGCCGCAGACAATCTCGGGATTGCAATCGTGGGTTCGCGCCACGCAAGTAACTATGGCACAAAAGTCGCGGAACAGCTGGCTCGTGGGTTGGCAATGGCAGGGATGACGATCGTTTCGGGTTTGGCCAGAGGAATTGACGCGGCGGCACATCGCGGTGCTCTCCACGCAGGCGGACGAACGATTGCTGTGTTAGGAGGCGGGCTTTTGAAAATGTATCCGCCCGAGCACGACGTGTTGGCTCAGGAGATCAAAAATCAAGGCGCGGTTGTTACTGAGTCGTTGCCATTGAGTGCTCCAAAAACAGGTTCGTTTCCACGACGAAACCGAATCGTAACCGGGTTGAGTTTAGGCGTGATCGTTGTCGAAGCCGGCGAACGTAGCGGTGCGTTGATATCGGCGCGTTTAGCTATGGAGCAAGGCCGTGAAGTATTCGCGGTTCCCGGGCGAATCGACAACCGCATGTCACGAGGGTGTCATCGCTTGCTGCGTGACGGCGCGAAACTAGTTGAGAGCGTGGACGATGTTTTGGAAGAGCTAGGCCCGATGGCTTCTGAGGTTGCCGTCGGCGAGGAAAAATTAATCCGCCGGCCGGCAGAGCTTAAGCTTACCGAACAGGAGTCAAAAGTCCTCAATGCAATTCGTACCGACGCGACTGAGTTTGATGATATCATTGAGCTCACCGAACTGCCTCCCGCGCGAGTGCTTTCGACGATCAGTGTTTTAGAAATGAAAAAACTAGTCCGTCGAGTAAGTGGTACTTCACTGGTGCGGATTTAGATTTAACGAACTCAAAATATCGTCTTGAATGAAAATTGTTAGCTACAACGTCAACGGGATCAGGTCTGCGTTGGAAAAAGATCTGACCGAGTGGATGGACGAACATCAGTTCGATATCGTTTGCATTCAAGAATCCAAAGCCCACCAAGGAAATGTCCCTGTTCTGCTGATTGAAAGCCTCGGGTACACGCATCATTGGCATTCGGCAAAGCGAAAAGGGTACAGCGGTGTCGCGACGTTTTCGAAACGGAAGCCCAAGCGAGTATTCAAAGGTCTTGGGATCTCGAAATACGATGATGAAGGCCGGGTGATTCGAACTGACTTCGAAACGGATGCTGGCGAGTTCACGATTCTCAATTGCTACTTTCCCAACGGAGGTTCTGGGCCTGAGCGCCAAGCGTTCAAGATGCAGTTCCTCGACGATTTTTATTATTGGGTCGAGAATCTGCTGGAGGAACGCCCAAACATTATCGTGGTTGGTGACTACAACATCGCTCATGCGAAAATTGATATCAATGATCCGGTGCGAAACAGCAACGCTTCCGGGTTCAAGCCCGAAGAGCGGGCTTGGATGACAAAGTGGTTTGAAGGCGGGTTTGTAGATGCGTTTCGCAAGCTCCATCCCGATGAAGTTAGCTACACGTGGTGGCGAACGACCCAGTTTGCTCGCCAAAGCAATAAAGGTTGGCGATTGGATTACACTTCCGTTAGTGATTCAATCCAGTACAAAATCAAATCAGTCACCCACATGCACGATGCTTTCCATTCAGATCATTGTCCCGTTTTTCTTGATATCGATCTCGATTAAGGCGATCATGACGGCTGCATTTTCGCTACCTATTTACAACAATGTATCGTCTCACATTTTTAACACTTCCGATCAGGTGCCCAATGTCTCGTTTTTCCAAGCTGTTTTTTTTGTGTGCGTTCTCGGTTCTAACGCTGATTTTTTTACAGACGGGAAATGCGTCTGAGAATGGTAGCGCCGAAACGGTAAGTTCAGAAAAAGTAAATTCCGAAACTGCTGAAGCCGCGGGTTTGAAACTGCCGTCGTTTTTTAGTGACAACATGGTGTTGCAGCGAGATCAACCGATCGCGATTTGGGGTTGGGCGGAACCGCGAACAGAAGTCTCGGTTCGGTTTCACAGTGCGACCGCGATCACGACGACGGACGACAAAGGAAAGTGGCAGTTAGAACTTTCAAAACTTCCTGCTAGATCCGAAGGTGCAAGCTTGGTCGTGACCAACGGCAGTCGAACAATCGAAATCAAAAACGTTTTGGTTGGCGAAGTCTGGTTCGCAAGCGGACAGTCCAATATGGCTTGGGAGCTTAAGAAAGCGAAAAACGCAGAAGTTGAAATTGCAAATTCGAATATACCAGGCGTGCGAATGTTCTTGGCAAAAAACACGTCTGCAATGGAGCCGCAGACAGATATCGTTGGCAAATGGAATGTGAGTTCACCAGAGAGTTCGGGCGAGTTTTCTGCGGTTGCTTATTACTTTGCGAAACGGATTCACAAAGAAACGGGTGTGCCGGTCGGAATCATTAAATCGTGTTGGGGCGGAAAACGCTCGGAGTGCTATACCAGCCGCGAAGCGATGTTAAGCAACACGCATGGCAAAACGATGCTTGCCAAGCTTGATAAAATCGCAGATTCGTTCGACGCTGAAATGGTAAAAACTCGAAATGAAACAAATCTTGCTAAGTGGCAGGTGAAGGCCAAGGCAATTCGCGCACACAACAAAGCCAACCCTGCTGAGCAAAAGAAAATCCCTCGTCGGCCGCGACAGATCAAACATCCTTTCATGACCGAAGGGAATCCTACGGTTTTGTACAACGGCATGATTCATCCGTTTGTCGGATACACGATGAAAGGTGCAATTTGGTACCAGGGAGAAGCCAATGCGAAACCTGGATTGGCTGTGATTTACCAAGAAATGTTTTCGCTAATGATCAAAGACTGGCGAACACGTTGGGATTCCAATTTTCCGTTTTACTTCGTTCAGCTTGCTAATTTTAAGAAAGCAACCGTTGAGCCGGGTGCCAAAAGTGATTGGGCGATCGCGCAAAACCAACAACGATTAACTTTGGAGTTAGAAGGAACGGGAATGGCAACCATCAACGACGTGGGAGCCGCAAACGATATCCATCCCAAGGACAAAGAAACTGTCGGCAACCGTCTGGCGTTGTGGGCACTTGCAAATCAGTACGGAAAAAAAGTCGTGGTCAGTGGACCGCTTTTTAAATCACACACGATTGCTGACGGAAAGGTGACGATCGAGTTTGATCATGTTGGCGGAGGTTTGAAAACCCGCGATGGAAAATCGCTTCAACGGTTCGAAGTCGCCGGCGCTGATAGGAAATGGCATTGGGCCACAGCAACGATCAAAGACAACACAGTGGTCGTGAATTGCCCTGACGTTCCTTCGCCCGTGGCGGTTCGATACGCTTGGGCTGCAAATCCAGAAGGTGCCAATCTGATCAATGAAGAAGGCTTGCCCGCGTCGTTGTTTCGAACCGACGATTGGGTTGCAGGGTCGGAATAAATGCAGCGTCTGAGCAAGTGACGTTTGGGTGTTTGCTCGACAAAAGTATTTCAAACGATTCGCGGGCTTTCGCTGCCTTTGAGGAGGGGTTGATTTTCTCAACAAGAAATCGGGGCAGCGCAACGTCGATGCGTTATGAACAATTCAACAACAAAGATCAACTCGTTCGTTTCTTCTTTAGTTCGAGCGAGTTGCCTACTTCGTTGTAAATTGCTTCGTCAACAAAGTTCTTAATTAGCATCACCCCGCGACCGCAGGTCTTTTCGAGGTTCTCATCATCGGTGGGATCAGGGACATCGTCCGGGTTAAACCCGCAACCTTGATCAGTGACTTTAGAGTAGAAATCAGTCGCCGAGATTTCGACCAAGACATGTACGTCTTTATCTGGAGCGCAGTGATTGCCGTGCTTGATCGCATTCATGATGGCTTCTTCCATTGCCATGTGAATGCCAAAAACATCTTTGTTGGGCCAATTGTTTTTCTCCAATTGGTCCAAAATCATTCCTATGATTGGAGCGCAATTATCGGGATCGCTTGGGACCTGATTGTCGTAGATCCAATCCTGTGCCGTGCTTCCCATTGTGTGCGACATTATCCCTTGAAGTGTTTGGTGATAATCCATTATTCCGGATCACCGACCAATATCAAACTGTTACGGTCAAAACTTAGCCAACGAAATCATAGCAAAAAAATAACGGCCGCGTCACTCGCTGCCTGAAATCTAGTTTTCAAACGATTCAATTGCTTCAGATTGTTCGTCTTTGATTTGAAACATCGAGTCCAAATTGGTGTAACTAAACAAGTCGCGCACTTCTGGGCGGAGGTTGCTAAGGCGGATCTGACCACCTTGAGCGCGAATTCGTTTTTCCAAAACGATCAGTTTGTTGATCGCTGCACTTGAGAAAAAGCTGACATTCTCAAAATTGATAAGGACGTTTTCTGACTCTTCGCCTTTGACTAGCGAGAGTAATTCTTGGCCCATCGTCTCGATGCGTGCTGGGTCCATGACTTTGGGGTCTTTGAATTTAACAACGGAAACATCTTCGACGTTGTCCAACTCAATGCATTTATAATCTTCCATTACGGTATCTCGTTCCGCGGTTTCCCATCAGGCCGCCAGAGGACTTGAACAGAATAATCCAAGATTGGCGGACACTCCCATCATAGACGGCAGTTGGGCAGCGTCAAAGCACGACTCGAGGATTCCGCGATTATTCGCTAGACAGTAAGTGGAAAGACGGTTGAGTAAGGCAAGTGACGTAAAAAGAACATTGGCCGTTTCAAAAAAAATTGGTTATCGCGACCCAAACAATGGAAAGGAAGGGTTGCAAACGAGTTGCGGGCCAGATGCGCAAAAAGAAAAACACTAGTCGCCACGTCTTCGAATGATGGACCAGAATCTCATTCGCTTACGTATTGAGCTAGTGCTTTTGATAGCCTAAGTCCGTTGGGAAAAAATTGGACCGACTATGCTTCTCTACATCGCACCTTGGAAGGCAAGAGGTTGAGAAATTCTCATCTATTTTGTGTCAGTTGAAATGCTCGATGTCCGGTTATGACAATTGGTTTATTGTTAAATCTGGATTGGTTTTTAACCATTGTTTCGCGGAATGGATAACCCTTGTAAAAACAAAACCGCACCCAGAAACAAGGCGGGCCAACAAAGCCATTTAGGTGGGCTGAAAGTTTTTGGTTGACCCAGATTTGCCGCTGAGCTGAACGGAGCCACCATTTGCCCGTTCGCAAATGATGCCTGATAGTAGGGCGAATTGTAGGGCGCGTTCGGATTATTTTGGTTGGCGTTCAATTGAGGATCGAAATTCATCGGCCTATTTGAATTGACGGCAGCCGCTTGATTCATAAACGGCGACTGCGTTTGCCCCGTCAGGTCCAACGCTCGGTTTTCAGATAGGAAATTGCTGAACCGCGGCGTCAGCACATAGGTCTCAACAAGGTTAAGTTGAATGCCAATAAATATCAGCACGAATCCCATCGTCATGGTTGAAGTTCGTCGCATCGCTTTTTCCAGATCAAGTCATTTCAAAACTAGGCGACTAGAACTCCGTTTCTAAATTCGCAACACGTTAATGTTTATCGTTAAAGTCCAATTTCAACTTGAGCGTCAACAAACATTAGCGATTACATCGATGATTCAGGCGCCGGCAAATATCACGGCTGGAGGCTTTCGTTGTTTACGCGCTGGGCCACAGGAAGTTGGTGTTGGTTGGGTGTGCAATTGATTCGACCTGGTTTTGGGTTGCCAGAATTTAAAACGACACCGGATTGAGTCGCACCGATTCATTGAAACCCATCGACGTTTTGCGAAGTAATCATCCCCACATGGCCAGAATCCTGCTGCTCAGCGATAAATCGAGTCGGACTCTCCAATTTTGGACCTGCAAATCGCACATTGGTAGGGATTTATTCGCCAGAACGCGTTATCTTGGGTGGATCCTTCGACGAGCAACGGTCGACAACATCCACTGAAAATTGCCGATTTAAAAATGAACTCACCTTCCAGTGAAGCACCTTCGCTCGACTCTAAAGATTCAAAAAAACAAACTTCGCCACTTTGGGGAGCAAGCTTTCAAGGCTTGCTTTGGACCCAATGGCTAACCGCGATCAACGACAATGTTTTTCGTTGGTTTGTCATCGGAGTTGGGAAAGATCAATTCGCTCCCGAAGACCAAGGCCTCTTGTTGGTTGTCGGTTCTTCGTTTTTCATCATCCCTTATATTTTGTTCGCGACTGTCGCCGGTTGGTTGGCGGATCGCTACAAAAAAAGTTCCGTCATCGTTGCGTGTAAGATCGCGGAAATCGTAATCATGGCGATCGGCGTGCTCGCAGTTGCATTGATGGGAACTCCTAATCCTGCAGCGGGCATCGATCCGTTTTTCTTCATGCTGCTCGGGTCGGTGTTTCTGATGGGGATGCAGTCTGCTTTGTTTGCGCCGGCAAAAGTCGGCACTATTCCAGAATTGCTGGACGAATCGACAATCTCAGCAGGCAATGGAATTTTCAACCTGTCCACGTTGTCCGCCACCGTGATCGGAATGGCGATGGGCGGTTGGTTGTCAGACGTAACCAGCCGAGGCCAATCTAATGTTGGTACCGCGGCTTTTGTGTTGGTGGGAATCGCTGTCGTTGGAACGATTCTTAGTTTTCTCGTTCGCTCGTTACCTGCGGCAAACAAGAATGCCGTTTTTCCGATCAACCTTTTCCGCGAAACCTATCGCGACCTTCGACAATTGTTTAGTTATCGAATCCTATTTCGCGTTGCCTTGGGGATTGTGTTCTTTTGGGCGATCGCAGCATTTGCGCAACTCAACATCGACGTATTCGCAGAGGAAAGTGGCGGGCTACTAGAGTCCGATCGAACACCGTTGTTGATTGCAGTCACGCTTGGGATCGGACTTGGAAGCGTTCTCGCAGGTATTATTTCTGCCGGCCGAATTGAGTTAGGCTTGATCCCTCTAGGTGCGTTGGGGATTGCGGTATTCTCGTTACTGCTTTGGTTTTCTCCAGCCGATTTTATCAATGGACAAACATTTGGATCTGGGCAACTGATGGTATGCCTGCTACTTGGCGGACTTGGATTGAGCGCCGGTATGTTCGACGTGCCCCTCGCTTCGTATCTTCAGCACAACAGCCCGGTTGAAAAACGTGGTTCAATTCTCGCTGCCACAAACTGTTTGGCGTTTGGCGGGATATTGGTCATGTTTGGTTTATTGTTCGTGTGCCGAATGCCAGTGGGTGACGGTTCGCTTGCCAACGTCTCGCCTGCACTCACGTCGGCCAGTCTTTCACCGGACCAGCAAACGGCGGTGAAGACGTTGCTCGCCGAGTTTGAGGCGGCGCCATTCGACCCAGCCCAACCCAATATTAAATCATTTGTCGATCGCGCACCCGAGCCCATTCGCAAAGCCGCACTGACTGAACTCGTTTGGTTTGATGCGAAACGACGTCGGCTTCAAGACGAAACGGCTAAGTTAAAAATTGCGGAAATAAAAGATGCCGATGAAAAAGCCGCGGCTTTTAAAAAACTGGCATTGGTGACTCTGGGGTTGGAGGCGTATCGCGAAGAGTTCAAGCGAGATCTCTCACTTTCGCTGAACTCAGAGGATGAAGCCGCAGCCAACGCGAGTGAAGCGAAAATCGGTCGGCAGATAAAAAAAGCTCTCGCGCAAAGCGGGAAGTTGCCGTTACTGACCTCGCGGCAAGTCTTCTTGGTGATGGGGCTGATCACTTTTCCTGTTTTACTGTACTCGCTTTACCGGTTGATTCGCCGAACCGTCCGGCTGTTGTTCGTGATTGGTCTTCGTCTGATCTATCGCATAAAAGTCAACGGACTTGAGAATTTCCCTGAGCAAGGCGGCGCCGTCGTTGTCTCTAATCACAGCTCTTGGTTGGACGGAATCATAATGATGGTTTTTATTCCAAGGCTTCCTCGAATCATTGCCTGGGCCGGAAATTTCTCAAGTTTCGTGATGAAAAAATGGGCGGCGTTCTGCCAGATTATTTTGATTTCCGGTGGGCCTAAATCGATTCGAAGAGGACTTGAATCTGCCAAAGAGGCGGCAAAGAATGGCGATATCGTGGCGTTGTTTCCCGAGGGAGGTATCTCGCGTCAGTGCCAAGTCAAATCGATCAAGCCTGGCATGTTCAAAATTATCGATCGTGAAAATCCTGTCCCTGTCGTTCCCGTTTACTTCGATGAAATTTGGGGCAGCCTCGCAAGCTACTCGCAAGGGAAAGCCTTCAAGAAATTCCCTGACGGATTTCGACGGCCGCTTTCAATCCATATTGGCAAGCCAATTGAGAATGTCGAAACCAAGTTTGAGATTCAACAATCACTGCAAAGGCTGAGTGCAAACACAATGGAAAACTATGCTGGAAAATTTGTCTCTGCTCCCGCCGCATTCATCAAGGCTTGTAAACGCAGCAAGTTTCGATCGAAGGTCGCCGACTCGACCAACCAAGAGGAGACCGGTGGCAAGCTTCTAACGCGCGCGTTGATTCTGCAGAAATTGCTGCGGAAACACGTACTTCAGGACACCGAGCAAAACGTCGCGGTTTTAATTCCTCCGACGGTCGGTGGTGCTATCGTCAACGTTGCATTGGCACTGGACAGACGTGTAGCGATCAACCTGAACTATTCACTTTCCAATGACTTGATCAATCACTGTATAAAAGAAGCCGACATCAAAACCGTTTTGACGACGCGAAAAGTCGCCGACAAATTCAAGTTCGAATTCGACTGCAACGTTTATTACCTCGACGATCTAAAAGACAAAGTCGGTGGCGTTGACAAAGCACTGGGCGCTTTCAAAGCGTTCGCGTTGCCTTCGTTTGCTCTCAACCGAATGCTTGGCCTGAATAAAATCAAACCAGATGACACGCTCACCATCGTGTTCACCTCTGGCTCAACGGGCGTCCCCAAGGGCGTGATGTTGACGCAGCGTAATATCATGAGCAACGCTCAGGGAATCGAGAAGGTCGCAGCCCTCGTTCCAGAGGACTCCATTATCGCGGTGCTGCCGTTCTTTCACTCGATGGGTTACACCGTCGCATTGTGGGTCCCGATGACCACCGCAATTCGAGGCGTCTACCATTTCAATCCGCTCGATTCAAAAATCATCGGAAAGATAACCGAAAAATTCAAAGGAACCATTCTGGTTGCAACTCCAACCTTCCTGCGTTCTTACATGCGTCGATGCACAGTGGAACAGTTTAAAACACTCGACATGGCGATCGCCGGAGCCGAACGATTGCCGCCGGAATTGTGTGAAGAGTTTGAGCAAAAGTTTGGTGTGCGTCCGGTCGAAGGCTACGGCACGACGGAGTTGTCACCGGTGGCCGCGGTCAACATTCCTTATTCACGGCAGGATGGTAAGAAATTTCAAATCGACGCAAAAGAAGGCACCGTTGGCCGCCCCATGCCCAATTGCGCTGCCAAGATAACCGACCTTGATTCGGGCGAAGAGTTAGGTGCCAACCAGTCAGGAATGCTTTGGATCACCGGCCCCAACGTGATGAAGGGCTATTTGAATCGCCCAGACGCCACGGCAGAAGTCCTCGTTGATGGCTGGTACAAAACGGGCGACGTCGCGCTGATTGACGATGATGGATTCATCAAGATCACCGGTCGGATGAGTCGATTTTCAAAAATCGGTGGCGAGATGGTTCCACATCTTAAGATCGAAGAAGTGCTTTCGCGCCTGCTCGATACGACACCTGATGACGATTCGGACGATCACTTGATCGTTGCCGTCACGGCAGTTCCCGATGAGAAAAAAGGCGAACGTTTGATCGTGCTGCATACGCCAGTAAAAAAATCGGTTGAAGAAATGCAGCAGACGCTCAAAGAGGATGGGCTTCCAAATATCTTCATCCCATCGGCTGACAGTTTCTTCGAGGTGGAGAAATTGCCATTACTTGGGACAGGGAAATTGGATCTGCGGGGGATCAAGGACATGGCTCTAGAGCAGTGTGCCCAATCCAAATAACACGTTCGCGTCAAATTGACGATAAATAGCCGCGCAACCACGCGGCTATTTTTTCTTTCCTTCAACAGCTTTTTTAAACATCGACATTGCCAACCCGGGATAGAGCTCTCGAAGTTGAAGGTACGACATCGTCATCCGAGGGTTGATCTCGATCAGCACATCTTCTTCGCTTGATTGGTCACTGATGACCATGTCCAACCCAATGTAGCCACGAGTTTTTGGAAGCGCATTAACGACTTTGGTTGCCAGTTGAATCGCACGCAGTGAAATGTCGGCTGGGACATCCGTTTCCGCTTTTACATATTCGCCAAATGGCTGTGCGTCGAACACTTGAATGGTGGGTGCCAGGATCTGGCTGTCGGACGCACCGCACAGCAACGAAACACTGACCGGGGTTCCGCTTACGAATGCTTCGATTCGATAGCCTTCAGGTTTGTGTTGCCAGACATGCTTCAAAGGTTCCAGCAGTTCCATTCTCTGTTCGGCAAACGCGGCACTGTTGTGGCATTTCGAATTGTCCCAATCGGAGATCAAGTACACGTTCTCGCTGCCGGCTCCGTCAATGGGTTTTAGTACGACTTGATTGCCCGGGTGATCAAAACGTTTGGTGCCTGCAAGGAAATGACTAACCAACATGCCCGAAGGGAACAGGTCGATGGTGGCGGCTTCGAGGCGTAACGCAGTGGTTTGTTTGCACGATGCGATCGTGGCAAACTCCAAGTCGGGGCTAATCAGTTTATGCTGCATTGGGCCAAGCGATTGGATGCAGTCTAGCAGGCACGAATTGGATTCAGGAGCGATCAGGATCACGTGGTTGGTTTTTTGGGAATACTCCGCCAGATTGGTTTTTAATTCGTCCGCCGAGCTGATCGATACTTTTTTTAGTTTCGGGTGATCAAATATTTCCAGACGACTGTCCACAAAAGTCACCACTTCAATCCCCGCGTCAAGGAAGTCGGTGGTGACCGCCATGAGCATCGCGAGCCCCTGTTGGCTCATTGAATTTTCCCCAATCGAATCACTCGAAATCTCGACGGAGGAGGCGCTTGATTCAGCGGGCGGCTGGTTGGCATTTGAAGGTTCGCTGTGATCAGGTGAACAAGTTTTCGTTCCCTGCCATAGTCCGCCGCCTGTAAGCCACTCAAAGATTAGTAGTTTCATGTGGTGCTTTGGTCAAAAGTGTTCATTGGTTGTTGCATTATGGACAGCATTGGGCGTTGGCATTGTTGCAAGTCATGCGAACTCGATTTACAATCTTGTTAGTCAACATCCACTGCAAAAGTGTCAATTAAATCTAAGGTAATCCCGTGGCTACATTGCTCATTCGTTCCGAAGGCGATATCACCCTCGCGTATTTTCAAGACGTTCGAATCATCGACGAGTCTCGAATTAGTAGTTTGGGCCAAGAGCTTACCGATCTGATAAACAATACCGACACCAAGCAAATCGTTCTGAATTTCCAAAACGTTAGCTTCATGTCGTCGGCAATGATCGGAAAGCTTGTCCTATTTGGGAAAAAATGCAAGTCCGCAAAAGTCGCTTTGCGTATGTGTAACATCAACGAGAACGTCGAAGAGGTTTTTAACCTTATGAAGCTGGGCAAAGTCTTCGATATCGACAAGGACGAAGAGACCGCGAAAAAGAAAATCGGCAAGAAATCTTGGCTGGGTTAGTCCACGCCTGTCTTAAATTCGAGTGGCACCACTAATTGCCAATGGCGCTGTCGATTTCAAAGGTCAGCTGTGGGCACGCGGGCTGTGGGGAGCAAAGGATCTTTTGCATGATACCCAGTACAGGCCGGCAGCGCTTTTATTTTCGTTGAGCGACAAATGAAAACACCGCTGCCCCATCGGTCGCAAAATGTTTCGCCAAGTTTCGTAATCTGTGAAGGCGTTGCTTTTGTGAGTGAGGGTTGAATTTTGACGAGCCATTCAATCTCAAGCCCAACAACCCAGTTACTTGGGCATTTACTCAAGTAACTGGTTCGAAAGTTGGTTGGACTAAGGCTCAGTAAAGTTGTGCGACGGTACGTGCTCTTGGGAGTGCTGACCTAGGCTTGCCAGTTAAGGCTGCAGAGGTTCAGTAAACTCCACCCAAAGATGGGTGTCGTGAATCATCATTCCGTTGGGCAGACGAGAAAAATCGTCTCAGGTTTCAGGAGGGATTGAAAGTACGGAGCGATCGCTTTGGCATCGTTGATTAGGATCACGGGCGTGCGTTCAGAGATGCGCTCTTCGATAGTTGCTTGATCCAATTCTTTGCCAGTGACGGAATAGGCTTTAAGATCGCCGATTTTATATTTCGAAGTGACGATCTTTGATTTAGTTTCTGTCTTTCCTCGCATCACCTGCATCGAACGAGTGCGCGTTTCTTGCCGCGTTCGAGTGGTTGGGACGCCGTCTACAATTTCCGTGTATGGAACAGTGACGGTATAGGGAGTCGTGATTTGAACCATTTTTGCTGGCTCGATCACTGGTTTGGCGTCTTCACCTTTTTCCGCGGCTTTCTTTTTACTTTCGGCGAGTTTCTTCTCGAATTCAGCTTGTTCCTCAGCATTTCGTTTCCTGAATCGTTTCACAGGGACTGTTCGGGTTCTCGTTTCCGTTCGCATGATCGTTGTTTTTTTGCCGTCGACAGTTGTGGTTTCCGGAACCATAACCGTGTAATTTTGCGTCACGTTTTCCGTGTAAATTATTCCACGTGGGTTCAGTTCTGGTGAAACGCTAGAAGATCCTGGCGATGGTGCAACGAGCGTCTGTGTTACGGCGGTCGTTGAAACCTTGGCCATTCCATCATCGCTGACTTCTGCGGTCGCAAATCGGAATACGGGCAACGCCGAAGGGTCCGGTGACATGATCACCTGTTGCGAATTTGTGTCGGCTTGAAGCGGCGGATCAAGATCAAAATTTGATTGTGCGTCTAACGCGGTATTGGCCGAGACGGCGTAAGAAGCAACGGCGAATAGCAAGCAAAAACGAAACGTTTGTCGTAGAGAACGATGCATAGGAGGCTCCAGATTTAGAAACGAGGAACGGAAACAGCAATCTATGCCTTGCGTTCAAATCTGTCAATTTTTTCAATCACGACCGCAGAGCTGTTTCGTTTTTTCCCGCAAGCTATTGTCGCGCGGGGAATGGTATCCCCGCGCGACATGGTCGAGGTGGCAACTTGGGGTAGTCCCAATCTGAGCAGGCTTCGACCAAGCCTACGTTAGCCAGGTTTGGCAATGTTTGATGTCTAACCTTTGCCCAAGCGAATTAAACTTCGGCGGCAACCGATTTTTGAATGCGCTCAATCGCTGTTTTTGTATTCTCGACGCTGTTGAAAGCGCTCAAGCGGAAATAGCCTTCGCCTGCTGCTCCAAAACCACTGCCTGGCGTACCGACGATGTGTGATTTTTCGAGCAGTTGATCAAAGAATTGCCAGCTGGTCATCTCGCCTGGAGTTTTGATCCAAACGTAAGGGGCGTTGATGCCGCCGAAAACTTCAAAACCGGCTTTGGTCAAACCTTCTCGAAGCAAACGCGCGTTGTTCATGTAAAACGCGACGAGTTCGGCGATTTGCTTTTTGCCTTCTTCTGAATAAGCCGCTTCAGCGCCACGTTGGACGGGATATGACACGCCATTGAATTTCGTGCAGTGCCGACGATTCCAAAGAGCATGGATCGATTGCGATTCACCCTCTTTTGTCGTTCCCTGAAGTGTTTTTGGAATGATGGTCATGGCACAACGAGTACCTGTGAAGCCAGCGTTCTTGCTGAAACTTCGAAGTTCGATCGCACAGTCTCGTGCGCCTTCAATTTCAAAAATTGAACGAGGCACATTCTCATCGGAAATGAAGGCTACGTAGGCAGCATCGTAAAAGATGATCGAGTTGTGCTCTTTTGCGTACGCTACCCATTTCTCTAACATCTCGCGCGTCGCAACCGTTCCAGTTGGATTGTTGGGATAACAAAGGTAGATCAAATCCACATGTTCCGTTGGAATCTGCGGTTCAAAATTAGACTCAGCCGTAACGGGCATGTAAACCAATTTCCCGTATCGCCCTTGGGCGTCGGCTTCGCCAGTGTGGCCAGCCATCACGTTGGTGTCGACGTAAACAGGGTACACAGGATCAAGAACTGCGATCACGTTGTCGTCACCGAAGATATCTAACAAGTTTCCGGAATCACATTTCGATCCATCGGAGATGAAAATCTCATCGGCACTCACGTCGACGCCCCGGTCTTGGAAGTCATTTTTTGCGATCGCGTCACGCAAGAAGCCGTAACCTTGTTCCGGCCCGTAACCACGAAACGTTTCTTTGACAGCCATCTCATCAACGGCTTTGTGCATGGCCTCAACCGAAGCAGGACAAAGTGGTTGAGTCACGTCGCCGATCCCCATCTTGATGACGTTTGCATCTGGATTGGATTCACAAAAAGCGTTTACGCGCCGACCGATTTCCGGAAACAAATAACCGGCTTGAAGTTTCAGATAGTTCTCATTGATGCGCGCCATCGAATTGTCCCGCTGTAGTGATTTATAATTTGCCTGATTTCAAATGCGCAGTGTCGAGAGTTGTTGGCGTTTGCTGTGTGAAAAAACGATCCAATCATCTCGTGAATGATGAACGTCTTTCCGCAGGCAACCAATCTCTCGAACGCGTTTGGAATAGAGATGATCACAAAATTGTGAGCATCACACAAGTCACCAAAGCATTGTGAATGAAGTGCATCACCATCGAGCTGACCAACGACCCACGCCACTCACGCGTTAAAGAAAACCCAATCGCTAACATCGTCAGCATGGGGATCCCAAACATTCCTTGTGGGTGGATAGAGGCAAAAATCAATCCGTTTAGTAACGCTGCGAACACAACGCTGATCCAGCGTCGCCATACGCCCGAGATGTCTCTTAGGTGGCGGTAGAGTACGCCACGGAACATGGTTTCTTCGACAATTGGTGCACAGACGCACGCTGTCAAAAATACCAAGACTATGGTCGTTGTTCCGCCAAGCATGATTTCTTCCTGAATCGGATGGGAGGGGCCGGCTTGGCGGGAAAACTCTGGTGCGGATTGGAATCCAGCCACGATCGACATCGCGATGACTACGAAAATCACGCAGGGCAACAGGTAGGGCAGTATCGCCAGGTACGCGGGCACAGAGGCAGTCAGGTTGGTTAGTGGCTTTTCCGCTGTCCAGCCGATGTCTTCTCGCATTTGCTTGAAACTTATCCCGCGAACAATTGGCCAACAAAGCACGACAAGCGAACCAAAGAAAATGAATGGCTGAATCATCAATGACGATTTTTCATCAATGAAATTTCCACCAAAGATTGAAAGGAAAATCGAAGATCCAAAAAACAAACCCATCCAAATCGCAAACGTTTCGATGTAGATGTTGTGGTTGTATTTTCGATTTAAAAAATTGGATTTGAGTCTGCCAGTACCGATCAAAATTGCAAACAAGATGCTAACCAAAAATCCAACCATCAGCATTAACGCGCCCAGAATCATGACGCCGATCATGGTCATCATCATGGTTCCGCCGAACTCTTCGAGTTTCGTTCGAGCGACCGTGTCGGGCGTGCCTTTGGGATGTAGCGCTAATTTGCCAATCCACTGAAGTCGGTCTTCGATGAATAGTTGATCTGGTCCGGGCAGTGAATCAGAATCCAAATCACCATCTTCGTATTGTTTGACAAGTTTGCCGATCAAACCTCGCAATCGTTTTTGCTCTTCCGTTAATTCCAGATTCGCTGCTGCGGCTGCTTTGTCAGTTTTCTCGAGATGCTCGATCGCGTCGGTTGGTCCTTTGAATTCGTTGATCAAAATTGAATAACAAATTCGTTGCTCATAAGGCCCGGAGTCTAACTCCGGTGTTAACGCTGCTTCTGCTTGGCCGGGAAACATGTGCTCTTGGCCAACTAGCATTTTTCCTTGGAGCTGAATTTGCATTAGATCATTTGCGCTGGCGTTTCCTCCAACCTGCTGTGTCGTGTTGAACTGGCCAATTGCAACAATCGCGATCATAAATCCCGTGATTGAGAGCACAAATGCCCACGCCAAGTATCCGCTCCACGAAAGGCGAACCAGTGATTCATCGTTTGCCGTTGTGCTGGCGAGGACAGGTTTCGTCGTTGAGTCAGTTTGCGGCGAGGCATACTGGGCCAGTTCGGCTTGGTAAAAGTCGTCGCGCGTTGGTGGGCGTTGATTCTCTGACGGAGAGTCGTTGGTTGAGTCGCGGTCAGAATTAGGATCAAGGTTCATGTTGAAGGCGAATCGGTGAAAATGAATGGTTGAAGAAATTGAACCGCGAGTTGCTGTTGCGTATCAATCAATGTTAATAATTTTGAATAGGCTCGCGGTTACGACCGAGCCGTTTGGATGAGCTTTTTAGATTTTCGAAAAACGGAGTCGAACATCGGTTTGGTCAGCCGACCCGTGAAAGTGTTTTGTTGGCTTGGGTGGTAACTCCCGATTAGCCAACGATGGTTCTTTAGTTTAACAGAACCGCCATGAGCGAACTTGGGAATTGGTTTGGGAGCATCGAGCCAGTCGTGTTGGACCAGCAAGTCAATCGTTCCCCGCCACGCGAGAGAGCCGAGGGCTAAAACTACGATAGGGTCGCAAAGCTCCAGCGTTCTTGAGAAGTAAGGCTGGCAATGGTTCAACTCTTCACGATTGGGTTTGTTGTCTGGCGGAGCGCAGCGGCAAATGTTCGTGATCGCCGCATCGATTAATTCCAGACCATCGGAACGAGAGCTGGATTCGGCTTGATTGGCAAAACCGAATTTGTGCATAGCCCGATACAGCCATTCACCACTTCGGTCGCCCGTGAACATTCTCCCCGTGCGATTGGCACCATGAGCCCCGGGGGCCAACCCCACAACCAACAATGAAACGTTTGGACCGCCGAAGTCCGGTACTGGTTTGCCCCAGTATTTCTCATCGCGGTACGCTTTGCGTTTTTCTATGGCGACCGTTTGGCAGTGCGTGATGAGGCGCGGGCACAGCTCACAATTTTTTACTTCACGAGAAAGTCGATTCCAGCGCGCTTTACTCATTTGGGGCAGGTCTTTCTCAAAACCGTTTATTAAAAGCGCGATATTTGAAAGTGCGAAATTTCAGCGACGGCAAAATTCAGAATGCTCCGCAGAAGCAAAATTGGAGGCCAGCTAGGCGAGCGGATTGGAAGTTTTGTCACTTGAGACATCTGATGCTGGTTTGTGATCGCTCTCAGGTTGGGCAATGGTAACTTTTTCAGACTCGAGTTTCTGATTCAATTGTTCTTGAGCTAAGTACTCATTTTTCAAGCCGCGAAATTTATGCTCGATGACAAACAGAGCGATGATCATGACAGCTACGCCGCCGATTCTTAACCACCAACTATCTCCATCGATGTAGTGCGAAATCTGTTTTGCAAAAATCAGCATCAGCCCGTTGCCGAGAATACTGCCCACTAGAATCGCCATGACGACTTGCCAACGCTTCATTCCTAGCAGGCGTCCAAAAATCGAACCACCAACACTACCAGTGGTTGAGGTTGGGAAGATTACGAATCCGACTAATCCCACAAACGCGGCTCGTCTGATCCAAGGCTGCTTTCGCAGAATGAAATGCCCGTCCGAAACGATGTCGCGGATTTTTGGACCCACCCAGGGAAGTCGAAAAACAATACCCATGTGAAACGCCACAAACATTGCGACGATCACGTCCATGTAAGTCAGCATCACAAACAGGTTCTGAGCGTCGAGGTACTTTAGAAATCCCCAACCTTCCGCATTGGGTTCGTTGGCTCCCAAGAGAATGATGAATCGACCTGCTGCAAAAAAAGCAGTTGCTGCCGCGGCGAGGTAACTAGAAACTACTTTTGGGCCTTGGAACACATAAACCAATCCAAGCACAAACGCAGTGATCACGACCGGACCAGTAAGCGCCATCCACCACGCAACCGGATGCGTGTGGCGGTAGTCTTTCTCCAAATCACTGAACGAATCGTGGTAAAGTTCGTCCATGTCTTTGGTTATGTTTAATTGCTTCGACTCAACCTTGTCCAACGCTTTGGTTCCTCACCCTGTCAGTATTTAGTGTATTGCTAGCCAAGCTGCAGTCATCTTAACTCACAATGACAGATTGCCCCGATTTGCCTACTCTTCCGAATCAAATTGTTCGATACAAACCTTACATTATTCGGCACAAACTCAGTACAGATCAAAATTGAGTTTCAAACTGAGATCAGCAAAGAGAAAAATATGGATCGTCGTAGTGCAATAAAAGGTATCAGTGTTTTTGGCATCGGAGCTTGTATCTGCGGTTGTCGGACCGCACCAGTTACCGGTCGGAGACAATTAATGTTGATGCCCGAGGGCCAAGAGATCTCGCTGGGAAGCCAAGCGTATCAAGAAACCATGTCTGCCGAACCGGTCTCTAAGAATAACCGATTATCGGAAATGGTGAACCGCGTTGGCCAGCGAATTGCCAACGTGGCAGGCCGAAATGACTACCAGTGGGAATTTAAGCTGATTTCCAGTGAAACGCAAAACGCATTCTGCCTTCCAGGCGGTAAAGTGGCAATTTACGAGGGAATTTTGCCTGTTTGCGAGGACGAAGCGGGGCTGGCGGTGGTCATGTCGCACGAAATCGCCCACGCGTTGGCTCGCCATGGCGGTGAACGAATGAGCCAAAATATGGTCGTAGATAACGCTAAAATCGTGGCTGAAAAATTGGTTGGAACTTACGCTGCCAGCAAAAAAGAGATCTTAATGCAGGCTTATGGCATGGGGTCGAAGTACGGCGTTCTACTACCATACAGTAGGAAACAAGAGTCCGAAGCGGATCACATTGGGCTGAATTTGATGGCGAAAGCTGGTTATGACCCGTCGGTTGCTCCAAGTTTTTGGACGCGATTCGGAAGCCTGAAACCAGGCGAACAAACGCCTGAATTCATGTCGACTCATCCGGCTGATGCCCGGCGAGCAAGCGACCTGCAAGAATTGATGCCTGAAGCTAGTTCGATTTATGCCAGAACGACGACCAAGCACGGCCGAGGTGATTCTGTAGTCTAGTCGTTGATGAAGCGATCACGGTGTATTGAATGCACCGTATTGGAATGCTCTGTCATTCTGCTTTAAAAATTTGCTTGGTCGTTCGGATTAGTTTCCGTTTTCGATGTGGCCCGGTTGGTCGCTCTCATGATTGCTACGTTTGCTACCAAAGATCGCCATCAGGATTAGTAATAAAAATCCAACGCAACTAGCTTGCGCCAGGAGATCTCCAATCATGGGGTACCATGTCTGTAGACGGTTGCCAGAAATCCAACCCGACATCGCTGGTTCCGCACATTCGAATGAACTCAATCGCTCTTGAACTTCACCCAGCGGACTGATCACTGCTGACGTTCCTCTACTGGTGGAGCGAACGACCCACATGCCATTTTCGATCGCTCGGAAAGCCGACATTTGCATGTGCTGCCCCGCACACTCTTCCCAATCATTGGCCGAGATCACAATCGTGTGGGGCCCAGTATTTTCTGTTTTGGTTTGGCCAATTTGACTAACAAAGTTTGGGAAGTCAGCGTCGAAGCAAACGATCGGCGAAACGCGACCAACAAATTTCGTTTCAAAAGTTGGGATCATTCCGTCGCCGTTGAGGCTCGGTTCCCCAGGAACTGTTTTGGTTTTGAAATACTCACCCAAAACGCCTCCTTCTTCGTTGATGAATACCGTTTTGTTCTCAATGAATTTGCCGGCGTCGGTTTTAGGGCGTAGTACGCCAAGTGTCATTGCAAGGTTGGTGGAGTATTTTTTGGCAAACTCTGAACAGCGATCGAGAATCTCACTTTCGAATTCAGGCGGTGTGCTAAGAGCGGCTTCGCTCCAGACAATCAGTTTCGCTCCGGCCGTTGCCCGTTCAACACTTTTTCGTAGCAAGTATTCAAGCTCTGCGAAAACGACAGGGCGGCTTTCGTCGAGCAGTGTTTGTGTTTCGTTTGACGTTGCCGTCCCTGATTCGGCATCGGACTGTTCGGATCGCGCTGCATCGAGCCAGCGAAAAACGATCTCGGGGGTGTAAGTTCCTTTGGGCGCGATCACGCAGGCGACCTGCCGACCGTCAGCAGGCTGGCTCAGTAATGCTTTCCCAATCGCGATTCGATACTGGCCAAACGCGATAATTGCGATCGCGAAAACGAAATAGGTGATCGCTTCGGCTGGAATTTTTTTGTCAGATAATTTTACGCTGGAAACTAACCACCAAACCGTTGATGTTGTCCAACACATAAAAAACGTGATCCCGGAAACCCCTGTGATCGACGCCAGTTGCATCAACGTCAAGTTTCCTGCTTGGGAATAGCCGGTCGCGCCCCATGAGCCGAAGGCACCAGCGGATGCGCCGTACTCGAGCGCCACCGAAGCGCAAGGCAAAACCAACGGAACCAAAAAACGGGGAAGCCGATCCTTGGACGCGACTTGCAGCCAGTACGTGAAATAGCCAAGCAGTCCAATGATGACCGCCATGAAATAAAACTCTGTGTCTGGAACTGGGATCACGCCTTTTTGTGAGATGACGAAGACCGAGATGGCGAACAGCATGAAAAGCACAAACCCAATCAGTCGCGGCATCTGATCAAGAAACAACAGAATCAAGATTGGACCAACCCAGACTGCAAGTGGAATTGTTGTCGCGATACTGCCGACGAACACCGCCGCAATGTAGAGTAACCACGCTTGCAGAGTGACATGCCAACGCGATGGTTTTTTAGGTGACGTTTTTTGAGGTGACTGATTCACAATATTGGCTCGAACGGAATATGTATTGATGAAGGCTCTTCACGATGTTGAGCTCAGTCATAGGGGGCGTTGAGGCTCGCTAGGGATTCCTTGGCCCATTTGATTCTTGCCTGCATGATGTGGATTCCCAGTCGAACCGTAATGCAGGCATGCCGTTTTTGTCGCTCGGTTATGTCCTCTTCCGAATCGAGAATGCCTTGCTCGATCGATTTGAGATTTCTGAGCGCGTGTTGTTGTCGGATCAGGGCGTGTTGGAGCTGTTGGCGGCTGATCTCTGGTGCGAGCTCGCTGCCAAAGAAGACTTTGAGTAGCAACTCATTGCGGACAGGCTGAGTTGCGGCTGGCTCGGCTGCCCAGGCCGCGACAGCTTTTTTTCCTTTCGCTGTGATCGTATAGACCGATTTTTTCCGCTTAGATTCAGCAACGTCTTTCTTTTTAACCAGGCCTTCATCCACGAGTTCTTTTAGTTTGGGGTAGATCTGCCCGTAGCTTTCACTCCAAAACGAACTGAGGACCTCACGGCAGAATTTTGCAATCTCGTAGCCTGATTGAGGCCCGGAAAGCAATATTCCAAGGATTGCGAACTTGGTTGTACCTGTTTTAGCCATACTGCCCTATTGTATCTGTTAGATATATCGACTGAGGTAGTATGTATCTTTCAGATATAAAGTCAAGTCCCATTTTAAAAATGGAAAAAACTATGGAGAGCGCATTCGCGTTTGACTGAAGGCTTTCGCAAATAATCGCCGTATGAAATGCGCAGTTTGGGTCAGAGGGCCGCGCGCTACGTCTTTCGCATATTTCGCGACTTTCGCGGTCAAAACCTATGCGCTAATTGAGTAGCCGCGAAAGCCGCTATACGCGAAAGTTCTGTGGGTGGAATAAAAGTTGGTGCCGCTTTCAGTCACGTTATGAAATGCGCGGTTTGAGTCAGAGGGCCGCGCGCTACGTCTTTCGCATATTTCGCGACTTTCGTGGTCAAAACCTATGCGCTAATTGAGTAACCGCGAAAGCCGCTAAATACGCGAAAGTTCTGTGGGTGGAATAAAAGTTGGTGCGGCTTTCAGTCACGTTATGAAATGCGCGGTTTGAGTCAGAGGGCCGCGCGCAACGTCTTTCGCATATTTCGCGACTTTCGCGGTCAAACCCTACGCGCTAATTGAGCAACAGGCTTTAGAGAGCCGCGTTGTTGCCAAACTTCCACCAAGCCTTCTTCTGTTCTTTGGGCTTTACCGTGAATCCCCAAGGCCGACCGTTGGTACCAATGGACCCTTCCATCTTTGCGTATGCAAACGAAGCCCGGGCAATTTTCGCATCTGTCATGATCGCCTTGCGAAGGTCGCACTTGGAAAAATCCGCTTGGGTAAGATCGGCGCCAAACAGATTCGCGCTCACAAACGTCGCGTTGTTGAAGCTGCCTTCTTTCATTTCACAAAAGAAGAAATCGGCGTCGCTGAAGTTGCCCTTCGAGAATTCGGCACCGTTGAGTTTCGAGTGCCGAAACAACGTTCCGACAGCCGTTACGCCAATGAACTGAGCGAGGTCCAAAACGTTGTCCGACAAATCGGCTTTTGTCAGCATCGCGCCGGCAAAATTTGACCGGCGAAGTACACAGTTATCGAGTTTGGAAAACGAGAGATTGGCTCCCGAGAATTCGCAGTCGCATAACTTGCATCCGATGAACTTGCATCCCGAAAGGTCCTGGCCAGAAAAATCCGCTCCGGTAAGATCGTGCCCTTTGAGGACACATCCTCGGATGGCATCGTTCTTGGCCTTTAGCAAGACCTTGCCCGATTCCTTGTGCTTGATTTGAACCATCATTATCTCCCATGGTAGGGAACGAATCTATTTGCGTCCCCATCTTGCAACTGGTGTGAGCAACTATCCCTCACCAGCAATCATCCGAACTGAACAAGGCTTCATTCAGTTTGTATCTCAAACGCTTCGCAGCTATTTTTTGAACCCCATCACCATGATGAGTTTCGTTATTGTGATAATGATCTTGAAGTTTTTCTTCCACAGAGTGCAGTTTGCAACGTTCAGTATGAATTTTCTCAACAGACAAAGCAAGAGAAATGTGGGATAAACCCTACTTGCGGCTGTCCAATGGCGGTTTCACGTCCGCTGTGCAGGGTGCGTTTCGCTTGAGTCACCACGATTGGACGCATGGCGGCATAATATTGTTCGTTGAAAACCGGCAAAACAAGCAGCAATTGTAGTGGTGCCGTCTTGAGTGGTCAGAGCAGCAGAAAGATGAAAGAGTTCAGCAGCTCTAGGTAAGATCGGGCATGCTAGGGCATCTAGCGAGCGTCTGCCCGTCGCTTTCATCACGACAATGAAACGCACGTAGTATGCCTGCGTTCTGTTGGGGAAGCGTCGCCCTCTACGCAAGCTTTTTCATTAATGCTTGTTTTGCATCAAAGTTGGTGCATCAAAAGCTTGTTCACTTGGTCGCTAAGTTGGTCGAACGTTGGTTGTGAGTTGACCAAGGAGACAATCGCTGTCACGGCGCCCTAGACTGGGGCGCAATAAACTACGGCCTGACATCCCAAGCTTTACTTCCTGTTTTTAGTCGCACTTTGAGTTGCGCTTTGAGTTGCGTTATCTACATCTTCTTCGAATGACGCAGTACGGATCTTGGGGATTCTGATTTTCGGTTGCTCTGGCAGACCGCGGTACTCACCAAACTCAACCGCTTTGAAGTTCATCCAATGCCGTTTTGCCTTCGCGATTTCTTCTTTGTCTTTGCGAGATAGTTGCTCAAACAAAATGTGTTTTGATTTGGCAGAAATCGCTTGCCGAAACAGACTGTTTTGCTTGGCGGTGAATTGAACTTCGCTTGGCATCCAGCCAAGACGTTGGATCGCTTGGTTTAGCTTCATGCGAGGGAACGGTGGAATCTGATTCGGATCCGTGGCTTTGAGACGTGTGAAGTGATTCAGGAAATTCATGTACAGTGGAATCATCGCTGCGTTTTTGGCTCGCTCGCCTTTTAACCGATAGGAGATCGTAGGGCTGGTCATAGTCAGCCAACCTGTCGATAAATCGGTGTCTTCTTCGTAGACTTCTTCGACCAAAAAACTGGAGCGATTGTCTTGAATGGTGGCGCGACGAACGCCTTCGAGAATCTTGGTGACTCGCAGTTCTGGCAACTCCAAACGGATTTGTTTTTGCGTGTCCAGTAGCACCATGTTGAGCGTTCGAGAATCGAAAATTACGATCTCAAGCGGACGAGGTTGTGCTTCATTGGACATCAGAAACTCGTAGACCAAGCCCTCTGAAAACAAAGTCACATTCTGCGAAATGGGAAGCGATTCGTCAGCTGTGTAAACCGACGACTCAATTTTGAATTCCTGAGCCTGAGCAGCTTCGGAACAACTCCATGTGAAAAACGCCAAACAGGCGATCGCTATTGCCCGAAGAGGATTTACTTGGTTGAAATTGGTCATAGGAAAGCCGCCGATACTGAATCTGTTGAGAGTCACCGGTGCGGAGGGTAAAGAAAGTCATTTCGTCAGTCCAGATCGGATTTGCTAGCGGTTTTCCCAGGAAAAAACCTGGGGATTCGAGGCTTTGTCGAGGCCTTATCGAAACTTAT
>JBGCDK010000092.1:0-18411 GCA_045105295.1 Mariniblastus sp.
TATCACTGGAAGTGATTTTTTTTACTTCTGTATCTATTTCGGTAAACCACTTACCCCTTCCCTCAATAATCTATTTTTCTTTGTTCTTTCGCAGGCTTTTTATAAACCCACGAAAGATCGCAAAATGGGAGCCATTTCTGCAAATGAATGTTAAGCAACATGCGCCGTTGGGCCCTTCTTTAAACTCTTTTGCTGCACCCTACTTTTTTATTTCGACAAATCCTGACCAAACTATTTCTTTCGTTAGCCCATCAGTCGTGGATGTTTTGGGGTATCAAATAGAAACATTGATTGGAAAGAGTTATCTCCAGGTTGTTGATCTCTCTCATCGTTTAAATGCCGACATCAAGCATTGCGAAGAGCACCGTTTCAAAGACTCCAACAGCGATACTTCTTCCCGATTGCGCGCGTTCATCGCATCCGATGGAACGATTCGCGTCGTGCAAGTTCAGTCCTACGGCGAGGTCAACGAAAACGGACAAGTCGTCCAAAGTCACAGCATTGCTCAAGACGTTTCCAACTCGTTTTTCTTTGAGAAGAACCTTAGGGAGCGACTTACTTACTTGGAGAACGTGGTCGATCAATTGACCGAACGGGAGAAAGATGTCTTGGCACGAGTCATGAACGGTCGGTTGAACAAAGCGATTGCGAGAGACCTCGACGTATCGGAAAGAACTGTCGAGAGTGCGCGTTCTCGCTTGATGAAAAAATTCCAAGCCAACACGACTGCAGAACTCGTTCGCTACTCAACAGAATACTACTTGCTCAATTCCTTGATTCAAACGGTTCATGGAGCTGAGAGCCTGCCAAAGAGGAACAATTTTCTCGACCGTATGAAGTCGTCCAACGAACTGGCCGGCCAGGATTCGTCAAAGCAGCGATAGCTTAGCTCCTCGAAACCGACGCCTCGTTTCCATCAGACGCCCAAGAAAGCGATTTGCGCCTTTATAGCTCGCAGTAAATTCGCTGCTCGATTCATACGATGAGTATGATAACCAACTGTCATACATCACAAGCTAATCATGTGCAATTCATCGGATGATGTTGCAACTCCAACGCCGGATTTTACCCGGCGCTAGAATTGCATTGAATCATACAGGCGACCCTATTTCTGCTTTCTGATTTCGATAATGTACTTCATCAAGTCATCGAACTCTTGGCGGTCCTTAAGCTGCCTTACCAATTTTTCTGGCATCAACGAAAGCTTGGCTTCCATGACTTCATCAACATCGTCTTGGGCGATCTTGATCGGATCTGGCTCAGCTAGATTTCGTAAGACAATTTCTTTATCGTTTTCAGAAATACGTACACCCGTTTGCATTTTGCCATCGAGCGTCAGAACTTTCACTTGAGCAAATTCCTTGTCAATCAATTTTGATGGACGCAGAATTGAATCTACTAATTCATCGTTGGTCAGCGTCGTTTTCATCTTTGTCAAATCAGGTCCCAGACGAGCAGCACCCCTTGGTGGATCGTGACAGGCGAAACACGCGGCGGCCGATTGGTAGAAAACTTTCTTTCCGCGGTTGATATTTCCACGCTCAATCGCAAGTTTCGCAATCTCGGCATTGGGTGTTTTTAGAAGTTCAGTTTCCAGTGCGATATTCGAAATTTCCTCGGTGTCAGGAATTCCATTTCCAACGACGCCGTCTTCCATCGGATGTTCGCCAAGCAACTCTTCAGGTTTCCAGAACGTCGTACGGGAGCTCGTTGCGTCGCGTACTTTTTTGACGGTCGAGGGGCTGACGGGCGGGGCTTCATTGCCCCAGGAATTTCGAACGAACGTCAGTACGGCGGCCAATTCATTGTCGTTTAACAGGGATCGGAACGCCGTCATCGGCGGCACGCCGCGCGATGGATCGTAGGTTTTTCCGTTGACCATCATTTTGCCCCACACGCCGTGGAGCGTCATTTTGATCAACCGCTCTTCGCTGCCGTTGACCCAGGGGCTGTCAGCAAGCGGAGGATAAACGTTGGCACTGCCCTTTCCATGAGTCAAATGGCAAGTCGCACAATGGGATTCACGTTGGTAGATCCGTGCACCGTTGTTGTATATTTTCTTGTCCGCAGCACTGAGGTGTTTAGGGGCTTTGAATCGGACAAACTCTGATTCAGGTGGAGCCGCAAAACGACTGGCACCTTTTGTATCCACGTTGGTCCAAAAATGCTTGACCGTGCTCGCAGCAACAACCGCTTGCTCAACGTTGGAATTTAGAAGCTTGTTCAATAGCTCTTCGTTTTCGATGCCATGCTCTTGATGCAACCAAAGTGCTTCGAGCAGATGGTGGGCTTCTGTTTCATTATTTGGATCGAAACCTTTCATCCATTCTTGCGTTGCCGCGATCACTTGATCCGAGTCGTGTGCGGTTAGCTCAACTCGTGAACGGTGGCGAACACCGTCGACGGGATGCTCAAGATTCTTGAGCAGTGCCGCGATGGGCTGGCCGTGAATCGCGACTGGTTTTTGCAACGGTCGATCCTTAACCGTCAAACGAAAAATGCGTCCGTGAGCATGGTCACGATTGGGATCACGAATGTTGTGTTGCATGTGACCAATGATGGCGTTGTGCCAGTCAGAAACGTACAACGCGCCGTCTTCTCCAATTACTGCATCGGTCGGTCGGAAGTTTCGGTCTTCGCTGTTAAGCAACTCTAACCCCGGAGTTCCCCAAACATGTCCAACCTCTCGCGTCCTGCCATCGCCGTCTCGATCAAGTGAATATTGCTTCACACCCAAAAAACCGATCGTGTTACAAATCAAAAAGTCATCTTGAATCTCTTCAGGGAAGTGAGCCGACGAGAGAATCGCGTTGGCTGCGACTGGACGAAACTCCTTCGTCAGCAGCATATGCATCTTGAACCCCTTTCCTTCGGGACGCACCTGATACGATTTTCCGCCGGTTCCATCATTGGCATAGCAGTAACCCCAGCGGTCAAAACTGGTGCCATGCGGGTTAGGCGAGTTGGCTGCATGAGGCGTTATCGCAAAAGTACGCGGATCAAAACGGTACATTCCAGAGCCGCCAATGGTCAGGTTTTGCTTCCATGGAGTCTCGTGATTGTGCACGAGAAAGATACCGCTCTGCCAGTAAATTCCGCCATCCGGTCCCATGACCAAGTTGTTGGCTGCGTGATGCGTGTCCGCTGTACCGAGTCCTTGCAGCAGCGGGTATCGCACATCTGCTTTGTCGTCTCCATCGGTATCCTTGAGGAACAACAGGTCCGGCCCCGATGTGACGATGACGCCTCCGCCCCAGAATTCAAATCCAAGCGGGTTGTGAACGTGAGCGAAAATCTTGCGAGTGTCAGCTTTGCCATCGTTGTCTGTGTCTTCGAAAATCATGAGCTTGTCATTCATTTCTTTACCTGGTTCCCATTTAGGGTAGGTATTCCAACTGGCGACCCACAAACGGCCTTTCGCGTCGACTTGCATTTGTACAGGGTTGGCCAAGTCGGGGAACTGAACCTCGGATGCGAACACGTTCAGTTCGTAGCCTTCAGGGACATTGATCTTGGCGAGTGATTCTTCAGGTGAAAGGTATTCAACGCTGCCTTCTTTTGCGGCGTCTGAACTTTTGCTTCCGCCGCCTACGTTGGAAATCACTTTGATTGGCGGCGGAACATTGCTGTCGTCGATTATGAAAGTCTTTCCCTCCGCTGCAGCCCAAATGGCTTTGTCGCGATTGGCTGTCATCACGTCGAGCATCACAAGTTCATGCTTCAAAACATCCGCGTTCGTTTGTCCGTCAACAAAAGACAACGTCGATCGGCCGCCCCAAACATCGTTACCGTCGGTCGCGTGATAACGATTGTGCCAGTGCCAGTTTTTATCCTTCACTGCGGAAAGAATACCGGTGAGTTCGCTTTGTTTGGGTGCCGTTTTGGCGAGCAAAGCAGTGGAGATAATTTCAGATAGTTTTTGATACCCGTTACCGTTGAGGTGAATTCCGTTAACGGAGTACTTCTCAGAACTGGACTCGAACAACTGTTTGGTTGGCGTGAAAAGGTCAACGAAAGTCGCGCCGGTTTCGGAAGCTGCTTTTTTGGTTGCTTCGGTGTAAGCAGCCAAATTTGAATTCAACTGAATGCCGTCAGGAAGATTTCGATCTCCAAGGTTCTGATAGGCGATCGGGCTGAACAAAACAAACCGAACGTTTTTTTCTTTTTCAGTACGAAGCTTGGTATATTTCTGAACCAGTTTCACCAATTCAGCTTGGTAGGCATCGGCACCGTCGGGACCGGCATGAGACTCGTTGTAGCCATAAAAGGTGAACACAACATCCGGGCCGACATGTTGCAAATACTCAGCGTCGTTTGTGAATCCTTTGTTGCGTGGTCGTTTGTTGACCATATCGCCCGAAAAACTCATGTTTCGGAAACTGACATTCATGCCCTTGAGATGGCTTTGCAAAACCGCTTCAACCCAAGGCTCATGCTGCATCCGGTCGGCTAGACCGTTTCCATAAACCGCGACAATGTCGTTTTGCTTAAATGCAAATTGATCCGCATTGGCACCAAGAGGAGCCCAAATGGTTGTCAGAAAGAAAAGGGGCACCAGCCAACAAAGTCGCCGGTTTGAAACTTGGAAGAAGTTGAAGTTCATGTTCTCGGTGTTGCTTTCGTTTGACTTTGTATCTCTAGCTCAACGCTAATATTTTAGACGAACAAGCCGCAATTGTTATTGTTGATTTTTGACTAACGCCCGTGTTCGAGATGGTTTTTGGCTAAACCGAGGAAGCAATTCGTGCCGTTGCTACTCGTTCAGTGTGACCACATACACCACGTCGCCAAGTGTTACCTCATCGCCCGGCCGAAGCTGCTTTCTTCGGCGAGTTTCGATCTCATCATTGACCAGAATCTCACCGCCCTGAATCATTCGCTTGGCTTGTCCACCCGTGGCGACACCGCACGTTTTCAAAAATTGATCGAGGTGAATGGTTGGCTGGGCGGCTGGTTCTTGTTTCGAAGATTCAGATTCGGAGTTCTCACCCGCCGCTGGTGACTTTTTCGGGTCGGTTGGATATCCGTTTTCAATGTCTTCAGAAAGCGCGTCGTCATTCCCTGTATTGCTGTCGTTCATTACCAGTCCATCGATTGGGTGTAACCATATTGCATCAATTTTTCACCACCGACTTCTTTGAACCACTCTTTGGTTTGATCGGAAAAATAGTTTTTCCAATCGCCGACGACGCCTTTGCGTAGAAATTCTGCAGGTCTTTCTTCTTTGAATCCAGGTTTTAAATGCCCTTCAATTTTTGCAGCACGATTCGGGTCAACGTCGAGAAACTCGAACAAGCCTGCCCGTTCAGTTTGCGTATCGCGATGCAGATCTTCGTACTTGATAAATCGAACCGGAAGTTTGGGGTAGAGCTTTACCGTCTGTTCATCGCTTTCAAGGTGTTTGACCCACCAACGAATGGAGTCCTTAACCATCACATCGTTACTCAATAGTAGTTCTGGGTTTTTGTGGAAAAACCAAGGGTCAGCTTGAAACGATTCCAGCTGCGCCGCCATCTCTGGAAAACGATCGAACAAACCCGTCACTTCGGGTGAGTTATAAAGATGGAACGCACGGCTGACCAACACGTCCCTGCCATCACGGATAATTGAGATGTGGGGCACGGCTCGCATCGTGACCGGGACCAAAGTATGTGGCGTGCGTTCACCAATCACCGTCGCGTTGGATTCGCTGTGATCGATCAAATTCTGGCGAATCATCTCTTCCAAGTGTTTCCGCGCGCGTTCTTGGACGTCGGCGTCTTGAAAGATAGCCAACGTGTTTTGATTTTCGTTAAATGCCGAAACGATCGTGTGCCAATGAAATTCGCCAACGACGCTGATCTCTTCGTGACTACTGAGAAGGCTGCCAAGCCAGTTGGTGCCCGATTTCATGAAACCGCGCAGGCAGAAAAAGCGTTTGTTGTTCATGGAGAAAATTGTGAGTGAGATCAAGTAATCCCGCATTGTCGGCGAACATCTGTATTTCGTCAATCGAAGACACGCTGTGATATACTTGTCCCTTGAAATTACAAATCGTAGAAGAAACGTGAAAAATCTGCCCAATGGGCAAGCCATCGTTTTTTTATCGCTCAACCCAAGCCGCTCCAAAATCTTTATTCAAGCGTGAGACGAAATGGACAAAATCAATCTTGATGAAAAATTTGATCTCTTCTCAGAGCATTGGTCACCAAAGATCGTTGCTGATCTTAACGGCCAGCAAGTGAAAATCGCAAAATTGTTGGGTGAGTTTGAGTGGCATCACCACGATAACGAGGACGAGCTGTTTTGGGTGGTAAAAGGAAACCTCTTGGTCCATTTTCGCGATCGAACCGAAACGCTTGGTCCCGGCGAAATTCTTGTCATCCCAAAAGGCGTTGAGCACAAACCCGAAGCTCCCGAAGAAGTTCAGTTGGTCATGTTCGAACCCGCATCAACCGTAAACACTGGCGAGACTGATTCGGATCGAATGGTCGTTCCAGAGAGAATTTGATCGGGCGGTTAGTAAATACGAAACTCCGTCCAAGGAAAAAGCTAACTCGCTAGTTGTTTAAACAGTCGCTTAATCTCCACCGTTGGAATCGACAACGGAATCCAAACCGGAGTCCATCAGCTTGGCCCGAGTGTTCCAGCCAACATTCTCGAGCATCCGCTTTCGCAAGCTCGAAACAGTAGTACAGTCAAGTTCGCTTCTTAAGTTTTTGATTTCTACAATCCGGTCGCAAAGTCCTTGTGGCGTCCCGTCATACAGAAAGTTTGCTAATTCAGAGGGGTCTTTCGTGGCGAGCCTTAGTAATTCCGGGTAGGCCAGCCGATCGGGAAACAATGGCCAAGCACCGGCGACGATTCCTTCGGCTGGAGACAAACCAAAAAACTCATGGTTCGCGGTCGAGACAAAAATGTCAGCCTCGGCCAAAGCTTTCCAGTATTCGTTTCTCGACTTTTGAAACCCCCAACGCAAAATTTTGGTTGGGAATAATTGTTGTAGTTTTTGAAACGGATCTGGTGTTTTGCCAAACGTTTGTCCGACGACGCTGATTTCGAATTCAACCGATTGTTGGTCTAGCAGAATCAATGCATCCAGTAGTCCTTGTGGGTTTTTGTCGTATTCCCATCTGGCTGCCCAAACCAATCTCAATGGTGCACCCTTAGTTGATCTTGACTGTCTTGCTTGGGTGAATGCGTTTCGCTCAGCGTCTGAAAATGGCACGTCATCAATGCCTGGAGCGTGGACTTGCATTTTCGATTCAAACGAATCGATCAGCGCGTCCGGGACGTAGTCAGGCCAATGCTTGGTCTGCTTTTTCAATCCATTCATCATCGAGTCGAAATTGAAACGAGAGTTGAACCAAATTTGATCCGCCGAAACTGCTGAAATGAAATTGGTAAACGACAAGTGGTTGTCGCGCTGATGTTTGTGCTGCGTTGGGTACTCGAATTGGTTTTCGTGAAAGTAAAGAACGATGGGCGTGTCACGCACAGATTTGGGAAGCATTCCCTTTAGCTCAGTCACATTCATCATGTCAGAACAAAATATGACATCCCATTCGGCTTCGGCGTTATCGTTCTGCAGCTGGGCAATCTGTTGCGAAAAATGGATCGCCGAATGTCGCATCCGCCATTTCCAATGCTTAGCCGGCAGTTCCAGCACCGTCCATTGATGTCGGCTTTTCTCCATCCAGCCATTGAGAAACTGAAGGTGGCTTCCGCCGAAGTAGGGTTGAAGCGACAAAACTCTGAGCGGCCGGTTCATAAGTCCGAGTCCCGTTCGCTGGGCGATTCGGCAGCATCAATCAGGTCGTCAAACGCATCGCCAAAACAGTTCCAATGATGAGGGAGCGGTATGGTTTGATCGACCGTCGTTTTAGAGATCGGATGTTCGAAAGCCAAGCGACGCGCGTGCAATCCGATCCAACGTTTGCGAAGATCAAGCGTGTCTGGACCAAACGTGGATGGTGAATCATAAAGTGCGTCACCAACAATAGGTAGGTTCCTCGACGCACACTGCAAACGAATTTGATGCGTGCGCCCCGTCTCCAGCTCAATCTGAATCAACGTTTTATTGTTGGCAGACTTTAATACTTCGAAATGTAAAATTGCATTTTTTGCATCGGGATGGTCCTCAGTGACAATTTCCGATTTGGCTTCGTCAGGAATTTTCCGCATCCAATCGGTCCAAGTCCCCGACTTCGTTTCTATCGTCCCGTCCAACATGGCCCAGTAAGTTTTTGTAACGGTTCGCGATCGAAGTTGTTCCGAGATCCGGCGGGCGGCTCGCACATTTTTTACCACAACGATCGCACCAGAAACCGGGCGGTCCAAGCGATGCGGTACACCCAAGTAAACCTTGCCCGGTTTTTCATCGCGAACTTTCAAGAACTGTTTCATCCGAAGTTCAAGACTGTCGATTCCAGGAGGACCCTGAGTCAGCAGTCCGCCCGGTTTGTTCAGCAGGAGTACAGCTCCGTCTTCGAGAACGATGTCGGGAGGTGGAAGTTGAGAATTATTCAAATGTTGATTCGTTCTAATTTTGAATTTAGTGGGTAAGCGAACTGTTGATCATTGGTCTTCAAGATCAGACGGTTCGTCATTCGCCGACGGCATGTGTTGCGAATAAAGATGGAACGCGCAATCGGGGCCAACCATTTTCATTGCCAGTCGAGCCGGGATTTTGACCCCGCGGTTCATCACGAGTTTTCGATAAAGATATTTTCGACGCGCGAGTTCGGCATCCGAGTCGTCTTCGTCGCTGTTTCGTCTCTTGGCCATTTTGAAAATTCGAAATTGAGGCTTGGAAAAATTTCAACTGGGAAGCGGAATTGAATCACACAGAAACCGAACAAACGGCATGGCTTTTTTGAACCGACTCACCAACGCGTCAATAAGTTTGGGGCTGTAAAGTTCCTTCGTGTCAAGCGTCGTGACTCCCACAAAGTCTTTCCGTTTGAGATCGGCAATTTGTGGATGATACTCATCATACCCTCTCGGAGGGCGCTTGAGTGTGTCCCCACTCAACTCAAACTCGTCCCTGAATACCTTGGCACGCGTGACACGTTTCCATCGTTTGGCATCGTCGTCGATCAATGCACGGATTTTTTTTATCGTTGGGCTATCGGGGCGCCAAATTCCGGCTCCGATAAAAATTTCGTCCTTGTCGATGTGAAAGTAAAACCCGGGAGCGTGAACATTCTTTCCGACTTCGTGCCGGAAATGGACGCCAAGATTAGTCTTGTACGGAGTCTTGTTTTTTGAAAATCGAATGTCGCGATAGATGCGCATCAACGAGCCACCGGACTTTTTTGGGATGGCTGTAAAATGAGGAGAGACTTTTTTGAGCGGCTTCTCGATTTCTTTGACTAGCTCTAAAGCCGGATTCAAAACCGCTTCTTCGTACCAGGGTTTGTTCTCGGCGAACCAATCTCGATTGTTATTTTTCGAAAGTTGCTTGAAAAATTTCAGGGTATCGGGTGTAAATCCCTCGAACATTTTGGTCCTCGATAATTCTTGTTTAAAGTTGCGACCGATGGCTATTTGTCGGCAAAGCGGTAAAAAAGCCGCTGGTCTGCAATAGGGGTAGCAATCTTTGCCCCAAATTTTATTGGCAGGTTGGAAGCTAAGCCGTCAATGTACCGCCTAGCTTCAAAATATGTCACCAAACCTACCAACCGCTCCCGCAACACGTCTTTGCCAATTCGCAACGAGTTGCGATATTAAACCACCAATTTTATCCGTTTTCCACCGTCCTTTAATTCCGAGAATCCCAAGTGCTACGAACACATACGTGCGGCGAATTGACCATTGAACATGTCGGCAAATCAGCAACGCTTTGTGGGTGGGTTGATACGATTCGCGATTTCGGAGGCGTTACGTTTATCGATCTAAGAGATCGGTATGGCAGAACGCAGGTTGTATTCAATCCGGACTCAGCCGAGGAAGTTCTCGCGCTGGTCGGCAATTTGAAAAACGAGTACGTCATTAAGGTGGCAGGCAGCGTGCGTCCGCGGCCAGATGGTCAGACTAACAAAAAAATCGCAACGGGCGAGATCGAGTTTGTCGTCGAAGAGTTGGAGATTCTTAACGAGTGCAAAACTCCGCCATTCGTTCCGGGACAAAAGGAACTCGCGGGCGAAGACATTCGACTCAAGCACCGCTATCTCGATTTGCGGCGCGAGAAAATGATGACGACTTTGTTGCTGCGTTCTCGCATCATCAAGGCGATGCGAGACTACGCAGCAGTCAACGGTTTTATCGATGTCGAAACTCCCATCCTTGGGCGAAGCACACCAGAGGGAGCTCGGGACTATCTCGTGCCCAGCCGTGTGTTCAACGGAAAATTTTATGCACTGCCGCAGTCGCCTCAAATTTACAAACAGATCATGATGATCGCGGGATACGATCGCTACATCCAGGTTGCCCGTTGCTTCCGTGACGAAGACCTTCGTGCCGATCGCCAGCCTGAATTTACTCAGCTGGATCTTGAGATGTCGTTCGTTGATTCCGATGACGTCATTGGAATGATCGATGGCCTGATGCAAAAATTGGCAAAAGACATTCTGGGGATCGATATTCAGCTTCCATTGCCGCGACTTACTTATGACGAAGCCATGACACGATTTGGCCATGACGCGCCCGATCTACGTTTCGGCATGGAGATTGTGGATTGCACCGACATCGCCGCCAAATGTGACTTTCGCGTTTTCCGTGGCGTTGCTGATGCCGGTAAATTTGTGCGGGGGATCAACGCCAAAGGTGCGGCGAAGAATTACTCACGTAAAAAGATTGATGAACTGACAACGATGGTTCGCGAGAACTTTGGTGCCGGTGGCATCGTTTGGTTTCGTGGCGAAGAAGACGGTTCCATTTTTTCACCGAGTGCCAAAAACTTCACACCCGAAGAACTGGAAGCGATCAAGACAAAGATGGAAGCCGAACCGGGCGACCTTTTGCTGTTTATCGCAGACACGTGGGAAGTCAGCTGCAAAAGCCTCTACGCACTTCGGAAACGTTTGGGCGCCGAGCTGGAGCTATACGATCCTAAAACAATGCACTTTTCTTGGATCGTCGAGTTTCCAATGTTCGATCATGACGAAGAAGGCAATCGTTGGAACGCGATGCACCACCCGTTCACCGCACCGCTTGATTCCGACGTTGAGTTTCTCGATTCAGATCCAGGCAAATCACGTGCGAAGGCTTATGACTTGGTTATTAACGGTTATGAAGCTGGCGGCGGCACGATTCGAATTCATGACAGCAAGGTTCAGCAAAAAGTGTTTGGTTTGCTTGGGCTGGACGAAAAAGATGCCGAGGAACGCTTTGGATTCTTGCTGGATGCTCTTCAATATGGAGCGCCTCCACACGGCGGAATCGCGTTGGGTATCGACCGAGTCGTAATGTTGTTCGCAGGGTTGGACAACATTCGTGACTGCATCGCATTCCCGAAAACTCAAAAGGCTTTCGATATGATGACCGAGGCTCCGAACGTGGTCGATACGTTGCAGTTGGAAGAGTTGGGCGTTGAGATTTCAAAATCTGATGACGATGAGGCAAAATCTGATGGCGAGAATTCGTAGAAGTCTTTCGTGATTTCTATGGCTTCGTCGTCAAAGTCATCATGAAGGTTTAGGCAAAGCCCTCGGTTCAAAATTTTTCGCACGTCGTTACCAACCACGTTGGTGTATGAACCGAGGAGCCGCACGTTTTGACTCTTTACCGAGCTTCGAGCCGTCAGTTTTGGCCGTTTCGATTTTTTCATCCTCTTTTCTCCGTTTCATTCCATTGGATATTTAGAATACGCGGAGTTGGGCGTTCTTCTACAAAGAAATGTGAATCTCCCGAATCAATTTAGCGGATCAAATCTTGATCTTTGCCGTGGTTTGGACTCAATTGAGCGAATCATGTCTACCGACGCCAATCAATCTTCATCTGACTCAAATCAAAATCGTCACCGCGTTTTTGCGACGACTTCGTGGAGTATGGTCTTGGATGCCGCTGATGCAAGATCCAAAAATGGACAGACTTTATCGGCCAATAACAGGGAGTCGCAGATCAGGGAAGCACTGTCGCAACTGTGCCAACAATATTGGTACCCGCTTTATGCATTCGTTCGACGAAAGGGTTTCGAACGAACTCAAGCGGAGGATTTAACGCAAGCTTTCTTCACTGACCTTTTAGAAAAGAACCGTCTCGAGAAAGCCGAACCCGCACGTGGTCGCTTTCGTTCGTTTTTGTTGGCGTCGTTGAACAACTTCATAGCAAATCATTGGCGTGCGGAATCTGCTGAGAAACGCGGCGGCGGTCAAACGGTTCTTTCGATTGATTATGAGCAAGCAGACTCTCGGTATCGAGAGCGCGGTTCGATGGAAGTTGTTTCACACGAAATTTCTGCTGAAAAAGTTTTCGAAAGAAATTGGGCGCTTTCAATTTTGGACCAAACTTTGATGGCCGTCGGAGAGCAATACGATCAATCTGGAAAGCCTGAATTGTTCGAGGCACTGAAAGGTTTTTTGACCGGCGATGAAAATTTGCCTTACGCCGATGTTGCCCAATCACTGGGTATGAAAGAGGGGGCGATCAAGGTCGCTGTCCATCGGATGAGGCAGCGGTACGGGCAGCAGCTTAGGTTGCAGATTGCCAAAACGATTGAAGACCCGGACGACGTCGACAATGAACTGCAATCGCTATTTGCGGCGCTAGAGTGACGTCTAGTGACTTTTTGGATCTAGCATCAACCTCTCAAAACTGTTCAGAAAACTTGTTTCGCTTTCGGAGGTGCTGTCTTGTTTGCAACGCGTTGTCTCGTTATTTGTCGGGTTTTTCTTCGGTTTTTTCATTGAATTCGGTCTCGGGAATAATTTGACTTTCCCTGTAACCTTTGCCTTACAACCGTTTATATACCGATAGAAACGAGTCAAAATTGTTCTTGGTATCACTGCGGTGGAAAAACGATGACCGAAACTACATTCAAATCTTCATCACCAAAATGCTCTCAGTGCGGGAAATCTATCGCGGTGGGGCTTCCAGGTAATTCGTGTTCGCACTGCTTAATGGCGCTAGGGATGAACGACAATCCCAATATGCCAACCGCGGCCGACGGTGGCAGTGCTCTCGATCAAAACCACATTCCCTCGGTCGAAAAACTGATGGCCGTGTTTCCTCAGTTGGAGATTCAGCATTTGATTGGCCATGGTGGAATGGGAGCCGTCTACCAAGCGCGACAAGTCAATCTCGATCGCGTCGTGGCATTAAAAATTCTCTCACCACGTCTGGCGAGCAACCCTGCGTTTGCAGAACGGTTTCTACGCGAAGCCCAAACGTTGGCAAAGCTCTCTCATCCGAACATTGTTTCAGTTTTCGAATCGGGCAGGGCAGGGGACTTTTATTACTTAGTCATGGAGTTCGTAGATGGCGTGAATCTGCGCGACACGATCTCAGCGAATTTGTTGTCTGCCGACCAAGCACTCGCGATCATTCCTCAAGTCTGCGAGGCACTTCAATATGCTCACGACGAAGGAGTGATCCACCGGGACATCAAGCCCGAAAATATTTTGATCGCAAAAAATGGCCACGTCCGAATTGCAGACTTCGGTCTCGCCAAAATGCTTCAGCCATCTCCGGAGCAATACACTTTGACGGGAACGCAGCAGGTGCTTGGGACGATGAACTATATGGCTCCGGAGCAAATTGAAACGCCTGGGGCGGTTGACCATCGTGCAGATCTCTACTCGTTAGGCGTCGTATTTTACGAATTGTTGACAGGCGAGCTGCCACTGGGGCGTTTTTCGTTGCCAAGTGAAAAAACGAATGGCGTTTCAAATAGCCTCGACGACCTTGTCATGCGGACTTTGGAAAAAGATCCGGATCGCAGATACCAGCAAGCCAGCCAGATCAAAACCGCGTGTCAGAGTGTTGGTGATCATCCCGCCGATCATCGGCAGGAGCACTTGGCCACCAATCGTATTCACGAGAACCCTGCTGACTCGGCACAAGCTACCAGCAAACAGAAATCACCACCACGACCACTGTGTGCTCCATTTGCTGTAACAATCAACGAAAAGCACGGAGGCTTGCATGGCGGACTTGCAACGGCTGCGGGATTGCTGAGGGGGTACGAGTCACATTTGGAACTTGAATTTGAGATCCGTGATTTTTTGGACGCCGTTAAGTGGGGGGCCAAAACTGTTTCGATTCCGCTGGAGAGGATCGCTTCGATCCATCTGTACAACGGAATGTTCTACAGATATGTCGAAATTCAATGCGACCAAATGGCGGTGACCAACGAAATTCCAAACAGCAGACAGGGAAGATTTCGAGTTTACATAAAGAACGCGAGTGTTGAGTCGGCGGAGCAATTGGTAAGTGGAGTTAAGGATGTGCTCGGTGACGGTGCGGCGGTTGAAAAATCTGGAGGCACATCTGGATTTTCACCTTCATTTACTCCGCAACCGCCTGTGAAGCAGTCACGAAAGGGGGAAATCGACGATCCCGATTTCATGGCCAACGATTCAGAGATTTCATACGTTCGTGATCTGTTACGAATTCCTCGAATAGGATTGTGCGTTGCGGGTGTCTCGATGATCCTGTTCGCTGCGGCATTGATTTTCTGCGTCGTTCCTGACGGTCTGTTCCCTAACCGTCTGTGCTACGAGATCCAGTTGCAGTTTATAGCATTCTTGGAGAATGTTTTTCCGTTCGGAAGCCGGAAGGCGATGGTTTTGATGATCGCCGTTCCAATTAGTATGTCGACGCTGTGTTTCATCTCGGCAAATCGAATCAAGCGACTTCGCGATTACCCCTTCATCCTAATTTCGATGTTCGCGTTGACGCTGCCAATCCACCCAATGTTTATCGCGAGTCTCCCGCTCGCGGTGTGGGTTTTGTTTGTCTTGCTTCAAAACAATACGAGAAGGGTTTTTCGAGCCCAGGCTGTGGCTGGTTACGATTTCCACCAGGTGTCCGCGGATGGAAATTCGGTGGATGAGCGGGGGATCATGCGTGCGATTGGGATCTTTTTGTTTTTAGGAACCGCTGCTTTTATGGCTTTTGCAATCATGATTTGGTTCAACCGGGCACGTGAGGCACCGACTACAGATCCTGTGATAGAAGTTTCCGAACGGCCGAGTGAAATACCAAGCCCTCCGGTTCAGCCGGCAATCCTACCTGTTGAGTAAGCGAATTAGTCTCGATTTTTCCGGTGAATCTAGTGGTCTTACAAAGCTGATTTGATTGTGTTTCTGGGGGCTATGCCATTCGCTTGCGTTGGCATGCTCACGCAAAAGCGTGAACTCAGGTTTCTCGATCATGATCCCGTCAATTCAGGTCTGCCAAACCACCAGTTGTGTTGGACCGTGTCGTCGTTATCTTCCTCCAGCCGCGCGGCGGGGTTGCTCACCTTGCTCTGCTGAGTTGAGAGCCGACCCTGTTTCTTCAAAAGTTGATCGCCAGCGCCTACAAGATTTGGGGCCAGCGAAATGGCGGTGATCGAGTGTCATATCGCTTCGCCACCCTCGGGGCCATAGAAGAAAACCCAAGTCGAAAAATCGTCTGTGAAATCAACAAACCGATGCTCGACGCCCGCAGGTACGAAGAGAACTTCGCCAACCTCGATTTCGTGCTGGACATCGCCGTTGATAAAGCAGCCTGAGCCGGAAGCGATCACGTAAATTTCGTCGCGGGAATGTGGAGTTTGGTTGTCGACTTGATCGGGTTTGTAGATTTCAATTTCAAGCGAACCATGCCCGAACAATTTCTTGAACGGTTCGCTGTGATCGCACAATTGTTCAAGAGCATAGGAAACGGTTAGTCGTGTTGGCTTAGTCATTACTTTGTTTGGTGTGAATGGTCATGTTGGTGTTTGCCTTCTTCATCCAGAAAAAAACGACCTTGTTTTTGAACATGGTGTTAATTCTATTATATGTCTATCAATTAAGTCTGGAAAACAAACCGTGACGAAAAATTGGACTCCCTCAAGCGGTGAAAGTGAAACCAACGACCCGGTTGCGTCCAAAACAAAAAAACAATTTGGAATTGCTGCCCTATTCTGGATGACGTTTTTGGTAGCTCTGGCGTTGGCTTATTTACAGCGTCAGCGTGCGCCTGATATTTTGACGGGCGGCGCGATCACCATCGCAATCGGGCTTGCTGTCGGCGCCGTGTTTGGGTTTGCAACGAAAAAGATGGTAGACGCTGTATTTTGGTCCAGTTTGATCGCCTCGTTTGGCTACATTTCTGTTTCAAGTGAACCAATGTTTTACGAGTTGAATCATCGGCTTGCCTGGGCTGGTATCGGAGCCGTTTGCGGCGCGATTGCGGCGACAGTTTATCACGACTGGAAAATTCTAAATCCAGTTTTGTGTGCGGTCGGAGCCGCGATCATCATGTTGGGATTCTGGATGTTAACAACTCGCCCGACTGCAGATTTGAACTTTGACTTAGTCGGAGCTCCCGTCATTGGAATTGCGGTTTCGTTTTTTCTCCGAATCGTCACGTGGTTGGAATCACGAAATTCGATCCCAAGATACTTCACCGCCACATGGTTCATGGTGGTGGTGATTGTTGGGAACGTAATTTCCGCTTGGCGGTAGAGTTAAGGCGGCAATCGTCCAAATTTAAAAGCCTTGTTTCTAGGGCCACTGGCCCAATCACCAGCGACCGAGAGTAAACAGACACCCATTGCTGATGGTTGGAGCAAGCACAGTGGCGGAGGGCCAAACTCAACGTTCGCAATGAATCCTTGGTCCGCCTTGTAGGCTCGTTGATCTAGTCCTCGTATCGAGTTGAAACCACCAAGTCCTAACGTCTCGCTAAATAATAGACGTTCCGATGCGGCTTGGCCCGTGAACCGGGTAGACAATAACCAATTGGGGGAAACCAATCTTGCGCGGTAAATTCAACCGTCAGTTCGTTGGACTCATTGTCGACGCTGTAAAAACCAAAAACGTCGCTCATGTATCTACCGGCAACCAATGGTGGTGTAGAGAAACTTAACGATTCGAGATAGTCATCAAAGGATTCGTCGGTTACTCAGTCACTTTCGATTTCTTCCAGGATCAAACTTTCAAATCGGGCTTTCAGTTTTTCAAACGATTGGCCGGTTGCGGGGCCTGTAAATCCAGTGTGGATGGCTTTTATATTTCCTTTTGCGTCGAGAAAAATCGTGGTTGGATAAGAACGAACTCGATCGAGAATTGGTAAAGCCTTCGAAGCCGCTGCCTTGTCCGAGATGCCTGCGACCAAAACAGGGTAGCTTGAACCGTGTCTCGCCAGATACTTTTTGACTTGTTCTGAATCCCGTTTAAAATCGCCAGTGTGTTCGAATGCCAGGCCAAGAATGGAGAGGCCTTTGTCGCAGTACTTTTTCTCCAGCGATGCAAAATACTCGGCAGCATCATGGCAATTCGGGCACCACGTTCCAAACACATAAATGATTCGGGCCTTGCCGGCAAACTTTGGATCGTCCAAGCGTGTTGGGTTGCCGTCTAGGTCAGGGAAGCTCAACCGACCAAGCTCCGCGTTTTCAGTAACCACCGTTTGTTTAAAACTATCAGGCAGTTTAGCTTCCGCGTTTGGTTTGGCAGTCCACGTATCGTGCCAAGTGTTGGACGACCAGAAGTCTCCAGATAAGTTTCCCTCGGAGTCAAGTTTTGCTGAGAACAGAAAAGCATGAGCGCCGTCAAAGCAAGAAAGTTTCAGCGTTTTGTCGGAGAAGGAACCATCGAGAAAGCGAAAGTCTCCAGTGGTCGTTAGAAAAGTGCCAAGAATTTGTTCGGTTCCGTCGACTGATTGAAAGACACCCACAGCACTATCGGTGTCGCTGGCAAAATTGACCGTCCATCGTTGTGGAAGCTCCGTGGTCAATTTGGCGTGTGATTTTTCCCAACTGCGATTTGCAGAGAACTTCATCTCGATGACTTCGTCCTTGCCACGGCGTTTTTTCCAGTTCCCAGCGAGGACCCCAAATCCGGCTTTCTTGCCTGGGTGGATTTTTAAATTCAGTTCCGAGTCATAGTGATCAATTTTTAATCGAACGATTTGGCCATCAACTTCGACGGTAGGGACTTTGATTCGCTCAGGCCCGTTGATGAGAAACGCAGACCACTTGTCGTTCTTTTTGTTTAGCTCAAGTCCAAACTCGATTGTCCCACCGGGGCATTGGATAGCGGCATCCCACAAACCCGAGGGATCTTGAGCCTGTGCCGCGGTCGGCAAAGTAATGCAAGCGATTGCGACTATTAAAGTTGAAATAGCAAGGCGTTTGAATCGCATAGTCTGATAACCCAATTGAAGGTTTTAGTTTCCAGCATCATTGTTGCCAGCATTCTATGGGAGATGCAAACCGAACCATAGGTTTCTGTCAGTTCGCGGGTAAAAGCGGCCAGTCTTTCGCGGGTTAAAAGCGGCCACTGAAGGAGCGGTTTT
>JBGCDK010000093.1:0-67876 GCA_045105295.1 Mariniblastus sp.
AAAACGCAAATCATTGGTTTTTGAACTGCGGCCAATTCAACCAACGCAGCGTACTCTGTGTCGTTGAGATCTGAGTCGGTCACAAACAAGATCAAATCGGCTTTGCGGGCCGTGATTTCGGCGAGATCGGCTCGATCAGCTCCATCGACTTCGTTGATTCCCGGCGTGTCGACGATGATGACTTCGGATTTTTCCAAGCCTGGCAAACGGTGCCCAGCGCCATCCCAAGCCGTGCCCCAGACCTCTTTTGTCCAACCACCTTGCACGTCGACTTCTGCGACATCGCGGCCGATCAAAGCATTGATCATTGCAGATTTTCCGGTGCTGATCTCGCCGAAAATCACAATCTCAACGCGACCGCTGGTGACTTTTTCGTACATCTCGTTTAGCTGGGAGATGTCTTTTTTAAGTTGCTCGCGTTCGTTGTCGGGGCAGCCACGAAGATCAGCCAGAGTTTTCTCAACGGCTTTTACGGCTTCGAGGTAGTTTGCGTCTTGGGCAGTGGTTGTTTCAGGCATGGTGGGATTCTAACGTTAGCCAATTTTCTCGCGAGCCGTTTGGACCAATTTACGAAGCTCGTCCACGGTCGTGACGGCTTCCCATTTGCGTCTGGCAAGCCCGGATAGTCCGCCTTCAGGAGTCTGCATTTCATTGCGGAAATACTCAATGAATACGGCCCCGATCCACTTGGTAATGATTGCCTGAACCGCTCCCTGGAGCACTCCGCCGGCGATGGTCCCAGCGAAAGGGATTGTTTTGATCATCGACGCGACCACAGCACTGACTGCGACAGTTGCACCCTGGGCACCAAGCACGCCGATGAGGTTCTTGCCCATTTCACTCAACCATTTGGACGCCGTCTCCAGGTCGATTTTTTGCTGATAGACCTCGGCCAGATCCATGATCATTTTGGTGGAGATCGCGGAACCAGCAATCAGGTCAACAACCGGAAACGGACTAACGGCCGCGACACCGCCCGCACCCCACATGTAATTGTCAACGACATTCCACGCTTTGCGGTCGATGGATTCTTTGACTCGATCTTTGGCTTTTTCAACAAGACCTCGAGACTGAAGCAAGAGGTTTGCCATTAGCAAATCCTTGCCATCTCGGTTGACGATTTGCATCATGCGATCGGCCAAAGGCGCGATTGTTGGCTCGATGGTGACTGTTTCGTCAACCTCTGAACCGTCGCTCAAAATCTTTCGACGAACGCGGTGGCCTGTTTGAGCCTGGATGCAAACGATGTCTTCTTTGCGAACGAAGTCTCCGGTCTGTCGGAATATTTGACCAGTAAGCTTGTCACGATCCGCTTCCGAATACCAATCCGACTTGTTTAAGCAAATGATGACTCGTTTTTCCATTTCGCCCAATCGCTCGAGCAAGTCATGCTCGCTTTCGCGTAGTGGACCATCGACGACGACCAACACCATGTCTGCGTCTTTGGCTGACTCACTGGCAATGTTGACGTGAATGGCTCCGTCGATCTCACCAATGCCCGGTGTGTCAACCAACGTCACAGAATCAATTCCTGGCCAAGGGATCTCGTTTCGATTGACAGTCGTCCCGCCTCTTGCGTCCGTAGCGAATACGTCACGTCCGGCGAGCAAATTAAGCACCGAAGACTTGCCGCTGGAAATCGTACCGAATGCGACAATCTCAAGTGTCTGGGCTTCGCGTTTTTCTTCCAGCTCTTTTAGCAGCGGATCCAGCTGATCTCTTAGTTGGGAATCATTCTCAGCATCCGCCGCCAGCCGTTCGATCTCATCGATATTCTCTTCGATCTCTGATTCGCGTTGCCCCATCGAAAGTTCGCTTGGGTTCTTGTTTCGGCGAGCACGTCGACGTTTTTTGGCAAGCGAAGCACCAAACAATTTCCAAAGCGTCCAAGCTGCACTGCCGACAAGCAATACCCCACCCAAACCAACCACGATTAGATAAATCGTGCCCCAGATACTCCCGAGCAATCTTGCTCGCTCGTAATTTTCCAGCAGCATTGTCGGGAGATACATCAGCGCAAAACCGAGACAGGCCGCAAGTACGACCAGGAAAATGCCTGAAAATGTTTGCCGAAGATTCATGGGATAATAAGAGTTCGAATTGGGCACGGATTGATTTTTGAGATTAACCGTGTGATATACTCATCGGTCGGGCGAGCGTGATTTCAATCTTCGATCACGATATTGACGATTTTAACTATCGACCAGTGTTAGTATTCGGGTTCACGACGTTTTTATTGGGAACCAGCTCAATAACGCAGCGAAATGCTTGAAAAGACGGACTTTTCAACAGAATTTTCCGCATCTTAAAAGTCGATTGAACTCCAACGAACTGAAATTCGTAAAGGACAATTGATTGGGATAGCAATTGAACGGTAGCACGAATTCCACCTGGGCCTTCGGCGTCCACCGTTCATTCCACCACGCTGGTTTATAAATGGCCATCGACGTCTACGACTAATTTTGATTTTTGATTGTTCATCAGGCTGACAGAATATGAAAAACGTGCTGAGCACTTTTGCGATGCTTGCCGTGTTGGGAGTCCTTGGGTATTTCGGCTGGAGCTACTATCAGTCAAAAGAACGAGCGGCAGAACCTCTTACGGGTGACGGATTTTTGGCGCCGGAAAAACAGCAAGTCATCTGGGACGCCGAGCATGTCACGTTTGAAGTTGAACATCGGCTGGGAAAGGCATTTTTGGAAGCGTGGCAATCGCAAGATGTCAAAAAGTTGACGTCGTTGTTGCATCCCGATTTTCAAGCGGTGCTACCGCAGACGACCGAATGGACCGTAATTAGCAAGCCTCCTTTGGAGGAAAAAATTCGCCTGTCGCCCCGACTCGACGAGGAACCACTGACGGCAGACACCAACGAATTTTTGAAGGTTTTGTTGGATCCGATTCGCGATGTGAAAATCAAAAAGAAGAAACTCCGTGTCTTGAAAATTTCAGACATGGGTAAAGGCCTTTGGAGCTGCCGTTTTCTTCTTGCCGGAAGTGGAGTCGATGGCAATTCTGTCAGTCGCCACTATGAATCTGAACACGACGTCTGTCTCGAAATCAAAGACGAAAAAAAGCTGGGCGAGGCGGCTTCGATTTTGCAGTGGGAGGTTCGGACTGAAACACAGCGTCGATGTGACAAGCCGATCATGGAAGAAATTACATCCCTTTTAGGGTTGGATCAAAGTGGTTTAAAAGACAACTGGGACTTGGAAAAAGGTAAGGCCCAGCAGCACAATTTTCAGGTCGCCGTTGAAGACTTTGATCTCGATAACGATCTCGACATTTCAGTGATGACGGTCGACGGCAAACGTTACTTATTCGCTTTTGAAGATGGGAAGTACAAAAACGTCACGAAGGAACTCGGGATCCCCATGGCTGGCATGGATCCCATGCAGATGGATATTTTTTCGACTGCTTGGATCGACATCGACAACGATGGTTATCCCGAATTGATTTCAGGTGCGCGTGTCTTCAAGAATATCCGGGGTGAGTTGTTCAAGGATATCACGACGGAGACGAGACTTTTGTTCGACCCCGAAGTCATGGGCCTCAATGTGGTGGACTTCAACAACGATGGCTTTTTAGATTTATACGTTGTCTACCAAAGGCCTTATGGAATTGCAGCGAAGACTGACGAAGGTCGTGAGGCAGCAAGCCAGCAGGCGAGATGGATCGACGAAGAAACTTCTGGCAAGGTTAATGAACTATTCAAAAACAACGGCGATGGAACGTTTCGGATGGAGACGCTTTTGTCGGGAACGGGGGGCGGCAAACGGCACTCGCAAGCTGCGGCCTGGTTCTTTTACGATGACGATATCTACCCAGACGTTTACATTGCAAATGATTTTGGCAAAAACGTTTTATTGAGAAACGGTGGACCCGGTGAACCGTTCGAAGACGTTTCTGTTGAATCGGGTACCAATGGTTTCGCGACCAGTATGGGAGTCGTGGCCGGGGACGTGGATAATGATGGAGAGTCTGACCTCTTCGTTGCCAATATGTTTTCTAAAATGGGCCGACGTATCATCGAGATGGTGTCGCCGGAAGACTACACTCCCGAAGTCCACTCGCAAATTGTTGGCTCCTGTGCAGGCAATCGCTTATACAGAAGAACGGGGCCTGACGGCAAATACGAAGACTCAAGCGTCGCCTCGGGAGTCAATGAAGTCGGTTGGGCGTGGGCGCCAACGATGGCGGATCTAGACAGCGACGGTTGGTTAGACCTTTACTCGACTAGCGGGTTTATGAGCTTTGATCGCAAGAAACCCGATGGCTGAACGTGTCTTTGGAGAGCTGTCGTGACACAGCCATTAAACCGAGAAGTACAACTGCCTGAAATTGGCGAAGTTGATAAAGACGCTGGTGAATTTTGGGTGGCCAATCCTTTGGACCTCCCTTCGTTGGGGGAAAATTTAAGCGCTTACGAACGAAATAAATTGTTTCTCAATGTGGATGGATCTCGATTTGTCGATGCTTCCTTCGCGTCATCTGCAGACATTGATTCCGATTCACGTTCGGTAATCGCAACCGACATTGACCGCGACGGATCAGTCGACCTTTTGGTTGCGTCTGCAGGCGGTGGAACTTTGAGAGTGTTTTCAAACAAATTGAGCCAAGGAAATCGTTTAGAGATTCGTTTGAAAGGCGTCAAGTCAAACCGTCAAGGAATCGGTTCTCGAATCGTTGCTGAGTTTGGTGACCGGAAAATCACACGGGACCTTTTCCCGCAAAACGGATTCATGGGCATCGGTCCAGCCGAAGTTTTTCTTGGGGTCGGAAATGCACAGAAGATTGACCGACTGACCATTCGATGGCCTTCAGGCGTCACACAAGAGTTGAAAGACGTCGAAGTCAATCGTGGCGTGCTGATCGAAGAAGAGAATTCTGAGATTACGACCGTGCGGAAGTTTTAGTAAACAGACTGCGGCAGTACACGTCATGACAATGGGCGCCGCGTTTTGGCGCGGCGCTCGTGTTGCCAGTAGCTCGAATTCGTCGTTTGCCTCTCGCTGGGGAGAGGCTTTCAAGTTCGTTAGCGGTTTTGTTACGCCATTTCTGAGGCGGACTATTCTTTCGACAATTTAAGATTCTTTACGCTGACTGAACCGACGGAATCGCCAAGCACAAATCCGATTCGGTTTTTGTTTTTGACGACATCAGTTGCCGTGAATGTGAATTCATGTGATTCGAAGTCTTTTCCGGCGAAAATCTCTTCCTGCAATCCAATGTTGTGCCAGTCTTCCTCGTTGATCTGTGCGGTTACGAGGACTGTGTTTGAGTCACTAGATTTGATTTCAAATGTGACTTTGTAGGTTGCACCTTCTTCGAGATTCAGGCCGGCTTGATAAGCTTGGACGTGCCAGTTTTCGTCGCCTGATGTGGTGGTTTCGAATGTGATCGCATCTCCATCTGCTTTGATTGATCCCTTGCCATTTTCAAATTGCTCAAAAGTCCATGACTCGGTTTTATGGGTTGGCTTAAGCTTTCCATCAGCCAATCGAATGCGACGATACTCAATTTTGCCATTGTCTCCTTCAACTCCGATGGGGCCTTTTTTCGGTAGCTTGAAACTTTCCTCGAGCACTTCACCGTTACACGTGCATCGCGCCGTGTTACCCGTGACGACCACGACGAGTTCATTCCAATCGCCTGGTTTGAACTTTTTCAATTTCTTGTACGGTCCCGCGTTGGGATAGTCGCGACATTGGAGTTGTTTGCCACGGATGAAGACGCCACTGTCAGCATTTTCGGCCGCACGGAAATCTAATTTTAGAATGAAGTCACCGCTAAACTCGCGAGTCGTGTAGAGCATTTGTACTTTGCGGCCTTCCGCTGGAACAGTCACCACCAAGTTCCCATTTTCGGCAACAAAGCGTCCGTCTGTCGTTTGGGTTAGGCCCGTAAAATCGACGATGGATTCGACCAATGGCCAGGGCGGCGCGTTGGGATCATTTTTTTGCCAGTTTGCTCTGCCCTTTTTTTGTTGTTCGGTCGTTGGCAAGTAATTCCAGCCGGTTAAATCTTTCCCGTTGAAAAGGCTTTCGTAGCCGGGTTCAATGGCGGCCGAGTTTTCCTGGCTGTTTAAATTGCTGGTCAAAAAGATCGACGTCGCGGTAAACAAGAAAACGGTTGCGAACGATGAGAGTATCTTAAAAGTCATGGTGAGATTCTCTTGAGCTGATGATTTTTGAAACGATCAATGGATTTGCCTCGTGAGTTGTCGACTCCAGCAGCGAAAGGAAGTCGGCTTTTTGGTGTGATGAAACAACGGAAAAAAGAATATCCACTGTTGAGTTCACTCAAAAGTTTTCGCCCTACGAGAACATGGACCATTGTAGCGACGGAATCAAATCGTATCGAATCAAAGTGGTGTGCGCATAAAAAAAGCCAGCACCGAGAGGCGTCGGCGCTGGCCAACGTTCCGAGAAGTCGACAAAACTTATAATGAGTACGTTTGTGTACTTCTTAAAGTTTTAGTCTTTAAGAGGCATGACTTCTCGGGATTCCCGCGGAGTGGTTCGCCTTGCGAGCCGTCGGAAATGTATTCGTTGTGTGGTTACTGAGCATCATTGGATGCTGGTGATTTGGATGGTGAGCTTTTCTTTTTTTGATCCTTTGATTTTTGATCGTTCTTTTTCTTTCTCGTTGCCTCTTTGGATTTTTGACGTGACTGTCGGATACGATTCGCCGATGTCTCAATTTTTTCCAGCTCACGTTTTACGACTTCTTCGGGGGCGCCAGATACTTGTTCCAATTGTGTCTGAAGCCGACCGAGTTGAGTGTTCATTCGCTCCAGTTGAGCCGTCGTTCGGGCGATGCTTTGTTCAATTTCCGTCTTGCGGATCTTGTTTCGTTTTGTGATCAATTCATTGAGATTGTCTTTGATTTTTGCCTGTTCCGCTTTCGATTTCTTGGTCGCTAGTTGAGCTGACAAAAGCGAAATTCTCGATTTCACAGTCCAAAATTCCAAAGCAGATTCGTAACGCTCGGGGTGCTTGGTTTTCAGGGTTTGCAACGATCTAACTTCGCGATCTAGTGTACGGATCGTCGATTGATACTTCGCCGGTCGGCTTTTCTGAAGCATCTTGAGAAGTGGTCGAATCTCCGGGTGATTCGATTTGACAAAATTCATCAACTCAGAACGACGAGCGTTGGAAACGGTTGTATTGCCGTTTCTTGTTTTGGACTTACCAAGTTTGGTCTGATTGATTCTGGATTGACCGGAGCTGGATTGCCCCGCGGTTTTTGCAGCATCGCGTGATGATTTCTGCCCCAATACTTCTTTGGACACTGTTTGGGCATTTAAAGATGTGCCGGAGAGGCAAATTGCAAATCCAACGACGATGCAAATGCGATGAACCAATGAGAATGATTTCATTATTCGAATTCTCCCAATGAATTCTCCATGTCAGTCAAAGCAACGTACATCCAATCTTCCGAATCAGTTTCGACGACAAAGTCTTCGTTCACTGAGTTTGCAACGAGTGAATTTTCGAGTTCAAATTCAGACTCATCCATTAACAAACCCTCAGGCGATGTTGAATCGTCGGACATCGCTACCAATGTATCGACCCATACTTCTGCCAGCCCCTCGGTGTCGCTTGCGATTGGCGATGTTGGCTGAAAATTCATCCAAGCCCATCCACCGACCATCATTAGCAAAGCTGCAGCAGCGGCAAACAAAACGGCTGACCTTCTCGTGTTTGAGCGGAGACCATTTGAAGCGTCCGCGATCTGTTTTTTCTCAGCCGTGGACTGTTCTGACAAACTTGATCCGTCAGACTCGATGGCTGCGAAAACAAGTTGCCCTTGAGCAACGGCGTTGGAAACCGCTTCACGCGCTGCTTGGTCCGTTTCAAGTCTGGCTTCAAATTGAGCAGTCTCAGGCTCTGACAGCTCTTCAGCGATGTAACAAAAAGCCAGCCATTGGAGGTCGTTGTCTTCATTCAATTGGGAGTTTCCCTGTTGATCCCGGCTCATTCGATTTCTTCGTCTTTAAAATATGGTTTAAGTTTTTTTAAACTGGCCTGCATTCGAGCCAAAACGGTTCCAAGCGGAACGCCAAGCTCTTCCGAGATCTCACGGAATTTCAGCCCTTCGTAAATTCTTTTTTCAACAACATCGCGTTGGAGTTTGGGGAGCTTATCTAAAGCATCACGAACTTGTTGAATGTCTTCTTGTTGAATCGCATGGTGAACAGACTGGCTGAGTCGCTCATCCGTTCCCTTTTCGGGGCCGCTTTGCATTTGGAATTTCCAAGCAACCCCTTCCGCATGTCTTTTTCGAACCGAATCTCGGCGGCGAATCAACATGGCTTCGTTGAACGCAACGCGAAACAACCACGATTTGAGCGAGTCCTGCTGTTGGACCGAGTGCCCCTTCTCCATCAATCGAATAAAAGTTGTTTGAAGAGCATCAGCGGCAGTGGCGTCGTCGCGCAGAACACCCAACAAAAATCGCTCAAGTGCAGCGGCATGTTTCTCATAAACCTGACGGACTTTTGCCTGGTCTATGGGAGTAGTCGATTTTGAGGAATCCGTATTCAATTTTCACCAAAACCGGCGCATGTGACGCACTAGCGGACCAGATGCTTGTAGGAACCAATTTATTGAGTTTTCGCTTGGGAATTGGAGCTTTTTAAAGGAAACGTTCAGGGACTCTGCAAAAGGCCGTTTTTTCGGCATTTTCGAGGGGTTTTTGATTCGAAAACGATTAGAAACCCTGCCTCCTCTCCCGCATAAGGCAAGTTTTCGACGGCAACTCAATGTTTTGAGGGAGATTGTTCGTTTGGTTCAACGGCGCCATTGCCAGTGGTTCTATTGTCTTTGCACGTCGGGCAAACGCAATACGGACTGCACGGGCTGCTTTGGTAGGCGAGAATGTTAATTAAGGATCGCATTGATCGCCATTTTGGGACGGACTAGAGAACTCGATACGGCAATTCGAGCAATCCGAGTTTGCTGCGGAACACTAATCAGGTTGGCTACGTAGATTGAAACGTCGCCTTTTAATAGTCATAAGAGTGATTTGAACGTCTGAACTTACTGTACTCCGAATTTGACTGTCTCACGTTATAATTTCGGCTTGAGTTTTCGCGTTTCGTCTTTTGATTTTTGTCTTTTGATTTTTGTCTTCCCTCGGAGCATCTGCCGTTGTTAGTCGGTCCAGTATTTTCACGTGAAGCCGCAGTCGCCCCGCGCCGAGCACGCCACTACATCATGCGGACCGTCTACGCGATCGCACTTTTGGTTTTGATGTGCACCGCTTGGATGACGTTGCTTGGTACCCAAAGCATTCGAAACGTTGGTGACATGGCTCGGTTTGGAACTGTCTTGTTCCAGATTCTTGCCCCCATCCAGCTTGCGATGATCATGTTCCTGTCCGCCATTCAGGCCGCCAGTAATATCGCGATCGAAAAAGATCGACAGACTCTGATTTTGCTTTTAATGAGCCGGTTGACCAACAGCGAGTTGGTGTTGGGAAAATTATTTGCCAGCTTGCTCAGCATCGGCGTGATGTTGATTACAAGCCTGCCAATTTTCATGCTGATTGTTTTGTTCGGTGGAACATCATTCGAGCAAGTCGGTTGGACGTTCGCCGTCACGGTGGCGACCTCGCTTGCCGCAGGTAGTCTCGGGGCCATCGTTGCACTTTGGCGCGAGAAAACGTTTCAGACATTGGCCTTGGTCGCGATGGTGATCGTGTTTTGGATCGGATTGTTCGAAGGTTTTCGCTTGGCTGGATTCGAATTGTTTGGAGTGTCCAGCGAGCAAATCGCAGGTGCGGCCAGCCCAATTCAAGCCATTCTTGCTGCCAGCCATCCCACGGTTTCCAACACTTGGCCCGTTGCGGTTGTGCCCTACCTCATCGTTTCGGTCGTCGTTTCGGTTTTCCTGTGTGGTTTGGCAATCCTGAAAGTCCGCCGCTGGAATCCAAGCCGTGATGTCCGAGCCGGGCAGAAGGAATCCGAAGAGACTGCAGAGATCAATCTGTTCACGGGTGAAGTCGTTCTCGATGGTGCAGCAGCCCAAACGGACGCCGCCGCAGCGCAGGACGTCGTCGAGAAGTCAGAGGGGCTTCGCAGTGGCCATGTCGATGACAGAGCTCGGACCGCAAATCAAAAAAGCCGAACTGTTTGGGACAATCCCGTTCTGTGGCGTGAGATGAAGACTTGGGCCTACGGCAAAAAGATCTTGTTCATTCGAGGTTCTTATTGGTTGTTGGCTGGCTTTGTTTTCTTCGCAATTTATCTGCTTGTCAGTTCTGGCGAGGCAACCCGGGTAACTGCAGAAGCTGGCGTTACGATCCCAGCCGTCGCCAAACCACTCGCTCCGTTTTGCTTGGTCAGCATCGTTATGGTCAATGCGTTGGCGGTAACGTCAATTACGACCGAGCGCGACGGTCGTGCGTTGGATCTGTTGATGGTGACTGATATTTCACCAAAGGAGTTTCTGTTTGGAAAATTACTGGGGGTGATGTACGTCGCTCTCGATATGATTCTGCTGCCGTTATTGATGTGCGGTTTCCTGTGGTACAACGGCGCAGTTAGCGGTGAAAATTTTGCTTACATTTGCATCGGAATGTTGGTATTGATGGTGTTCGTCTCGATGCTCGGAATTCACAGCGGGATGTCTTATTCTGCCAGCCGCCAATCGATTGCGGTTAGTCTCGGAACGGTATTCTTTTTGTTTCTTGGCGTGGTAACAGCCATGTTCATGATGATTTCATTCACTGGAAACGTGGAGGCTCAACTGACGCCGTTTCTCGCTTGCATCGTCGGTGGAGCCATCGGTTTGTATGTTGCACTTGGGTGGAACACACCGTCGGCGGCACTGGTGATGGCGTCGGGTTTGCTTCCGATCGCGATGTTCTATTCCATTACAAGTTTGTTGATTGGGAACTATCTTTCGGTATTGTTGGTGGTCTGTTTCACCTACGGGTTCGCGACGACTGCGATGCTCGTTCCGCGCTTGAGTGAGTTTCTTGTTTCAACGGGACGTTCAAAAACGGCAGAGAATGGATAGCTTGATGCAGTTGTTGCCGTGGTTGATCACCATGGCGGTTCTTATGGCTTGCTCCGGTTTTTTTTCCGCAAGCGAGGCCGCATTGTTCTATCTTCAGCCCCGCGACCGACGCGAAATGAAAAATGGCAGCCCAGCCGAAAAAGCTGCCGCCGTATTATTGAATGACCCGGATCGATTGTTGTCTGCGGTTCTGTTCTGGAATCTCGTTATCAACATCGTCTATTTTGCGATCTCGTCTAAGTGCGCGATCCAGCTAGAGCAAGACGAAACGATGGGCCAAACCGCCGCCGTCACCTTCGCGATTGTTTCACTGCTTGCGATTATCTTCCTCAGCGAGATGATGCCCAAAAGTATCGCCGTACTCAAGCCACGTAGTCTCTCGACGCTCGTTAGCCTGCCTTTGTTGGGAGCCGTCCGAGTCGTTGATCCACTGATGCCACTGCTGCGATCGGTCAACTTGATTTCGCGTCGATTGATTTGGCCAGGTTTCAAACCAGAACCTTTTATGGAAGTGTCTGATCTCGAGCGAGCCATTGAGCATTCTGGCACCGACGCTGCTTTGATCAAGCAAGAGCAAGCCGTGTTGCAGAACATCGTGCAGCTATCCACGATTCGAATCGAAGAGTGGATGCGGCCGCGGACCCAGTTTGTTTCGTTCAGGCCACCCGTAAAATTGTCTGACTTAAACGGAACGGTTCCAGCCAGCGGGTACTTGTTGGTGACGGAATCAGAGTCTGAGGAGATTGAAAAAGCGATTCGATTGGATAATCAATATCACTTGGAGGAAAACAACCTCGAACGATTTGCAGAACCGGTGTTGTACCTGCCGTGGTGTGCAACCGTAGCTGACGCGTTAGAGAAAATGTCGCATCGCGATCACGAAGTGACCGTCGTCGTTAACGAGTTCGGTGACACGATTGGAATTTTGACGATCGAAGACATTCTGGAAACCGTTTTTGTATATTCGCCAAGTCGTAGCGAACGTTTGCTAGACATGCCGCCAATAGAAAAAATTGGTGACAATAAGTGGCAGGTCGTTGGCATTATGAGTTTGCGACAGTTGGCAAAACGGCTGGAAGTCGGGATCCCCGAAACTGTCAGCGTGACGGTTGGCGGTGTGATTCAAGAATCAGTTCAGCGGCTGGCTGAGACAGGTGACAAATGCCAATGGGGGCCCTTTGAGTTCTACGTTGCCGAGGCATCCCAACGCGGGACGATGTTGATCGAAGTCCAAATTGTCGAACCCGATAAGGACGAATCATGATCTGGTTTTCTATCGTTCTATTGGCAATCGGAATTTTCCTAAGCGCGTTTTTCAGTGGCAGCGAAACAGGTTTTTATCGAGCCAGTCGCGTGCGGGTGGTGATCGCTGGGTTGGACGGAGACCGGATTTCACAGTATTTGCTTAAACTGATTAACAACCCAACTTTGTTCGTTGCCACGACTTTGGTTGGCAACAACGTTGCGAACTATTTGACTAGTTTGGCGATCGTTTTGCTGACTCATCAAGTCACCGATTCGAGCGCTGCAGAAATGTTGGCTCCGATCATGATGTCGCCATTGTTGTTTGTATACGGCGAGCTCCTGCCAAAGAACCTGTTCTACCAAGCTCCAAATTTTCTCCTGCGATTTGTCGCACCGTTGTTTCTGATATTCACTTGCATCTTCGCGCCCGTCGCGGCACTTCTGTGGGGAATGGGCCGTTTGCTTGAACAGTTTCTGGGGCAGTCGCCAGAAAAAATCCGCCTGACGTTGGCGAAAAAAGAACTGCAACAAGTCCTTGAGGACGGTCTCGAGGCTGGGATTCTACACCCGACTCAACGACATCTTGGGCAAAGTTTCTTTTTGGTCGCGGCCAAACCAATCAGTGATTTTGTGACGCCAATTGGACGCGTTCCGGCAATCAATATCAATTCGTCCAAGGAACGCGCGTTGAGATTTGCACGCCACAAAAGGCTTGCCGATATTCCGGTATTCAAAAATACCAAGTCGAATATCGTTGGCTACATCCGAACCGTTGACCTGATGGTGAGCGAAATTCAGTCCTGCATCGAAATTCAAAAACCACTACGAGACGTCTCTTCAACCGAGCTCTACGGCGAGACGATTTTGCAAATGCAGTCGTCTAGGGAAACGCTGGTCCGTGTAGTCGGCCCAAAAGATAAGCCGATAGGAATGGTGTGGATGGATCAATTGACGGAGCCACTTCTCAATGGACCGTTGGGTACTCTCAAACGCTGAATAGAAAGTGATGCGGCGAGAGATATCGCATCCTCCAGCGTTCGGTGATTGTCAAAAAACGGTTGCTTTAAATTCTGCTCAGGCCTGGTCTACTTTGAATAGCCCAACGACTTGATGATCGAGAGCATCTCCTCGTAAGTAATGTAGCGTCGTCGATTGATCAATTTGTATTGATCGATCGCTTTGCCGAGTTCCGACGCATCATCCGACAGGTCATTGTGGCCGTCTGAAAATTGACGTCTTTCCAAGCCAGGAACGGAAGACTTTGCGCTCGTCCTCCGGTCGACAAACGAAGTTTGATCGTCTGGAGGAATGGAGTTGCCAAAGGTTCGGTTTGGAGTGCTCATGTTTTCGCTCTGGAAAAAAACACAATTGGGTGAGAGCCAATAGAAAAGAAGGCCCCAAGGGAACCATATTATGTCATCGGCCATGAAGACGCCGAAAACTCACATTGATGGGGGGGAAAGCACTCTCTTGACCAAGGTTGATCAAATCGTAGTGGTTGGAACGATTGTGCACAGCAAAAGCGAAGCTGAACTAGCGGCTAAACGTTCCGTTGCTTGGAAACGCACCGCCCATCGAAGCGACGCGCTTCTTGCCAGATTGAAGTTCATTGGCCAGTTGGTCAAAGACTGCCAAGTGGGGGAACTTTTCTTTGCCGCGATTCAAAGTCAATCGTGCTTGAGACTCTTGTCCCGCCAATATTTGAGCATTGCTCAGTCGAACAAACACTTCGCTCGACGGTCTTTCTTTTTGGCTGGCCGTTTCCAGCAAGTCGATGGCTGGCCCAATTTGTTTCAGTTCCATCAAAGCAACGCTTTTGGCTAACACGCCCTGCTCTGGCTGATCGTCAACGGGATATTTACTGAGGACTTGCTCCACCGCAGAGAGGGCTCTGAGCGGCTGACCGATTTTGCCATACGTTTCGACGATTTGCATCTGAACGTCCTCGAGTTCAGGTTCGTAACCCAGTGCCTTTTGAAAGTCAGCCAATGCTTCTTGGTATTTTCCCTTGGCCTTATGCGTTTTACCACTCAATGCCCAAGCAGGTGCATTACGGTTGTTTGATTCGAGTAGAAGTTGGACTTGCCGACGGGCGGGAAACCATTGGCCGGCGGCAAGATACATCTCACCCAATTCCAAACGTAGCCGTGGGTCGCCGTTGGAGAGATCAACCGCCTGCTGCATGTGCAGGATCGCCTCTTGTCGGTCCCCTGATTGCTCGATCGTTCGAGCCAAATTCGCACGCACGCGAAAATCGTTCGGGTCTTGTTCGGCGGCTCGAGAGAAAAGGCCTTTTGCCTTTACCAATTTGCCATTCTGAAACGCTTCACAACCACCCGACGCCCATTCCCGAGCCGACACTAGACGTTCGCGGGTTTTTTGAGTGAATGGATGGAATGCCTGACAGCCCGTCGAAACAATGCACACCAAACTCAACAGGCATATTAGCCTGCGATAAATTAGAGGGTGGTTCGATAGGACTGTTCGATTGTGCAACGCTTGTGGCTTCCTTGCCGCTTGAAATACACTTTCAGCAAAAGGCTGTCTGCGCACGGCGACTCTAGCAACGTCGTCCGTTATTTACCATATCGGTACATTCGGTGCGCCTGATTATCGTTTCGAACCGTAATGTCAAACAAACCTGAATTGTTTATAAAACAGGTTTAGTCCTTTGGGCGAAAACGCAGGCAAGTGTTTGCTAGCGGTTGTTGAAGTTCCAAAGTCGAAATTCACAGGGCGATAAAATGACGGCCGTTTATGACAAACTTGGATTGAGTTTCCTCTATCCTGAAAACTGGAAGCTGATCGACGAATCAGAATCTGGAACTCCGCATTCGATCACTTTGGAGACACCCGACGGAAGTGCGATTTGGACGGTTCACGTTTATCCAGAATCTGCCGTCGAAGAAGACGTCTTAAAAGAAACACTCGCGACGCTGCAAGAAACTTACGAGGACCTTGAAATCGCACCCTACAAAGGTGATCTCGGGGGCGAGCCGACCAATGGCGTTGAGGCGTTGTTTTACTGTTTGGATTTTTTGGTGAAAGCTCAATTGCAATTCGTTCGAACCGAAGAACGTTTGATTCTGTTTTGGACTCAAGCCGAAGATCGCGAGTTTGAGAAACAAGAGATCGTGTTCAACGCGATTTCGGTTGGTTTGTTGCAGAATCGTTCCGAGGCTGATGAATAGGAGATCAGTAAATCTTGGGAAGGATTTTCGTCACGTACTTCAGAGACGTGATCATGTAATACTTACACGACTGATAAACTCCGGGCAGTTCAAAATCACCGCCAGCAATTTTTTCCGGGTTTAAAAAGCATGTTGCATGCGAGATTTCAGTGAAAACCAAAATCACTCAAAGTTTTGGCACGCCAACTGCATGGTTCACTTCCCGTAAGGAAACGACGTTAACCGATTGGGAATCAACTGTGGATCTAAGGCGCATCATCAAAACCGATGAATTAACTAGCTAACTCAGTACGTAGCACAAGCCAACTTTTCACAGCAAAAAGGCTTACCCGAATTTGATTTGGGTAAGCCCTTTTTATTTCTAACGACACCCGGAAATCAAAACCTGTTGGGTCGCCGTGCTGTCAAGCCAACTGTGCATTGCTCATCGCCTTCTGTGCATCGCAGCTATTCGATTTTGGCAACAAGAACCGAATCGTGTACGCCGGGAAGAACTTCGGTATCCGTCACAATGACGACGGGATCGCCGGTATCAAGATCAGCCTTTTCTTTGGCCCAGTTGTTGATGAAATTTTGCATTCGTGTTTCTTCGATCGCGTCTGGCGTCAAAATCGGAGTCACTCCCCAAAACAAAGCCAACTGGTTGTAGGTTTTTGGATGGTCCGTGATGCAGACTGTTGGGATGTGATCCCGTTGTTTTGATTTGAGAAGCGCGGGGCGAATATCACGACTGGCAATGACGACCATTTTTGCTCCGATTCGTTTGGCGATTTGAGCTGATCCGAAAACAACCGCATCTGATATGGGCCAATCATGAGCTTTCGTAAAAGCCGTGTTTTTCGAGTTTGAATCGCACAATGATTTTTCCGTCTCCGCCATGATCTTGTTCATCATCGTGACGGCTTCGAGGGGATAGCTTCCGATTGCCGTTTCTCCCGACAGCATACACGCGTCGGTTCCATCAAGAATCGCATTGGCAACGTCAGTGACCTCGGCTCGTGTCGGCTGTTTGGAGGAGTGCATGCTTTCAAGCATTTGAGTCGCAACGATGACGGGCTTGCGATGCTTGAGGCAAGCTTTGATGATTGCTTTTTGAGCTCCCGGTGTTTTTTCGATATCGATTTCAACACCCAAATCGCCACGCGCCACCATGACTCCTCCGGTGGCTTTGACGATCGAATCCAAAGCATCCAGGGCTTCTCGCTTTTCAATTTTTGAAATCACGAGTGCATGGCTATTGTTTTCAGCGAGAATCGTTTTCAGCTGTTCGACTTCTTCAGCATTGCGAACAAAGCTGATGCTAACGAAATCGACGCTCTGCTCAGCCGCCCAGACGGCGTTGTCTTTATCGACGTCACCTAATGCCGGAACGCTCAGGTTGGTTCCAGGAAGATTGACGCCTTGCCGTGAGCGAATGCTGCCGCCGTCGACGACTTTGCAGACCAAGAGGTCGGCGTGTTTTTCGGTTACTGATAACCTAGCCAAGCCATCGGCCAAAACAATCGCATCGCCTTCGGCTACTTCATCGATGAGTGGTTCGTAGGTGCAAGTAAGTTCGTCATCCGCTTGTGACTCATAGCCTCGGATGAATTTGACAACTTGGTCGTTGTGGATGACCAATGGGTTTTGAGTCAGTTGTCCCAATCGAATTTTGGGACCAGCTAGGTCGACCAGGATGCCCGCGGCGAGTCCTGTTTCTTTGGAAGCAAGACGGATGTTGGTGACGGCTTCCGTATGAGACTCTCGTGATCCGTGAGCCATGTTGATTCGAAAAACATCAACGCCTGCGTGTAACAGTTTCTTTAACATATCCAGTGACCCGCTGGCGGGGCCAACAGTAGCCACTGTTTTGGTTCGCGATTTAGATAGCAGTGAAATAGAAGAGGTTTCGGTCATGACTAGCGAGTGCTCGAATTAAATGCTTGGGAATTCAATCTGAGCGGCAATCCTATGCGATTCGCGATTTTGCTGGAACGTGAGAAAGTAAAAAACCGCTTTTCGTTGGGCGCATTGCATCGACGAAGCCGGTTGTTTGATTGCCAGCTCGTTTCGCGAGGTCTGGTTTGTTGAGGAACTGTTAGAACCTTCCAGGTTTGACGAGTTGTTATTTCAGTCCATGAAAATTATGTTTAGGCCTTGGCAGTTGCCCCTTTGATGTTCTGCTATCCCATTTGCTCCCTGTCTTTTTAAGCCTCAGCTTCAAGCAAAACAAATCATGAAGAAACACGAATGGCGTGAGAACACTGAGGACGGCGAGAAACGTCTGGTCACGGCGACGCGACATGGAGGTAAGTGGAAACTCCGTTCCCGACTTAAATCAGACGCTGAATGGACGGAGCATCCAGTTATCTCACTGGAAGATCTCGAATCTCTGAAGGAAATCATCGAAAACAAATACCAACGCAGTCGTTTGCCATATGATCAAGTCTTGGAGATCGATGCCCTGATTGCAAAAGCGAAACCGCGGAAGTAGACGGAGGTGTTTTCGTACCCTTAGGTTTGCCATCGCGGGGATTCTGACCACATTAAAAGGACGCGCGAGAATCGATGATGCTGACTGGGGCGCTCTTGTGGAGGGGCTGTGAGCCGCATTGGAGTCAGCGGTGGAAATCCAGTTTTTCCGCACTAGATAGCAAAATTTCTTTTCAAGGCACTGCAAAATCGCGAATGTTAGTTCGTTCCTTCGCCCTTAGATTGCGAAATCGTGCTTTTTTATGAAGATTACGCGAATTGGAGGGGTTAGGACTAATGGGTTGTTGAACTGTTGACTTGGTTAGGTATCATAGTTCCCGACGGCTGGAAGTTTGGCTGTTTTGACAAACTCCAGTTTCGCAACCACCTCCCAAGAATCGAACACGAATTTTAATTATGAAAACGACATTGTTCTTGATTGCTGTCATGTTTTCGGTCTTCGCCAATTCGGTGAGCGCTGATCTCTACATCAATGAGATCCGAATTGATCAAGTCGGCAGTGACACCGACGAGTATTTTGAGCTGTTTGCTGACGGCATGACAATTGATCTTTCTACTTACACTTACTTAGTAATTGGTGACGGTACGGGCGGATCAGGTGTTATTGAAAATGCAACTGGACTGACGGGCACTCTGAACACAGATGACTTTTTTCTTGTCGCAGAATCATCATTTACTCTTTCCGATGCGAGTTTCGTTGACCAAACTTCGACGCTCGGTTTTGAGAACGGTGACAATGTAACGCACATGCTTGTACAGGATTTCACTGGAGCCACTGGTGATGATCTAGACACCGATGATGACGGAACGTTCGACGTAACGCCTTGGTCTTCAATTGAAGACAGCATCGCCATCCTCGAAGAAGTTGGTGGTGGTGACCTTGTTTACTCCACAAACACTATCGGCCCCAACGGCACGTTCGTCCCAGCCCACGTTTTTCGTGATGTTGATGGTGCAGCAGGAGCTTTCCAAATAGGAAACTTTGATCCAGCTGATGGTGGCGATACTGCTGGGTTCACTAACTTCTCAGGTGTTCCAGAGCCGGGCAGTTTGACTGTTCTTGGACTAATGGGTTTGGTTGTAGCTGGTCGCCGACGACGCTAGATCCGTAGGTTGATTTGAAAAACATTAAGCGGTGACTTTCTTCGGTCGCCGCTTTTTTTTATGCGCGGTCCAAGCTTCCTGAGCGGCATCTAAACTCACGAGAATTGGTTACACTCTCTTCAGCAAGTGCAAATTGAAATTCCCGAGACAACGTTCATGGCCATCAATCAGAATTTAGGCAACCAGCTTCGGGAAAGTCGCTGGCTGATAGACGGCTACAATTTGATTTTCCAGTGTGGTCTCGAAGGCCGTTCTCGTGACCCGCTATCTCTTGAGCGTGCACGGGCGAAGTTGATTGCAGCTATCGCGGCCCGATACTCAAAATCTGAACTTGGCAAGTTTGTGGTCGTGTTTGACGCAACCTCTTTGCCAATCAAGGAAGACCACTCGGTTTCTCGAAAATCAGGGATCAATGTTGTTTTTGCAATTGATCATGACGATGCGGATTCACTGATCGAGGAATTGATTCAGAAGAACTCCAATCCCAAAAAACTAATTGTCGTTTCCAGCGATCATCGAATCCATAAAGCCGCCCTCCGACGGAAGTCAAAACCTATTGACAGCGACATTTGGTTTGATCAGCTGGAGGAAATGCCAAGTCTTTCTGAAGATGCCAGGCAAAGCCCAAAGCAAATCGAAAATCCCGAGCACTCAGAGAAAAACGTGCCTCAGTCGCTTGCGGACGTGGATTGGGCGAAGGAGTTTGGCTTGGATGGGGACGAGTTTCATTAGCCGGCTGGAGGCCGTTAATTCGTAAGCTGCCATTGGTAAGTTGCGTAAGAGACATTGAGCCCCTCACCGAATTTCAATTTCTTTGGATTCGCTAACAATATCGCGGCCCGGTAAACGAATAACGCACAATAGCTTCATATTAATTACGGAGTAAGTTGTGAAAAAAGTCTCTTTTCTGGTGGCATTCCTTGCCTTCCTCCAGATTGCATCTGGTATGCAAGCCTTGGGACAGGAGCGGTTGTCGGAGCAAAACCGACGCACGATCGAAGAAGCACTTGATTTGGCTGGCGATGACATTGGTAAGGAAGTTGAGGAGTTGCTGAGGCAGCTCGAACTTTCTGCTGACAAATTCAGCCAGACCTTCGAACGTTGGGCAGAAGAAAATTCTGACGAGCTTGAAGCTTGGTCAGACAAGTACTCTGGCCAATGGGAATCTTGGAGTGAGAACTTTGGTCGCTCTGTCGAAAGGCTTGTGGAAGAACAAGAAGGCGTCTGGGCTCAGTGGGCTCAGCGTTACGAAGGCGATGTCGAAAGATGGGCTGATACTTTAGAACGCGATGGACTGAAAGCCGGCGAAGTTGGTGAATTGGTTGAACGCAATCTCAAGATGCTCAGCAAAATGCCGCTTGGCCAATTGGTCGATCGTGCAATGGAAGAAGGGTTAGGCGAACTTAGCGAAGCACCTTGGCAAAGCCTCGGTGAACTCGGTGACCTAGCTCAAAATGCTTTTGAAAAACCGATGGGCGAGATCATTGAGGTCCTCGATGGCGATAGCGTTGAGCGTCGGTCATTGGAACGCAGTGCTCGAGAGTTGAGCCGTGCCCTTGGGCAATTGCAGGATGACGTGGGTCGGAATATTTCTGATTCGACGGCTCGGCAAGATTCAAAAATTCGTGATCGAAAGGTTCGTGATTCCAAAACGGATCCTCGAATCGAAGCATTGCAAAGACTCTTGCGTGATGAGAGTGTGACTGCTGCTCAACGTGAGCGGATTCAGCAGGCCATTCGAACGATTCGTGATGCACGGTTGCTCGCTGGTGACCAGCCTGCTTCGAGTACGCGGGTGGATTTGGACATTCCAAAGCGGGATCAGATTCTTGAGAAGATACGACGCGAGAAATTGCGACACGCGGAAACGCTTCGCGCATTCAACGAAGATCTACAGCGGTCCAGTGAAGAATCCCGGGACGCGATGAAAGCGGAGGCGCGAAAGTCAAACGCCAAAGCTCGCGAGCGCGACGTTCGGTCACCCAAACGGAGTGATGGAAAAAGTCTCGATCTCAATTCACCGCAAAGCTCAAAATCTAAACAGGATTCGCTGCGATGGCTTAGGAAAGACGCTCGGTCCAACCGAACCAATCAGCAGAGCACGGGGCGAACGAGCGGCCAACGATCGGATTCTGCCAGCGATGGTGTGCGGGCGGGAGACCAAAAGAAAAAATCAAATCGGGAAATGACGGAGTACGAATTGCTTCGCTCGGAAATCGAGAATCTTCGAAAAGAACTCGGAGAAATGAAGAAGCTGCGATCAGACAAATAAGTCGATTGTTTTGAAATGATAAATAAAAAAGGCGATCGATGTTCGATCGCCTTTTTCGTTTACTTGGTGAAATCTGTTGGCAACGGCAACGAGATCAAGCCATTGAAATCGCTTTGTCCGAAATGTCCTTGCGGCACCAAGCACCTTCCCAGCGAATGCATTTCACGGCTTTGTAGGCTTGAAGTTTCGCTGTTGAAACGGAATCACCCATGGCCGTTACGCCAAGAACGCGGCCGCCATTGGTGACTGATTTTCCATCGGCATTCAGTTTCGTACCCGCGTGAAAGACTTTGACGTCTTCGATTTTTGCGGCCTCTTCCAGTCCACGAATGACTTTGCCTTTTTCGTACTTCCCTGGGTAGCCTTCCGAAGCCATCACAACACAAACACTTGGACGTTCGTCCCATTCCAACGGGCCGATTTCTGAGAGCCGTCGATCGACCGTGGCTTCAAGGATATCTACGAGGTCGGTTTTCAATCGCATTAAAACGGGTTGGCATTCTGGATCGCCAAATCGCACGTTGTACTCGAGCACTTTCGGGCCCTGTGGAGTCAGCATCATGCCGGCGTAAAGGATTCCGCGAAACGGATTTCGTTGACGCTTCATCATGTGTACCGTCGGCACCAAAACACTTGACTCAACCCAGCGAAGTGTTTTCTCATCGATCGAAGGCGTCGGGCAGTAGGCCCCCATACCACCCGTGTTTGGCCCCGCGTCACCATCGTACGCGCGTTTGTGATCTTCTGCGGGGGGAAGCGTCAGGATCGTTCGGCCGTCGGTGATTGCCAGAATACTTGCTTCGACTCCTTGCAGGCGATCTTCGATAATCATCTTGTCGCCTGCACTACCAAATTGTTTTTGCCGCAGGATAGTGTCGATCGCAATCAAGGCTTCATCACGAGTGCCGCAAACGATTGCACCTTTGCCGGCGGCCAGTCCGTCAGCTTTGATGACCAGTGGAACGTCGTTGGGAGTTTCGCTATAACGCTCGTTGATAAAACGCTCGGCTGATTCAGCTGTGCGAAACTCGTGAAAGTCCGCCGTTGGAACGTCGGCGGAATGCAAAACGTTTTTGCAAAACACTTTGCTTGCTTCGAGTTGTGCGGCGGCTTTAGATGGCCCGAAAATTTTCAAATCTTCAGAAACGAAAGCGTCAACGATTCCGTCGCAAAGAGGAACCTCTGGTCCGACGATGGTCAGCCCGATTTCGTTTTGTTTTGCGAAAGTGACGAGTGCGGGAATATCAGTGGCCGCAATGTCAACGTTTTCGGCATCAATTGCCGTTCCGGCATTTCCGGGAGCGACGTAAACACGATCGACACGAGAGCTTTGTGCGATTTTCCAAGCGATGGCGTGTTCGCGTCCGCCGCCTCCCACTATAAGAACTTTCATAGAACTATTGCCGAATTGTGGTGTCGAAATGAATTGTGCCCTCAAAAATAGTCCTCTCAGTTGGAGAAGCTACCTTGGACGAATTCGTGATTTTACGACTTTGAGAGACAATTCACAGGGGCATGTTTTTGCGGGCTTTGTATGTCGTGATTTTCTGCGAAATTCGTTCGAATACTGGACTTAAGCCAATAGTCATGTACTCTTAAACATCTAGGCGATAGACCGCGGTTCGATTCATGATTTTGAAGCGGATCCAAATTTCAGGCAGATCGTTCAAACACAAATCAAACTTGGAAGAATATATGAAGCGTGTATTTTTTGCTCTCGCAGTCGCAACGACGTTAATCAATTTCGGTGTGACCAATTCAGTATCCGCTCAAGACGCGAAATGGGGCCATTTGACCGGACGGATTGTCGTTGAAGGAACGGCGCCAGAAAATCCAATTGAAAACGCCAAAGGCAGCGCCGACGAGGCCGCTTGTTTGGTAGACGGAAAAATTCCAAAGGACGATGGGATTTTGGTCAGCGAAAAAAATGAGCTGAAGAATGTTTTCCTTTACATGTACCTTGGACGGGGCTCGGAAGATGCTCCTGAGGCTTTCCATCCACAGTACGATGAGCTCAAAAAAGTCAAATTGGCATTGGATAATGTGAAATGTCGTTTTGAGCCCAAGGCTCTTTTCGCTCGTACTGGTCAGACGGTTGAATTGAAAAACAGCGACGCGGTCGGGCACAACTGTCATATCACTTTGACATCTGGTGAAGAGCACAACATCAGCATTCCGCCAAACAAATCAGTCGATTTAAAGTTGGCAGAAGAAGACGACAGGTTCCCCGGCAAGGTCGTCTGTGACATCCACTCTTGGATGGATTCGGTCATGTTTGTGCGGGACAACCCCTACGTATCGATCAGTGGCGCCGATGGGAAATTCACCATGGAAAACATTCCAGTGGGAACATTTTCATTCCAGCTTTGGCATAAAGAAGCGGGCTTCCTCAAAACGGCTAAGATCAACGGTTACGAGGTAAACGCGAAACGCGGGTACTTTAACGTCGAAGTCAAAGCTGGCGAGACGGTTGACCTGGGTACGATCACAATTTCAGCTGATGCGTTTGATGACTAAGAAAAAGTAGTCTCGCATACGTTTACAAATTCCTTGGGCTGAATAATATTTGGTCCAAGGTTTTTTTGTTGCCACCACTCTCAAACAAAAGCAATTTCAAATGCTCGTCCGCCCAATCAAGGTTCTGTGTTTCACCTTTGTAGGCTTGCTCGCGATCAGTTCTGGTTGTTACCAACGCCCGACAGCGCCAGAGGTGACGTACGACCAGTCAGACGTCGAAGTGTTAAAAAAGGAAATGAAGAAGTTTGAGTGGGAGTGAATCGGCAGGCTGTGTCGCAAATAAAAAATGCTGAGACAGAAAATTGTCACAGCCCAAGACTCAGATGATTTCCACCGGCCAATTTTCGGTGTTTTATTTCGGGTTCTCGTCTACACGCTGGCGACTATCGACGAGACTAGGATCGCGAAATTTGGATATTAATCGGCGGCCACTGCGGTCCAGTTGCCGTTTTCAAAACTAGCGGTCTACCGCTCAAAACTGAGTCATGAATCTGACGTACGATTTGGCTACTTCTTCGGTAGCGGTCCAGTGTTACTTCTGGCAACATTAAACGGTCAATAAAGTGCGGGATCAGGTCCCTTTACCAAGTCAATGTTGCGACAATTTGTCCGCTCGACAAAAAGTCATTTTAAGCGAGAATATGGGTCGATATGGCCAAAGCGTTGACGTTATTTACAGCGCAATTCACCTTCCAGTAACCAACCTTCGGTTGGGGGTTCCTTGAGATATCTTTTTCACTTAATCGTTCTACCGGCGTGCCTGTTGCTAGGTGTGTTGGTTACGTCGACGGGGTGTGAGAAATCCGCGGCGCCGGAATTCCGTTTCAATTCGGTCAAGTTACTGGCACAGGAAAAACGCCATCTTGATCAAGGCGAGCATTTTGATGAGGGCTACAAGACGGAAATAGGCACGATCCTTCACGCGACGTTTGGGACGCCGGACAAGCCAGACTTTCCTTTCGTTCTTGGCGATGAGGATCCAGCGCACAAAATTATCAGCCTTGAGAATCTCGCAAGATCTGCAGGCCCCGTTCCAGTCGACCGCCGTGAAGCCCAAACGGGTTTGTATCGTGAGCACTGTTCTCACTGCCATGGAATTACTGGTGACGGCGCCGGGCCAACAGCTTTGACGTTAAATCCCTACCCACGCGATTTCCGTTTGGGGATGTTCAAGTTCAAATCAACTCCGCTTCGTCGTGCACCGACCGATCATGACTTAATTACGATTCTTAAAAACGGCATTCCCGGGTCAGCCATGCCTTCGTTTCGCACGTTGTCTGACGAAGATCTACAATCGTTGGTTGAGTACGTAAAATATTTGACGATTCGCGGAGAGTTTGAACATTTTTTGATTGAGCAAATTGCTGGTGCCGACGGCGGTTCGTTGATCGATTATAGCTTGCTCGCGCAATCCAAAGAGGGCGATGAGCCATCCGAGGACGATCTCGAAGAGTTTGACGATCAGATGTACACGATTTTGGACGAGGGTTTGCGTCAAAGCATCATGAAGCGTTGGCTTAAGCCTGACAAGAAAGTCACCAAAATCTCCGAAGCTCCTCTGGAGTTTGATCCAGACCATGAAAACCATGACGAGTTCGTCGCCAAAGGGAAACAGGTTTTCTATTCCGCTGGAAACTGTATGCAGTGTCATGGCGAGACAGGCGTTGGTGACGGTCAGCTAAATTCGTTTGACGCTTGGACGAAGGATTGGACCGCAAACATTGATCCATTTGACCCGAGTACCTATCAAGAATTCATTGAGCACGGTGCCTTGCCGCCGCGACCTGTTCGTCCTCGAAATTTGCATAGTTCGATTTACCGTGGTGGCTCCACTCCCAACGATGTCTATTTGAGAGTCGTTGATGGAATTGAGGGCACGCCAATGCCAGCCGGTTCTGCGTTGAGCTCTGATGAAATCTGGTCTATCGTTGCCTATCTTCGATCGTTGCCGTTCGCCGGTGCTAATGCCCAGCGAAACACTCATCCCGTCAACGACAAGCAAATTGCAAGGTGATCATGAGTCGTTTTTGGAGCATCTTGTTTTTTCTCGTTCCCGTCTTGGGCGTTGCTACGTTTTTGATGGCGATGTGGGGAGTAACTCCGTTTGAATCTGCGTGGTTGCCAAAATCGCTGAGTGAGTCGGGCGACACCATTGATCAATTGTTTAACGGGATTCACTTGCTCTCGGCATTCATCCTGTTGGGAACCGGACTGACGATCGCTTTTGCACTTTGGAAGTTTGATCATCGCCGCTCGGACAGCGCCAAAGCACTTTACATTCATCACAATACGAAACTCGAAATCATTTGGACAATCATTCCAGCTCTGATTTTGATCTTCCTGGCTTTCTTTCAAATGAAGTCGTGGACGGAAAACAAGATGGTTCGTCCAACGATGATTGTCGAAGGTGAGACTGTTCTCCGTCCGCCTATGGTGATGGTCAAAGCCAAGCGGTTTGGTTGGGAGTTCCATTACGCTGGTGCCGATGGGATCGTCGAAACCCAGGACGACATTTACATCGAAAACTTGTTGGTGCTTCCCGCAGACGAGGATGTCGTTTTGCAGTTGGAAAGCCGCGATGTGATCCACAGCTTTTACGTTCCCGAACTGCGATTGAAGCAAGACATCGTGCCGGGCATGACACAGTTTGTCTGGTTCAACTCAAAAGAAGAAACCAAAGAAACAGAAGTCATTTGTACCGAGCTCTGCGGATGGGGCCACTACAAAATGAAAGCCGATCTTCATTTTGTCAGCCGATCTGAGTTTGATACTTGGATGCTAGAGCAAACTGAAAAATACTCCCCAGAATACGAAACACCAGCCGTAGCAGTCGCAATGTCGACTGATCCGACCAAAGTTTTGGACGAGAATAAGAACGAGAAGAATTAATGGCAGACGCCACCGTTGACAATTCGAACGAGCACGCCGAAGTGAAAGGGAATGTTGTTTCCCGTTTCATCTGGACTTACGTGTTCGCAACGGACCACAAGATTATCGGGCTGCAGTTTTTGTTCTCGTCATTGATTTGGTTATTCGTTGGAGGCCTGCTCGCTCTCGCCGTACGTTGGCAGTTGGCTTGGCCATGGACCGACATGCCGATTTTCGGACCGATGTTGTTCGCCGAATCTGGCGGGCAAATTTCGCCTGAGTTTTATACGATGCTGTTCACGATGCACGCGACGATCATGATTTTTTTCGTGATCATCCCAATCCTCGCGGGCGCGTTCGGAAACTATTTGATTCCGTTGATGATCGGCGCCGAAGACATGGCGTTCCCGAAACTCAACATGCTCAGCTATTGGTTTATGTGGCCAGCGTTCGCGTGCATCATTATCAGTTTCTTCATGCCTGGTTATGGGGCGTCAGCAGGTTGGACATCGTATCCGCCACTCAGTGTGTTTCAGGGCGATGCACAATCGATGTGGTTGCTCGCGATGGTGTTTGTCGGAATCTCATCGATGATGGGTTCGATCAATTATCTGACAACCATCATTCAAATGCGTGCTCCTGGTATGACGATGTTCCGCATGCCGATGACGATTTGGGGCATGTTTATCACGGCGATCATGCAAGCGTTTGCTCTTCCTGTTTTGACTGCAGCACTGTTGATGCAGCTTGCCGATCGTGTGCTTGGGACAGGATTCTTTCTGCCAGAGAATATCATGGTCGATAACGGAACTGCAGTGAGTGGTGGTGGGCAGGTCTTGCTATGGCAGCACTTGTTTTGGTTTTACTCACATCCCGCCGTTTACATCATGATCTTGCCAGCGATGGGAATGGTCTCGGACATGATCTCCTGTTTCTCACGCAAGCCATTGTTTGGATACCGACCGATGGTTTATTCAATCACATCGATCGCCGGGCTCGGGTTTATTGTTTGGGGGCATCACATGTTCATCTCCGGCATGAACCACACACTGGCAATGAGTTTTATGGTGTCGACCATGCTCATCGCATTGCCCAGTGGTATCAAAGTGTTCAATTGGATTGGGACGTTATGGGGTGGAAAGCTTCACCTGACAACTCCAATGTTGTTCAGCGTCGGATTCGTCTCGATGTTTGTGATTGGCGGTTTGTCGGGAATCGTCATGTCAGCTCCGCCAGTTGATATCGTCATTCACGACACCTACTACATCGTCGCGCATCTGCACTATGTTTTGTTCGCCAGCAGTGTGTTGGGAGTGTTTGGAGCCATCTATTTTTGGTATCCCAAAATGTTCGGCCGGATGATGAGCGAGAAATTAGGCAAGCTCCATTTCTTTCTGACGTTCATTTTTCTCAATGGCACGTTCTTTCCAATGCATTTCCTCAGCCGCATGCCGCGGCGAGTTGCGGACCCCTACGTCTACGATGGGATCAAAGAGCTACTGCCACTGAATCAATTCATGACGATCTGTGCTTTTTCGATGGGCGTGGTTCAGATTATTTTCGTTCTGAATTTTTTCGGAAGCATGTTGTTTGGGAAAAAGGCGTCTCGCAACCCTTGGAATTCAAACACGCTTGAGTGGACAGCCCCAAGCCCACCACCACACGGAAACTTCGATGTCCAGCCGATCGTTCATCGAGGACCTTACGAATATAGTCATCCAGACACTGACGAAGATTTCTTTCCGCAGACCCAAGTCGCCAAAAAGTAATAGTACAATCAGTTAACCTTTCACTTCGAGCTTTCGATGTCAGCTGTGACAACAAATCAAACCATTTCGAAATCTGATCAACCAACCCGTGTGCAAGCGTACATGGCACTTACGAAGATGCGCATCTCCGTGATGGTGCTTTTCACTTTTGCTGTCGCTGCCATCCTTGCCGCAGTCGAGGTCGGAGCACCTCTCAGCCTCAGCATGCTGTTCTGTGCTTTGATTGGAATGTTATTGGTCGCGGCAAGTGGCAACGCGATGAATATGTACATCGAACGTTATTCAGATTGCTTGATGCCGCGGACAGCCGGTCGTCCATTGCCAGCCAAGCAGTTATCGACAGCCGAGGTCGCCACGTTTGGTGCGGTTACCTTCGGTGTCGGGTTGGCTTTCCTCTTTGCGGCAGTCAATTGGCAGACTGCGGTTTGTGGAATCGCGAACTGGATTTTGTACGTATTTATCTACACGCCGATGAAACGTAAGACTCACCTCAACACCGAGGTAGGCGCAATCGCGGGAGCCATGCCTATCATCATGGGCTCGCTCGCAGCGACGGCGTCGGTTGGTTTGATTGGTTGGTCATTTTTTGGTGTCTTGTTTCTGTGGCAGTTTCCGCACTTCATGGCGATTGCCTGGATGTACCGCGAGCAATATGAGCGTGGCGGACTGAAAATGTTAACTGTGACCGAACCGACCGGCTTGGCCGCTGGACGTAAAGCGATTGTGACAGGCGTCCTACTGATCGGCGTAAGTTTGCTACCGATTTTGACACTGCCAACTCAAATCCATGGCTGGCTGTTCGGAATCGTGGCTGTGATGCTGGGCTTGTTTTACCTCAAGGCGGCGATCGCTTTTTATCATTCGAGAACTGAGCCAGTTGCCAGAAAGCTGTTGCGAGTCTCATTGCTTTATCTTCCGCTGTACATGATCGCTCTGATCGCGGCCTGTTTGATTTAGAGACATTTTTTAATCTCTGGTTAAAACAACCCAAAACGATACTTGCTGCAATGAACGACACGGCCAACCAAATTGAAACGGATACCCACACTGATGGGCACGGTGCGCATGGCCACATCCAGCTTGTCTATCAACCAGCCGTTCCTGTGCCCAAAGGCAAGCTTGCGGTTTGGTTGTTTCTGTCAACTGAGATCATGTTTTTTACGGCGTTGATCGGCACCTACATCGTGCTCAGGTTCGGTGCTCCCCAAGGCAGTTGGCCTTCGCCTCATGATGTCCGAGTGGTCGAGTGGCTCGGAGCATTGAACACGTTTGTCTTGATCTGCTCCAGCGTCACCATCGTGTTTGCGATGGAATCTGCCAAGCGTAACGTTGCTGCCAAAGCCAAAAAGTGGTTGTTTGCCACGTTCGTGCTGGGCTGCGTTTTTCTAGGCATCAAAGCCTACGAATACAACTCGAAATTCAGTCATGGTATTCACCCAAGTGGTCCCCGGAGCCTGCTCTACGACCGGCCGGATATCAACTACCTCGCAGCGATGAAGCAGAGTTGTGACGAGCAGATTGGGGTTTTAGAAAAAGACAAAACGGCTGCCGTTCAAATTGCTGCCAGCGTCAAATCTACTGACGAAAAAGCGGACCCCAAACTGGAAGGGCGGGAGCACGATTCTGTGGAGCACTCGTCGGGCGATCACTCTCATGATCATGACAAACTGAAACAGCTGAAGTTAGTCAGAGATGGCTTGGTAATGTGGACGCAAAAAATCGTTGGCCGAGACGACAATCCAATGATGCGGGATATCGCCTTGCAGGCTTTGGCACACCAAATATATCCGCGTGGAGAAAATGAACGTGTCGAAACGCATCTTGCCAGTGAGCTTGCCGAAGCAAAGACTTCGTTGAGTGAGCGGCAGGCGGAACTTGCAGCAGCGGATTTGATTGTTGCTGACTTGCAAAAGGAAATCGACGCACTCAACAACGCGGCATCAACAGACGAAACGAAAAAACTACTTGCCGAAAAAACGGCATTGGCGACGGATGCAGCGGCAGAGTCCAGCCGAATTGCCAATTTGATCATGCCGCTCCAATCACGCATCGACGCGATGGCAATGTTTGCCTCGGCTCGCGAGGAAGGAATTAACGAAACGTTCCATTTGAAATTGCCGATGGTTATCCCAAGCGGCAACACCTGGGCCAACACATATTTTCTGTTGACCGGATTCCATGCCATTCATGTCTTGGGTGGATTGGTTGCGTTTTTGATTCTGTTGTTCAAGCGATTGGATTCCGAGCGAGCTGGCTTGCTGGAAAATGTTGGATTGTATTGGCACTTCGTGGACATCGTTTGGATCTTCTTGTTCCCCCTGCTCTACTTGTTTTGAACCAATTGTTTTGAATCACAAAGTCATGACTGGCGAAACCGACAATCACGATCACCAACAAAGCCACAGCGGCGTATTTATCGCCGTGTTTGTGATGCTGTGCGTTCTCACTGGGTTTTCGTTTTGGATTGCCAACTCGCATTTGATGGACAATCCAATGGTGGGCTGGGGAGCGATGATGGCGGTTTCAGTTGCCAAGGCTCTTTTGGTGATCTTGTTCTTCATGCACCTTTGGTGGGAGCGGGCCTGGAAGTACGTGCTGACGATCCCTGCCCTGATCATGGGCGTATTGTTGGTCATGCTCTTGGTTCCTGATGTTGGGTTCCGAACGAAAAATTATTCGAACGAACGATGGTCCAACGCGGCGATCCCGAATGCCGATGCGGTCAAAGCAAGTTCAGATACAGCCGAAGCAAATTCAGATAGTGCTGAATCAAAGGCCGCTAAATCAAAGGCAGCTGAATCAAATGGCGCCAATTCTGGTTCGAGTGAAGAACAAAACAGATAACCGGTTATCTACAGACGCCGTTTTCACTTTTGATGCGTTGCAACGTTGACAGGAATTAAGATGCGATACGCCATTCCCATAGCCCTTTGGACGATGGTTCTCATTGGAGCTGGACTAATGTGGTTCCGGTCATCAGCAAAGCCTGAAATGCCCTCCGCGGCAGTAACCATCGCCAGCGACGGAGCCGTTATGGTTGACGTTCCATGGGAGCATCTCCCGGACGTTGATCGGTTCAAACTGATCGACCAAAACGGAAACGAATTTGATTCTGTCGATCTCGTTGGTAAACCCTACGTCGTCAGTTTTTTCTTCGCGAGTTGCCCTTCCTTTTGCCGCGATCTCAACAATGAAATTTTTCGGGTCAACAAGGAAATTAAAAACACTGACATCCAATTTCTAACACTGACGGTACAGCCTGAAAAAGACACTCCTGAGGTTCTTGCGAAGTACGCTTCTGATTACCAGGCGACGCCAGACCGTTGGGCCTTTTTAACCGGACAGCTTTTTCAGTTAAAAGCAGTCGGCGAACGCGTCTTTAACGTTCCTGTTGATCCCGCGACTCACACGGATAACATTTTGCTGGTCGACAAATGGGGCAGATACCGCGATCGTTTCAAATGGAGCCAACCGCTAGACATGAAGCGTTTCGTAAAGGTCGCAAAAGAAGTTGCAGCGGAGACAGAGCCACCGCTTGGGAAAATCATCACGACGCGAAATGCCATGGCAGGTTTCGAGCAAACAGATCTTGAGCAGATTCAATGGGTTCGCGAGTTTTACTTGACTGAGCGAAGCGGAGAAAAATTCTACAGCCGTGATATGGTTGGCGAAGTATGGATCGCGAACTTCTTCTTCAGTACTTGTCCTGGGATTTGCAAAAAGCAAAACGAGTACCTGCGAGACTTGCAAAAACGAATTGGCGAGAAAAGCCCGACCATTGTGAGCATCACGACCAAGCCAAACATCGACACGCCAGAGCACTTGAGAGAATATGCAAATTCGCTCAACGCGGACGAGGACAAGTGGCTATTTTGCACCGGTCCATCTGCATTGGTTTCGCGGATCGGAAGTGAGTTTTTCGAAGCCGTTGCCAAAGACGGTCATCACTCATCGCAGTTATTTGTCGTTGATCGTTGGGGCGAGGTCCGTGGCAATTTTAACTGGGAAGATCCAGCCGAAGAAGTCGAAATGCTCAAGCTTATCGACCAACTGAAATTGGAAACGCGACCGCAAAAACCGGTCGACAAACTAAAGCCAAAAATTAACGAAGAAGATGGTCGGATTGGCAAAACGATCCCGCAAGATAGCAAGCTTTCAGTTGAGGTGACTCGTGGAGCGTGAACTCTATATCCAGCAACAACCCAATCTCGTGTTGGGTAAGAAACTCAAGATCGTTGTTTGGGTGCTCACCATCGCTGTTTGGGCCTTGGTGGGAGCGATGCGTCGGCCAGAAAAAATTCCGCTTCCCGATGGATTCAGCCTCAGCTTTCTTCCTGCTGTTCACGCGATCTTGAACACGTTGGTTGCGGTCCTATTGGTTCTTGCTTTGGTGATGATCAAGAAGAACAATGTAAAACTTCACAAACTCGCGATCTCGGCAGCCATGACGTGCTCAGCCACATTTCTGCTGTGCTATGTCGCCTATCACTTCACCACGGCTGAAACGACGTTCGGTGGTGAGGGGGCGATTCGATACGTTTACTACGCTCTGTTGATTTCGCATATCGCATCCGCGGCGATCAGTTTGCCTTTTATTTTGCTGACTTGGGTTTATGGTTTCACGAACCAGTTCCAAAAACACCGAAGCATGTCAAAGTGGGTGTTTCCCATTTGGCTCTACGTCGCAGTGACAGGTCCAATTTGCTATTTAATGCTGCGACCGTATTATGGAGTTTGACGAAACGCTGCAACTACAAAAGCGTTCGTAGGACTGGCTCAAATGTGGCACCTAGCCCCTGACAAACAAATACATGAACAAGTTCAGAAAAATCGGAATGCTGATCTTGGTGATTTGCCTTGTGCACCTCGCCATGCCTGAACTTGCGTCCGCGTGCCCGACTTGCAAAGACAATTTGCACGATGATGGGACAGCGTTCGCCTACGCGTTCAGTATCTTATTCATGATGGGCATGCCGTTTCTAATACTGGCTTTCTGGGTAACGACTATCCTTCGCCTGCGTTCCAAGGTCGCTCGATTGACCGCAGAAAATCAGCACACCAATCAGCTCGAACTAGAATTCGAAGCGTAAAAAACGCTTCGGTGCTTGCGACCAATAGAAACAGAGAAGACCCGCTCCCCGTTCTGGCGTTGGCCACGTTTCTTTTTTGAACCCCTGCCTTTGACGAATCGCTAGTCAGTCAACCAGCGAGTTACGACATCATCCACCATTTCAAATTTTGAAGTGTAGAAATGGTCGGCCTCTTCGATTTCTTCAATCGTAAGCGAGTTCCAGCCACTGCGAAGCGTGTTGAGTTCGCCACGAACGCCATCGAACGCGGGATCGCCATCAAGTTCCTTTTGCCCAAACACCAACAGTGCCGGCGTCTCGACTTTCTTAATGAACCGCATCCAGTTGTACGTTTCTGCAGGTCCGTATTTTTCGACGTAGCACTGAGGCGTCATCCAGGTCGGATAAGGGAACGGAACATGAATCGGGACGTCGCCACGTTTTTGTTCCACCAGATTCGTGCAGTTTTGAAACGTCTCTCGGAACAATTCTCCTCTTGGCGACTCGATCATTTTTTCGTAGCTCAGTCGTGTGGGAGAGAGCCCAATGATCGAGCGAATTTTGGCGTGCGGTTGGTGGGCTTGAGAATAAAGCGACTTGATCGCCCCAAGCGAGTGGCCAAAAACCAAAATGTCCGAGTGGCCTTTGTCGACTAAGAAATCTACCCAGCCCGCAAGGTCGAAAATCGCATCTCCAACATTCTCAAGTGCGGCCCCCACTGAACGTGAACGTCCCCCCCAGGTCGACGTGTTGATCATGTCGTGACCACGTGTGTTTGCGAGCACAACGCTGATGCCCAGTCTCATTAAAGTGTCACTGAAATGGTTCAGCAGACGTGAAGAGTAAAAATTTCCGCCCAGGCCATGCAGCATTACTGCAGCATCGACCGAACCGCACGTCGTCGTGGTTAACAGCCGAGAATCTGAACGCCGATAGAGCCCATGAAGTCGAAGGTGGTCCGAACTCATGGTGTAAACAATGTCACCGTTCATTTTTTAAAGTCTGCCAGTGGATAAGACGGAATCTTGGAAATCGGCTTGAGTTGCAACGGAAATTTTGCCACGAAAAAGCCTCGGAAGTCCGAGGCTGAGCAATCGTTTTTGATTAATACTGGATGTTTGATTCGGCAAAACGCCAAACACTCAAACATGCCGGTGGTGACTAACCCTGCTGCTGATGCGGGTTGGCACTCAATTGAGAAAGCAACTGAAGAACACCGTTGAGATGAGCTAATCGCGGGCCGTAACGGTCCACAAATTCGTTGAGGACAAAGTCGCTGTCGATCATGTCTTCGTGGCTGTCGTTGACGTCCACGGTCATCTTCTGAAGGAATTCAGTTTGGACTTGAGAAAGTGCCTCCGCCGCAGCGCGACACCTTCGTGCTAACAGTGGATTTGAATCTTTCCATTGATTCAATTCGCTGGCACGTTGACGTTGAGACGCACCCATTTGCTCTACCAGATCTTCCAAAAGTTCGTTCTGGCGATCTTGGCCAGCAACAAGCTGATGCATCAAAGCGGTCATTTCACTTTGCGATGGATTGGGTTGATTTACCGCAGGTTCGCTAGCACTTTGAGCGACGTCAATGCGGAAGACAGGGGAGATATCTTGAGAATCGTGAGCCATGTTAGTGAACACTCCAAACGTTTTTTATGAGAACTCCACTAGTATAAACCGCGCTATGTCCAGTGTCGAGCGTTTGCTTGTGTATTCAGAAAATTGACAAAAACGTTTAAGAGGAAAAAGGGATCGACCGTCAAAGTTTCTCACCCCAATGTTCAACGAATTCACTTGTACCGTTATTACCGTTTGAAACGAAGTCGTATGTGGCGACCTTGTATCTCAAGTGAAAAACACTCGGTTCCGATGTCACAAACGTTGGGCATGCCTTTACTAGCGGTAGTTCAACGTGCCCAGAAAATTCAGTTTTTTAGTTGTTGACAAACTTGTCGCTTCTAACTTGGACTGTGGTCGCCGCCTGAGATTCCAAGATTTGAATTTGATGGATTCAATGAGTTTCACCAAAACGTTTTTGCACCTTGACGCCCCGGAGAACCCAACTTCGTGACCCAATCGTTTTCTGATTCCGACGTGACAACCAATAACACCGACGAGAACTCGTTGCGTCAATTGTCTGATGGCCCTACCACGTTTGGATTTTTGACTGTCGTTGAAGTGCCAGTGCTCGGACACTGCGGCGGGCTTCTGGTCGTATCCAAAATCGGCCGGCCCATCGAGTTTCATTGCACCGCTCCGGTAGCATCGAATCGAGCCGAGGAAATCATGTACGGGAAAACCTACCAAGGGTTTTTGTACTCAGACCAGATCGGCATGGCATTGGTTGACAAAGCAAAACATCAACCAACGATATTCGTTACTGACTGTCCGGATATGTTGCCAATCGCCGAGTTAATCGACCAGCCATTAATCTTTCCCGAATCCAAAGAATCAGAAAACGGGGCGTTCGACCCGCGTGGCCTAAAGAAAATCGAAGTCTCAAACCAAACGATTTACTGTATCAACGCGAAATTGGAACTATTGCCCAGTTTGCAATCCGAAACCAAGCGATTTGTTTCGACGCTTCCACTGGAAGAGCCGTTTGAGCGAATCCGCCAAGCAATCGACGAGGCTCACGCAGTGGTGAGAGCTGCATGAATTTAACGGTTCAGATACTCGCTCGATCAAGCTCGGCCCATCGAGTCTAACCGAGTCCAGTTGAGGCAAGCCCATTGAGGCAAACCTATTCAAACCTATTGAGTCCGAACAAAACGACCTCGAAAAGATGTACGCGAACAGCCTAGGATGGGTTGTTAAGAATTGAGAAATGCAACTTTGAAAAACATTCCGTTCGCTGTTGAACGGAACTTTAAATTCGCGTTCTTGAACAATACAAACCGAAACTAATACGGCTTTGATGGATCAAAGCCATAGGAAGTGATTGATGGATCAAGATCTTCGTTTGTCCAGCTCTATTGACTGGAAATCTGCTATTGCCGGTTCGCGACCAAGGTTAGGCGAATCCTGGGTGCGTCGAAAAACAGAGCATCCTCCAGTCGTTTCTGCTCGCTTCAAGAATCGAAAGATTAAGGCTTGCAGTTTCTTCTTCACTCCTGAAGGCGAGCAGGCCAAAGGCGTGGGTAAATCCAAAGTCGGACTCTTTGATCCTTACGCGACCGAGGAGGTTGCGCTGGAAGAAGAAGTCCCCGTTGAGTCTGACGAGAAATCGAAAAGCGACAAACCTCGAACGCGACTTCAGCCACCTAGCGACGTGATCAAACTCGAAGATCGGTTGTTCTATTTGCTTCAACCGCCGTTGGAAAATTTGCTGGGCGGCAAAACGATGGAGTTTCCGTTCGAGCCGTTTGGATTCCAATACGCAGGCGTTGCTTTTTTGTTTCCACGCCACAGTGCGATCCTTGCCGACGAAATGGGGCTCGGGAAAACGATGCAGGCGATCACGACGGTGCGGATGCTTTTGCGTGCTGGCTACATCAAAAACGTTTTGTTGATTTGTCCAAAACCGCTGGTTACTAACTGGCAGCGTGAGTTTAAAACTTGGGCCCCCGAGGTTACCGTCGCCGCAGTGCAAGGCAATCAGCATCAACGTGCATGGCATTGGAAAACGGAAACCGCCATGGTGAAACTCGCCAACTATGAATTGCTAACTCGTGACGAAGCGTTGGTGACGGCACCTAAAAACGAATATGATCTCGTCATTCTCGACGAAGCCCAGAGAATCAAGAACAAGTCTAACGCGACTAGCCTTGTCGTGCAGAAGATTAATCGCAAACGAAGTTGGGCGTTAACTGGTACTCCGATTGAAAACGGGATTGAAGATCTCGTTGGCATTTGCGAGTTCGCGGCAAAGGGCGCAGTGACCAGCGGAATGACACCGCGCGAGGTTCGGGTGCGAGTGAAGGACTTGATTCTTCGCAGGACCAAAGATGTCGTCATGAAGGACATGCCTCCACGGTTGATGCGCGACGCTGAGTTAGGCCTTTCGCCAGAACAGCAGATGACATACGACGGAGCTGAGAACGATGGCGTGCTGCGATTGAACGACATGGGGGATGAACTCACGATCAAGCATGTGTTTGAACTCGTGTTGCGGCTCAAACAGATTTGCAACTTCGATCCTTCGACCGGGGCGAGCAGCAAGATTGAGCGACTCAAAGCAGACATGGAAGAAGTCGCGGCCAGCGGACAGAAAGCGATCGTGTTCAGCCAGTGGGTGGACGCATTGCAGGTCGTTGGGAAACAGCTGACGGAACACCAACCGCTTGAGTATCATGGTCGAATTCCATCAAAACAACGGGATCCGATTCTCGAAGAATTCAAGAACAACCCTAAACGCAACGTTCTGTTGATGAGCTACGGTGCTGGCGCTGTTGGATTGAATTTGCAATTTTGCCGGTACGTGTTTCTGTTCGATCGTTGGTGGAATCCCGCAATTGAGGATCAGGCGATCAATCGAGCTCACCGAATCGGAGCGGCTGGAAGCGTTACCATCACACGCATGATCATGGCGGGTACGATTGAACAGCGGATCCACGAGATCCTGGAGGCGAAACGGGAGTTGTTTCGCGAGATCTTATCAGATGGTGATGCCCCCGCGCGTCGTGGACTTTCCAAAGACGAGATCTTTGGCTTGTTTAACTTAACGACCGCCAAAGGTAAAATTATTCCGGGCGGAGATCCAGCAACAAAAGCAGCCTGATCAACGCTGATTGAATTAGATCAAACATCCAATGTCGGAAACGAACCAAGAACTTACTCAACAACCGATACCGTCGTCGAGCAAACCATCGTCATCCAAACCCAAACCCAATTGGTATCCACCATGGGCACCACGGTTCTGGAATGGGATGCGATTTGGCGACTACTTTCAACTGCTGCGCGAAAACCGATTCCAAATCCACCCCGCGCGATATCCGATGACCGCAATCGTAGGTGGGTGCTCTGCAATGAATTCCGTTCTAGCGGGTGTTCAGTCGTTGACTCACGGTCGAAAGATCAAGTCAGCTGAACCGGTGCGGCCACCGATCTTTATCGTCGGCCATTGGCGTTCTGGAACGACGTTGATGCATGAGTTGATGTCGATGGATCCTCGGTTCGCATTTCCGACGAACTTTGATGCTTTCATTCCAAATCACTTTTTGATTTCGCGATTCATTTTTTATCCAATTGTCAAACTGCTGATGCCCCCGCGTCGTCCGATGGACAATATGTCGATGAGTGTTGGGTCGCCACAGGAGGACGATTTCGCACTGTGCGCTTACGGTGCTCCAACGCCCTATCGTCGAATCGCTTTTCCAAATCGACAGAACCGCGAGCATCTGGCTTTGAATTTAGAAAGTGCATCCGCGTCGGTGAAGAATGAGCTGCGGAGTGCGATGGAACATTTCATCAAATCGCTTACAGTCCGCTACGGCAAACAACTGGTGCTGAAATCGCCACCTCACACGGGACGCTTGCGTCAATTGGCGGAATGGTTTCCGGGGGCGAAGTTCGTTCATATGTCTCGGCATCCTTACAAACTGGTGCCATCGACGATGCGGCTGTGGAAGTTGCTTGACGAATTGCAAGGTTTCCAGCTTCCAAAATACGACGACACTGCGCTCAAGAACTATATCTTCGAGTGCAAAGACTTAATGTATTCCGCTTACCTGGAGCAACGTTCTGAGTTCCCGGAGAATCAACTCGCCGAAGTTGAATTCGAACAATTGTTGGCGGACCCTAACGCTGAGATGCGGCGAGTCTACGAGCAGCTTGAGTTGGGCGGTTTCGACGACGCCGAGCCGGCGATCGACAGCTATTTCGAAAGCCGCAAAGACCACAAAACGAATCCTTTTTCGATCGACGAAACGCTTCGAATGGATATCGACAACAACTGGCATCAGTACATGGATGAGTTCGGCTACAAGAACTCGTAATAATCCAAATCAATTATGATTGCGTGCGGCCATCAACCACCTTCCCCATGCAAAATGCCCATGAGGAATGCCAGCAATGGGCAACGGTCTTGTGCACCTGCATCGGTTTAGCAACCGCTTGTGCATTGCAAGTTTTCCATTTTCTACGCCGAGTCGCTTGACAAGTGAATGGAAGTGCTAATAAAACTTCACGTGCTAGTAGAACTTCACTTGGTGGTTTGTTGTGACCAGAAATAAATCCAATCCAATTTCCACACCAAAACGCGGTGGCTATTCGTCCAGCGGGTTGGCAAAACGTGAGCTTCAGATTGTTGAGACGGTGGTGAAGTTAAAGGAAGCGTCTGTAGCGGATGTTCGAAAGAATCTTTCTGCTCCGCCTAGCTACGCTGCTGTTCGTATGGCGATGGGCGTCTTGGTCGAGAAGAAGTGGCTTAAGTTTCGACGTGATGGAAAACGGTTTCTTTATAGCCCGGTCGGCCCAGAAAAAGTCCAACGAAACGCCCTTTCACGCGTTATGGACACTTTCTTCAAGGGATCTAAAACGGAATGGTTTGCGACCCTGCTCGATTCTTCTGCCTCAGAAATGACCAATGCTGAATATGAGCGAATGGCCCAGTTGATTGAACAAGCAAAAAAGGAGCGCGGTGATGTTTGAGTACGAAGATGCAATAGCGTGGTTGGCTGTTTTGTTTGTTGCAAGCTCGATTGCGATCGGGATGGCGTTTTTGGTGACGCGATCCATGAAGCGATCTGCGGCTGCCAAGCGTTTTTCGGTTTGGCAATCTGTTTTTTGTGGTTTGCTAGTTCTCCCCTTCGTTGTGCATGCCTTGCCGAAAATTCCATTGGGAGTTCACTGGACTTCCACAAAGGATCTTGAACCACACGGTCTGCCAGTGGTCTCAGGTTTCCCAAGAGCTAATATGCAGCAACCGAGCGCGAAACAAGTTACTACCATTGAGGCCGTGGATTGCTTGGCGTCCAAAATAGAAGCTTTATCTAAGAGTCAATCTATTAGTTTGAGCCCGATATCCCATCCAAATCCAATCGAGTCGCAGTCAAAAAACAGCGAATTCGATACGACAAGTCGCACCGACACCCGTTCGGTCAACTGGTTGGCGTTGATTTTCTTGATTTGGATCGTGGGCTTTTCGTTTCAATTATTGAGAATGGGAATCGCCCTAGCCAGCATTCACCGAATCGTTGGCAAATCGCTTCCAATTGAAACCAGCGAAATAGCATCCTGTACGCAATGGAACTGTCGCACGGATCTCAGTGGTGTGAGGTTCGCACAATCAGAGGAGATAGAAGTTCCAATCACTACGGGCGTTTTCTTCGCCAAAATCCTCCTGCCGTCAAACACAATGCAACGATCCAGCGAAGAATTGCGAATGATATTACTTCACGAGTTGGCTCACGTGCAAAGAAAGGACCTGTTGTGGCAGGTTGTCATCGCGGTTGTGAGTTCTGTCTACTGGTTTCAACCTCTAGTCTGGTTGGCTAACGGATTGGTGGGGCGAGAACGCGAGCAGGCTTGTGATGATCTTGTGATTTGCAAAGGAGAATCACAGGTCCGGTACGCCTGCATGCTATTGGATTTCGCTTCCCAAATGTCAAGACGAGGTCCCGATTGGGTCGGTTCAGTTCCCGCAGTACAGAAACCAATTGAGTATCGCGTGGAATCCATTCTCAGCCCCACCGTATCGCGAGAGCCATTTGGGCGACTTGCTCGCAAATGTCTTTTCGTTACTGCGGTCGGGTTGGTGTTTGTTATTGGGGGCATTCGACCTTTTGAGCCGGTTGCAAACGCCGCGCCAACTCCTCCAAAAACTATTCAAGACTCAGAATCCAGTAGCGACGAGAATCCTAAAATTGCGTTGCCTTACGTTTTGAAAGGGCTCGTTACAGATGCCGCTGGCGAACCATTGATGAACGCCAAGATTGAGGTTGAGTATTGCACTTGGAAATCGGACCACACCAAAGTTCCGTCCGCCAGAATTGTCCACCGATCATGGAGCACGATGTCAAATGCGAAGGGGGAGTATTCGATCGATACGTCGGGACTCGATGCATCAGGAATTGATCCCAAAGCCTACAAGTTGAATTTTTTAGGTTGGGTTTATTCTGAAGGGCATGTCTCCCAAATGCTTACAGCGAGTGGAAGGTATGTTTTAGGCAAGGGAAAACTTCCACCGCAACGGCTTCCTAGAGGCCGTGTGATTACAGGGCAAGTTGTTTCAGCGAAAGCAAATTCTGAGGGCAAGACGCGAGTCAAGAATGCAATCGTCCGACTCTCGGACTCAAGTTTTTGGCAAAGTAAATCAATTCGGTGTGAACCCGATGGAAGTTTCGAGGTGACGATTCCTGAGGTGGGCGAGGTCGAGATCCTCGCGGTTGCAGATGGTTTGGCAGCCAAGCGAGTCTATGCAACGAAAGATTCAACCGTGGGCGAAATCGCGCTTGAGGAAGGAACGGTGGTCAAGGGGAAAGTCTTGGGGGAGGATGGGCAACCACTGTCAGGCGTCGTGGTCGCGATCGAACAGAGTCAATTCCACACGCTCGATAAACTTCATCGTAACGGAAGGCTCAAGCCATCTTCCGCTGTTAAAACTGCGATGGATGGCAGTTTTCGATTGCCGCCTCATCGTGAACTATCTGTTGTTATGGTGGCCGCATCATGGAGGGCTCATGATGCACCGGACGGGTTCGTAAATATTTTCTCGGATCAAAAACCGCCGATCATTGCTCCCCAGGAGGTTGAGTTGGATGGCAACAAGGAATACGAATTGATTCTACGAGCGAAGAAACCAATTTTGGTTTCGGGGACTGTTCGTTGGCCAAATGGAAAACCCGCAAAGGGCGTTCAATTGACGGCCTCCATAATGGCGGGATCTCAAGGTCGCAACGGAGACGTGGTAGAAACAAATGCAGAAGGTAAATACACCCTGCAGTATCCAGCCAATTCGAAATTTGCACACATGAGTTGTCTTGGGCTTCGCAACGCGGACGATAAATATTTCTACGCAGATCCTGATAACAAAATCGAGATGGGCTCCAAACGACTTCAGTCAATGAGCTTGACTGATCTGTCAAAAGACCTCACTCGAGTTGATTGGAAACTCGTTCCCAAGGAACCCTTTGCTGTTTCTACACCAAAGCCGGCCAGAAAAGTTTCAATAAAAAACAAGGCAGCAGAAAGTGCGTTCTCTGAAATTTCATCTCGTTGGCATCGTACTCCGGCCGACGAGAAAGACTATCAAGAACTCCTTCGGGAACTGTTTAGATTTGAAAAGAAATATCGTGGTGAATCTGCAGCGGTCAATGCACTTCAGTTGGTGATTAAAAGAACGGAGCGCAGTACCAATTCGAACGGTGATCAAGAGCGAGCTGTCGAATTGCTTAAGGAACACTATCTAGACCACAGTGAAATTGATTTGTGCATGCGTAGCATGATTTACGGATTGCCAAGCTCCGAAATCGAGAATTTCTTTTTGTTGGTCGCCGAAAAAAATTCTCTTGATCGTGTAAAAGCATCTGCGCTATTTTGCCACGCGATGTACTTGTCTGAACAGCTTGAGCTGCAAACCTATCTAGCCCGCTACGACTGGGATGTGTTGAAGATGGGCGATCTGGCCGAAGAAACACGCACGCATTTCATAGGAGTAATGAAAGTGGTGAAACGGCAGGATGTCGAAGCACTCCGCGCTGAAATTCGCAATTTGGCATCGAAGTTGAAGGCTCAGTATGGAGAAATTAAGCAACGAATATTCCTTTCTTACGTAAATGGCTTTCGTGCCCACCCCCATCAACCGACCGATAAAAGTACTGTAAAAACGTTTGGGGAATTGGCGGACAGGATATTGTTCGAACTAGATTCACTTGTTGAGGGAAACGAAGTACCTGACTTCGATGGAGTCGATCCGGAGGGAAGAAAGTTCAGCTTGAGCGACCATCGAGGCAAAGTTGTTTTGATCATGTTTTCGGCTGACTGGTGCGGACCTTGCAAAGCGCTTTATCCAGAGAACCGAGAGCTGGTCAAGAAGTTCAAAGACAGGCCGTTTCAGTTGATCAGTGTCATGGGGGACCATGAGCAAGATACGGTTGCCAAAGCCGTCACTGACGGTGACATCAATTGGCTGACGACCTGGGATGGCTTCGGGGGACCTATCGCTTCCAAGTGGAACGTTAGTTCCTGGCCTAAGATATTCATCATTGATCACAAAGGTATCATTCGCGCGACGGAAACAGTGTCCAAGGAACGCGAGGCGCAGATTGCTAGACTGATCAAAGAAGCAGAGGGAGATCAAAAAGGCGAAGGTCAGTAGCCGGGAGATGCGAGGAAGCAGCGGAATTCAGCTCTGTCGTATTTTTCTTTGCCGAGCTCGAATTTGAGGATCACCATTTTGCATTCGGAGCTCGTCTCGAAGCTGCTGGTCGGTCATTTTGAGTCGACGTTGGTGCCCAATATGTTTCAACCAATAATCAGCCGCCGATAAAAACAACAACCCTAACGCCACATGGAATGTGACCATCATGATTAGTGTGAACATTCTCTGGACCATGACGTCGAAGGGGTAGTTCGGTAGCACGAGAAAGTGGTTTCGCTGAAACCAAACGCTGAATCCCAATATGACGAATGCCATCAGTGTTTTGGGGACTCCCACTAGTAAGTGAGCCCAAGTGCCGACCGAGAAAAACTGTCGTCGCCAATTTCCAGCGCCTAATCTGGTCACGTCGGGGGCGACTTTGTTGGGAAGAAACACGGGGCCGGTTTGAAGCCAGTGTGCCGCGACTCCTAATAGCAATAGCATCAGAAATATCGGGGCGAGGACGGTTAGCATACTGGTCGATATGTTTTGAATCTGCCCAGTAACGTCGGCGTTGTTGACGGATAGCTTGCTTCCTGCAGTCGACCACGTGTCGGTCGTGAAGGTCCGGAGCCACGTCCCCAGTTGGCCGAACAGGAGGTAGGCAACCAGCAACGCGCCGAGCATTTGGAACGCGCTTGCCAGTTCAAAGCTTTTGGGAATGTCACCTTCGCTACGCGCTTGCTGGATGCGGGCTGGTGTGGCGACATGGGTTTGGTCGTCTGAGGTTTCGCTCATTGTTTTTCGTTTTCAACTCGCGGTTTATTTTTCTGTGTTTTGATGGACTAGGTTTGCGGCGACGTGTTTTGGAAAAGTATGTAACTTGGAACTTGAATTTGGAACTGGGATTTGGAACTGGGATTTGGAACTGGGGTGGCGTGCTTGCGCCGCTGTAGGAATCTTTAACAAGATCCACTACAAGGGCGAGTTGATCGTCGATTCGCTATTGAAATGTAGGATGGACATTCTTGTCCGTCGTTCTTGTGTCGGACTGGAATGTCCAACCTACGGTGCTGTTGATGTTTCATTTCAGTTTTAGTCAGGAAGCCGGGCCTCTTGCATTACGCCGCCAATCATTGCGATGAATTGATCGAGGTCATCTACAAACAGCCAAACGCAACCGCCTAAGGTGAATGAAATTGCCAAGAACATCACGATCAAGTTTGAACTCAATCCCAGTCCAAGCAGGTTCATTTGAGGATAGGTTCGGCTGATCAATCCAATCACCAACGTTGAAATCATCAAGGCAGCGACGGCTGGTGCAACGCCGCGTAACGTTAGGATGAAACTCTGTTGAAGCAGTTCGGTAATGAGAGTTAGAACCCGTGAAGTTTCTAGGCTGGTCCCGAGTGGCAAATGAATGAATGTGTCCAGCAGTGCGGCGATAACCAATTCCGGTCCGCCAATCAATGCGAAAGCGGCTAGTGAGAGCATTCCGAACAGTTGGCCCACAGGAGAAGAAAGCTGACCCGTTTGTGGATCGAGACTGTCAGCGATTTGGATGCCTGCCATCTGGCTGATTACTGTCCCGGCGGCTTGTGCGGCAGAAAACATGATCATGACCCCCAAGCCCAGAATTGCCCCGATGATGACTTCGGAAAACAATGCAGAGATGATCTGATTGGGTTGGGTGGATACGGTTTGGCCATCAATCAAAGGCAAGGTCGCGATGGTCAATAGAACGGCAAGACCAATTCGCATCTTGAGCGGGACAGCGCGACTGCCCAGTACTGGAGCAGTTAGCACCAACGCTGCGACGCGTGCGAAACTAAGCAATAAAATGGCGCCAGTTTCCATCGCAACTACCGATCAAAGTTTGCTTGATTGTCTGCCCGATCGTCTGACAGCGAGGGCGTGAAGTTTGGGCGTTGGCGATACTGTGGCAGCAAGAAAGGCGAGGTCGCGGGGCCACGTGGAATCGGTTTGACTGCGTTGGGAATCGTAGGAACCTGTGCCTCTGGCTGAACGGCGTTAGGTATGGAACTTTGAAAACTTCCAGGGAACGCGTTGGATAGATTAGGAGGCTGGTTCGCAGTTGGATTGATTTGATTCGAAAATCCCGTTTTCAAAATCGGTGGTGACGAGCGGCTTGCGACGGAAGCTGATTTTTCAGTTCGGGACGCGAGTTGCTCGCGTTGATCATTGGCCTGGCTTGGGAATGTCTGTTTTTGATTTCCGGAACTTGCCCAGTGGGTCATCGGTCGTTCAAAAGAGTACTTTGCAAAATCAAGCATCTGGTCAGCAAGCCACGGTAGGCAGAGGCCGATCGCGATGATTAACAGCAGAATTTTTGGAACGAAAGAAACGGTTTGATCTTGGACCTGAGTCATCGCTTGAAAAACACCGACGAGCAAGCCAATCAAGAGGCTGGCGGCGAGAATCGGTCCACCCACCATCAAGCAGGTCTTGATCGCTTCGCGGCTTAGGTCGACTGCGTCTTGCGGATTCATGATGGAGCTTAAATTGTCTTTAGTGGGATTGGTGATTTCAGAGAGTTGGTTGGCGAAATCGGATCGGCGTTATCAGGTAAACGGAGCGAAACTTTGAAGCAGCATTCCAACAACGAGATTCCAACCGTCGACTAAGACAAACAAAATGAGTTTCAATGGAAAACTTACCATCGTTGGCGGCAGCATCAACATTCCAGTCGAGACTGTCACTGAGGACACCACCAAATCGAGCACGAGAAACGGGAGGAATATTTGGAATCCCAGAAGGAACGCGACCTTGAGTTCGCTGATGACGAACGCCGGAAGCAGTACGTTGATCGGAACTTCTTGAACGTTGGATGGTAGTACTGAGGGTTGGTCGGGGAGGTACTTGTAAAACAGAGCGATTGATTCGCCGTTATTGGCCACGTCGATTTGGTTGCCCATAAATCGTTTGACGGGCACGATGCCACGATCCCACGCCTCTTCCCAACTGATCCCATTTTCGGCTTGAGTGTAGGGATCAATTGCTTCGGTTTTGACTTCGTTCCAAACCGGTGTCATTACCAACAACGTGATGAACAGCGACAACGCGGTTAGCACCTGAGTTGGAGGGAGCTGCTGGGCACCGAACGCTTGTTTGAGTAGCGTCAAAACGACGATGATTCGGATGTAGCACGTGGTCATGAGCACGATTGCAGGTGCAAGGCTCAACGTCGCGAGAAGTAAGGCTACTTTGATGGAGGATCCGAGCCCGTCGGGGGACGTCAGTTGATCCGTTTGAGATGCGAACAGATTCGAAATTGCTGACTGGGCATCTTCGGTGTCTGGTGCGTGGGCTGATTCGTTTTGGTTTTGGTAATACTGGGACTGAGTCTCAATCGACGCGGGTGGTGCAATCGTGTTGCTCATGGAAAGGTCAATCGGCTCGTCGTAGGACGCTAGTCCGATTTGAGAGCGAACATCGTTTGGCAACGGAGACAATCGTTGTGATGGCCGGTTGAACGCGACGGCTGGTCTTGAATGGGGTGTCGTCTCGGCGGGCCACTCTGCAGGTGACTGATAAACTGGTTTATTGGCTGCGGGGCTGGACCAACCGTTTGGATCGGGTTGTTGCGCAGTAACGTTCGCCGAGGCGAGGACTTGGATTGAAATCAGCACCAACATTGCCACACAAATTCGAGCAAGCCCAAGCCGTGTGAACGATACCACGGTGGGATTGAGTCTGTTCAACTCCTGCAATTCGGCAAATGGGAGTCGCAATTTCGATTTGTTTGGTGTGAGAAGCATGGGAACCTGAAAATGAGTCGCGCGATGTGAAACGAGGAGTCAAGGGCTACGCTTCAAAGACCGTTCCGCCTTTTGCAGCTCTTTCCAAAGCGCGAAGGACATCCGTGACGCTTGTGCCGCTGTTGGTGGCCTGTTGGTTATCGCGGCTTGAAGAAGCGGTGCTAGTTGATTCGCTTGACCGCGAACCTGTCAAACGTCGGGCTGCTCGTTCGATCGCAGCGACCGCACTCACATTAGATTTCTTTTTGCCGAGGCACAGTGATGCGAGGTGCTCGACTTCATCGGGGTCGGTAATTTCGCCGATTGGCTGAGTGCCGTCAGGGCTGTTCATCAGTAAAAGTAATTTGCTGCCTAGTCGTACGAGTTGTAAATCTCGGCGAGGACCAAACGGAAGTTGCCCGAGAACTTCGATGACTTCTGAGGGCAAGCCACGGTTTGCACCCGGATTAATTTTTCTCATCACCCAAACGAAAGCAAAATAAAGCCCAAGAACCAGTGCCAGGCTGCCAAGCATTCTGCTGGTGTCAGATGAACCGAAGACACTGCCCAGTTTACTCGCCCATCCATTTTCCTTTATGGAGCCAAACATCCCAGAGAATTTTTCACTGGTGGATTCTTTTAGATTGGTAAACATTTCGGCGGCTGAGCTCAGCGTTGTTTCAATAGATGAGTCGGCCGATGCTGTTGCTGTTGGCGGCGTCGATTGAAACGGAACGGGAGCATCTGGGAAAGTTAGTGGCTCAAATTGCTGGCCAAATGATCCGGGAATCGGATTTACAGGCTCTGTATGGGAGGCTTGCCGAACAGGAGAGTTCTGAACGGGTGGAGTCCAGTTTCCATAAGGGGTGACTGGAGGTGGTGTTGATGATTGGTTCTGAAATTGTTGCGGCGGAAATGGTTGCGAGGCAAAATCGTTTTGTGCATCGCATGGATCTACATTCCCACAAAAGATTATTGTGGCAACGCAAGCGGCGACCAGGTTTTTGGCGCGCAAACAAATTGTGTTCAAAAAAATATTTTTTTGATTCATCTCAAACGCCTTCCTTGACGATACTGATGATGATCCGATATGGAGTCGCCCAATCCATGGGCTTCGAAAAATTGCCAGACGGCAATTCTCTTCACTCATTTTTCCTCGAATGGACTTTTAAAATCAAGTCCAAAGCCGGTGCAAGGATTGGCGTCTCGTTGCTAGCGATTCAAAAAGTGTGATGAATGCTGCGCGGCTAGTGGGAGCACGCTGTCCGCGGAACGTTCAGCTCACTCAAAGAGCGTTTCGGTCACAAGCGGATCGTTGAAAAGGAGAAGGTTGTTAGCGAGTATTGTTCTGTCTAAAAGCGAGGTTTCGCTACACGTGGTTATGCAGCGTCGCGAATCCAGGCTTCGATGACTTTCGCTGCGGCATCTGGATCTTTTTCGATCAGCTTGGAAAGTCGAACTTCTGGGTTGCCCGTTTCAGGTGTGTTTTCACCTGAGTTGGGCTGGTCAATGCTGGATACAAATTCGTCAGTCGTTGAATTCAAATCGCCAACGCTTGGTGGTGTTTCCTGCTTGCGAGTTACGATTGTCAGCAAAATCAAACCGATCCCAAGCACGGCGGCTGACGGCCAGTTTTGAGAAACAAACTCTTGGGTTTTGGCCATCCACTGCGAATTATTGGCGACGGGTTGGCGAATCATGTTGACCGCGATTGGGAATAGTTTTCGGTCATCGAATGTTGATTCTGGAAGGACCTGACGGACCTTGTAAACGATCTCAGATTGAAGTTGATTGAATTTCGATTGGGTGTCTTCCGAACTGGAACTCAACGGCTGGTTGCCAGCTAAAGAGCTCGAAACGGGGGATCCGAACAAATCGTGGACTAATTTTTGCGGAACGTCGATTGAAACCGAAATCTTTTTCTTTAGTGATTCAGGGACTTCTGAGCTATGACTCGCGAGCATGATGGGCTGCAGCGGAACGGAGGCTTGGGGAGGATGGTTGTCAGGCATTTGAGAGATCGAAGCAAATCCGTTTGCACCAGCGTCAGGTAGGCTTGGGATTGCTGTGGCTTGTTGGGCTTTTTCTGCGGCCATGCGGTTTGCATTTGCCAATCGAACTGCTTCCATTTGTGCAAGATTGTATCGCTGTTGCTGCAGAACCAGTTTGTCTTCTTCGGGCAGTTCTGAAACATCAACACGGACACGAACGACGATTCCTGGATAGTTTTTGAGAATCTCTTGGATTCGATTTTCGTAGAAACGTTGTTGCTCAAAAGCGATTCTTTGAAAGCGAACTTGTTGTGTTGTTGAAGGATCAATGAGGTCTTGGTGGGCGAATCCGGCACTCAAATCAATCACGACAATTCCATCGGGATCAAGGCCAGCGACGGCTCCGCTGATCATTCTTTGAACAGTATCAACGTGCTGGTCAGAAAGAGCTACGTTTTGGCTGGTTCGTATGGAGACAACGGCAGATTGTTTTGATCTCTCGAACGCGGAGTGAGAACTTGATTGGTCCATTTCAAACCAAGCTTGGTCAACGAAAGGAAGTCGAAGGACCATTTCTCTGATTTGTTTTTTCTTTTCGGATCGTTCCATCGCAATCTGTTGAGAGCGAGAAAGAAACGGGTTGATGTTGGGTGTAGATTCTTTGGAGTCGCGAATGTCCTGAGGGATCACGTCTTGTTCAGAAGCGGCTTGCAAATAAAGCGAGTGATTCGTTACGGGAACCATGAGCCGATTGTCTTCGACTTTAAATTCCGTCAGCCCTGATTTACTAAGTGCAATTTGCAATCGTTGAAGCTCACCAGTGGCGATTTTGCAATCAGCAAACAGTTCGCACATCGGTTTGTTTTTGTTGAGATTGTTGATCTGAAGAATCGCAATAACGGCAAGGATTAGGGCACCGATTGCGAATCCGAGGAATCGACGGTCGGTGACTACTTCCTTGACTTTATCAGTGGATAGTTTTAACGAATCCATTTTGACTCTCCCAAACGCACGACGACGTTGGCTTGATTTGATTGTTGAATTGACTTACTTGTTCGAATTAGATGAGCGGTTTTAGCTAAGCCAAATTTGGCCGAGCAGATTGTTCAAGGACTCTTTGTTCATGACTCTAGGCGACTTGACCGTCGGATTGGTCTTTGCCACTCGACGCGTCCTTGGTCGCCGAACTATGTTTCCTGCGCGGGACGACCAATACATGAGCCGTTCCTCCTTGGGGGCAATCCCAAGTTTGAATGTGCCCTCCGTGAACCATCGCCATGCGAAGTGCATTTCTAAGTTGTTCTGTTGACGGAAACGGAAGGATGGTCGGTGGTTGTGAAGCCATCGTTTCGTCACTGGTTCTTTGTTCTCGCGACATCAATTGTTCAAAGGATTGAACTTCCGTGCCATCCGCGACCTCGAGTTCCCATTGGTATTTCCCGTCAATCAATGTGACCGAGATTTGCCCGCCGTCGGGAAGGCTCAAAGCTGCATTTTCCAAAAGCGATTTCAATGCAGACTCAACCAATTTTGGGTCGAACGTGGCGTCGAAGCTCTCGAGATCTGATTCAATCGTTATGTTTTTCGCGGTCAGTAATTCACGCGATTGATTGAGAATTTGGCGAACGAAATTGTCGACTGGGCCACTAAAATTGGGTTCAAAAGATGGACTTGAATTGGCTGGCTTCGATCTTCGAGGACGAAGATTGCCATCGGGTTGTTGGTAGAGATTCACGGTCATCGATATCCAGAGGTTGATACTGATTGGACAGTGCTTTTAGCGGAATCTCGAAAGGGCTGTCAATGCAGGCTTTTTGGGACGCTGGATTCAGGCACCAACTGAATAAATCAAGAGCCCGACCATGCCAGCGTTTGCAACGATGCTGGACCGCCGTCGGCGGAGAGTTCGTGAATGGAATTGCTCACGAAAAAACAGGAGCCAATCAATCACCCAGAGGTTGAGGCTCTGAGCCATTCGTTGAGTCCTGTTTGAAAGATTTTTCGCGTAGAGGTGCTGGAAATTTAGCCGTTATCTTGAACTGCTGAGTCAATCATTTCCATGATCCACTTGTTCATATCGGAAAGTGTTTTTGTTGCAAAGCAATCGCTAGAGGGATACTGGCGAAGCGTCACGCCAAAACCAGCGATGTGGAGTAAGCGAAGTTGCTCGCACAATTGCTCTTGGGCAAACTCTGTTGACTTACGACTGTGTGCCCAAAATACAGGGATTTCACGGCATCGTGACCATTGCCCCAATGGTTTTTCGTCGATTGGCATTGGGCCGTTGATCGAAATCACACCCGCAAAAATATCAGGTCGTTCCAAAGCAATTCGAAACGCCATTGTTCCGCCAGTGCCCTGCCCTGCAATGAAAATTCGGTGGGACGCGATGTTGAATCGCATCGACGCATAATCAATTGCGGCCATGATTGAATCATGAGCCATGTCGATGGTATCGGGTTGCTGTTCCCAAAAATAGCCAGCTTTGAAATTGCCGACTGGGCCCTGTGGTGCAACGCCGACGTAGTTCCTGATGCTTGATTGCGGAACAACGCGACTGACTTGGTCTGGTTTTTCACCGTCTGGATGCAACCAAACAATTAATGGATACGCGTAATTCTTTTCGTAATGCATCGGGACGAAAAGAGAGCATTCTTCATTCGACCGTTTGGCAAGTTTGTCGAAATGCTGAAGCGGATTTTTTGTCGTCACTTGTTGGGAAGTGGGAGACGACGCGGTAGCCAAAGGGCTGATTTTAATTCTATTCATTCGCCTGTCGGATCGTGGACTGACGTCAATTATTCTTATTACGGCTAAGGTTTTTAAAACAGTTAATTGCCAAAGTCAACTCCACAACGAAATTTCTAAGTCTCTCAAAAGGTTGCAGTGTTATCTGCTTCGCTAGCAACGCGTTTTCAAAATTGTTGTTCAGGCTACGAAATCGGGATTGCTGGAAACTAGATTGTGCCGGCGGTCAGTTTTTGCGCCATTCCACATTTTTAATTTCTGAATCAACCTGAGCGGCAAAGTAATGTTTGGTGCATTAATGTGTACGAAAAAATTTCAGGCAAAATAAAGTAGGTAGTCTGCAAGACTTTTTCCGGCACTGTCCGATCCACAGTCGCGTTGAACTCGCACCGAGGCGCAAAAAAAGTGCGGACCATCGGGCCGCACTTTGCATGTCATCCGTCAGCGTTGTTACTATCGTCGGCGCGTACCAGACTGTTTCAGCCCTTTGGCGATCAAATCGAACGCGACTTGTGGAGAATGGTCTTCGAGCACATCGAAGAAGCAGGCGAGAACGCGTTTGGTTTCGGTTGCATTGACTGAGATGCCTGGCTTGTCGGCACGTTTTGCGACTTCGTTGTAGATGTCGCTAAGGCTTGTTGTGGCTTTTTTCTTTGCCGTTGCTTTTTTCTTTTTCGCCATCAGTAAATCCTTTTATGTAGAGCAAGGTTGGTAAATCACGCTTGGCTGGATTTTACAAGCAACTGGCTGCACGGCAATGTGAGCGTGCTTATTTTTTACCATTCCAAGTGTTGTTGGTTGGTCGGCGGGTTTGTTATTGGCTAAGTGCAACGCTCGTTGGCATTGGACTTTGGATGCCTCGCAATAACTGCGGCAAGAGCGTTGTAACTCCCGATAATTCTGGCAGATCTAAACTTTTGCATTCACTGACCAATGATTTGTGATTGCAAAAAAAGCCGGTGCGATTCACAGCAAGTTATCGCTGTTGAATACCGCTCCGGCTTGGTTAGCTGTTTGGATTTACTAGATCTTTCGTGTACGAAACACAAATCAATCATGATCGAATGTGCTAGGTTGGTAGATCGCGTTGCCTCGTCAAGGCTTACAAAAGGTCTTTGACTTCGTCGCGTTCTTCTTTCAACTCAGCCATCGTAGCGTCCATCTTTTCGCGGCTAAATTCGTCGATCTCCAAGCCTTGTACGATTTTGTATTCGCCGTTTTGGCAAGTGCAAGGGAAAGAGTAAATCAGACCTTCTTCGATACCGTAACTTCCATCGCTTGGGATTCCCATACTGACCCAATCGCCTTCTGCGGTTCCCATTTCCCAAGTTCGGATATGGTCGATCGCTGCGTTAGCGGCAGAGGCTGCGCTCGATGCACCACGGGCTTCGATGATTGCTGCACCACGTTTTTGAACGCAGGGGATGAAAGTCTCTTTATACCAACCGTCGTCAACGGAATCGGTGGCTGGTTTGCCGTCGATCAACACGTTGCTGATGTCAGGGTACTGAGTGGCTGAGTGGTTGCCCCAGATCGTCATCTTGTTGATTCGATCAGAATGAGAATCACATTTGGCTGCCAGTTGGCTAAGAGCACGGTTGTGATCAAGTCGTGTCATCGCGGTGATGTTACCGTGTTTGATACTCGGTGCGTTGGCCATCGTGATCAAAGCGTTTGTGTTGGCAGGGTTGCCAACGACCAAGACCTTGATGTCTTTTGAGGCATTGTCGTTGATGGCTTTTCCTTGCACGGAAAAGATTTTCGAGTTCGCGGTGAGTAAGTCTTTTCGCTCCATGCCTTTTTTACGAGGCATTGCACCTACCAACAACGCGTAGTCGGAATCTTTGAATCCAACGTTTGGATCGTCAGTGGCCACGATTCCGTGAAGCAATGGGAACGCGCAGTCATCCAGCTCCATCACGACGCCTTGAAGCGCGTTCATCGCAGGCGGAATCTCCAACAGTTGAAGGATGACTGGCTGATCTGGGCCAAGCATGTTTCCTGCTGCAATGCGAAACAGCAAACCGTAACTAATTTGACCCGCCGCACCGGTGACAGTGACTCGAACCGGACTTTTCATCGAAATTCCTCGCGTAAACAAACAAATGGATTTGTCCGAATATCTCGCAGACGGCAATGCACTGCAAGTGGGGCGGCGAGGCTCAGGATATGGACGATCCGTTTGCCGGGGATTTCGTCGGTGTGTTGGCTACTCAGTGATTCCAGTCAAGTCGATCTGCTCGGGCAGTTCATCGAGAATTGAACCCTTGGCTTGCTTGTGTTTTTTGTCGGAAGAGCGATACAGAAAAAGAGTCACTGCGATTCCGCCGAGCACGATCGCCGCGAATACGAGCAAGATCGAATTGAGCAATTCCTGCTCTGACTCAAGCACGGTTGGCTTGTTCGCGATGATCAAGGGGCTGACCTGCCCGCTAACCCCGGCCGCATCCGTTTTGTCGGCTTTGTATTTCCAGAACCGAAAAAAGAAACCTTCGATCTCGTAAGGCTTGCGTTCAACATCGCTTGGCGTCATGCCGTCGGGTAAATTCGCTACACAAACGGTTACCGGAAAACGGCTGTAAACAAGATCCTCGCCGTTTCGATTTTTCAAAATGATTTTCCCGCCATCAAGGTTGGGAAACAAAATTAGTTGATAATAAGTCGAAAGGCCCAGACGTTCGCGAATGTCCGGATCTGTCACGTGTACTTGTGAACAAGTCCGAACGACGCCTTTGACACGAACTCGGTTGCCGAAGTTCGAACTGCCGTTCTGCATCAGTTCTCGAAATTTGATTGGTGGGTTGGCAGTGAAAAATTCTTGACGACGTTTTTCTGTGATGCGTCCAACTGCAGCGATCGTTTGGTAGAAGGCTTCGGAGTCTTTCTTGGTCAGGCCGTCTTTGTCGTTTGGAGCAACGAACTCATACTCGCCAAAATCTAACCCGTGTTGGCTGAGTAGAACTTGCGAAGGCGTCGCCTGGTCGGATTCTTTGCTAGGAAACCATCCCAATCGGTCCACGATGAAAACAGGTTTTGTTACTTGGTCGCGTGAGACTCGATTGAACAAGAAACCGTTGACGCGGACATTCTCGGGTTGCGACTGGTTGAACAAAAGCTTCGGCACGGAACGGCAAATGGCGACAAACGGGAACGTGTCGCCAGTAACAGGATCGGTGTGAACGCAATCGCAAACGAAAAAGCCTTTGATGGCTGCTTCTGTATCTGCGTTAGCGAACCGATGTTTCTGAATTTTTGTCAGCGTTGCAGTTCGGTTAAATACCCACAGACGATAGTCCTCTGTTTTTTGAAGCAGTTGCTCCCAAGTTACATCACGTGAGTACTCAGAATAAATGTTGCGAGTTTTTCGAGAGGTCTTCTGAATCCGATAAAGCAATTTTTCAATAACATCTGAGTTGGGCGCGAGCGATTGGTCGTCCTGGATGTCAAATGCTTCGCTTGGGGAAAATCCGGAAAGCTCCATTGGCGTTTCGTCATGTGATTGAGGCAATGTGTCGGTAGAGCTGCCGATCGTAACCGTTAAAAAAACGAGACACACAATCAATGAATTGACGAAATTGAAATTCGCGAGCGCAATTTGACATCGCAATTGACGCAGTGTTGGCCTGCGGGACGCGTCATGCATCTTGGGAGTCCGGTTCATATAGCGCCATGATTTTTTCGCGATCGGTTTGAACATTCGGGTCAGTCGCCAGTGAACTCAGCGTTTTATTGATCGTTTTTTGACGCTGTTTTCCATAGGTATATTGTTTCGTTCGCGATCCAAAATAGACCCAGCAGGCGATCCCTGTGGCAATGATCGGAATCAACGCCAGCAACATCACCAATGTCGTTCGCGTGGGCTGCCAACGTTCTACCGAAGCAAATTCAATTGGTGCGATCGTATCAAATGACGATCCCAAAACGACGGGGCACGATCGGACAGTCGAATCTGCGGCGACGTAAGTCCGGATTTTGAAAAAGTAGCCCTCGATCGTCACGTTTTCGTTGACTTCGAAGAACTCTGTGGTGTTCGAGTTTTTGTTTTCACCAAAGTTGAATTTCTGTTGGAGTACGGATGAAGCCTTTGGCAGCTTGGTTGAGTAAACACAGTACGTGCCAAGTTTCGTTTCCGCAGGGCGAACCCACATCTCGTAATAGTGTGGGAATTCAAGTTCACTTTTAGGGCTAACGTTTTTTCGCCGGATTGACCGAATCCAACCTTGGATTTTGACAGGTTTGCCACGGTAAAATTCTGGTTGGCTCATTAATGCGATCCGATCGACGGTTTCGCTGTCGGCAGTTCCTGTTTCTGCTTTTTCCCAAAGTCGTTTCCAGGTTTGCGAATCGCCAGCCCAGCCAATCGATGTTTGATCGGCAACTTGCGAAAACACAATCGGATCGATCGCCAATTGGAGACGCTTGATCGATTGCTGTTGTGAAATTGTAAAATCATCTCCAACAGCCGCCGCGGTCAGCGCGGGCAAGATGGATTTCTCCCACAGCTCAGTTGACTCGTACAGTTCGTCAGATTTTAGTTTTTTCGTTGGTGAGCCTTCGCCCAGCAGCGTAACACGGTCGAAAAGATCTTGGTGGAATTTTTCTCGCTGAGAAGCAATGACCTTGACCAGAGTCGAATACGAATCTCCATCGGGGCGAGCAAGTTGCTGACCAGTTCGCATCGATTTCAATAAACGTAAAAAATCCTGCTGTTGTTTGGTGCTCAGTTTCTGAAGAATTGAATTCCAAAATGTCGTCGCAGCGGCTGGGTAGTCGACATTTGACTGAACTGATGCAAACGTGAGTTTTTCATTTATTGAAAAGTTTACTGATTTGGCGTCGGACTCGTTCTTAGCCGACGGTTGATTCGATTCTGGGTTGGAGTTGTTCGGAGTCGACTTGTTTTTGTTGGATTGTTGTCGGGCGACAAAGCTTGGTTCTCTTTCGGCGTCAGCCACTAGTTCAATTGAGGAGTTTGAGCTGTCGCCAGTTTCGCTGGCTGTTTGTGGGGTTTGAAAATTCATCCATTCCCAATTGCTTGGTTTGCCTGCTTCTTTCATCGCCACCACCACAAGCAGCAAACTGCCAAAAAGCATCAACAAGCGGTAGCGAATCGCGCGCGAATTTACCGGCATCGGCTCCAAGATCGATTTCGGCTGAATTGGACGGTCTTCATCGTCAATTTCTATGTCGAATTTCATAACCTTCATTGTACGAGTTTTGACGAGCTAGGAAAAACAAGTTCTCGCGAATTGTTTGTTAGTCAATGATTGAGAATCGGCTTGGTCCAGTCCGACCGGTTTTAATGATTTCGATTGCTCAGGTGTAGTTATGCGTTCAACAAAGTCGGTTTGGCGGAACCCGTTTTCGAAAAACTTATCGTGTTGGACGCCAATTTATGGTTAGAGCGATGAGTTTTTACTACCATAGGGTAACCACCCGCCTCTAACTTCCGGCTCAAAACTGAGCGAGCAAATTCTATCTGCCGATTGCCGACAGTGCACCTGTAGATAAAAATGGCTTTCGACGTTTACTGCAAAAGACTCACCAGCAACTCCTGCCAACCCCGTAAAAGCCGTGGGCCGATGTTTTCGGATGGTAAAGGAGCGGCTGTGCCTAACGAATAGGGATTGCGAGCTGTGAAAAGACTTGCGTTTTTAATTACTTTGATCGTGGCTACCGGTTCGGTTTTCCTTTTGCCAACTCAGTCGAGTGCCCAGGAACCGGCTCAGGAATTTCTGGATGCCTTGCGAGCCCAAAATTATCACGATATCGCCATCGAGTATTTAAATCGTATCGAATCAACGGATATGATTACGGACGAATTTCGAAACGTGTTGCCTTTCGAGAAAGCTCAAACGCTAATCGACAGTACCCCGCGGCTTCGTGATATCAATAAAATTGAGTCTAGGCTGGATGAAGCCCAGAAGCTTCTGACCGATTACGCATCAAAGAACAAATCACTCGAAGTCAGCGCACGCACGTATCGATTCCAAGGCAATCTGCTTTTCCGTCGTTCTGTCATTTACGTGAACCAATCCAAGTCCGAACGCGCGACTGCGTCCGAACGCGAAGAGGCGTTTGTGAAAGCTCGTGGCGTTCTGGCGGAGTCTATGAAGAGCTACCAGAACGCTCGGGACCAGATCAAACGATTGCTTGATCCTAAAAGCCCAGACGCCATTCGGATTAATCCCGATGATCCGTCTACCGGCAAACGACGTTCGCAATTCGAAAATACGTTTACCCAAGTTCGGGTGCGGTTGCCAATGGTCACAGAACAGTTGGCAGACACGTTTCCAGAAGGAAACGCTCAACGAAAGAAACTTTTGCAGGCCGCCGCCGAAGATTACTACGATGTCTGGTCGGACTACAATCGCTACCTTGCCGGATTTCGTGCTTGTGTTTATGCCGCGAGGTGCGAACAAAAGTTGGGCCAACATCAAAAAGCGTTAGACCTACTGGCCAACATTTTTGAGCTAGGTAACAACGCCGTATTGAAACCGCTCAAGTTGGAAGCTTACACGCTTGCCAGTACTAGTTGGTCTCAAATGGATCCTTATCCATTCAACGAAGTTGTCCAACGTCTTGAACCTGCTGTTAAAGTTTTGAATCGCGTCGAAGCTCGCAAGCCGGAGTGGTTGCGGGTCAAGATGGAATTGGCAATGGCTCAATACAGGATGGGCGAAAATATCAAAGCCGAGGGTGGACCAAAATCAAGCAGCCAGTCAAAGGCCATCATTCGCGACGCAGCGAAAATGTTGCGCGACGTCACCCGTGTCCCAAGTCCTTATCGTGATCAAGCCAAAGAGATTCTCGGTTCTTGGAATGTGAATTTGGCAATGAAAGGCGACGAAGCCGAAAAGGCGCCTGAAACATTCTCCGATGCAAAACAAAAATCCAAAGACTTGGTGGGCGAATTGGAGCTGACGTTGTCGGAAGTGAATGCGATGCGTTCCAAAGTTGCTTCGACCAGCGACGCTGCTCAAAAAGCCAAGCTCAGCGAGGAGTTGGCAACTCTTGAAACGCAGCTCAATGAACAGGCCAGTTCAACGATCGAGATGTTGAACTTTGCCATGACGCTTACTGACGACGCGACCCTCCGAGCCGATATCAACAATTTGCGATATCTACAGAGCTATTGTTACTTTGCGACTCAGAAGTATTTTGAATCCGCATTGATCGGTGACTTCCTTCTGCAAAAGTACCCAATGGTTGAAGGAACCGAGCAGGCGATGATGCTCTTGATCAAAAGTTATTCAATTTTGCTCGACCGCGCCGAGGGCGACGACAAAAGTTTTGAGAAAAAACGATTGTCCAATACTTGCGTCAATGTTGTGAAACGATGGCCAGGCAGTGTTGTGGCGGGAGCGGCGTCGGGGACGATGACGCGTCTGTCGTTGATCGAAGGAGATTTGGCGGAGGCGGAAAAGTACTACCAAGGAATCCCGACGGATTCTCCAATGAAAAGTTCTCTCGGGTGCAGCATCGGCCGGCGACTGTGGCGTGACTATCGCGTCAAATTAAAACAGCCTGGCGCAAACGAGCAACAGCTTCAGGATCAACTCGAACGAACTCAAAAGTATTTGTCTCAGTCGGTCGCAAGCCAGTCTGTGGATACGATGTCGCTCGATATTGCTCGTGGGGCTCAATCGTTGGTAGAGGTTTATCTTACAAAAGGCAACGTCGAGCAGGCTGTCAAGACACTTGAGGGAGACGTCGGTGGCAATTCAATCGCACCGTTGGATCTTGTAAAGCAAAAACACCCGGTCGTTAATTCTTCGCAATCGTTCCGGGGCGAAACCTATCGCATTGCCATTAAGACTTATCTTGCGGCGATGAAGCAGGCTTCTGGGCCTCAACTGAATACATGGATCAATAAGTCTAGTGGCGTGATCGCTTCGATGCGGCAACTGGCTGAAGCGACGAAAAATCCGACTGATCAAAAACGTGTTACGGCTTCGTATCAATTGATCGCTCAATCGCTCAATGAAAAATTTGTTTTGCTGAAGACTGCTGGCGAGAAAAAAGAATTCGCCCGAACCCTTTCTTCGTTCTTTGGTGCAATTGAAAAAGATTCGACCGACGCGGGAACTGTGCTTTGGGCTGGCTCGACGTTACTGTCGGTTGCCAATTCGTTAACGGCATCAGAACTAAAAGAAGATGCAACTCCGATTTTCGCCCAGGCCGTTTCAGCCATCGACCGTGCGGAGAAAATGGGATTCCAAGGAAACCCAAAAGACGCTCGCAACCTTAAACGCCAACGCGCGCTGGCTCAGCGAGGCAGTGGAAACTACGACGAAGCCATTCGCCTGTTCGTTGAAATTCTTACTGAGAATTCCAAAGATTGGGTGATGCAAATGGACGCTGCGGAAACGTTGCAGATGGCTGCAAAAGCTGCCAATCGGCCTGCTGGATTTATCGAAGCTATCAAAGGTCGGATGGTTGATGTTCCCAGGTCAAAGAAAAAGAAGAAGCTGATTTGGGGCTGGCAAGCAATTGTGACCGCCACTCAAAAAAGTAAATCACAGCAGGATATTTATTACCGGGCTCTCTACCATTTCGTCGAAAGCAAAGTCGAAGTTGGAATCATTCAAAAGAATTCAAAATACTTGAGGCAGTCGTTGGGAGAAATCAAAAAAGCTCGAAGTAAGTCTCCTACGTTCTCTGGCAAACCGGAATGGAAAGCGAAATTTGATGAGCTCGAAGCGAGAATTAAATCGAATATGTAGGCCCAAGTAATGGCGGCAAATGATCGTCCGCCAGAATGATCGTCCGCCGGAATGATCGTCCAATGAAATGGTCTTGCTCAAGATCCAATGATGGAATCTCTTTCATGAAACTAAATAACTTGAATCATCGAAACATGGAATCTGAATCTAAATTTATGTGCCATCGAAAATGTCCTGGTTTTATCCTTGCGCTCACCACGCTTGTTGTGATCGGATTTTTGGTTCCAGGAAACTGTCTTTCTCAAGACTCTGTTTTTACGTTCCGTAAAACCGGTGGCTCCAAAGTAAATGGAAGGATTACCGCGATGTCACCCGAAGGCATCACAATCGGAGGCAAGACCATCCCCGCGGATGACGTGAGGAAGATTTCGTTTTCCAAGGAACCAAAAGAGATCTCGCGAGCTCGCGATCAAATGGACGCCGGTCGTTTTGCCGATTCCATCGAAGAGATTGGAAAGGTGCAGGACGTTTCCAGTCCTCTGGTCAAACAAGAAGTCGATTTCATCAAGGCTTATTCAACGGCTCGGCTTTCACTCGGTACAGGCAGTGTTTCGCCTCAGGTTGCTGGCGTGGCCGTTCGAGATTTTATTAACCAGCATCCCGACAGCATTCACTACTACCCTGCGGTTGAACAGTTTGGCCATTTGCTATTCGCGTTTGGTAAACCTGAGATGGCAGTTGGGAATTTTGAAAAATTAACCCAATCGAATTGGTTGGAATACAAACTTCGAGGTTATTTCTGGCATGGCGAAATGTTGATGGCGATGGGGAAGTACGCTGAGGCTCAAAAGAGCTTTGAAGCTTTAATTGCCAATCGAGCCAACGACGACATTTCGCAGTCTTATAAATTGCTCGGCAAATGCCTTCAAGCAAAAGCGATCGGAATGCAAGGCGACAGTAAAGCTGCAATTGCAACGCTTCAGGGGATCGTTCGCGATGAAAATCCTGACAAGAAAAAACTGTTTGCTCATCTTTATAACGCCCTTGGTGCCCTTCATGAAAAAGAAGGGAACTCGAAAGAAGCTGCGTTGGCGTATTTGCATACGCAGCTTTTGTTTTCCAGTGAAGCAGAACCTCACTCCGAGGCTCTCTATCGTTTGGCGCTGATTTGGCGCAAGTTAGAAGAAACTGACCGAGCCAATGAATCACTTGACAATTTAAAGTCCGCGTACCGAAACTCGTATTGGGCGGGCAAGTTATAGACTTTATTCCGGCCGTACCGTTTCCCCGGATTCATCGGTCGAAAACTGCCGCCCGCCTCTGAGATTCTCGGGTTTCCGAGGTCCACGGGGCGACTACAATAAAACTCAACAACAAAGCAACAATATTGGAGACGGGTCGTTATGCAGTTCATTTCACGGTCGAATCAAACGGCGAGCATCGTCCTGCCTTGCGCGGCAGAAGTTCAGCTGGGCAAAGCCGCTCGTTTGAATCCGGTGGCTCGATTCATCTCGCAGCTGTTGATTTGTACTATCGCATTCACCTGTGTCGTATTTCCGACACCAGTGCTCGATACTGTTTCCGTTGCGACAGCTCAAGACGAGGCAGCACCTGATGCTCCCGCGGAAGACGTCGCACCGGTAGAGGACGCTGCCGAGGGCGATGGCAACACGGTCAAAAAGAAGAAAAATGAAACGCTCCTGGGGTGGCTGGTCAAATCACTTGGCTGGGTTTACATCCTCGTTTTCCTTTCACTATCATTTATTCTCGTCGCCCTATTCATCATGAACCTGTTGTCGGCCAGGCGTGAGTATGTTTGCCCACAACTGTTAGTGGACGGATTCGAAGCTCACTTGGACGACAAGCAATACCAAGAAGCCTACGAACTAGCCAAAACGGACGAGTCGTTTTTGGGCAATGTTTTATCGGCTGGATTGGCTCGACTTTCCAGCAGTTACCAACACGCGGTGGCTGCGATGCAGGAAGTTGGCGCCGAAGAGAATATGAAACTCGACCACCGTCTGAGCTATCTCGCTTTGATTGGAACCATCAGTCCAATGATCGGATTGTTCGGAACAGTTCACGGGATGATTAACTCGTTCTATACGATCGCTAATGGTGGCGGCACGCCAGATCCAAACAAGTTGGCCGAAGGTATTTCAACTGCTTTGTTGACAACGTTGATTGGTTTGGCGATCGCGATTCCTGCGATTGCGGCCTACAACATTCTGCGAAACCGTGTTCAACGTTTGGTTCTCGAAGTCGGAATTACCAGCGAAAACTTGATGGGGCGATTCGAAAAAGTCGGCAAGAAAAAAGAGTAGTCCTGTCGCGTTCTGCACTTCTGTTCTGAATTGTTTGAGTTGAAATGAAGTTTTCGAAAAAGCAAAAATCTGAAATCCTCGAAGGCGATCTAACGCCGATGATCGATATGACGTTTCAGTTGATCGCATTTTTTATGTTGCTTATCAATTTTTCCGAAGTTGATCGCGCCGAAGAAATCACGCTGCCAAGTTCTGTTCTGGCCGTTCCCCCTGAGGTTCGACCAGATTATCAGATCATTCTCAATCTTGAGCCTAGCGGCAAGGTAAAATTCGAAGGTCAAACGATTCAGAAGATTGACTTCATGGGGTCGATTTTGACCCAGCAAATTTCTTCGGCTGCACGCGAGGGAGTCACCGATCCTGCGGATATTGCCGTCATCCTTCGCTCGCACATGGATACGCCAACGGGGGTCGTTCAAGAGTTGATTGCGAAATGCCAAGAGGCGGAACTTCAAAGTTTCAGCCTCCGCGTCAAAGAAGAATTCAAAAGATAGTTAACCAGGTTGTCAAATGCGTCTAGAAGTATCCGAACCTGAAGAAATCAAACTCAACATGACGGCGATGATCGACATCGTTTTTCAGTTGTTGGTGTTTTTCATCATGACGTTCAAAGTCGTCACGATGGAAGGCGATTTTACCGTGAAAATGCCGATGGCTTCTCAAAACGCCAGTTCGATTGACGATGTCTTGCCAGATATCATCACCGTAGCCTTGCGAGCTGGCGAAGACGGGAAGATCAATAGCATCATTGTCGATGGCGACGAGACGTTTGCCGAAGCCGACATGTATCGCAAGCTAACCCAGTTGATTGAAAGCCGGCTTGGTGCCGAAGCGGATCCTGAAAACGAAATGGAAACAGAAGTCGAATTCGATATCGATTACGGCCTCAAATATTCCTACACCGTCAAAGCCATCGAAGCGGTGTCTGGGAAAGTCGAAAACGGAGTTGTTAAAAAGTTGATTGAGAAGGTTAAGTTCAAAGACAACAAGAAACCGGACGGAGATATTTAGTAGTCAGTAGGCCGCAAAGCTGGTTGAGGCTGCGGTCGTCCAAGTTGGCTCATTGCGAAAGCTGTAACGAATAAAGCAATTTCGCACGTCCGCGAAGTATCAGAACTGGCAAATTCTCAATTCTCTATTTGCAAACACGGTGCCCGGTCGAAGATGAAATAGGGCTTAGGTTATTCAGACCAAAGCGTTGATTCGAATCTTGACCGAGTTGGTGCCATGAAGAAGCTGAAGACAAACAAACTTCGCCGTCTCAAACCCAAGCCGCTCAATAGCGAAAACAGCACGCGTCGCTGGGTAGAAGCTTTCTCCGACTATCTGCGAACCGAATGTCACTTGGCCGAAAATACGGTCATGGCGTACTCTCGCGACATGAAGCGATTTTGCCAATGGCTGGGCAAGCGGAGTATTCCCGCACTGACAATCGCCGAGCTTTCGGACTTCGTTGGATTCTTGAGCGACCAAACACTTGCACCGGCTTCAATCGCCCGACACATTGTCGCGGTAAAAATGTTCTTTCGTTACCTTCAACTCGAAGGCATCTTGGTCGAGAACAAAGTCGAGTTGCTTGGCAGTCAAAAACTTTGGCAGCGCGTACCGTCAGTCATGTCACCACGCGAAGTAGAGCGGTTCCTACACGCCCCGCGGCCGGTTGAGATCTATCATCTTCGTGATCGTGCGATGTTGGAAATGCTCTACGCCACAGGCTGTCGTGCATCAGAGATTTCGAATCTTCGAATTCGCGATGTTCACTTGAATGAGCGGTTTTGCAAATGCCATGGTAAAGGAAACAAGCAGCGAATGGTTCCACTGGGCGACGGGGCGATCGATGCCGTTACTGCCTATGTCAATCAACAGCGCCCCGCACTTGAATCCTCCCGCCCCAACGAAACCGATTGGTTGTTCCTTTCCCGTAGTGGTCGCAGGATGCGCCGCGAGGCTATTTGGGAGTTGGTCAAAAAGTACGCTTTGATCGCAGACGTTTCTGTTTCGATCAGTCCACACACATTGCGGCACAGTTTTGCCACGCACTTGCTCGCAGGCGGAGCCGATTTGCGTCAGGTTCAGGAAATGCTGGGGCATTCAAGCATCGCAACGACGCAGATCTACACTCACGTCGATCAAACACGTTTGAAAAAAGTGCATAACCAATTCCACCCGCGTGCATGATTTGACCTTTTGGGGCTGGAGTCCGGTGCCCTAAAAAAGCGTGCGGTAGTTTGCAAGAAAGTATCAGCAAGTGGACCGTCTGTTTTCTCCCAAGGAGTCGCAGCCATTAGCCGTACGTCCGACGATGTCGCTACGATCGCCAGCCAATCAAACTTAGATCAGTTGGCCATTCTCGCCACAACAACACGTTGCAGGTCGCCGAAATCTTTGACCACTTCGACACTCGCGAACGCAGGATTGGCTTTCACCAATTTTACGCAAAGGTCCATCACGATTGGGCTGGTTTCGAAAATCAAGAAGCCGCCGGGAAGCAAGAAGTTGGGAGCCTGCTCGACCAGTCGCTCAATGATCTCGGTTCCTTTTTCGCCGCCAAACAACGCAATCGATGGCTCGTGTTTTTTAACTTGGTCGTCGATCGTGTTGATCTCGCTCTCGCCAATGTAAGGCGGATTGCTGACAATCATGTCTACAGGGTTACTGCCTGAAGGAAGTGCATCCAGCAGGTCGCCTTGGAAGAACTTTATCGAATCCGAAACCTCATGCGATTCTGCATTCTGTTTTGCGACGGTTAACGCTCCTTCTGAAACGTCGATTGCGGCGATTTTGCAATTTTCAATTTGGGTCGCCAGCGTTACGGCGATGCATCCGCTACCAGTTCCAATATCGATGATTCGCAGCGGTTTGTCGGCAGGTGCGTTGACGCCGCGAAGTTCTTTTGCGGCCTCGAGTGCTGCGACGACCACGTGTTCGGTTTCAGCTCTGGGAATCAGAACGTTGGAGTCGACAGAAAAACGGAGCGAGTAGAATTCGCGATGCCCAACGATGTAAGCCACCGGTTCCCCTGCCCCACGACGTTTGACCCAAGCTCGAAAATTGGCCAATGGTTCTGCTTCAGGAATTTCGGCGAACCTGGTGTAGAGATGGATTCGATCGCAATCGAGAGCCTCGGCGAGTAGAACCTCGGCTTCTAGTCTGGCATTGCCGGTCGCGGATTTGGAAAAAAAGTCCGTCGTCCATTCCAACAATTTTTGGATCGTCCATTGTTCTTCGGCAGTGTTTGACATGATGGCGATTCAATCAACGACAAAGGGAGCGGGGAAATAATGTTACGGTTCAAAGCAGGGACACTAGTAGAACGCTGGTCAGGCGTTTGTGGTTCAGCGAATCCGCTAATCAATCGCTCCCATTGAACTTCGAAGTGTCTGTCGATCGTGGTCAATCAATTTGTCCGTCAGTATTTGTACGTTACCGGCAATGATTTGGTCGAGTTTGTACAAAGTCAAATTGATCCGGTGATCGGAAACCCGGTTCTCTGGAAAGTTATATGTTCGAATCCGCTGACTACGATCGCCAGATCCAACTAGACTTTTCCGTTCGTCAGATCTTTGCTGGTTTTCCAGTTGCTGAAAGTGATCGTACAGTTTCGATTTTAGAATCCGCATACCCTTGGCAAGGTTTTTGTGCTGCGATCGCTCTTCAAAGCACTTCACCACGACACCTGTTTCATGATGCGTGATTCGAATCGCAGAAGCCGTCTTGTTGACGTGCTGACCACCTGGGCCGGAACTCGCCGCGTATCGCTCAACGGTGTACTCTTCAGGCTTGAGGTCGATCTCGACGTCTTCAGGTTCTGGGAGAACGGCAACCGTTGCTGCGGATGTATGCACACGCCCCTTGGTTTCGGTATCGGGAACGCGTTGGACGCGATGGCCGCCACTTTCATATTGGAGTTCGCGGTAGCAACCCTCGCCTTCGATTGCGACGGTGACCTCTTTGAATCCTCCGAGTTCCGTGATGCTTGATTCAAGCGCGGAAAATTTCCATTTCTTGATTTCGCAATGTTTCTTATACATCTCGTAAAGATTGTGGGCAAACAAAGCGGCCTCGTCACCACCTGTACCCGCGCGAATCTCCATGACGCAACGTGATCGGTTGGCGTCTTCACCGCCAACAGTCATGTCCAATAGTTCGTCCCAGAGCCCTTCACGTGTTTCAAGCATGGACTTAATTTCTTCTTCTGCCATCTCGCGCTCTTCGGCGTCGTTAGACTCCGCCATCTCACGCAATTCTTCAATCTCGTTGATGGTGTTGGTGAACTTTCGATACTTAGTCGCTAGTTTAGCAAGCGAACCATGCTCGCGAGCTACAGCTGCGATCTTGTTCGAGTTGCTTTGGATTTCTGGATCGATCAGTTGTGCCTCAAGCTCTTCAAATCGCTTGAGTTTTTCGTCGAGCATTTCTCGCATGATTGCCTACTTGGATTGGCTGTGTTTGATGGGCTTCGAAACTGTGTAGATTCGGCAAGACTGTTGACGATTGATTGGCACTAGAATAGCCAAAACGTCGGGTCTTCAAACCGAGGATTCCGCCTGGATGAAAGCGGCGAAGGCTGGATGGTGGATCACTGGTAAACACACTGACATCCAGAGATACGAGATAGCTA
>JBGCDK010000094.1:0-87979 GCA_045105295.1 Mariniblastus sp.
TTGATTATCCAGCTAATCCGTCCGCATGTCAAATTTTTGAAAAAAAACTACAGCCATCGAATCCGCTACATAGTTCACTAAGCAATGTTTTACCGTCGACCACAACCCAAATTGGCCGAAAGCAATTCTAAACCCAATCCCACAAAAAATAATACATCGGCCCTCAACATCAGGGCAATAATTCGCCGCTAATCACTTTGGGTTTATTGGGGTCATCGCTATCACGAGCCCCGCTATGTTTCTGAACCACATCGCCATCAACGGTATTGGGATCATTTTGGTTTGCCCCAGGCATTTGAATAACTTCAAATTTAAAGTTGCGTTTCATCCAATTTGTGACACGAGCCTTGTACCAGTTTCTGCATGCGGGGATCAACATGCTGAATCCGACAGCATCCGTAATGAAGCCAGGTGTGAGCAGCAAACCCGCAGCGAAAAAAATCATCGCCCCGTCGGTCAACAAATCTGAAGACATTTTGCCTTGGCTCATACGTTGCCGGATCTTGATACCAACCGCACTCGAAGACCGTTTTGCAAGATAAGCACCGAGGATTCCCGATAGGATCACCAACGCAACGGAAAACTGCCAGCCCGTGTAGTTCGACATCATCATCAGCAGAATCAAGTCTGCCAAAGGGACGAACACGAAAATCAAAATGAGTTTGCCAAGCACAATTCACACACAGGGTTGAGATCGTCGATAATTGAGATCAATAGTTACGCCCTCATTCTATCGAAAAAGCAGTTTCACTTCAGTCAAAATGAACAGTAACCTCAGATTAAAACGCTGTTACTGGTACAATTGGACATGAAAAGATAGTTAAATCTGATGGATAGAACAGGCCTATTTTTTCAGTCATTGGCTAACGGGCATCAGCAATCGTCTTGGGCATCAGCAATCGCCTTAAAAATCACTCGCGTCGTCAAAATCACTTTCTCAGCAATCCATTTGTCAGCAATATGAAAACCGAAGGTACTAACACTCCCGACAGAATCGTTCAGGCCTTGATTTCTGTCGTTCCCTTTTTGCTAGTCGGATTGGCAACATCTCCTATTGTCGGCCAGGATTCAAAATCGACTGTCGATTTTAACCGGCAGATTAAACCGATTCTTTCCGACCGTTGCTTTCTCTGCCATGGCCCAGATGCGGAAACACGTGAAGCGGATTTGCGACTGGACACAGAAGAGGGAGCTTACGCCGCGATCGAAGCCGGCGACCATGAAAGCAGTGAACTCTATTCGAGAATCACGTCGGATGACGAAGACGATGTCATGCCTCCACCAGATTCTAACCTTTCGTTATCCGCCGAGGAAAAAGAAATTTTAAAACGCTGGATCGACGAAGGTGCGAAATGGGAGGAACATTGGTCTTTCGTTGCTCCCAAACAATCCACGCCTCCAACGCTTGCTAACAAACACAACGCGGCAAACGAAATTGATCAATTCATTCTGGCAAAACTCGAAAACAGCAACATTCCCGAATCGCTTTTTCCTGCCGCACAAGCCGCCAAAGAAAAATTGCTCCGGCGCGTTTCGTTTGATCTTACTGGTTTGCCACCGACATTAGCGGAGCTTGACGATTTCTTGACAGACGATTCTGACGACGCATACGAAACAGCCGTCGATCGACTTCTTGCCTCGTCGCGGTACGGAGAACGAATGGCCTCAGACTGGCTGGACCTTGCTCGGTACAGCGACACATATGGTTACCAAGTCGATCGTGATCGGTTTGTTTGGCCGTGGCGAGACTGGGTCATCAAAGCATTCAACCAAAATATGACTTACGATCGTTTTCTCACCGAGCAGTTGGCAGGCGACCTTTTACCGAACGCAACTGACGATCAAATTCTCGCGACAACTTTTAATCGGCTTCACCCACAAAAAGTAGAAGGCGGGAGCGTCGAAGAAGAATTTCGTGTTGAATATGTCGCCGACCGTTCCCAGACTGTGGGTATGGCTTTCATGGGCCTGACCGTCGAATGTGCACGTTGCCACGATCACAAATACGACCCAATTTCGCAAAAAGAGTACTACCAACTATTCGCGTTCTTCAACAGCATCGACGAATCGGGGTTGTATTCCTATTTCGATGCCGCAGCCATTCCGACACCGTCACTGTTACTCACTGACGACAAAACAAAACAGGAACTCACGGCTCAACGTAAATCGATTGCTGAAATCGAATCTAAAATTCAAACAGCAAGAGCCGCGATTACTTCTGAGGGGAATTCCGCATCAGCATTTAAAAAATGGATCGCTGAGTTGTCTTCAAACGTGAAACAGATTGACAGAAACAAACTGGTCGATCTTGGCGAGCGTGTTGATTTTGAAAAAACTCCTAACGGGCAAAACAAGATTGTCGATGGCCCTGATCTGGGCGACGGGTCAATCAAAGCAATTCAGCTGACTGGCGACGACGAAGTCAAACTAAAACTGGGAGCCTTCAAACGCCATCAACCGTTTACGATTGCAACGCGGATCAAACTGCCGGACAACGAAAAACTTCTTGAACGAACGGTGATCTATCATCGCAGCCGAGCGTGGACGGATTCGGCAAGTCGTGGATACCAACTACTAGTCGAAGAAGGGAAATTCAGTGCGTCCTTGATTCATTTCTGGCCTGGCAACGCGATTAGTGTCCGGACAAAACGAGTCATCCCAACAGAAAAATGGCTGCATGTTGCATTTGTTTATGACGGCAGCAGTCGAGCCGATGGGATTCAAATTTTTGTCGATGGCAAACCCGAACCCGTCGAGATCATTCGCGATCATCTAGAAAAGCAAATCACTGGATCTGGCACCGACCATTTGATTCTCGGTGCGAGGTTTCGAGATTTCGGTTTCAAAAGCGGTCAACTTGCTGACCTTAAAGTGTTCCACCGCGAGCTTACGGATTTAGAAATCGCGGGCGTTCACGACAAAGCACAATTCAACACTGAACTTACCTCGGCCGATCCGAACTCCAAGTCATTGCAGGAGTTTTATCTCACCAATCACGACGACGAATTCAAAGGGCTGCTCGAATCACTAACTCAAGAGCGCGACAAGCTTAACGCGATGATCGATGGTTTGAGAGAAATCATGGTCATGAAAGAACTACCTCAACAGCGTCAGGCTTATGTGCTTCACCGCGGAGCCTACGACGCTCCGCGTGAAAAAGTCGCCCCCAACACACTGGCTGCCTTTCCGCCGCTTCCGAAAACAGACAATGCAAATCGTTTGACGTTGGCGAAATGGATGACGCTTCCGGAGCATCCGCTGACGGCCCGAGTGGCCGTGAATCACTACTGGCAACTTTGTTTTGGCAGCGGTCTGGTGCGCACCCCCGAGGATTTTGGCAGCCAAGGGCAACCGCCAACGCACCCAAAATTGCTTGACTGGTTGGCAGTTGATTTCCAACAAAGCGGATGGGATATCAAACGACTGTTGAAAAAAATTGTTATGTCGCGGACATACCAACAATCAACTTCTGCATCCAAGGAACTGTTGAAACTTGATCCAGACAATGAGTTACTCGCTCGCGCCCCGACTTATCGCTTGCCCGCTGAAATGTTGCGAGACAACGTATTGGCAACCAGCGGATTACTCGTGGAAAAAATTGGAGGAGTCCCCGTTCGCCCCTACGAATTGGCGGTATCTTTTCAGCCAGCGAAACCTGACAAGGGCGAGGGCCTCTATCGCCGCAGCATTTACACCTATTGGAAACGCACTGGACCTGCCCCCGTGATGCTAACGCTGGACGCCGCAAAACGAGATGTTTGTCAAGTAAAACGCGAACGGACTTCGTCGCCTTTGGCCGCGCTAGTTCAATTGAACAACCCACAAACAGTGGAGGCATCGAGAAAATTAGCCGAGAAGGTAATGGCTGATCATCGAGCCAACGAGGAATCAAAATCGAAAATCACCACTGACATTTTCCGTACGTTGACCAGCCGTTTCCCAACTGAGAAAGAACGAGGAATTCTCGAAAGCCTTTTCGATTCTCAGCTGAAGTATTTCGAGGATAATGAAACCGCCACCAATGCATTTCTCGCGGTCGGCGATTCTAAGTCAACCATCGATACGCCTGCAGCACTGGCGGCTTGGTCATCCGTCGTCAACACGTTATTCAGTTTTGATGAATGCGTGATGAAACGTTGACCGCTGAATGACAAACGCAGTGCAACATTGCCGGACCACACAAAATTCGAATAAATATTTAAATCAAGAACTACCATGACTCGATGTACCGGATTTGACTCAAACTTTGGCCAGTCTCGGCGAAGCTTTCTCAACCGTTTCGCAATGGGATTCGGAGGGGCTGCACTTGCCCAAATGCTTGGCCCTGAATTGCTGGCTCAGCAAGCCCAGGAAGAAGCTACTGCTCAAGCAAACAAAGTTGCCGCGGGTGTGTTGAACCAGCTTCATCACAATCCAAAAGCCAAACGCGTGATTTTTTTGTTTCAAGCTGGCGCTCCTTCGCAGCTGGACCTCTACGACTACAAACCGCTATTGAACGAAAGGAATGGCGAAGAGCTTCCCGAGTCGGTACGAAAAGGACAACGTCTGACAGGGATGAGCGGCAACCAAGCGAGTTTGCCCCTGGTTGGTTCGCCTTTTAAATTTAAACAGCACGGTGAGTCGGGGACGTGGTTCAGCGAGTTGCTTCCTCACACCGCGTCAATCGCCGATGACCTATGCGTGATCAAATCAGCATATACCGAAGCCATCAACCACGGCCCCGGCGTCACATTTTTACAAACGGGATCACAGCTTCCCGGACGGCCAAGCATTGGATCTTGGTTGAACTATGGCCTGGGAAGTCAAAACGTAAATTTGCCTTCGTTCGTCGTGATGATCACGAAAAACAAAGGTGGCCAACCACTTCAAGCTCGTTTGTGGGGCAGTGGTTTTCTCGCGTCTCGTTTTCAAGGTGTCCGGTTTCGAGCTGGCAAAGATCCTGTTTTGTATCTCGGCAACCCGGACGGAATTGACAAAAACAGCCGCAGGAAAATGCTGGATGCTCTTGGTGAGCTTCACCAACTGCAACTCGATCAACGGCCTGATCCGGAAATTGAAACTCGGATCGCCCAATACGAGTTGGGCTTTCGCATGCAGGACTCCATCCCTGACGTCGCCGACATGTCTGACGAACCGGAATCCGTTTTTAAAGAGTACGGGCCCGACTCAAAAAATCCGGGCACGTTTGCATCCAACTGCATCATGGCTCGACGGCTGGTGGAAAAGGGCGTGCAGTTTGTACAGCTATATCACCAGGGTTGGGACCAACACGGTGGATTGCCAGGCGGGTTGAAACGTCAGTGCAAGGAAACGGACCAACCGTCTGCGGCTCTTATAAAAGACCTGAAGCGACGCGGAATGCTGGAAGACACATTGGTGATATGGGGCGGCGAATTTGGCCGTACCAATTACTGCCAAGGGAAATTGACCGCTGGTGGATTTGGACGCGATCATCACCCACGATGTTTTTCATTGTGGATGGCAGGAGCCGGCGTAAAAGGTGGCATGAGCTACGGTTCAACCGATGAGTTTGGCTACAACGTGACAGAAAACAAGGTCCATGTGCACGACATCCAAGCCACACTGATGCACGTGATGGGCATTGATCATGAAAGGCTAACCTACAAACATCAAGGACGTCGTTACCGCCTGACCGATGTTCATGGCGAAGTGATCAAAGACATTCTGGGGTAGTAATCGCGTATTTAGCAATCGTGCAATCGCGAGGCGAGAGTAGCCCCCCCACCAACTTCCCGGCCATCGCGCTGCGGGGCTATCTAAAATCCACTTCTTGCCGGTTAAGGGATCTTTAACAAGACCTACAACTCCCGGCCCGACCGAGCCGAGCTAAGCAACTTTCGTCTGTTGAAAATACTCCACGACATGAGGCTTGTTCATATAGATGCGAGCCCAAACGTAGAACGCGATCAGGGCTACTGCCATGACGCATCCTACTCCGACACCGATGGCGGCAAACATTTTGGTCAGTTGAAACAGTTGCTGGAGTTTATCCACTGGTGCTTCACCGACGTAGTGGTCTACCGATGAGGCCATCGCTGACGTCGTAGTGAGGTAGCCATAAATTGTTACGCCAATTTTTAGCAGACCGTAAAAAATGGCGGCCACCAAGGCAAAACTTAACAACTTGCGTCCACCCTCCTTTCGCTGGAGCCCGAGAATACTCGCGATGAACAATGCGGCCCCCACGAACAAATTGACGACCAACAAAACAATGTAGGGGATGAGCACAAGTTTTTGCGCGTCCATGTTCATTCGCTGGAAAACTCTCTGCTCCATCGTACCACCGGGCATTTGGTCAACCATTGTCTCAAGACTGGCTTGGAACGGTATCAAAACACCTTGAGCACAAGCCCCAAGGAAACCGACCAATCCCAACAGCAAACAGATAATACAAATTGGCATTACGGCGCCCGGCACTGGCATCGCTGCCACACCGGCAGGTTGCCCACCAGGCTTGCCACCGCTTGCGGGAGCAACAAAAGGATTATCAGTCATAGCATTTCCAGTGTTCGTTGATGGATTGAGTTGATGATCTGCTGGAGTGTGTGGCGGTATCTTGAAGTGATTTGAAACTGATTCGGAATTAACACGTCAATCTTGGCAAACTTAGGTTTAATTGAGCGACATCGCGATTCAGCAACGACCCGCAACTAAACCAAGCCCCATTTTTTCCTCAACAGCCATTCGGTTCCCAACAACCCGACAAAGATCAACAAGAATGGGGTTGGCAGATTTTCATCCAAACGCCACTTCATCGGGATTTCAATTTTCGTCATCGGCGGATTGTTGATGTACTCGTCAAGAATCTCTGACAATTGTTCTGGGACGAAAACGCGTCCGCCGAATTCGGATGTTTCGTTTGCGAGCCGTGCCATTTGCTCTGGGTTCGCGGCTGGGTTCGCTTTTTCCTTATCCCGGTCCATCACAACGAACTCTCGTTTTGAACTTCCAATTTCGACGCCATTTCTTTTGGCCGAAACGAAGATCTCGTACACGCCCGCGTTCGCGAGCAACTCGGGCTCGATGGTGGACTCAAATCGCTCTCCGTTTCGCGAGATGGTGATTGGCTGGCGTTCGCCAGACGGCAATACAAGACTCGCATCAAACTCAACATCGTCAACGGCCTCTCCGGCAAGCGTTCGAACCGAGACATTAAACTTAACCAGTCCCTTGGATGAGAAACGTCGTTTAGGAAGCTCAATGGAAACACTTTCGTCGCTCCGCGAATCCCAAAACGCCAACCACAAAATGACCTGACGCCAAAATTGGTTGTACTCTTTCTGGTAACCGTGCCGCACCCATCGCCAGCTGGTATCACCGGCAAACGCAAGGACTCGGCCGCCGACTTTTGCTCCAACGAGAATTGGACGCTTTACATTGTCGTCGCTTCGAAGATAAACCTCAGCCGTTTCCTTAACCTCAAGTCGGTTTGCACCTGCCAACTCTGGCAAATCAGCCCAAGCTCGCTTATTCATTCCCGCGTCAGCGATGCGAGTTAAAAAGTGATCGCGGGTGGGGATCAATTTTACTGGCGTGTTGACGTGTAGTTCAACACGAACGTCTTCGTCAAAACCTTGCCGCTCAGTTGGCTTCATCTCAATCGGCAAAATATCTGCCAATGGAGTTTGATGATATTTACCAGCTCCAAAACTGTGCGAGCCACCCAGCATCAACAGCCCTTTGCCATTCTCGATGACGTTTCGCCGAAGTGCATCCAGGGACGCCGTGTACTCGTTTTTGTCATGCAAAGCAGTCGAGTCAACGTTACAGAAAATGAAGACGTCGTACTTGTCGGGATCGGCAAAATCTTTTTCAAATTTGGTCAAGGGCCATTTGTCACGATCAAAGCTATAAATGGGCTCAAAGTCCATCTCTACGAAATCCAATGCAGGCAAAGACGCGCGAAGAAATTTCTGCTCCAGCCCGGGCGAGCCGTTGATGAACAGCACTCTCATGCCCTCGTCTCTGACGGTCAAAAATCCCTCCAGCTCGTTGTTGCGTTTCGCTCGCTCGCCAGACATGGGTAGGGCGCGGACTTTGATTCGATACTCGCCCGGCTCTGTCGGTCGATATTTCAACTCAAGGTTGGTTTCTTCAAACGCTTCTGTTGGGCGATAGATTTCCGTTGCTACCGTTTCTTCCTTTCCATTTGAATCGGTGACGATCAGCTGAACAGTAATATCTTGATTCGGATATCCTCGGGCAACCAGCGTTGCACGTGCGTAGAGATCGTTGTTCTTGTTGACGATCAGCTGCTCTGAAAAATTCGCGACCTCAATATCAGCAAGCTGTTCACTGCTGCTGGGAGCGCCAAGCGTTACCGCCATCAAAGGAACTTCCATATCAACCAGCTGCTCGACTGCTTGCGCGAGTTCAACGTCTGGCTCGGGGACGTTTTGCTGGCCATCGGTGGCGACAAACATCGCTAACAAGCGTTGATCGCGAACGCCGAGACTGACTTCGTAGATGTTGGTTCCGATATCGGTTTCGCCACCATCTGGTTTTGCTGGAAGTTTGACGACACCATCAACGATTTCGATCGGCTGTTTTTGATTGTCAAACGTAAAGAACTTGCAGTCGATTTTGTTCTCGGCCAATTTTGCAAAACGAGATTCATTGCCTTTGATCATGTCGACCGCAGTGCCCCAACGCGTTGATTCGTCAACATCGTGAGGAAGTTGCATACTGCGTGATTGATCCACGAGGAACAGCAACAACGCCGCCTGATTTTTTTCAATCTTCTGAACACAACCGGGTCGCATCATCGCGAGCAACGCCATCAAGATCACACCCAAACGCAGCAACGTCAGGGTCAGCCGTCGAGATATTGTCAATTTCGCAAACGACGGCCCCACCATTAACATCAACAGCGCAGCCGCAAAAATGATCGCGAGAACCAAGGGACTGAGAATCGGTTGAAAGGTGAGTGTATCCAAGTCTGCGTTTTAACTTTCGAGTATTAGTGTTTGAGAAAAGGTGTTTAAGAATTAGTGATTGAGAACAAAGAATCGAAACACAGCATCCTCAAAAAATATCAGCAATCAGCTTTTGTAAAATCGGTTTGACATTAAATATTCTACCGCCATTACGACTAAAGCCATCAACATTGCCAAAGGAAAAAACTCCTGACCTCGCCTTGTCGCGCCTTGTTGCCGCTGAATTTCGCTTTCCTGAGAAGCCAGTTGATATCTTTCGGGCCCCAAAAATGAATCGAGTTTGTCTGGTGTCATTCGAGTTAGATCTGTTGTCGACTGTTTCAAGTTTGCACTGAACCCACGCAGAATGACCTCTCGATTAAGCCGGCCTTTGATGCGATAGTGCCCCGGATAGTCCGTGAATCGAAATCGGATTCGAGCACCATCAAGCGTGTTTATATCTGTCGGACGCCTGTCAGATTTCGGTGTGAACACCTGATACGATTCTGGGAATTCTCGCAAATCGTTTCCAAACGATGCCGGCTGCCCAACCTCGATGTTCAGCGAGCTCGCGTCGGTTTGGACTAAATGGGACACCATGCCGTTGACCAACAGCCAAGCCGGAACAGGGTTGTCGGTAAACAAGGCATTCCACCAAGTCCCTTTTCCTGCAGCGTTTCCATATTCGGTAATCGGCGTCGTCATAACTAAAACACGGCCCGATCCAATCACACGTTCGATCACCGCAGGTTCCCGATTTCCAAATCGCAATAATGTTTGGGTTGGAAGTTTGCTATTGCCATCGGGTTCAATTCCCCAATGGACAAAAATTGGAAAACGATTCCAAAGCACGTTGGTCGGGCTGTCGCGAACCAAACTGAAAATCGGATGAATCAATTCCTTGGGACTCAAGAACAAATCGGCTTCCTCGTTGTACCACTGCTGTTCGAGGGATCCAGAGAGCAAACGCTGGGCAGCTTCGGTTCGAAAACTTTCATGAGCAATTCCACCATCGGATGCGTTTCGACCGAGAAAAATCCCCAGCCCACCACCAGATTCGACAAAACCCTCCAGCCGTTCCCAAATCGCATCATCCAGCGGAAGCGGATCAAGCAGAAAGATTGCGTCATAGTCGCTCACGCCGACTGCGTCTCCGTCGTTAATAAACTCCTCCTGCGTGATCGTCGTAGACTCGTAACGATTGGTTCCAGATTTAACTTTGTCTTGTGGAGCAAGCAAACTCTCAAGCACTCTTGGGTTTACATGGGAAGGGTTTTTACGATCAGGATTCTCAGGGTGCACGATCAAGGTTCGTTTCACATCGCCAACTTGGATCGTGAAAAACCGCTCATTATCAACAGCCAATGCATCCTGCCCCTCGATAGCAACTCGGCCGTGATACGTCCCAAACTCCAGCGGTTGACTGAACGTGAACTTGACGCTCACCGATCCGTTTTCCCGAATGTCTTTGGTGGTCGTCTGTGCGTCGTAGCTCGACGATGGGAACACAGCCACGTCATCTCGCACGACGGGCAAGGGCGGATCGTGTTTTTCGATCGACATGGAAAAACCGCGCTGGGCTGCTGGCCCAATACGCTGGACCTCAGTCGTGACCACCAATCGTTGTCGTGGAGAAATTTCGGCGCTGGACAGGTTCAACTGAGTCAATGAAAAATTGGTTGCCTCTTCGACGCCGACGTCGATGACAAACAAACTGGTTTCTTTGTATTTGTCCAACAGGCGTATCAGTTGACCTGGACTATCACCGACCCAACTCACCTCCGTCAAATCCGAGACGACATAGATTTCTTTTCGTTCTTGGGTTGCTTTGGCGAGCAACTGAACGCCCTCAAGCATCGTCTTGGGGATGGTCGTTCCCGAGTAATTAATTTCCAACGTCTTAATTCTTCGCTTGGCCGCAGCGACGTCGACAGAGAAAAACGGCTGATCATTATCAGTCGCCATGACGCAAACCTGACTGTCGACAGGCAATTGGCCTACCAACCAAATCGCCATCTCTTTTGCTTTTTCAATTCGAGTTTGATTCTCGTTTAGATATTCCATGCGTGGCGAAGTATCCACAACGATCAACGCAGCGACGGGGGCCTGGTCGTCACCGATCAATTGGCCGCCATCGGCCCCTTGGATTTTACTGAAGGCGTAAGCACCGTATCCGAGGTGCCCCACGAATAACAAACCGAGTATTCCGATCAGTATCCAGTTTCGAGTCGATCGAAAAAACGCCAACAACAAAACTGCCCCAACAAGCACACCACTGAAACCAATCCCACCCAGCGTCAACCAGTTACCAAAATCACTTGATGCAACCGATGGTCCGGCCAGTGCAATCGCGACGAGCCCAATGAGCAAACATCGCAAGAACAGCAGCAGAAAATGCCGAAGCCGCATTCGCGAGCGATTCGAGATGTCTTTTTCTTTCAGAAACCGAAGCGCAGGAAAGACAATGTCCTTCGGTTTCGCCTTCATCATGAAGTGCAAAATGATCGGAATTGAAAGTAAGGCACCGCCGACGCCCAAGATTCCCAGATTCACCCACGTCATTGATTATCCCCTCGCCCTTCGGCTGAGCAGATACTCCAGCAACGCTTTATCGAATTGCATACTGGTATCAAGCGGAACGTAATCGATGCCACTTTTGCGACAGTGAGTTGCGAGGTCATCGCGGAACGCAGTGATTTTCTCGATGTATTCGTTTCGAATTCCATCCGCGTCGACTTTCATCTCTTCGTTGGTTTCTGGGTCTCGCATGTTGTACATCCCGCGAAATGGAAAATTGACTTCGGCTTCATCGAGAACATGAAACAGAATCACATCGTGCCCCCCGTGCCGCAACCGATACAACGCGTTCATCGTTTGCTCTTCGTCAACCAAGAAATCCGAAAAGATCATGACGAGGCTGCGAGTTTTTAACATCGCCGAAAGCTGTCCAAGGCTATTTTCAAAATCCGTCGTGCCCTCGGGCTCAAGTTTTGAAAGCAACGAAAGTATGTTGGGCAGTTGCGTTCGTTTCGATCGAGGCGCGAGGCTCTGGCGAATTTTCTCGTTGAAAGTCACCATGCCAACGGGGTCTTGCTGGGACACCATCAGGTAAGCAAGAGCAGCTGCCAAACAAACCGCGTAATCAAATTTCGAAAGCTCTTGCTGGTACGTGTATCCCATCGACTGGCTGAGATCCATGACGAGATAGCCGGTGATGTTGGTTTCCGACTCAAACTTTTTGACGTAGTACTTGTCCGTTTTCGCAAACACCTGCCAATCGATGTCTTTCAGATCATCGCCGTGTGAGTACTTTCGGTGCTCACTGAACTCGACGCTGAATCCATGAAAGGGACTGGCGTGTAGACCGTGGAGAAAACCTTTGACCACAAACTGAGCCCGCAAATCCAGACGCTTGATCTGGTTGATGACGGATGGTTTAAGGTATTTTTCTACGGACATAAGGGACTGGCTAGGGCGCTCGAATAGTAAATTTTAAACCAGAGCTGTAAGACTTGAGGCAACGACTAAAGTTAGAAATTGGTTTTCAATCTTTGACACTACTCAAATTTCGGCACACTTGGTTCGGGGGTAATCTCCAGTAACCGATTGATCACATCCTCGGTGGTCATGCCTTCGGCTTGGGCTTGAAAGTTAGTGCTAACGCGGTGTCGTAACACCGCGAGGGCGACTTTTTTGACATCACTGATCGCAACGGAAAAACGACCGTCCATCGCAGCCATGGCTTTGCCGCCTGAGATCAGGAATTGCCCGGCACGTGGACCGGCTCCCCAGTCGACTAGCTCTTTGACAAAATCTGGAGCGAACTCATCCTTGGGGCGAGTTGATCGAACCAACCGCGCGACATACTTGATGATGTAATCGGATACGGCAACGGAGTGAACCAATTTCTGAAGGTTCACGATCGCTTTGGCAGACAGGACTTTTCGGACTTCCTGTTTTTCATTTTTTCTCGTCGCCGCGAGAATCTTTTCTTCTTCAGTGTCCGTGGGATAGCCGACTTTGATGTTGAACATGAAGCGATCTAACTGGGCTTCAGGAAGCGGGTAGGTTCCTTCTTGCTCGATCGGGTTTTGCGTCGCGATGGTGAAGAAAGGAGGCTCAAGGTTATATGTCGTTCGTCCAATGGTGATCTCGCGTTCCTGCATCGCTTGAAGCAACGCGGCCTGCGTTTTGGGTGGCGTCCGGTTGATCTCATCCGCCAGCAAGATGTTGGTAAAGATTGGACCTTCGACGAACCGGAATTGGCGACGACCGTCTTCATCCTCGTCGAGAACATTAGTGCCGGTAATATCGGAAGGCATCAAGTCAGGTGTGAATTGAATCCGTTTGAAGTTAACGTCCAGAATCTTTGCAATCGTGCTAACCATCAAAGTCTTCGCGAGCCCCGGAACACCTTCGAGGAGGCAGTGTCCACGAGTGAAGATCGCGGCGAAGACTTGTTCGATAACCTCTTCCTGACCGACAATGACCTTGTGAAGCTCCCGCTCCATGACTTGGCGGTGTTGACTGAATTCCTGAAGCACATCACCGAGACTACGTTGTTTTCCGGTCACACTGTCCTCTTGATCGTGGATTTTGACTGATTTTTTGAAGAGCCAAAGACGCTTGAAAGTCGACAATCAAAGTATGGATTGCCGCATTGGCGAATTAAGAAACGTTCCCAACACTAAATTGTAGATCGTCAATCTATCTGCAGCAACGCGACTGATTCCATTGCTTTGCGTCGGATGCGTTCATAAAATAGGAATTGGGGCCTTTTCAGCGTGTGACGGGATTCAATCGATGAGCCAATCTAGATCAACTGCGTTACTTTTGTTCCTTTTCTCAGTGGTCATTTGGGTAGCTCCCGTGCCGGCGGCCGTTTTCAAGATCGATGAAACGATCAAAGAAAAAGATGAAGTGTCGGTCGCTGAGTCGGACACCTCAAATTCGCATCCCGAGAACGCGGAATCGAATAGAGCTAATTCAGACGCGCTGTTCACTACCGAAGAGAATTCGAACGAAGCCAATTCGACACCCGCGAAGTCCGTTCTATCCCAGCCAATCACGCGATTGCCGATGTCGTCCGCTGCGACGGCAATACAGGATCGTAGACGAGGAGTTCGCGCCGACAATTCGCCCATCAGTGCCGCAAAAGTTCGCGCAGCTGTCGACAAAGGAATCAAGTTTCTCCAATCCGAGCAAACCCCCAACGGTTCGTGGCGACGAATTCGGTACCCCGGCGACGGTACCGCGCTAGCCGTTCTGGCTTTATTGAATTCAGGCATTTCCCCCAACGATCCAAATTTGCTCAAGGGCATCGCTCACTTGCGAGACTGTGATCGAACCGCAACCTATTTTGTTTCGCTGAGAATCATGGCTTTGACCGCTGCCGACCCAAGCGGAAAAATTTACCTTGGCGACGTCAAAGAGGACACCGAGTGGTTGCTAATGATGCAATCCAAAGCTTCTGGCGGTTGGAGCTACGGTCAGAACATGAATCGTGGCGCTTCAGGCGATGGTTCCAACAGTCAATTTGCTTTACTTGCTCTTCATGAGGCCAGCCGATACGGCATCAAGATTGATCGCAAAAACTGGCAGGCAGCGAGAGAGTATTGGAGAAACTCGTTCCGTGACACGACCGGTCGCGGCGACACCAAAACAGGCGTATTCGCTTACGTTCCTCGAGGCGGGGATCAACGCGGCTCGATGACTTGTGCCGGCATCTCTTCGTCCATTATTATCGAAGAGAACTTGACCGAACCCAAAGACCTCGCCAAAGGCGACAGGGCAGATTGTTGTAGAAAGAGCGACGAACTAGAGCGAGTCGAAATGGCATTTCGCTGGCTCGCGAAAAACTACACGGTCCGCACAAACCCGCACGGTGCAGGCAGAGGTCAGGCTGCAACGCGGCTTTATTACCTATACGGTTTGGAGCGTGCGGCACGGTTGGCCGGTCGCAGATTCATTGGGGCTAACGACTGGTACCGCGACGGCGCGAAGTACCTGGTCGGTTTACAAAATCCCACGACAGGATATTGGAAAACGACGAACGGTCATGGAGAAAACAATCCGATCGTTGGAACGGCATTCGCATTGCTGTTTCTTTCAAAGGGTAAACGTCCTGTCGCGATCGGGAAATTTGACCATGGTGTCAGAGATTGGGATCTTCATCCCAAGGGTGTCCATTACTTGACGCGTCGGTTGGAAAAAGACTGGGGCAACAAGAAACTGAACTGGCAAACGGTACGAGCGGAGGGCTCAACGACAGACGACCTGTTGGAAGCACCGGTGCTATTTATGTCTGGCAAAGATGCCATTGGACTCACCAAGGAACAAAAAGCCAACTTGAAAGAGTACATCGAAAACGGTGGGTTCTTGTTCGCGGAAGCTTGCCAAGGTGATGGCTGTGGCGCCAAAGCAGAGTACGACAAAGCGTTTCGCGATTTGATGGTGGAGATTTTTCCAGAAAGCAAATTACAACTGCTTGATCGAGCCCACCCAATTTGGAATGCTGTTTACCCATTGTTGGCAGTTGATGTCGGCAAAGAACGTCCCATCTACGGATTACAGGCTTGCTGCCGAACGAGCGTTGTTTACTGCCCGGCGAACCTCAGTTGCTATTGGGCGTTGGATCAAGTTTCAATTTTGGATAGCGACGATGTTCGCGACAAATTGAAAAAACGAATCGAGTACTGCGCTCAATTGGGCGTCAATGTCGTGTCTTACGCTACGGGGCGCGGCCGGCAATTAAAAGACAAAGGCGAGACACCGAAACTTGCGGCGAAAAAACACAAATTGCTTGCCGATCGCGTACTTGAGTTTCCAAAACTAAACCACGGCGGCGGAGCCGACGAAGCCCCCAATGCATGGCGCAACATGCTGCAAGAGGCAGACGACCTAGGATTGGAAATGAAGCTTGAAAAGAAAATGGTATCGGCCAACACGGCCGAACTAGTGGACCATCCCTTCATTTTCATGCATGGCCGCCAAGCGTTTTCATTTACCGAAGAAGAGCGGGAAGCGATCAAGAATCACTTGCAGTTTGGCGGATTCATTTTCGCGGATTCGATTTGTGCGTCTTCTGAGTTTACCGAATCGTTTCGTCGAGAGATGAAAAACATTTTGGGTGAACCGCTTCAACCGATCGCGCGCGACCATGAGATTTGGATGAACGGTGATTTCGGTCGACAGATCAAAAAATGTACTTTGCGAATCAAGGACCCACGAGCCAAAGGCGGATTCCGAACGGTCGTAAAGCCACCAGAGATGGAAGGATTCGAAGTCGACGGTCGATTGGCGATCGTGTTTTCGCCTTTTGATCTTAGTTGTGCGATGGAAAACGTAGCCCAGTCTCAATGCACGGGTTACACGCGAGAAGACGCTCAACATATCAGCACCAATGTGATTCTTTATAGCTTGCTGAGTGACACCAAAGAGTAGGGCGTTGTTGAGTTTGTAGCATGCCGTTGGCTATCCGAAGTCAACAGTTGAGAATCGCTCGGCGAACGGACTCATACGTAAGCCCGAACCCTTGCGTGGATTCTCTCACTCTGCAAATCCGGATCGCTTCAAACTTTTTCCAATGCCACAGCCTTTTTGCAGAGATTCAGATCCAACTCCAACGAGCCGAATAGGTTCGTCGGCGGAATTGCTGGGCGTGGGGAGCCAAGCTAAATTACACGCTCAGCTCTAAATTTGGTTGGGTTCAAAATTGAGTCGAGTCCGTAGCTTTGACTGTAGTAAACCGAACTTCAGCAGAAATTTGAAACTGGAACCTAGTTTCGACCTGCATTTGTACCGCATTTATTTTTCTTGACGAAAAAATCGCAAAACATGTAACGATCTGGTGCTTGTTCCGTTGTCCTTTTGAAATACGACTCTCAAACTCAACGGAAATTGATGCTGACTCAAGTCGAAAAACGGAAGAAAGCGGTACTGGAGGCGCTCGACGAATTGGAGCGACCGCTAGTGAAGTATGCAACGAGGTTGCTCAGTGGAGATGAAAACGCAGCACGGGATGCCGTGCAACATGCGTTTTTGAAACTCTGTTCGACAGCCGAATTGCCTCCCAACATTCCGGCTTGGCTTTATACCGTGTGTCGCAATCGAGCCATGGATCGCTTACGTCAATTGCAGCGTGAATCCCAAACCAACGACCAGGAAGGCCTTGCCTCATCGCAAGTGGCTTCGAGAGACCTTGGGCCATCCGAGCAATTGGAACGGGATGACCTGCTTCGTTTGATCCAAGAGTTGATTTCACAATTGTCACCAACCCAACGAGAGATGGCTGAGTTGTGGTCTCAGGGATTTTCTAATCAGGAAATCTCTGCGGTGTCTGGCAAAACTGAGAGTACGGTGCGAGTCAATTTGCACCGTGCGATCAAGTCAATCCGCCAACATCCGATGATTCGGACTTGGGTCGGCGACGGCAGCGAAACTTTTTCGCCCGTCGTGCTCAATGGCGTGAATTCAAAACTTCCAACGCAAAAGTCGATCAAATAACAACGAGTAAGATCATGTGCGAAGAATCAAAAGACAATGTTGCCGCCGAGGAAGCCCTGGCGAGTTTGAACGCAGAATCGGAATCCGCTGCAGCCGACGCGAGCACCTTTCGCGTTGGGCAGTTGATCAAAGAAGCTGCCAAATCTGAACTGCCAGATGCCAATCCGGATTTGCGGGCGATGCTGATCGAGAATCTGGATCATCCTGTGGCTGGAATAGACGGCTCGCATGGAAATGAATTCGAATCAAAACGAATTTCAATTTCTACTGATAACTCACGCAGCCGAAATTGGGGCAAGATCATCGCGATTGCAGCAATGATCACATTGCTGGTTGGCGGAGTTTTTATTGTCAGCAACGACTATTACCGGGGCGGAGGTAAACGTCATCGTCAGAATGTTTTTGCTGGTGTTGACCTTGCTCTTGAAGAACCGGCGGTTGTTTCAAACGAAACCTACGACGACGTTGATTTTCAAAAATTTTTTCTTGAGACGGAAAACAAATCCAGCCAGACAGCGGAATGGTTGGCACAAGTTTCGCCCGAGCAAACCGAAAATCAGGCTGTTACCATTGCCCCGGAAAATGGCACCGCAACGCTTAATGATTTAATGGAAATCGCACCAACCAAATCGAAGCAGCTCGATATCGGTTTCGTTTTTGGAGTGGAAGGAAAGGATGTGAAAGGGAAGGGTCAACAGGCTGTTGAATCTACAAAGACACCTCGTCAGGTTTCAGCCCCACAATCTGACGCTCTAAGTGTCGCCCAAACTTTAAGAAGCACTTTCGGAGACAAAATCAAATTCGTTGAAGGCGGAAGCACAAACGTTGCTCCCAGATTCGAAAACGATGAAGCGAACAAACATATGATGCGACAACTGGCTAGTGGAAGCAAGAGACCGAAACCTAATTATTACTTTGAGGCGCGGGAGGGAACACGACCTCAAACCGATGCAGCCTTCGAGGCAATCGCAATCAAAGAAAACTCATTCGTCGACACGGAAGGAACGGGAGCTCTTTCGACTTTTTCAGTCGACGTCGATACGGCAGCTTACTCAAATATGCGGCGATTTATTGTTAGCGGCCAAAAGCCAAATCCCAATTCGATTCGAATTGAGGAATTGATCAACTACTTCCAATACGACTACGCACCGCCCAAAGATGACAAACCGTTTGCTGTCTCGATGGAAGTTGCATCTTGCCCTTGGCAAACGGATCATAAACTTGTCCGGGTTGGTATCAAAGGGAAAACGATTCATCGCGACGAGCGACCCGCCAGCAATATCGTGTTCTTACTGGACGTATCGGGCTCGATGAAAGACAGCGATAAACTTCCTTTGCTTCAACGCGGATTGACGATGATGCTGGACCGATTGAACGAAAACGATCGCGTGTCGATTGTCACTTATGCAGGCGAAGCAGGTGTTCGCCTGCTTCCGACTAGCGGTGATCAAAAAATCAAAATCAGAAACGCAGTCGATGGTTTGACTGCAGCTGGCTCCACCAATGGCAGTGCTGGAATCGAGGTGGCCTACAAACTGGCAGCCGAAGAGTTTATCAAAGGCGGAACCAATCGTGTCATCCTCGCGACCGATGGTGATTTGAATGTCGGTATCACCGAAGACAATGCGTTGATTGATTTGATCAAAGAAAAAGCCAAGGACGGTGTGTTTCTGACCGTGCTTGGGCTGGGCAATGGCAACCTGAAAGATTCAAAGCTCGAAAAATTGGCAGACAATGGAAACGGATCCTACGCTTTCATTGACTCGATGCGAGAAGCACGCCGTGTTCTGGTTGAGCAAATGTCTGGCTCGCTAGTGACCATTGCAAAGGACGTGAAACTCCAGGTTGAGTTCAATCCTAGTTTGGTGAAAGGTTATCGCCTTATCGGTTATGAAAATCGTACGATGGCAAACGCGGATTTCAAGAACGACAAAAAGGATGCCGGGGAGATCGGGGCAGGGCATACAGTTACTGCGATTTACGAGATCGCCCCCGCACGAACGACCTCGGACACAACACTGACGGCAAAACTTAAGTATCAAGCACCAAAGAAGAAAGCGGCTGACGAGCCAATGGTTACGGAAGCAGACTCAAACGAAATGCTAACCCTGGCGATTCGATTCAAGCTACCTGAGTCAAATGAGAGCGACGAACTTGAGTTCACGCTCGACGATTCGGACAGCAAATTCTATGAAGCGAGTGGCGATTTCCAATTCGCATCCGCGGTGGCTTCGTTTGGCATGTTGCTACGCGACTCGAAGTATTCGGGAAATGCGACATTCGATTGGGTTGAGGAAATCGCTGTGAATTCGATGGGCGAAGATCCGTCTGGGTACCGAGCCGAATTCGTCGACTTGATTCGTTTGTTGCAAAATAATTAGCGTTTGTTCAACGAGCATGTTGAGTTGCACGATGAAACTTTCTTGTGAACGATAAAGCTTTAACGCCTGATGCGGAGAGGTGTCAGGAGTGAATCTTGAGAAATAGCGGAGCTCTAACGTAAGGATCTCTAACAAGATCCCTACGCAGCTGCCGGAATGGAACGCATTTGGAACGCTAGCTTTTTGAATCCAGCAAACGGAATCCTTCGAAACGAAATTCCAGCTGTAGATGACGAATCGGCCCCTGAGATGGAAAGCTGCGTTGGCGAGCTGCGTTGGCGAGCTGCCAACTGGCGTCTACAACTCCCTTACGACTTTTTCTTGGACCAATCGCGGCGTTTGCGGGAACTGGGGATGTCGAGTTTTTCGCGGTATTTCGCAACGGTTCGTCGAGCGACTGCGAAACCTTTGGCTTTGAGTTGACGCATGATCTCGTCGTCACTCAGAGGTTTGGCTTTGTCTTCCGCGTCGATCAGTTTTTTCAGTTCGATGCGGACTTTATTCCAAGCAACATCTTCTCCGTCATCGGTCGTCGTTCCGCCCATGAAAAACATTCGAAGCGGCAAAATGCCTCGATGAGTCTCGATCCATTTTTGATCGACGGCTCGGCTGACCGTTGTCACGGCGACTTTGACGATGGACGCGATTTGGTCCATTTTAAGTGGCTTGAGAAACTCAGGGCCGTTATCAAAAAAGTCTTTTTGGTGTTTGACGATTTCCTGAGCCACACGCGTCAAAGTGCTTCGTCGCTGATCGATCGATTCGATCAACCATTGGGCCGAAGTGATTTTGCGTTTGATGAATTCTTTTTCTTCCGCCGTTGCCTGACCGTTGGCCAATCGCTGGCGATAGTACTTACTGATGTAGAGACTGCGGGTGGGGGCTTCTTCCATTTTCACGACATAGTTGCCTTCGTCGTCGGTTTCGAGCCACATGTCTGGCGTGACGGTTGGAACAAAGTCATCCACAAACGGGCTGGCAGGAGCGGCTTCTAATTTGCCGAGCTCATGCATCGCCTCTTTTATTTCTTCAATCGTCAGGCCAGTGGCTTTCTCGATTTGCGGCATCCGGTTGCGCTCAAGATCTTCCAAGTGATCGTTGATCAATGTTCGGACGTTTTGCAAATTGGGAATGTCGGCAGTCAGCTGAAGCAGCAAACACTCTTTAAGATTGCGAGCTGCAATACCTGGAGGATCCAGTTGCTGCACGTGGGCCAAGGCTTCCTCGGCCAACTCTTCCATTTCCGGTGTGGCATCGCTGGGCAAAAGATCAATCAAGTTAACTCGCAACAAGCCGCCGTCTTTTGCGGACAGAGACGAGATGATTCGCTCGCACATCTTTAAAAGATCAGGTGCAAGATCCATTTCGTGAAGCTGCGAAACCAAATGGGTTTGCAACGTCTCGCCACGATCAACAATGTTGGCAATCAAGTCATGCTGACGATCACCGCTTTCTTGAATTCGGTTTGAGGACGGCCGCGTGCTTTCGTCGAAGTGGTCGGGGAACTCTTTGTCGAGGCTTAGGAGTCTTTCAAAATCGTCAGCCGTGCCTTGGCCTTCGTCGACAACCAATTCTTTTTGCTCGATGTCCTTGGGAGCTTTTTCTTTGTCGAGTTTGTTCTCGCGGCCTTCGTCGGAATGCTCACCGTCTTGCGATCTTTCGAGCGCAGGATTTTCAATGAGCTCCTGTTCAACGCGTTCATCCAACGCCGCGTGCCCCATCTGCAAAATCTCCATCGACTGGATCATGCGCGGAGCCAGTTTCTGGGTTTGTTTCTGCGATAAGTTTTGGCCGAATGAAATTCTCATTTAACAACATGTCCGACAATAAATAATGGGCTCGATTTTTAGATGATCTAGTTGGATTTAGTAAGGTGAATGTTCAGATGCGTTGAAGTTGGACGTTTGATGTTTTTCAAAGTTTGCGTTCTCAGGCAACATCGAACCCGTCTTTTGTCTTCACGCTGCATTCTAACGAAGATTACCCGCCAGTGGATTTTACGTTGTTAAATTCGTCGATGTGGCCGAAAAAAATGCTTTCTGTTTTCTGCTGGACAATCCGTGTCGCTACAGCACGAAACGCCATTTAACGTTTATCGGTCGACTTTGAGACTTTTTGTCACGCGAACCGGCCAAGTTGTCACGGCCAAACAAAATGACAAATCCCGCACAAGCCGACCTGGGACACCAGGCGAGAGGTCCCCCGAACCAAGCCAATTTTGGCCGCATACTTGGCAACGATTTCTTGAGAGCCATGAAGAAGGAGACGCGTGGTGAAATCCTTAATTTGGAATTCCGAATTTTAATTGAGGTTAGCGAGACACGCGTGGGAAAAGTCACCCAGCAAGATGCCAGCAAGATGCCCGTGAATCACTTTAAGAATTACATTCAAACGTCTTCAGAAACTAGAGCGGTTGGCGGCCTGCGATTGCATCAGCCAGAATCTCTTTGTTCGTGTATTCGAGAATACTGCCTGTTGTGATACCTCTGGCCAAACGCGAAAGCGAGACATCTTTATAGTCCGCCAGCAGATTGGAAATATGAAGTGCAGTCCCATCGCCCTCGACGGTTGGATTGGTCGCCATGATGACTTCTGAAAAACCCCCTTGAGCGACACGTCCGACCAATTGGTCAATCGTCAATTGATCTGGCCCGATATTTTCCAGTGGTGCAATTCGACCAAGCAACACATGATAGAGACCTCGATAGGTACCCGACTGTTCGAGCGCCATCAAATCTCGAGGTTGCTGAACGATACACAAAAGTTTTTGATCACGTCCCGGATCGCGACAAATGTTGCACATCTCGCTTTCGGCCAAGTTAAAACAAATATCGCAGTAACGCACATTTTCTCGGACTGTCCGAATCGAATCCGAAAGCGCGTAAGCCTCCGACTCCGGAACACGCAATATATGGTACGCCAAACGTTCGGCGGATTTGCGACCGATGCCGGGCAACCTGGAAAGCTGCTCGATCATGTGAGTTACGGAATCAGAAAGTTCTGCCATCGTTTGATTACTACCGAGCGAAATAAATTTTGGAGTCGAAAGATATTTGGACGAATGTTCACTTGGCCGCGACGATTCGTTTTTGCCAGCGAGTCCAACAAACACGAAGGTCGAATGATGCGCCGATCCGCTATTGTGCTGGAGCATCACCACCGGGCGAATCGTCGCCACCCATGATCTGCTTCAACATGTTGCCCATATCACCGGGAATTGGAAGATCACCCGTGACTGGCTGCATTGCCTCGGCATACAGCTGTTTCGTTTTCACGTTCGCATCGTTAATAGCAGCTGGCAAGAGATCGAGAACCATTTCGAGGTCATTTTTCTCTGCCAAAACAGGGTCCACAACTACGCTGGAGACTTCTCCCATTCCGTTTGCGTTGACGGTGACCATTCCGCCTCCAGCAGAACCGGTCACAGATTTTGTTTTTAACTCTTCCATCGCTTCCTGCATTTTTGGGCCCATGGTCTGAACCTGTTTCATCAGTGAAGCAATATTTCCAAGTCCTTTAAACATTCGTCATTCCTTATTCTTTAATTGTGTCGCAAAAAATTGTTTCTCTGATTTGTCCAGGAGATGACCTCGCTGTTGGCTTAAAGCGCAATCACCAAAATCAATCCTGAGTTGCAAGGCTAAAGCCGGTCAATCACGAATCGCGATTAGTATTCGCAAACCGGATCTTAGCCAATCATCTCTTTTTTGTCGGTAGCGGATCCCGATAGCCGGTAATTTCCGCGTCGAAAAGTGATATCGTTTGCTTGATGAATCCGTCTTCTTGAAGTTTCCGAATTTGCTGGACTCGAGTCAACTTGGGAGCCACTTTTTCCTGTTGGAGAGAACGTTTGGAGGCCAAAAAATCGACTCGCAATTTGGATCCAGTTAGCCGTTCCATCGCGGCTTCGAATTTTTGCTTTCTCTCAGGCTTCGAGCAAAGGTCTTTGCTAACGCTATCAGGAAGCGTCACAACCAACAGGCCATCTTTTAAAACTAGTTTCTCGTAGTCCGATGCCATATCGGCAGTCATATCGCCCATGTCATCCAAAAGTTGTTTCCAATAGGTCTCGACATTGGCTTGGGACACCTCGCCGGTTGGCAGACTGATCGAAGCAACGTTGTTGTCAGACACGGCTTCACTGTCGGGATCAGCGTCCATTTGAGCGGTCGAAGAAACCTCCGTTGGCGAAACTTCAATTGGCGGAACTTCAATTGGCAATTCCGTTTCAATTGGCACGGTCGCAGCAGGCTCGGCATCGGCTGGTTCAACTTGGGTGGATTCAGTTTGAGTTTCCGTTTCCGGCTTGCCACTGGACTGGGATTCGCTACTTAGTTGAGCTTCGCTATCCGCTTGGGATTCGTCAATCGGCTCAGACTCGGTCTCAGGTACCGACTCGGTCGAAACAGGTTCCGCCGCAACAGATTCCGTCGCAACAGATTCGGGCTTATTTGACTCAACTCGTGCTGTCGCTGCGACGTCATCTGCGGCAGCCGAGGAATTCGTTTCTTGTTGCATTGTCGAAGCAACCGTTGCCGCGACTGCAGCTGCTGTTGCGGCAGCCGCACTCGCGATTGCTTCAGATTCATTTGGAGAATCGACCTGCGGCTTACTTAAGTCGTTTTTTTTTGCTTCGTCCTTTTTGGGGTAGACGACCTGCTGCATCTCAACTCTTTCACGAGAGCGAGTTGGCATTGGTCGAGCAGGTGACTTTCCCGACGGCGACTTTGACAGACTGTTGACCAAATCCGAAATGGAATCGAGTTTTTCCAAATTGCAAATTCGAATCGCAACGGACTCCAGCAATGTTCGAGAATGCAAACTGGACTGCATGCGAACAACGGCAGCGTCGAGCAACTGGACAATTGATAAAATGGTTTCCAACCCTAAAGTTTCAGATAATTTTTGGAGATGCGCCATGTCGGTCGAGGTGCAATTCAACATCACGTCTTCACCACATCCAACGCGAGCTGCCATCATGTCTCGAAAATAGCCAAGCAGTTGATCTGCCATTTGGCCGGCATCGACGCCCTCGCTCATGCCGCGGTGAATCAGATCCAATGTTTCTTTGGGATCGCAATTCGTCATCGCCGTTGCAACCTCCGCGATGCGGCTCATGTCAGCCGTCCCCAACAGCTGGTGTACTTCGTCGACAGAAATATTTTCGCCACAAAATGAGAACAGCTGCTCCAACAACGATTGGCTATCTCGCATCGAACCGTTGGCTCGCCGTGCCAACAAAGCCAACGCTTGCTCGTCAGCGGTCACGCCTTCGCTGGTGGCAATGTCTCGCAAGCGATCAGCAATTTTATCTGTTTGAACGGGCGAGAAATCAAATCGCTGACATCGAGACAGCACGGTGATCGGAATCTTTTGCGGATCCGTCGTGCAGAAAATAAATTTCACATGCCCCGGTGGCTCTTCCAACGTTTTCAAAAGCGCATTGAACGCTTGCTGGGTAAGCATGTGAACTTCGTCGATGATATAGATCTTAAACCGTGACCGACTGGGACGAACCGCAGCATTGGAACGGAGCTGCCGGATCTCATCGATTCCGCGGTTGGACGCACCGTCAATTTCAAGCACGTCGACGTCTTCACCAGTTGAAACGGCTTGGCAAATATCGCACTCGTTACACGGCTCGATCGTCGGAGAATCTTGGGGCGCATCAGAGCGATTGTTTCGCTCGCAATTCAAACACTTGGCAAAAATTCTCGCCGATGAAGTCTTCCCCACTCCTCGAGCACCAGTAAATAGATACGCGTGACCAACACGGTTTTGGTTTATCGCATTAGAAAGCGCGGTCGCGATGTGCCCTTGTCCAACCAAGTCACCGAAGGCCTGGGGACGGTAACGCAAGGCGACAACTTTGTATTCCTGGCCGTTTTCGGCTGGAGAGGATTGAGAGTTCATCAATGCGGCTTGTTTTATTAAGTAAAAAAGGGGTCAGTGATCTATAGGAGAGTGACCAATCATATAAGGAATTCAACTTACCAAATTCTAATCGATTTCCCCCACTGGGGATGGCCCCTGAATTTCCTCGTTTTTTCTAAGCCATCAGCCATCATATCATGGGCGTTTAACAGTAACATGAATCATGATTCATAGAATGAATCCGTTCAGTCCCAAGATTTTTGGACACTAGGCGGCCCACCAAAGACGGACATTCCACCAAGACTTACTCTAAAACCCACTTGGTTTTCATTGGTAAACACCAACGTCAACGAATCGCGCACTGACTACAAAAGAAATTCACTCCTGAAAATATTTGAGACAGAGAGCCTGATGGCAAATAAAAAGAAAGTTGCAAAAAGTCTGTCCGACGAAGCCACGTCCATTGAGTCACTACCTGATGTCACCCCCACCCGAACGGGAGAGACGCCGCTTACCGAGTCCGCCTCAACTTCAAATCTTAATTCGAGTGGAAATTCCAATTTCGAAGTCGAAGACGAAACAAATTTGGATCTCGCCCCAGAAAGCCGATTTGGAAATGCCAACGAAGTTACTCGAGATGCTACCCCTGAGATCAGCCAAGATGATTTCAGTATTGGCGACCTAAACGATGCGAGCGTCAATGAACCGGGAAACAACAGCGATCACTTGAATGCGGTGGCCAACTCACCAGAGGGCACGTTTCAGTTTGACCAAATTGAAAATACCCCCGACGAAACGGGGGATACATTTACTGTAACCGAAGCACCCGTCAAAAATTTATCGGACGCGATCGGGTCCATCATTGGCGAGTACGAAATTGTCGGCGAACTTGGACGCGGCGGGATGGGTGTTGTCTACAAAGCACGCCACAACAAGCTTCACCGGGAAGTCGCGTTGAAAATGATCTTGGCTGGTGGACATGCCAGTAAAGAAGCTGTCAATCGTTTTCTGATCGAAGCCCGCGCCGTCGCTCACTTACAACACAAAAACATCGTTCAAATTTTCGACATCGGCGAGAACGATGGAATGCCATACTTCTCCCTCGAATTCGTCGATGGAGCGTGCTTGAATGATTTGGTTGCCGACGAACCTTTGTCGTCTCGTGAAGCCGCAAAGATTACTTTGATTCTTGCAGAAGCACTTCAATACGCACACGACGAGGGGATCGTCCACCGCGACATAAAACCCGCGAACATCCTCATTGCAAAAGACGGCACGCCAAAGATCACTGATTTTGGTTTGGCGAAAGTCGTCGACAACGATTCGGGAACGACTCGTGATGGCCAAGTGATGGGAACGCCCAGCTACATGCCTCCTGAACAGGCGAAGGGACAAATCAAAGAGCTAGGCCCAGCGGCGGACCAATATTCGTTGGGGGCCATGCTATATCGTTTGACGACCGGTCGCCCTCCGTTTTCAGCTTCCAAGCCATTTGAAACGGTGATGCAAGTTATCAAGAACGCCCCGCTTCCGTTGAGGCAACTCCAACCTAACGTCGATAGCGATTTAGAAACGATTTGCCTCAAGACGTTGCAAAAAGATCCGGCGGCTCGCTACGAAAACTGCACCGAGTTGGCCGCCGATCTGCGCCGCTACCTCAACAACGAACCCATCAACGCCCGCCCAGTCGGTAGCACAGAGCGATTCTTGCGTTGGTGCAAACGAAACCCTCGGGTCGCAATCCCATCTGCTGCGGCGATTGCAATGCTGATTGGCATGACGGCTCTTTCAACGTGGGCTTATGCGACTGTTTCTGCAAAAAACAAGCTCATTGAAGCAGAGAAACAATACGCCATAGAGCAGGAAAAAATCGCGAAACAACAAACAGTGATTGCAGATGAGAAAACCAAGGTTGCGATCAAGCAAGCCGAAAACAGCCTCGACATCATTCAATCGACCTTGATAAAAGTCGACACCAAACTTGCAGCAGATCCAAATTTCAATGACTTGCGAGTTGATATCTCAAAAAGTCTATCAGAGTCACTAGAGTCTATTGATGCTTCCGTGCTGGAGAACGAAGGTGGAATGGCGATCCCAACCATGATGGCAATCCGCTCCCGTGTCATCGACGTATTTATAGACCAAGGGAAATTCGAAGAAGCAAGACGAGAGGGCGAAGCACTTTACAAAATGGCAAAAAGAAGACTTGTCGTCAAAGACCGCAACGACGGAAGCCGGTACAACCTTGCTTTCATTTGCAATCAACTTGCCGATACGATTTCAAAGATAGATCGGTCATCGGAGCGGTATGCACAACTTCGAATCGAGGCAGTTGAAATAGTGAAAGAGCTGGCTGCTAACCCCACGCCACCAACCAGTGAAATAGAGGTCGTCGCAAATTACGAAGTCAATGCAGCATTAGTAAAAGCAACGCAAAACTTAGGCGCTTACTACTACTCGACAGGCAACCTTGAAAAATTTCGCGAGCAGTTTGAAGAAGTTGAAACTATCAATACAACATTGATCGCGGAGCTCCCACACGACGAAGATTTTCTCTCGACCCCAAAAGACAAACAGAAGAATTTCACTGACTATTACGTTTCAAACCTTGGCAAGATTCGCAGTGGCCTCGCCGTTTACCAATTGAAACAAGAGAACTTTGAAAAGGCTTTTAATATTTTTGATACCGTTTTAGCCGCCTCAACTGAGGCGAGCAAAACCAACAACGGACCACAGCAGCGCGTCGACCATGCAGTGAAACTTAGCGGACTGGGCTACGACCGATTCCAGTCGGCGGCACTTAGCGGCGACCAAGAGTTCAGTGCAAAACATACCCCCGTCGCCGAAAACCAAATCAAAATTGCTGTTGATTGCCTTGACGACCTGGTTCAAGAGTATCCCAAACTTGCTCCGCTAAAACTCAAATCTTCACTCGCGCACTACCGACTGGGCGTTTGCCTGAATCATCGAGGCAGCAAAGACGAAGCGATGAAGCACTTTGAAATCTCGCGCGAGCTACGAGCCGAACTTCAAAAACTTACCCCTAACCAAAGCCACAGTGACATGCTAATGATGTCCGAAGCCCGTTGCGGCAACTGGGAAACCGCTTCCAAGATGGCGGATGACAAATCAAAAAATGACGACATAAAAGGCAACCAGTGGTTGCTGATCGCACGCGGATTCGCACTCAGTAGCCTTTGCGAAAACGCACCCTCGGCGCAGTTGAAATCCAAATCCATCGACGCAGTCAAGAAAGCAATAGAAAACGATTTTACTGACTGGTTCGAGATTTCTTACGAGCCCGATCTGGCCGCCATTCATGGAGACGACTCGTTTAAGAAATTGGTGGCTGAACTTAAGCACAGGACCAAGAAGTGATACGAGTCACCGAGCAGATCCTGCTTCAGCCCTTTTGAATCCAGAGTGTTTTCGAGCAAAACCTAAACCACATTTCGTTTCTTTTTCCGCCAACTAGCTGGCGTATCGGATGTCGCGGCGCGAAACTGTTTGGTAAGTGCACTTTGATCAGTAAACCCACAGGCCAACGCGATATCTGAAACGGACATGTCAGATAATTCAAGCTGCCGCGAAGCTTTCTCAAGCCGACATTTCATAATGAACTTTTTCGTAGAAAGCCGAAACACTCGCTTCATTCGACGATCAAGCTGCAACGTAGACAAAGAGATACGACTAGCCAATTGCTCTGTCCGAAGCGGTTGATCGAGATTCTGTTGAATATGCTCGACGATCGTTTTCAAGTTCGCCAACTCCAGATGGCTGTCGCTTGGCCAGTTCAAGTCTTGCGACAACCCAACAAGCCCCACCACCGCATCGTTCTCAACGATCGGGAATTTGCTCGCCAAGTACCACCCCATGCTGCCGTCAGAGTTCGTGATTCGCTCCAGCTGATTCTGTATCTCACGGCCAGTCTCGAAAACAATTTTGTCCTGTTCCTCAAACGCAGCCGCTAACGGCTGCGGGAAAGTGTCACTCGCTGTGCTGCCAATTAAGTCAGATTTATCATTTCCGTTGACGCGATCCACGAACGCTTGATTGACAGAAACATAAACTCCACCGAGATCTTTTACGCAAAAAACGACATCGGTAAGCGAGTCAAAAACTTTCTCGATTAGTTTGACTTCAAATGAGTTCATGGTGAACGAAATTGTCCTGAGAGTATGTTAAAGAACTCAATCTGATCCCAACCAAGCTGATCCCAACCAAGCAATCGTTTGGGTAATGAGTACGCATTCATTTTTTGGACCATGCTTTGGATGACTCTGAGCCACACGTGCCGTGACCAAGTTTGCATGATTTAGATTCAGATTGTAAACCTTCGGCTGTTCAAGACGCTAGACCGACTGTGGGATTGACTGGTCGGAGTCTTCGTCTGTTGTCATCCTTGAACTCCGATTGGGCTCGTCCTAGGATACGTATGGAAATCGGTCTTATTATCGCATCTCGAATTGGGCAGGAGTCAAAAATGGTCAAACGCACGCTTCTCTTGATCCTTCTTTCTTTTTTCACCATTGGAACATTGATGGCTCAAGACAAATCTTCGCAACCCAAAGTCTCCGACGTTACTGAAGCGGAAGACCCGTATCTTTGGCTCGAAGACGTAACGGGTGAAAAACAGCTTGACTGGGTTCGTGAACGCAACAAGAAAACTCAAAATCATTTCGAGGGCCAGGAAGATTTCAATCAGCTGACCGATGACCTTCTAAAGATCCTCGATTCAGATGAGCGAATCCCGTTTGTCTCAAAGGCCGGCGACCACTTTTACAATTTCTGGCGCGACAAAACGCATGTTCGTGGAATCTGGCGACGTACTTCGTTGGAGGAGTATCGCAAGGCCGATCCGAAATGGGAAACGGTTCTGGATCTCGACGAGTTAGCCAAAACTGAAAATGAAAACTGGGTTTGGGGGGGTAGTTCGATCCTTCGCCCCGGCTGCGAACGAGCTTTGATCAGTTTCTCGCGCGGCGGTGCAGACGCTTCGGTGACTCGCGAGTTCGATATGAAAACGATGAAGTTTGTTGAGAACGGTTTTACCCGTCCCGAAGCCAAGGGCGGTATTCGCTGGGTTGATCGTGATACCGTTTTTGTATTCACCGATTTTGGCGAAGGCTCAATGACATCGTCTGGCTATCCGCGAATTGTCAAACTTTGGCGACGCGGAACAGATTTTGATGCGGCTGAAACCGTCTACGAAGGCAAAAACGACGACATGTACATCTCGGGGATGCATGATGATTCGCCTGGGTTCGAACGAAATTTCGTTAGCCGAACACTTGCGTTTTATAACGACGAACTTTATCTGCGGGCCGACGATGGCAAGCTTTCGTTGATCGAAGCTCCCAACAGTGCCAACAAAAGCGTTTACAAACAGTATTTGATGCTCGAACTTCGTAAGCCGTGGGATGTCGGCGGTAAGTCGTATTCAGCTGGTTCGTTACTAGTGACGAACTTTGAAGAGTTCATGGCAGGCAAACGAGAATTCGAGGTTCTTTTTGAGCCAAGCCTTAACACTTCGCTGGCAAACTTCTCCGCATGTAAAGATCACATCATCCTCAACGTGCTTGAAGACGTAAAAAATCGGATCTACGTTTTGACTCCTGAGAGCGACAAATGGAAACGCGAACCACTCAAAGGCGCTCCGGAAATTGGAACTGTCAGCGTTAGTCCTGTTGACCCCGATCATTCCAATGCGTTTTGGATGACCTCCAGTGGTTACCTGACTCCAACAACGTTGTTTTACGGTGAGATTGGAAGCGAACCGGAACAACTGAAACAGCTAACGCCGCTCTTCGATGCGAAAGGACTTCAAGTCCAGCAGCATTTTGCGACCAGCAAAGACGGCACACGAGTTCCGTATTTCATGGTTGCCAAAAAAGACGTTAATCTCGATGGCAACAACCCTACGTTGCTGTACGGATATGGCGGTTTCGAAATTTCTCTAACACCAGGTTACAGTGCCAGCGTTGGAAGAGCATGGACCAGCCAAGGCGGCGTTTACGTGGTTGCCAACATTCGAGGTGGCGGCGAGTACGGTCCAAGATGGCATCAAGCCGCGTTGCAGGAAAACCGTTTGCGAGCCTACGAAGATTTTGCCGCAGTGGGTCAGGACTTAATCAGCCGTAAAGTCACCAGCCGAGAAAGACTAGGAATCCAAGGCGGATCCAACGGCGGACTGCTTGTCGGCAACATGGTTGCGCTTTACCCAGATCTTTTTGGAGCAGCTGTTTGTCAGGTTCCACTATTGGATATGCGGCGGTACCACCTGCTGTTGGCGGGAGCCAGCTGGATGGCAGAATATGGAAATCCGGACGAGGGCAATAACTGGGATTTCATCAAAACCTATTCGCCGTACCAAAATATCGACAAAGCGAAAAAGTATCCCGCCGTATTGTTCACCACATCCACTCGCGACGACCGAGTTCATCCCGGGCACGCAAGAAAAATGATGGCGTTGATGGAAGCCCAAGGTCACGACGTGACGTACTACGAGAACATCGAAGGCGGCCACGGCGGAGCAGCCAACAACAAGCAACGTGCTTACATGCAATCGCTGGCTTATTCGTTTTTGAAAGGCCGATTGTTCGGAGACAAAAAGGAACAGTAGTAGTTCGCCGGGTGCGGTTGGGTTTGTTTGAACCGAAACAACATTCAATTAAAATTAACACAGCCTTCATAAACGCTTCACGGTCGCTTAATCACAGCTTCACGTGATTGCGCGACAATTCAATCAAAAGTAAAAAATTGATTGAAAGAAAAATGATGTCTATTGATTTAAGCTCGAATCGGTTTTCAAGTGCGTCCCATGACTTAAACGGAAACTGGAATCACCGGCCTCCGCTTGCAGTGACTCCGGATTTAGTTCGCGCTCGACAAGTCCAAACCACTCAGCATCCTAACGATAACTACTTTCCAACTCCCGATGATATCCAAGCCCAATGCCAAGCCGTTCAATTGGTTTGGGATGATAGAGAAAGGGAGCTTCGAAGGATCCGTGCCCAAATGGCTTGCCAGTTTGGAGTTTGTCGAAACGTTTGATTCGTTCATGGGTCAATTCATTTCGCCGAGTATTTTTAGGAAAGGGACAACTGGCTAACTCGCAACGGCATGTTTTCTCGACCAACTCCAATTGGCTCGGACGCCAACTCCTTTCCTTTTTGCCCTATTTGTCGATAATTTGATATCAGATTGAGCCGTGTGACCAAACGTGTCACAAACGCGGCCGATCTTACGATGGAACGAATTATTAACGGCAACAAGCCAACGGGGCACCCGTGATCAAACGGATTGAACTAGTCAATTTTATGTCGCACGAGCGGACGGTAATCGAACCGGCTGACGGGCTGACAGTATTGGTTGGCCCCAACAATTGCGGCAAAAGCGCGTTCGTTTCGGCGCTTCAAATTCTCGCGCACAACGTGAAATCTAATTACGTGATGCGGCATGGCGAGAAAAAAGTCGAGATCATCATTGAGACTGACGACGGCCACCGCATTGAATGGCAGCGAACTAAAAGCGGCTCACCCAAATACATTATCGACGGCGAAACGCACGATCGACTGAAGCAAAGCGTACCTGAAGCGCTTCATGAAATTCTTGGTCTGGCCAAAGTCACGTGCGAAAAAGACCAATTCGATGTGCACTTTGGCGAGCAGAAATCGCCTGTCTTTTTACTGAACGATTCTGGTAAAGCCGCTGCGCAATTTTTTGCCTCTTCTTCCGACGCAATTCGTTTGGTGGAGATGCAGGATCGGCATAAAACCAAAATTCGCGAATCAAAACGTGATCACGCTCGATTGACCAGTGACAAAAACCGTTTTGTCAATTCGCTTGAGACGCTCAAACCAATCGAGGAAATTGAAAAACGGCTCGCCGAATGCGAATCGCGTTATCAAGAAATCAAACAAGACCAAGAAAAGATCCACAGCACCGAAATACTGATCAAGGCACTGATCGAAGTCCAACAACAGCTAGACCACCGTTCGGCAATCTCGTCGCGGCTGGACGAACTTGCCCCGCCTCCGGATTTGGTTGACACGCGATCGATAGAAAACTTGATTGCCAATCACCAGACTGCGGAGTTGACTTTTGCACGCTCAGCCGCCGCTGCTAAATCGTTGAACGCTTTGCAAACTCCTCCAACGCTTGAAAACAACATTGAGCTAGAGCGTTTGATCAAGAAAACAGTATCGGCTCAATCCCAAATGGTAGAATTAGACCGCCAATCAAAAGTGATCGGGCGACTGCCCTCGGCACCAGAACTCGTCCAGCCAAAACCGCTGCAGGATTTATTGGTGGCGATTACCAAATCTGATCGCGACTTTGCAAACGCGAACAAAATGCTTTTGAAAATTTCAGCCGATTCCCGGCAGGTCCGAGACGACATGTCGGACTGGGTGAACGCAAATCCAGCGTGTCCGACGTGTGGTGGCGAAACAACCGTCGATCAGTTGATCACAAAAGGAGGGCATCAACATGGTTGAACGTCCATCCAAATCAGCCCAGCAAAAGCAAGACGACTCCTACATCGGAATGTTGCTCATTGGCGATCCTCATATCGAGGGACGCCAACCGGGCTTTCGTAAGGACGATTTCCCTCAAGTCATTCTGAATAAGGTCGAGTGGTGCCTGAACTATGCGAAATCAAATCAGTTGCTGCCCGTATTTCTTGGCGACATGTTTGATAAACCGCGTGACAATCCGACTTGGATGATCGGTCGCTTGATCGACATCATGTCACGGGTTCCGTCGATTGGAATTTATGGCAACCACGATTGTGCAGAAACGAGCCTTAACGAAAACGACTCGCTTACCATTTTGATCAAGGCCGGCTGCATGCGAATCGTTAGCGAGCGATTCCCATGGAGTGGAATGATGAACGGAAGACAGGTTTTCGTTGGTGGCTCGTCCTACCGGCAACCCATTCCGTTTGAGTTCAAACTCACAGCCGCACGACGCCGAACACTTTTCGAGGACGATCCATTCGTCGTATGGCTGACCCACCACGACATTGATATTGCCGGTTATGAGAATGGTCGATTCAAACCTCACGAAATTGAAAACGTAGACATTTTGGTCAACGGCCACATTCATCGACGACTCGAAACGGTAACGGCAGGCCGAACCAAATGGATGACACCCGGCAACATCAGCCGACGTTCTCGCAGTGAAGCCGCCCGTGATCACGTTCCAAGATGCCTTAGAGTTGACGTTCACTCTGAGGATTACGCTTTAATCGACGTCGAAATTCCACACGAAAAACACGACGTTGTTTTTCACTCGGCAGTTGCAGAAATCGAAAAAGAACAGTCTTCTTCTGAGTTCGTCACCGGATTGGCTGAATTGAATTCACGACGAACCGAAAGCGGTGCCGGATTGCACGCGTTTCTGGCAGAAAATCTTTGCCAGTTCGAACCAGCCGTTGCTTTGGAAATCAAAGCTCTGGCCAATGAAGTTACAGAGACGGGAGAATTGCAGGATGCCTAGAAACAGCACAACCAACTCGGGTGAGAGGCAAACGATTGAACAGCTTCAATCTCGCTTTCAAAAATTCAGTGAACAAAAGATCAAGATCGAAACCCAACGAGATCACGCGTTGGAGCAGCTAGATGATTTGAAGTCACAGGCGAAAGAACTGTACGGGTCTGACGATGTCGAGCAACTGAAATCAATTCTTCAAGAGATGAAGAATTCGAATGAAGAAAAGCGAGCCAAGTATCAAGAAGCACTCGATGCGATTGACGAGGACCTTGCTGCGATTGATGAAAAATTCGCTCAGGAGATTGAGTAAACTCGATGGCAGCTGAATCATCCAACTCATCCAACTCGTCCGATTCCGACCTAGCGGACTCAAACTTGTCAGGAAAGCGACTGAGTCAGTCTCGGCTCAGTTCCGGGCTGCGCAGTGAAACTCAGCGAGCAGAAACCGTTCGCCCAGACGACCATCGCGCTGACTCGGCGGAACCTTCAACGACACTTCGCTCGCCAGCGGAGCTTCGCAAACGAATGGATCGCTTGGTTTGGATGCGAGACCAATTCAATCGAGACTTGAAACTCACGGACCGGCAACTAGCGGCTCTTGAGGATTACCTCGGCATCGCCGATCAAGTCACCGTCGCGTTGGACACGCTCAGCCAAAAACTATTCGAAGAAGTCCTTGGCATGCTTCAGGACAAACTCACGATCGCGCTTCAAGAAGTCCTGGAACAACCAATCAAGTTTCGTGCGGACGCAAGTTTCAAACGAGGCTCGGCCAGTGTTGATTTTTCAATCGATCGAAATGGCAATCAAGAAGACGTAAAACTCGGCCAAGGCGGATCAGTGCAAAACGTGCTGAGTGTTGGACTGAGGCTGTTCGCACTTGCTCGATTGAACTCTGAAACGCATCGCCGGTTTCTCGTTTTGGATGAGCAAGACTGCTGGTTGCGTCCTGAACTTGTCCCGCGTCTGGTCAACATCGTTCATCGGGCGGCGAAAGAATTGAATTTTCAGGTGATCATGATTTCTCATCATGATGTCGGGCTGTTTGAAAAGTACGCGGATAAAATCTATCGGTTTACTCCCAAAGACGGAGCAATAACGACCGAGGAAGTCACAGCTGGTCCGATGGAATCCGACTCACTCTAGGCAACGGCCAATAATCACAGCTAGAAACCGGTCCAACGATTTCCATCAGCCGATTTGGCGATAGCCACCGATTTCCTGCCTGCACCGCAGCTAACGGCCAAAGGGATTTCTCGGGACGGGCGAAACTTAAAAATTCCAGAGCCAACGACTAACTTCAATCATCAACACCTTGTCACGTTGATACGGCACTGCGAAAATTAGGAAGAGAATCTAGCAGTCGACAATTTCTGACCACAAAACTTGGACGCATTTCCCCGCTTGTCCATTTGCAACAACGGCAGTGACATGAACTCTCCAGCAAAAAACAAAAAAAGCAAACGCCGACGGCTGACCGTCCCAAAGTTTATTGAGAAAAAACAAAAGGGCGAAAAAATCACGATGCTGACCGCCTACGATCACACGATGGCATCGCTGTTGGACGAGGCCGGTGTCGACACGCTGTTGGTTGGCGACAGCATGGCGATGGTCGTTCAAGGTCACGACACAACGTTGCCTGTGACGCTGGATGAAATCATCTACCATGCTGAAATGGTCGGCCGAGCCGCGAAACACGCCTTGGTTATTGTTGACATGCCGTTTCCAATCAACCATCAAGGCGTCTACGAAGCAGTCAAGGCGGCAGGAAGAATCCTAAAACAAACCGGTTGTCAGGCGGTCAAGCTCGAAGGTGGAGCCGAACAATCCGAGGTCATCAACGCCCTCGTCACGGCTGGCATTCCTGTGATGGCCCATGTCGGACTTCGCCCCCAAGCCGTACACACGATGGGCGGATACAAAGTCCAACGTGATCGTGAAACAATTCTTGCCGACGCAAAAGCCTGCGAAGCCGCCGGAGCGTTTGGAATAGTGCTTGAGTGCATCCCTTCGGATATCGCAAAAGCAGTCACGGAACAACTTGTGATTCCCACGATCGGAATCGGAGCCGGACCGGACTGTGATGGGCAAGTGTTGGTGATCAACGACATGCTTGGACTGACCAGCGGATACGTCCCAAGCTTCGTCAAAGCTTATGCGAATCTCAAGGAGACGATTCAAGGTGCCGCAAAAACGTGGTGCAACGAAGTTCGCGAAAAAGAGTTTCCTGGCGAAGAACATTCTTTTTGATTGTGGCGGCAAACATGGTTAGAATTCAGCGTTTAATTTAACCTTTGAATGGAATCCATGTTCGAAACTTACAAAGCCTCCGGGCGGTTTGGCCCCCTCACTATCCCTCTGCTCATTGGTGGGATTGCAATCGCCATCGGACTTGCGTTCGTTTATCAACTGCTCATTGAGTGGATTCCAATTATCTACATCAGCTTTCTCGCAACGCTAGGGTTTGGTGTATTGCTTGGAATGATTGGGACTGGAATCATCAACATAGGTCAATGCCGAAACGTTTTGGTGGGCATGCTGATCGGTGTTGTTTTGTCCCTTGCGGCTGTAGGTGGCAAATTCTTTTTTCAGCATCAACGCATGCGCACGGAAGCCGAACAGTACATGCGAAATGAACTCTTGGGCGTTGACCTTGCTGCCATGCTTGAAGAACAAGGCGAAGCCGTTCCCGAGGGCATGGATACGAGCGAAGTTGCCGATAACATCGTCCAAGGTTTCCTTGATGAAGAAGTCACATTTGCCAAAACAATCCAAAGCCGTGTTGAAACAGGCTGGGAAATTGGACGCCGTGGAAACGGTGGAGCTCCCATCAAAGGCCCGTTTGTTTACTTAATTTGGCTGATTGAATTTGGGATCATTAGTTACTTCGCCGTGTCGGCCACGCGCGGTGCAGCGAGCGAACCTTACAGTGAAAAACTGAACGCGTGGGCGTCAGAGGCCGAACACGTCATGCTGCTTCCGATCACCAGTGAGGAAATGGTTTCGAAAATCAAATCAGCCACGAGTGTTGAAGAACTTTTGGAAATTCCGATCCCGGAAACGGACGAGTCAATGCAATTTGCAAACTACACCGTCAACAGCATTGAAGGCCAAGAACTGGAAGACGCGTATCTGTCAGTTGAGCTGTTAACTTTTTCTGTCAATGCGAAAGGCGAACAGGAGAAGAACGAACAGTCGCTGGTCAAGCACGCGGTGCTCTCTTCAGAGCAACGGAAACAATTGGTAGAAAACGCAAGTTTGCTCCAGGAAGCAATGGCGGATTTCCGCCAGGCCGTTGAGGAGGAGGAGAATGAGGAAGAGGAGAGTGAGGAAGAGGAAAATGGAGCTGAAGATCTGGCCGCCGATGATGAATAACCACCAGTAAACCCCGCCTGAGCCAAATTCAGCAAGCCCGTCTTGGGTGACGATTAACTACTGACCGACATACAGCCCAACTTGTTTGCGGCGGTCTGCCAAGTAAACTGCAGGTTCAAACGATTGATCCGCAAGTCACACTTTATCAACTAAATGGAATCGAATCATGGTTCGTAAACTCAGATACGTCGCCTACCTCGCAGTCACATTGATTTGCATGGCAGGCCTATCGAACACGACTCAAGCCCAAGACGACGGGTTCAAACCGATCTTCGACGGCAAAACTCTTGAAGGCTGGAAAGGCCTCGACGGTTTTTGGTCGGTTCAAGACGGCGCGATCGTAGGACAGACCTCCGCCGAAAAACCGCTTAAGAAAAACACTTTTCTCGTTTGGCAAGAAGAGGGAAAAAATGGGATTTTGGAGGACTTTGAACTGCGTTTTAAATTTCGCATTTCGGGCGAAGGCTCCAACAGCGGCGTTCAATTTCGTTGCGTTCAGGATGAGACCGGGCATTTGGTTGGCTACCAAGCCGACATTGATCGGGCAGGGCAGTGGCTGGGAATTATTTACGATGAGAAAACAGGTCGAGGAGCCATTTGCGATCGCGGTGAAAAAGTTTCGATCGACGAGGCCGGCAAAAGAAGCAAAGAACAATTTGGCGACAAAGCAAAACTATTTGAAAAAGTCGATGTCGATGCGTGGACAGACTACGTCATCAAGGCCAACGGCAATCATCTCGTCATCATGGTCAACGGCGAGAAAACCGCTGATCTAACCGACATCCAAACCGACCACGCCGATCTCAGCGGTGTTCTTGGGCTTCAACTGCACACTGGCCCGCCGATGAAAATCGAGTTCAAAGACATTCATCTCAAGCGAATGGAAAAAGCGGTCTCGGATACCGACACCGGATTCAAACCAATCTTTGATGGAAAATCGTTGGAAGGCTGGACGGGCAAAGATTCACTTTGGCGTGTCGAAGATGGTGCCATCGTTGGTCAAACCAAAAAAGATACTAAACTCAAAGCGAATGAATTCCTTGTTTGGAATCAGGGCGAAGTCGATGATTTTGTCTTGCGAACCAAATTTCGTGTTTCGGGTACCGAGCGAGCCAACAGTGGAATTCAGTTTCGCAGCTCGGTAATCGAAGGAACTGAGACAAGACTTTCTGGCTACCAAGCCGACATCGATCGTTCCGGAAAATATATTGGCATTTTGTATTCGGAGAGAACGGGTCGCGGCATTTTGTGCCAACGCGGACAAAAGGTAACGATCCGAGGTAAAAAGGACAAAACGGCTGAGAAAGTTTCCGATCCAGCGGAGCTGTTAAAAAAGATCGACATGGATGGCTGGAACGAGATGGAAGTCACTGCATCAGGAAACCACTTGGTCGTCAAAATCAACGGCCAAGTTACAGCTGATGTGACGGACGAAGAAGCCGAGCAATACAAACGTCGCGGGTTGATTGGTTTGCAACTGCATGTCGGTCCACCCATGAAAATCGAATTCAAAGACATCCATTTAAAACGTCTTCCGCTTCAAAAAACTAAAAAGATTGTGTTCATCGCTGGCAAAAAAAGCCACGGGTATGGATCACATGAGCACAATGCTGGCTGTCTGTTGTTGGCCAAGGCACTCGAAGCCACCAACGGAAAAGACGGCGTTGATGTCCTGACGACCGTCTACAAAAGTGGATGGCCGGCGGACCCAACTGCGACTGACAATGCGGACACGGTTGTCGTGTACTGCGACGGAGGTGGTCGCCATTATCTTCATAAACACGGTGAAGCATTCGAAGAGATCATGCGAAACGGTGTTGGTTTGGCTTGCATCCACTACGGTGTCGAAGTTCCCAAAGGAATTTCGGGACAACGTTTTTTGAATTGGATTGGTGGTTATTTTGAGACCGATTGGTCCGTCAATCCTCACTGGTTGGCCAAGTTTGAAAAGCTGCCAAAACACGATGTCACCCGCGGAGTCGAGCCGTTTGAGATGCAAGACGAGTGGTATTATCACATGCGATTTTCGCAAGACATGACACGGGTCACACCATTGTTGTCATGCTTACCTCCCAAAGAAACTCTAACGCGGAAAGACGGGCCCCACTCTGGCAACCCGCATGTTCGCAAGGCTGTGATGGAAGACAAACAAGTTCAACATGTCTCGTGGGCGTTCGAACGTGGTGATGGAAAAGGTCGCGGTTTCGGTTTTACCGGCGGGCACTTTCACAACAACTGGCAGAATGACAATTTTCGCAAGTTGGTTCTTAACGCGATCGTTTGGACGGCACATGGAGAAGTTCCAACTAACGGAATTCAATCTGCGAGTCCATCAGAGAGTGATCTTGCTGCCAATCAAGACTACCCAAAACCTGCCAAGAAGAATAAGTAATAGCTGGCAATCTTTCCTGGCAAAGAACAATCAATAGCCATGCAGGACCATGAGTGGGTCGTTCACGTTTAAGTTTGTACTTTCGTATTTGCTCTAGGCCATAAAAACTGGAAACCAAAACGGGCTCAGCTTCTTCAAACTTCTCCGCCCGAAGAGGCTTGCCCGCGATTCCATTTTACTTGAGCCATCTTTTTGCAAAAAGAAAATCGCCCTCGTGCACCATGGCGACCATGGCTTCCGTCGAAGCTGATTCGATTAGGTCCGCCCGAGGACTCTGGCGTAGAGCACTTTTAAGTACTCGGTTTCAGGCATCGCGGGATGAATCGGATGGTCTCGACCTTGCCTTCCTTCTCGAAACATTTGCAGGCTTCGCCCAACGTCGCGGCCCGCCTGGCTGAGCCGTTGAACCAATAGATCTCGCGGCATGTGGAACGAGCAAGAACACGTGACCAAAATTCCATCGTCGTTGACCAGTTGCAATCCACGGCGCATGAGGCGGGTGTAGGCTTCGGTACCGTTGCGTAAATCCTTCTTGCGCTTAACGAATGCTGGCGGATCGAGAATGACGATATCCGAGTGCATGTTGTCTTTGCGAAGCGATTTGAGAACGCTAAAAGCATCCCCCTGAGCTGAAATGACTCTGTCTTCTACGTCGTTTAGTTTCGCGTTGACGGCAACCTGTTCCAGTGCTGCTGCCGATGCGTCCACACAGATGACTTGTTTTGCGCCCGCCACAGCCGCGCCAATCCCCCAAGCACCAATGTAGCTGCATACATCGATGACTGTTTTGTTCTTTACCAACGGAAGCAGCGCCGCGCGGTTGTCGCGTTGGTCGTAGAACCATCCCGTTTTCTGTCCGTCGTTGAGGTCGAGGGAGAATCTCGCTCCATGCTCTTCCAAAATAACTTCTGGCGGAAGAGTCCCAATGACTTCGGAATAGAGCTCAAGGTTTTCCATTTTTCGCAGCGGCATGTCGCACTTGAGCACGATCGCTTTGGCACCAAACAGAGATTGAAGGTTCTCAACGATGGCGTCTTTCTTGGCCTCCATCCCAGTCGTGTTGATTTGCACGACGAAGTTATCACCGAACCGGTCGATTACCAAACCAGGCAAAAAATCGCTTTCGCCGTAAACCAACCGATAGAAAGGTCTCTCGAACATTCGATCGCGATGGGCAGCGGCAATCGAAAGTCGTGTGGCGAGTAGCTCGTCCGTAAAAGGATTCTCTCGATCTTGGCTGACGAGTCGAATCGCGATCAACGAGTGAGGGTTGACGTAACCATTGCCGACCCAACGTCCTTCGCTGGTCTCAACATTGACGACTTGACCGGGAATATACCCCGTGAGTGGGTATTTCTTTGTGTCGATTTCGTTGCTGTAGATCCAGAGATGGCCGTAATTCGCTCGTCGATCTTGGCCTTTTCTCAGCCGAAGCGTCGGAAACACGTGACTTGCAGTATTACTCATTAAAGACGCCTGAAATATTGCTCGGTAAACGTTTCAACGCCTTGAGGTCCTCTTAAAACGAGATCGTGAATTGCCGATGCCATTGGCGTCGAAATTGTTGATTACGAACGCAGTCAAATGAAGCTTGTTTTTCACTCGTCGAATCATCACGTCACTCAGAAACCTAGCGGATGTTCTTCAGCATTTCCGTCAGGTCGACTTTTTTCGCGTCAGCCCAAAGAGCTTCCAAACTGTAAAAGACACGCGTGTCTGCATCGAACAAGTGAATTACGACAGTCCCGTAGTCAAGCACGATCCACTTACTGTCATCGTACCCGTCGATGTTCATACGTTTGTCGTTCAAATCATCTTCGAGCTTATGATCGATTTCTTCGCTCATCGCGTGAAGCTGCCGACGACTGGATCCCGTTACGATTACGAAATAATCGAAAATCGCTGTGTGCGGAGACATATCCAACACGGTCACGTCAGAACCACCGTTCTCAGCCGCCGTCTGTGCAGCAGCCAACGCCAATTCCAAACTGCGTTCTGGATTGACTCGTGAGGGTGCAGCACCAGAAGCTTGATGCTCTGTCGATGAATGGTTGTCAGTGGCGGGATTCTCAGCCGGCTGATCCTGCTGGCTCTGATCCTTGCTTTCGTCGGTCACGCAAACGTCCTGGAGTAAACTCATTTTTAACTTAAATTACCTTCGTATCGGAGCAGTATTGTAAGTCTGATGGACCTTTAAACCAACCGTCGGGTTCACTTTCAATGGCGAAACTTGCAAACTATTCTCTGACTCCCATCCTTACGTTTTGCCTTGCGTATCATGTTTTGCGGGCTTTAAAATTCTCGTTCCTCTCAAGGAACGACTACGCCACTTTCTGAACCTACGCAAACCAACACCGAAACGGGACCTGGATGAACACGATCGCGGAAAACACCGACCCCAAAGTTACCATTGCTGAAGTCATTGCCGCCGCTGGGAGAATCCGTCCCTACGCGCACCGAACCCCGATAATGACTTGCCAAGCCATTGACGATCGGGTCGGCACGAAGGTGTTTTTCAAGTGCGAGAACTTTCAAAAATCGGGAGCATTCAAGTTTCGCGGTGCAGTCAATGCCGTATCTCAGCTGTCCCCGGAGGAGCTCCAACGTGGGGTGGTGACCCATAGTTCTGGCAACCATGCTGCCGCACTGGCATCGGCGGCTCAGATTTTTGGCACGCAAGCGTTCATCGTCATGCCAAGCAACTCCTCAGAGGTTAAGAAAAAAGCAGTCAGGAATTATGCGGGACAGATTACCGAGTGCGAACCGACGCTGGCCGCCCGCATAGCAGGAGCGAATAAGATTCAGGCGGAAACCGGTGCGGTCATGATTCCGCCTTTTGACCACCGCGACGTGATTGCTGGACAAGGAACTTGTGGTTTGGAATTGTTTCAACAGGTACCTCAACTCGATGCGGTCATTGCACCGATCGGCGGTGGCGGATTGATGTCCGGCACCTGCATCGCAGCACGCGAAGCTGCCAAAAAATTTGATCGCGACATCCTGATTCTTGGAGGCGAACCGGAAGGAGCCGATGACGCGTTTCGTTCAAAGGCCTCAGGAAAATTTATTCCGCAAGACAACCCGCAAACAGTTTCAGACGGTTTGCGCACAAGCTTGGGCCAACTTACATGGCCTTTTATCAGAGACTCAGTCGACGAAATCATTACCGTCGACGATCAAGAAACCGTAGAAGCGCTCCGATTTTTTTGGGAACGAACCAAGGCGATCATCGAAGTCAGTTGCGCGGTTCCTTTGGCGGCGATTATCAAGCGGTTTTCACATCTTCCATCAGAACAAAAACCCAAAAACATCGGCGTGATTCTCAGTGGCGGCAACGTCGATTTTTCAAACCTGCCGTTTTAGTAAGATCTTTTACCAAGATTAATTTCTCGGACCTGAATCTAAGGCCAAGCCCAAGGTTGATAGGAGAATTTGATTTTCGTGATTTTGACGGTTAAGCCGATTTTGACGGTTAAGCCGATATGCCGTTCCCTTTTTGCAGCCATTTACGATCGTCTAATCGGTCTGTGCGGTTTTTCTGTTCCCCAAATGAACGAATGTCTCTTAATTGCATCCACTAGTTAGACTTGCGTTGCCTGAGAGCTACGTTTAGCTACGCGAACTTGCATCCTTTTAAAGAGCCAAGCAACGAACTAGACGTACAGCCATGTTATTTACCTGCAATAGCAATCCGATCCGAAAGACTTCAAACGTCCAGCGACTGTTGAAGGACGTTTATGGTGGGACGATATCAATCGAGCTTATGCTCGTTGGGACAGTCGCTTTTTTTGGACTGTTCATTGGGACTGCTTCGATTCGGGATGGAATCACAAGCGAACTTTCTGATCTTGGAGGACTAACCCAAGACATGAATCAGTCGTACACCGTTTTCGGTTCATCCGCCACCGGATCCTCAACGGCTGGAATGGGGTTTGCCGATGCCTTGGATCACTGTGACGATGCAGAAGACACCCCCGGCGTCGCGGACAATTGCATCTCTTACGATTTGATTCCAATTACTCCGATTTCAGATGCCGAACTAGCTGTCGTATTTGATTTCGATTCGGGTGACGCTTCGGACTCATCCCCTAATGGGCAAAACAACAGCGGAACGACCGTTGGCGATCCAGATTTTTCTGGTGGCACAGTCACTTTTGATGGTGACGACGCAATCCTCATTCCCAATTCATCAGATATCAACCTTGGGACACACGAAGAACGAACAATCATGTTCGACTTCATCGCGGACGATGTAACCACGCGTCAGCTGTTGTACGAGGAAGGCGGAGGAACTCGCGGTTTGTCAATCTACATCGACAACGGTTCGCTATATGTTGGTGGCTGGAACATCCCGGCATCCGAGAGCAACTGGGCTCCGTCGTTTATATCAACATCAATCACCGCGGGAACATGGTTTCATGCCGGACTCGTTTTAAACGGTACTGCAACTGTGCAGCCCAACGCCTTGACTGGCTTTCTTAATGGATCCAGTTTCGCATCAACGAATGGTTCTCAACTATGGAATCATGGAGGCGGTGTTGGCATCGGTCAAGTCAATGGCAACACTCGATTCCATGACAGTATTGGCAATGGTGGTCCTGCTTTCTTCTCTGGAAGCATGGATAATTTCGAGCTATACAATCGCGCATTGACCGACGCGGAAGTCTACTCGGCGGCACAATAGTCAGCTGTGCTCTCGCTATTTGCTTTAGAAACGATGCGTAAAAAAATAGAGACCGGGCGAGAACTAGTCACCTAACGAAACTGCTGTTTGCCAGTTTCAAACAACGCGTCGAGTAAGTCATCCTCTATCGCGAGCTCAGTTCACTCGGATTCTGTGCGGCTCTAACCGGCTCATCCAACGACCGGTTTGCCATCTCAACCAACTCCGAACCAGTCTTTCGTTCGCGATTTACAAAATCTCTGAAATCCAAGACCGCTGGCCCGATCAACAAAATGAAGACTGGCGGGGCAAGACAAAACACAACCGGCAACAAGAGTTTCACGGTGGCAAGTTGGCCTGCAAGTTCTGCTCGCTGTTTTCTGGATTCACGAATTCGATCTGCGTAGTCTCTCATCGAGTCTACCATTCGAATCCCAAGCCGCTGGCTTTGCTTAAGCATCGCTGACCAAGCAACCACCTCGGGTAGATCAAGCCGGTCGGCAAACGCACCCATCGCCGTTTGGAGCGAACCCGTTTCGGATTGCCTTGCGATGATCTTAAGCTCTTGCGACAGTGCAACATGCGTGTGACTAAACTCTTTTGCGACGAGCTTTAATGAGCGATCCAGCGGCACTCCTCCATCCATCGACATCGACACCATATCGAGTGCGTCGGGCAACGCGTATTCGATTTTTCTTGCCCGTTGCTTGGCCCGAGATGCCAAAACAAGTCGAGGAATACTATAAACAAAAACGGCCAGCGAAAAACCAATCGCAACCAGGTAGATTTCGCGACCAGGGAAAAATTCAAACGTGAAACAGGCCGCGACAATTGCGACACAGGCCATCGTCGCTAAATTGCGCTGCGCTAGAAAATTGATCAAAGCGTTGGAGTGATAGTTCCCTGAACTTACCATTTCCTTTTTCAGTTGCTTAAATTTTTTATCGCTCATCGGGAGCGAAAATGCCAATGGAGATGTCAACGAACCAAACGTGTTTGGCACTCGCTCAATTGAACCTTCACCCTCTTCTTGCACTGGCTTCGGCCAAAGAATTCGACCGACAACGACCACAAACAAAGCGATTCCGCAAAACGTCATAACGAGTGGAGCAAGCTCTGAATTCATGATCACTCTCCATCCGATTTCAATGTCAGCGCAACCCAGATGATCCCGCAAATCTCAGATGCAATCCCATAAATTGCCATCCGTTGTCCAAGATCGGACGCCCAGAGTTTACCGACGTAGTCATGGTGGAATACACATAGATAAACCAAAACAAAGACACCCATATAGCCAATCGTGATCGCGGCGAATCGCCCAAGCCCGGTCATCGTCCTGATCTTTTTCAAATACTCATTGCGTTCCCGAATGACATTGGCAAGTCGGGTCAACGTATCGGACAATCGACCACCGGTATCGCGATGCATAGCAACCGTATGAGCGAAAATTCGCACATCCATCGTTGGCACGCGAACCGCAAAATCGCTCATCACAGCCTGAACGGCTCCGCCCATCTGCAGCTGTTTTGCACAGTGTTGGAATTCTTCTCGGACAGGTTCTTGAACTGCTTCAGCAATTAACTCAATGGAGTCTTCGAGGCTTTCACCAGATGCAACAGAACGAGCCAGCAATTCCAGTGATGCCGGGAAGTGTTCATTGAACTTCTTTTGTCTTCTTCGAACAGCGATTTGAATTGCGACCAAGCCCAATACAAAAGTCGAAATTGCTCCAACAGCCGCGATCCCTTCGTGGAATTCAGTGGAAAGTAAAGCCACGCCCACGCAAATCGCAAGACAACAATTGGAAGCCATAAATACGACCGGCGTGATTTTCCAACCAGATCTTCGGACTGATCGGTGGAGCCAAAGATCAAGTTTCCTATCTATCCCTGGCGCCCCAGTGCCTTCTTGATTGGGAAAAGAAATTCGGCCGGGTAAACGTTTTAATTTTGGAACGATCGCTTCGGCAGGAGACATCACGCGTTTGATAACCAGCGTGGTGGCCAAGAAACTGGCTGTTAAGCAACAAAAAACACAGAGTTCTAGCGGAGTCATTCTTCAACTCCGTTCTCGAGCGAAAAATCAACTGTTTGCTCCTCCAACAAACTCTCGCAGAAATCGACGCCCTCCTCGAAGAAACGATCGAGACAATTCGGACGATAGCCTGTCGTCTCGAACACGCCTTTTGCTTTTCCAGACTCGTCAGTCCCTGTTCTTTTGAATCGAAAAATATCGTTTAACGTGTATCCGCCATCGGTTGATTTTTGCAATTCAGAAATTCGCGTGACGCGTCGAACACCGCCTTTTAGGCGAGCAACATGCACGAGCAAATTGATTCCCGCAGCAATGTAGGAACGCACTACTTCGATCGGCAATTCGAGTTTAGACATTGCGATCATCAACTCTAATCGGTTGATCGCATCAATCGTGTCATTGGCATGGATCGTCGACATCGAACCTTCATGGCCAGTGTTCATGGCTTGCAACATGTCGAGCGCTTCAGGCCCACGCACCTCACCCACGATGATACGGTCCGGTCGCATCCGCAAACTGTTTCGAAGTAAATCTCGCTGCGTCAATTCGCCAACACCTTCGCTGTTTGCAGGGCGAGTCTCGAGCCGCGCGACATGGCGATGCTGAAGTAGCAATTCCGCCGAATCCTCAATCGTGACGACTCTTTCTCCTTCGTTAATTTTACTGGACAAAGCATTGAGAAGCGTCGTTTTACCAGCTCCTGTTCCACCCGACACAACGATGCTTACTTTTGCACGAACAGCAGCGGCCAGAAACTCCGACATGGCTGTTGTCATTGTTTGATAGTTGACAATCGATTCGAGTCCGAGGTGAAATTTCCCGAATCGACGAATCGAAAGCTTGGGGCCATCGATAGCAAGCGGTGGAATCACCGCGTTGACACGTGATCCGTCGGGAAGTCGAGCGTCAACCATTGGACAGACTTCGTCCACACGTCGCCCCACGGCAGACACGATTCGCTGGATGATTCGCATCAGATGAGTGTTGTCGGCAAAAACAACTTCTGACAGTTCAAGCATGCCATTGCGTTCGACAAATACTTCATGGCAGTGATTGACAAGAATATCACTCACCGTCGGATCCCGCATCAATTTTTCGAGCGGCCCCAAGCCAAACATTTCCTCATGGAGCTCGGACGCCAATCGAGCTCGCATCTCATTAGAAAGTGTTTTTAGGTATTTCGAATCGCTGAGTGCGATTTCTTCTTCGATAAATGGTCGAAGTTGAGTTCGCAATTTTTCATCCGAAAGTCCTTTCGCCGAAACTAAGTCAAGCGAGGACACGAGCGATTCGTGTATTTTTGCCTTGAGAGACTGGAACTGGATCTCATCAGATACAACCGCGGTCGGCTGGCTGATCGACGAACCAAACCAGAGTCCATTCTGGTCAATCGTTGATCCAATGACGCTCATTCATTGCCTCCCAAAACACTGCCAAACATTTCAAGTGTCTGATTGATCTCATCATTTGCAGATGACAATGGCCCGGATATCGTGTCGCCTTTCAGATTTATCCGCGGCTGGTCAATGGTTGGAATTCCACGTTCTATTACTGGCTCCAACGCACCCTCTGGTTTGTACTCGGATTCGAATAGTGGCTGCGGTTTGGTGCGTGGCTGGGATCCATCGGGGCGTACCAGTCGGGACGAAACTGGTTTCGATGGAATGCCGTTTTTCGATACCCACGGCGAGCTACTTTCAGGGTCATAAGAATCCGCTTTCGACGGATCGTATGCGGCCGGTGAATCAACAATTCGAGGCGACAGGGAACGAGTTGAATCAAATTGCATTTCGCTGTATCCTCGCCCGCGAAATACCTGCATTGCCATGACACGGTCTTCCATTTTCAAAATGCTATCCAGTTTTGCAGTATCAGCCAGTTGAACGTGCTCTCGATCTGTGGGAGATCGCAGCGTCAACGAAAGCTCGCCATGTCCATCGGCAACTTTTACTTTCTGAGCATCGCCAGGTGACAACAACAACGTCACGGGTATTCTTTGGTCGCCCGGAACGCCCAACAGGTTTCCAGTTGGAATTGCTTTGTCACCAAGAGCAAGAATTTCAGCGTTTTGAACGATGGTTACAGTAGCACTTTGATACTCTTGCTCCCTTTGCGATCGCCGGTCGGATCGACCGCGACCTGAACCACTCATCCCCGTCGTTGGATCTTGATACGAATTCGCAGTTGGATCAAAACGCACTCCTTGGGCTTGGCCAGAACTGAGATCCCCTGAATCTTCGCCGTAGTGAAATAGCACATCGACCATTTGACCGGCCCCTGCAAACCCCATCAATGCATTCGTTGGAGTAAGCGAAACCGTGATCGCGCGCTGGCCCGGTTTGATTCGTTGAGCGATCCCCATTCCGACGCCTGATGGAAAGAAATATTTTGTGTCAAACGTGTCGCCACGTTTGAGAGCTTCTTTCAAAGTCTTGCCAATGATCTGATCTGGATTGGTCATGAACGCGGATTTGATTCCGTACTTTTTCATGTCTTCGCGTGAAAGTCTTACCAACGCGATATCGTCCAGTGCGACGCGATGGCCTGCCTCCAAACTGCGGCTGGTCATCGGCACAGTAAGTTTCTGTGGTGGACGGATTTTTGCTTGAACCACATCCGCTACGACCGCAGGCGTTTTCTGCATTGATTTTCGAAGCAGATAAGTCCCACCCAACCCGAAAAGCACGGCAATGAAAGCTAGAAGAATAGTTCCGGAATTGACTTTCGACATATTGAACTCTCGAAAAATCGGTGGGTGTCGATTGAACTTTAATGTTGCAAGACCTGTTTGAATCTAAGGTCAGTCGTAAAGTTCAACAGCAAATGGCGAAGTACTTGAAAGGGTGAGCTCCCTACTGAACTAGGTCTAATTTGCTGCTTTAACGAACTGCATAAGCACCACCACGACGGTGGCGAGAGAGGCTGGAACTGCGAACGGAAGCGACTGCTTCATCAGTTTGTTCTTGGGCGGGTTTGCTCCCGGCTCATCCGCCTCAAGAACTTTCTTGGAAAGACTTTGAAAGACCACCAACGCGACCATGCACAGCAAAGCACAAAACGTACTGCCTAGGAAAATCAATAGCGTTGGCATTGGCCCTACCCAAGCCCCAAGGGCTCCCATGAGTTTGACATCACCACCACCACCGCCGCCAATGATCCATAACACGAATAAAATCCCGAATCCTGTTGCGAAACCTCCAATCGAAAGCAGCAAACCGTCGAGTCCTCCTGAGAAGAAATGAAACAGCAATGCGATGACGAGTGACGAAACCGTAAGCCAATTTGGAATCTGGCGTGATTTCAAATCGGTAAACACAGCGATTGCCATAAATGCGATGACTGCGACTGGAACGGCAACTAAATTAGCTTCGATCAAATTCATTTTTTTCTCCTGCAACTGTTATCGGACTTCGTTTTAGGGATGTCGGATAAAATCAATTTTGTCGTAATAACCGGAAACGATAGCAGCGCCACTTCGTCTCATATTCTGGGGAAGCCCGGTTCGGTCGACGTAAGTGTTTCGCCAGCCGGTAAAGTTTGCCGACGCGTCGCCACTGGATTCGAGTCGTCAGCAAACCAAGCGGTTGCAAACGCCAGACGCCTACTGCCGTGGCGGCAATAAAGATCACAATCGCGAAAAAAACAAAGCGAAGAGATCACGCCGCACGTTAAATAGTTCGCGGCGAAGACAAGTTCATCGCAACCACTCGCAGCTCTCATCTATTCTTCTTTTTCGCGCAGTTTTGCGTGGCTTGCATGTTTAGCAGTAATTAAAAAACGCCAAACAACCAGGTGCAAGTTGTTTGGAATGCCCCTCATCTGTTTGCAAAAATCTACTGTTGCGAAGAGTCCTTCGGACCAGACAAAGTCGGATGTGAATTCGACTCTTCATCGAATTCAAACTTCAACGCGTCGATGTCGATGATCATGGATTCTGAGTAACCAGCGTAGTGATCGGCTGGAAACTTTCCTCGCCAAAGCGCCAGTGCCCGAGCTGCATGAGTCAGGAATGTATAGTTTTTTTGAATCTTGGTCTCATCCATCGCGCCAATCTCTTTGGCTAACCACTGACCGGCGCGAATGATCGTCTCGCGCGGAGGATGTAGCTCCTGCGGAGCCATCGCCCACCACTCAAGCGAATGACCGGTTGCCAGAATTCGCCGACTGAGTGCATCGGTACCAGGATCAGAAACAGGAACCGAAACATCAGGCCAGTTGCCGTCCCAATATCCTTCTACCGCCTGATTTTTATAAAGAGCCTTTGTCATCAGCCCAAGATGCTCCATCACTTGCGCTCGCGCGGTGTCGGAAATCAAACCAATGGTTCCAGGATTCTCTTGCTCCATTTGCTCGTCGATTCTTAGCATCATCGTCAACGTGTACAAACGATGCTGGCCGTAGCAAACGCCTTGTGGTTGTTGCTGTCGCATGATCCGCGTTGCTAAACGATCGAAATTGATCTCTTGGCCTTCTTGAGTAAACCAAGGTTTTGCATCAGCCGAATAAAAAGCAAGCATGACCGTCGTCCACTCATATTCGCGTTGGTTAAGGCTGAATGAGTTAACTCCGTAGCGAATTAAATCCCGCATTGTTGTATTGGACTGATTGGTCACAACGGGAAAATTCAGCGGTGTACCAACTTCGGCGAGTGTTCCCAACAGATGGTCAACGTGGCTAACGGTAGAACGTCCTTCCTGTGTCCGCACCGCGACGCCAGACGTTCGCTCGATCAACAAGGGAAGTTCTTTCTCCCCCCACGTCGCGTCAAACGTTCGGTGGTCAGTCAACAACTGACGCATAACCGGACCGTCGATCGCATTGTCATTGAATTGGACTTCAGCGCCCCACAAACGCAATGCGTGATCGACAAAGTTCGTTTTTGGAGGGGACTGTGAGAATATTGGTTTGATTTTCTTTAGCACAGTCTCCAATTGCTCGTCAGAAACAACCATCGGGTAGTCGTAGACTGGCTCGACGACACGCGGGTGTTCTCGGAGAGTTGGTATCGTAGTACGCGTGTTGATATTGGTCGCCCACACAGCAGCTCCTCCAACCACTAACGCGAAGAGAATCAACTGGGCGAACAAAAATGTTTTGCCGTTTCGGTTTTTAGTCGTTCTCACGTGACGCCTTTCCAAACGTTGCCAACCTACGGGAACTGGAGTTTCGTGATTTCGTTTGGGTTGTTTTCAACTGGCGATTTTCTTTTCGTCGCATCACCAACGCATCGTTGTCTTCGTAGATGGTGTACCAAACGCCACGGTCCACTCTTACGTTTTTATATAGCTCTGTCTGACGATTTTTGTCGATCACTAAATCTGTGATGGCGTAACGATCAAGCACACGTTTCCATGATTTCTCGCCCTGGAAGATGTACAGATAGTCCGCCTGAACTTGCATTGGCAACGCACGGAGATTCGCGTTGGCAAACACGGGTACGATACGATTTTCAGCTTGCATCCAGTCGCTCCAGTACTGCGGAGCCCAAACCAAACGAGTCATTCGATTGGGCGAGTTTGGATTTACGGGTGGTGGACTGAACTGTTTTATAAACGTGACCATGCCAAGCGGAGCGTCTTTTGAGACGATTTGATCGATCGTTCTTTCGGCACCACCGAGCAATGGTTGGCTGATTGGTGAAAGCGAAAACCCAACCCAAATCAACAGCCCGCAGATCAACGTGAAAGCAAAACGAAGCGGTTGATGCGACTCTTGAGCGTCGCTAGAGGATTGCGTTTCGAGTTTTGCTTCCTCAATTTCGGGCCTTTGCCAGCTTGCAAACAGAGCCATCGAAGCAAACATGATCGTCGGCGCGAGCCAGATCAATGACACTTCGCAGCAAGCCGCCGCAACGGTCGCAGTAACGGAACTAAGCACAGTCCAGGTGGGGAGTTTAGTGCTTCGTTTGGCAGCCACAAACCAAATCGCCCAAGCAGCACCAATCGCTGCTCCTTGCCAACTAGCCAAAACTGTCGGTGTCCATCCCCCCATGTTGCTTAGGATCGGATTGTCCGGCCACCACAGCATCGCGTGCCACAAATCCCAACCATGAGGCGTTACTAACGTCACAAGGAACATGACCTCGAGCAGATAAAGTCGGTACTTTAATTCGCGGTCATTGGAAATGGAGAACTCGTTTTGACCGCGGACTGCATCGATCAACCGGCCCAACGCGATACAAGCCAACCACACGATACCGATCACAAACGAAGCATCGAGGTTCGTCCACGCGATCATAATCGCTCCCATTGCGATCCACTGCCAAATTTTCGCGTTCGCCCAATGGATACTGAACGTGAACGGTTTGGAATTCGAATCAACCTGCGGCTCTACGCTTGTGGTGCTACGCCAAGTCAAAACCAGTGCCATCAAAGCGAAACACAATTCACCAAAGGTTCGGGGCTCGATCCCGACCACTAATAACAGGCATGCAACGCTGCAAAATATGGCGGCAAAACCGGCTTTCCACGTTCTTGTGATTTTTATAAAAACGAAAGCCCAAATACAAAGCGTCAATGTTTGGATGATTGCAAATACGACCGAGATAAGGTTGCTCCCACCAGTCCAATGGATGTAGTGAAGAGCCACTTTGCTGAGCCAGCCGTTGGTGATTCCGCGCATCCCATCAGCCAACGGAAGCGAGGGATCAGTCGCGTAAAGTCCGTTTTCGACAATCCAACCTCCGGACCAAACACTATGCCAGACACCAAGAACTGGGACGGGAAGATAGCTGAAGTAGAGATAAAACAGAACAAACAAACCGCATAGCGCGGCGTGATACCATTTCAATGCGCACCAGTCAGGCAGACTGGCTTGCAGTTGATAGGTGTCTTTTACTTCGTTCCCTGCTGCGGACACGAAACGACTTTCGGAAGGACAGAGTGTTGAAATGATCGCGTGGCTAGCCGAATGATCTGCTGTTTCTAAGCAGACTACTGGCGCGTTAATTCCACCTCTCTCTCAATCGGCAAGGGAAAGCACCCTGTGAAACTTCGCTCCTAATGTTCTTCGTGCGACTGTCGTAACGATTACGAAGAATAGAATATCTTGGATGAAGGTCGCGATTGAGGAATCGCAAGCTATTGGTTTAGATACGATTTTTACCAATGAAATTTTGGCGGAGCCCCAATTATCATTTCCGCAGGTTCGGGATATGCAAAATCGAAGCACATCAATTTTGCCACGTAGAGTGCCGTACAAACAACGAACTCATCCGACACGGTAACACTTGAGACACAAAATCATTCAGCTGCTTGGAAACGCTTTAACTGTTTTTTGTAATGTTTCTTCGTTGGATTGAGTTGGATACAACGTCGGCAGGCTTGGATTGCCTGCTCTTTATCGCCCATAAGAAAATGCACTTCTGCCAGCGTATCTAAAAACGTTGCTGAGTTCGGACGTTCTGCCACGGCAAGCAGCGCGTGACGCCGCATATGCTGCATCCTGCGATTTGCGCACGCACACGCCCATGCGTAATTGTTTCTATGAAGCGAACTGTCAGGATACTTTTGAAGGAACTCAAAATAGAACTCTGTCGTTTTCTCGAACAACTTATCCGCAAGATCACTGGCTCCGGCTTTATCAAGCTCAGGCACAATCCCTTCGATCAAGCTAGGGTCGCCCGGGTTGAACTCGTTTGACCGCAGCAGCAATCGCACCGCTTGTTCAAACTTTTTCTCACCCATTAGTTGCTTGGCCATCGCGATGTTCAATTCATTTCCGAGACTTGCCCAGGCTTCGATTTCTCTTCTTCCCGAACTATCGCCCGCCATTTCGTTGAACAAATTCATTTGCTTGCCGTGTGCGATAGTCGTAGGATCCAACTCGACCAACGCCTCACTCAATCGAGAACGATTGCGTTCATTGGAAACAACGCCTTTCTCGACTCCGTAAACATCGAGTTTGAGAAAATCAGTAATCAGATGGAGTTTTTCCAAATCAGCAATTGAGTTGATTGTTCCAGTGTTGCGGTAACTCGACATCCACTGGGCATAGGAAAGACACATTCGCAAGTTGGCTTTTTTCGTTTCACCAAGTGCGGCCAACCCTTCCGCGGCAAGGATCGGTGCGAAACTGGTAGCCGATCGCGAGGGCGTATCACGCCAGGTTTTTTCATAGTGATTGACCACGGCTTGTGGATCACCATCAACCGAAGCCAAAAGAGCAGCCTCACGTTTTGCGTAATAATCGCCCAGTTCAAGCGCCATTCGAAAATGCGTTTTTGATCCTTCGTCATCGCCATGAAACGCGAGTATACGTGAAACTTGATAGTCGATTTGGCCACGAATATTTAGCGTAGGATCTGACCGGATACTGGCTAATTCTAAATCCAGATTGAAATCGGGCGTCGTTCCTAGCGGCGAATTTAGAATCCCAGAGACCACTTTTAAACGCTCGACCGAGTCGGGATAACGTTCTCGAAGTTTGTTCAGCCAAAAATTCGCAGAGCTGACTTTGTAAGGGAACAGGTAATTGTCGAATTCACGTAGCTGGCGGCGGGTTACCGATTTACCGATCAAAAACCAAGCTTCATCAAAACGTTCCAACTGTGCCAATCCGTAAACGATCCTGATTCGCATTCTTGATTTCTTATCGGATTCCATCAAACCTTCGTAAAGTGTTTGATAGTGCAAAACGGCCTCGTCGGTTAGCCCAAGGCTGCCAAGGCTGTCGCAAACTTGAAAGCAAACTTCCCATTGCTTTTCAAGCTCAAGCTCAGCCTCGTCTTCGTCGCCGGTTTCACGTAATCGTTCGACTTTTCTTGTCAGCGAGTTGATATTTCGAAGACGTCGACTGAACCAAAGGCTTCGTTTGTCAACGTCGTCGCCTACTCCGAGAATTTCGAATGCTTTTTCAGTGCGATTGTGGCTGATGTAAATCTGAAACGCGCGGTGCTTGTTAGTGCGATCAATGTTGGGTTCGACCAAACTCCAGTCCTGACAAACGGCGCCGATTTCTGCCAATCGATCTCGCGCCTCACGGGCCTCGATTTTGCGTTTTTCTTTTTCAAGTTCTGCGATCTTCTCTTCGAGTCCGTCAATGGTTTGGTCATACCCAATTTCGTCACCAAGAAACCTATAGACCAACGCGCGTTGAGCGGGCGAGACAATGATTTTTCCGTCTTCGGGTCGGGTAGCCTCATCGGAGCGCACCATTTTTTCAGCAACACGTTTCCAGTTGCCTTGCTCCAATAACATCAAGTTCAGGATCGAAAAACGCTGGTTGAACTCTTCAATTTTGTTCGCGTAAATTTGTGCCTGATCAAATTTCCCTTGGAATTTAAATATCGCAATCAGCTTCGTCAGCTCGTCAGTATCCAACGCCTTTCCGGAGTTTTCCTTTTCCTCGATGGCGAGTTTCAATTGCTCGACCAGCGGACCAAGCGTTCCATTAAGATGATGATAAAGGACACCCGCCGAACGATAGTGCTCGAAAGTCAAGGGGTGAGAATAGACCAACTCAAACTCATCCCATCGATCTGAGCGAGCGAGCCGATCAACCAAGTTTTTAAAATCGAATGATTCGATGTAAAGCTCTTGCTGAAGTTCTTTGTCTTTGATGCGTTCCAGCAAATCGAACGCGAGCCCAATTTTATCTTGCTCGATCAATCGTTGAATGATGGCCAACCGACCTTGATTTTCATTCGACTGGAAATCCAAAACTAGTTTTGCGATATCTGGTTTCGTTTGAAAATCCACTCCCATTTCCAAAACGCTAAGGATTTCGTTGGCTCGTTTTGCCACCTCTGGATTTCCGGCTTTTGAAGCTCGTTGTAATGGAGTCTTCGCTTCGTTACCGAATTCCCAGAGCCGCTCGGTGGCCGATTGGCGGACAGAATAATTGGGTGAGCCAAGCTGAAGAATCAGTTTTTCTGTTTCTTGAGTCCGCTGAGCTGGCGTAGTCTGAGCTGGCGTAGTTTGAGTTGACTGAGCACCGGCGTTCCTCGCAGATTGCGAGTTCTCTTGGCTGAAAACGTTGTGACATCCAGTGCCCAGGAAAACGGCAAAAAGTGCAAGCAGAATGTGTTTTTGAGATTTATCCATGGCCGATCGTAATCGTCGAGCTCGATATCGCTGATGTTCGGATGTTATTTTCGCAGTCAATCGAATGCCTGCGGCGAATTAAGTATATCGCGCAAACTTTAGGGCAGTGTGTCAAATACAACTGATCTGGTCCAACCCAGTGAATTCAATTAGCTTTCGCGTAGACATCGAAGTTTTGTGCCCGCAACGATGCGTGTGGATCAAAGACTCGATGTTATTGTTATCCCAATTTTATAACGTCAACAGGAAGTTGGCAGTGATTGGGAACGCCCGCCATGCTGTTGAATGCAAAATTCGGTCATTGTTTTGACCAGTTGTTTGCTCTCGGCGTCAAAGGCCCGACATACATGACGAAGATCCGCAAGGAGGCGGTTTTATCATGTGCAATTTCCTGCGCAAATTTTGTACGCTCGTTTTGGCGATTTCGATTGCCTCACTTTCGGGATGTAATCCACCTCAATTTTCTCAGGCTCCCAAATCCAATTCGGGGCAGGAGGCTAATGGCCAAACTTATCCCAATGGCCAAGTTCAACCTACAACCCCAACTGCCTACCAACCTCAATCAACGATCAAAGTTGGCTCGTTCAACATCCAGAGTTTTGGCAATACAAAAATGTCACGGCCCGTGGTGATGGAGTATCTGGTCGACATTGTCAAACGACACGACATCCTTGCAATTCAGGAATTGAGAGACATTGACCAGCGTGTCATTCCACAATTTTTGGAGATGATCAACAAAGGCGGTGGCCAATATGCCGCTGCTGTCGGTCCGAGACAAGGCTACATCGTCGAAGGTAAAAAGACGACTTATTTTGAACAGACTGTTTACATTTACGACATCACGAAAGTCGAATTGCTTTCGCAACCTTACGCGGCCTACGATCCAACACAAGTCATGCATCGGCCCCCGTTTGTGGGTCACTTTCGGTGCCTCAACGCACCTCTGCAGCAAGCGTTTACTTTCGTTTTAATGAATGTTCATGTTGCCCCTGAAAATGTCGGCCCTGAGTTTCAAGCTTTAGAGCAGATCATTCCAGGCATTCGCCAATCGCATGGCGCGGAAGACGATTTCATTCTGCTTGGAGACCTGAACGCGGAGGTACAGGAGATGAAAGATTTTAACTGGCTGCCGAAAAAATTTGCCGCCATTCCGCCCCAGTGGAAAACAAAAACGACAGAAAAGCGTTCCATCGACAACATAGTCTTTGATCCCAACAACACGATTGAATTCGTAAATTCTGGCGTCATAAATTTGATGAACGAGTACAGCATTTCTCAAACCGAAGCCGAATTGATTTCTGATCACATGCCAGTTTGGGCGACATTCTCAACGTTTGAGTCTGCACCGGCAACGGTCACACTGGGGCCTCAAGGCGTTCGGCGATAAAGGGTTCGGCGATAGTTTAATTCGCGGACAGTCATTCGCAAATGTTGCAAATGTTGATCGATTGGCAAATGTTGATTTGGCGAAGGGATGCGATACCAGCAGAAGTTAAAACTGCAGCGTCTACTTAGAGATCTTCCCAATCTCGCGAAGATACACGATCACTTGATCTGAAATTTCTTCAACAGGCAAAGCACCATCTAAGTGAACCTCGGGTTGATTGGGAGCTTCGTAAGGTGCATCAATTCCTGTAAAGCCCTTGATCTCGCCTTTTCGCGCTTTCTTATACAGCCCTTTTGGATCTCGCTGCTCGCAAATTTCAAGCGGCGTGTCAACGAACACTTCTACAAAATCAATGTCGCTACCGGTGGAGTTTACCGTTGACCGAACACGATCTCGGTCTGCGCGGTAAGGACTTACAAATGCAGTCAGAGCCGTCATGCCGGTGGAGCAAAAGATTTCCGCAACGCAGCCGATCCTGCGAATATTCTCTTCACGATCCTCTGGCGCGAATCCCAAACCAAAACGTTTTGCGAATTCGTCACCATGAACCGGAGCCAAAATTTCTGGGCTGGCATTCAAACCGTGACGAATGTTGTCACCATCAAGCACAAAACTGCTCTCACCCATCGCGTGTAGTTTAGCATCAACGCAATTGGCAACCGTGCTTTTTCCACTTCCACTGAGCCCCGTAAACCACACGACGCAGCCTCGCTTGCGCTCAACCGTTTGCTCGTGCCAGGTCACTAATGTTTTATCAGTCATTTTGTCGAAAGGGTTCAAATCAGATGGTTTAATAACGAACATCAATCATAACTACGAAATCGAGTTTGCGCAATCGCAAACCAATTTGAATACGAGCTTACTGTTAAGATTGGATCCCAGCCAACTCACAAAGATTGGCGTCCAAAACGGCTTGCGGACAACTCCACACCAAAAAGAACAACGCTTCTCGACACCAACGGCCCACAGGATGACCTTCGACATAGCCGGCTCCTTTTGCGGCAACCATCGCAGACTGGGTGGCACGTAGCACCAAACTATTGGCTTCGGTTCGCAGTTCTTCACTGGTACAAACTGACATTCCAGACGCCAGTTTGAATAACCGGTCTTGAATCTCATCCCACTGCTCGGCAAGCGCCAGTTGTTTGTCAACCAGATCAGGCCGACTGCCCGATTCTTTTTGGATGAAGTCTATCGCCGATTTAGCCAGACCAAGTGCAAGTGCCGAGGTTTGAATACTCCCAGTTGCCGAACCCGAACCTTGCGTCAAAACATTTTCAACAGGGCCTGCCAAAACATGCTCGTCCGGAACAAAAACATGATCGCACTTAACCGCACCTGTTTTGCTGCCTGAAAGCCCAACCAATTCAAATCCAGGTTCGACAACAATTCCTTTCCCGTCCGTTGGCGCGATGAAAAGCACCTGACGACCGTCTTCCATTTGAGCGCCCATCACAACGTTCACCGCGCCGCAGGCTCCTGTTACCCATGGGCTAAATCCGTTGATCGAAAAACCGTCAACAATTTGTTCGGCTCGCAAGACGGAGCCTTTGACGTGCCGACGGCTGGTCGTCAAATGCGAGATACCAACCGTCGCAGGAGCTTCGCCGCTGAGCAGGCCCGGCAACAAACGATTTCGAACCGTTTCATTTTGCGATTTACAAATACGCTTAATCGCCGCCACTCGTTGAGTGATCACAAACGTAGTCGTAAGACAGGCCGCACTTAGTTTGATATACCCTGCAACAATATCTGGACTACTCCAATGCATCCCTCCGTAGATTTCCGGGATGAACCAGTGATAGACGCCCGCATCGGCAATGAGCTCAAGCTGTTTTGTCGGCCATTGATTCTGAGCATCAGGTAGTTCAGACAGCTCATTAAGTTGTCGGCAAAGCGAGCTGAGTCTGGGAGAATCTGGGGCATCGATCGGATCGGAATTGACGTTCATTTCTGCGTTTCACTGACTGCAGCGGTTTTCGAATTGAAATTTTGGATAGCCATTCTTTTCATTATTGTAGGTTCGCAATTTTAAGAAACGAAAAACGAACAGCGCCAGATCGTCTTGATTGATTGCGTCGGTGCTTCGATGTCGACATATCGAAAGCGGATTGCCTATTTTAATCAAGTCGCAAACAGAAATGCTTGCACTTTTGATATCGCAAAACCAGCGGCCGTCCGCAGTGATTAACAGTTTCTGTAGTTTGACTTGGAAACCGGATTTAAGAAAGTGCGCACGCTGCAGATTATCAGGCTTGCAAAACTTCCTCTTTCAAAAAAATTGATTGGTTTTTAAAACTACTCATAGACCAACAATCATCAAATTTAGAAAAGACCCGGACTCATGAGCACGCTCAATTCTATCACAGCAAAGCCCACCAAGAGTCAATCGAACGAGAACCTGACCGTCGACGAACTCTACGACAAATGCCTGTCGCTGGCGAGTAATCTCTGGTGGTCGTGGGTTCCGGAAATTCAACATCTATTTCGGGATCTTGATCCGGTTCGATGGCGGCAACTGGATCACAACCCGATCGCTCTTTTGTCTGAGTTCACGCCTCATCGGCTTTACGACCGAGCCAACGAGATGGTCCTGTTGACGCGCATCAATCAAGCCTACCGTTTGTTGAAGGAGTATATGAACTCGCGACAAACTTGGGCCGCCAACAATGCGGGCGTGTTGGGAGCGAAACCAGTCGCGTACTTTTCAGCGGAATTTGGAATTCATGAATCGCTGCCCATTTACTCTGGCGGTCTTGGAGTTCTGTCTGGCGATCATATCAAAAGCGCGAGCAGCCTTGGCATTCCGCTGGTTGCGATCGGATTGTTTTATTCCCAAGGTTATTTCCGGCAGCACTTGGACGTTGAGGGTTACCAAAACGAAGAATACGTCGACACCAAAGTCGACAATCTTCCGATTCAAGAAGCCGCCTCCCCCAACGGAGATTCGATACTCATCAGAATCGACACGCGCGATGGGACCTTGCTCGCGAAAGTTTGGCAAATGCAAGTCGGCCGCGTTCGTTTGTATTTGCTTGACTGCAACGTGGAAGGCAACAAACCGGAAGATCGTCAGCTTACCAGTCGGCTGTATGGCGGCGACGAGCGAACTCGAATTCGGCAAGAACTCGTGCTGGGCGTCGGCGGTGTAAAAGCGCTTCGAGCTCTTGGCATCGATCCTGGCGTCTATCATTTGAACGAGGGGCACAGCGGGTTTGGTCCGCTTGAAGTGGTACGGCAAAAGATGGTTGACGACGGGCAAAGTTTCGAGAACGCGCTTCGCGACGTTGCGGCTCAAACGGTATTCACAACACATACGCCGGTTCCCGCAGGACACGACCGCTTCAACCCTGAACTGGTCGAAGAACATTTAGGCCCGCTTCGTGATCAACTGGGTTTGTCATACGAGCAATTGATGAGCCTTGGTCGAATCGATCCTCAAAACAATGAAGAATCGTTTTGCATGACGGTCATCGGGCTAAAGATGTCACGTACCGCCAATGCAGTCAGCCAACTTCACGGTTGCGTTTCTCGGCGAATGTGGTCGCACCTGTGGCCGTGGCGAGTCGAGGAAGAATGCCCGATCGGCCACATCACAAACGGCGTCCATTCTCAATCATGGCTGGCCGACCAAATGGCAACGCTCTACAACAAACACTTTCCACCCAAATGGATTGACCGCGTTGGAGAACCAGAAGTCTGGAAGAACATTCATGATGTCGACCCCGGCGAGCTTTGGGAGATCCACAACACCCTCAAAGCGATGATGATATCATTCGTTCGCCGACGACTGACGGGTCAATGCCGTCGGCGTGGCGAAGACGACAGAGCCATCGAACATTCTCGCAGCGTGCTTGACCCAAATATTCTGACGATAGGATTTGCCCGCCGGTTCGCAACCTACAAACGTGCGAACTTGATTTTCTCTGACCTTGATCGAGCTGCGGAAATTATTAACGACGCTAACCGTCCAGTTCAGATCGTATTCGCAGGAAAGGCTCACCCCAAAGACGAAGGTGGCAAGTCGTTTATCAAATCCGTCGCCAACCTCCGTCGAGACCCTCGGTTCAGCGAGCGAGTCGCGTTTGTCGAAGATTACGACATAAACGTTTGTCGTCATTTGATTCAGGGTGTCGATGTTTGGTTGAACAATCCGCGTCGCCCGCTCGAGGCATCGGGGACCAGTGGTCAAAAAGTCGTTCTCAATGGAGGGCTGAATCTTTCGATTCTAGACGGATGGTGGGCCGAGGCCTACGACGGCGTCAACGGGTTTGCCATTGGTAAAGGTTCATCACATGTTTCAGATGAAATCACTGACCAGCGCGACGCAGACTATTTGTATGAAGTCATTGAGAACGAGGTCGTACCTACATTTTATCATCGCGACATCGATGGTTTGCCGCGAGAGTGGATTCGCCGCATGATCAACTCGATCAGTACGCTGGCTTGGCGATTCAGTTCCGACCGAATGGTGATGGACTACGCGCGATCCTGCTACGTGCCGGCCGCAGGCGGACTTAGCTGTAAGATCTAGCTCTTGCGGCAGCGGACAATTTTGTAGTTTAAGCCAATGGCTGAGCTGGTGAACATTGAGTACCGGAGCTCACAATCTTTTCCCGCACTTGATCTTATCAACAACGTTGTTGGGCCAAAAGCCACTTACGAGCTATACTTAGGCTGTCCGTAGATTTCATAACGAGCGCGAAACGTGAATCCATTCAAACTAAAACTCAATCTGAGAAACGCATTACTGGGCGGACTTTTCGTTTTTGGCTTCCTTCCGGTTATTGGACTTGAAATCGCAAAACTCCGCTACCAATCCCAGCCTTGCTGATCAACCGTTCCTTCCTGGCGGTCGTCAGAAAATTCAAACGTGAACGGACAGTTTGATTCTTCAAAATTTGATTCCTCGCAGGATCAGATTCTCTTTCCAACGGAGCCACGCTTCACGGACATCGAATTCGATTCCGACTTTCAAATTGAACCACAGCAACAGAAGTAAGCCATGTCTGAATCACCTGATTTCGTTATTCAGAAATTCCTGACAGATCGAAGCGACGAAATATCAGACATCGCGTTGGCCACACGCGATGCAGTTTTGCGAGTTGCCAACAAAGGCAAAACTCAAGTCAGCGAATTGCTGTACGTTACCTACTGTGTCTCCGACGCGTTCACATACTCAGGGAAACTGGGTCAAGGGTTTATTCATATCGCAACCTACGCCAATCACGTGAACCTGGGTTTCAATCGAGGCGCCGAACTCAATGACCCCGACAACATACTTCAAGGCACCGGCAAATTGATCCGACATGTACGCATCAATTCGAAACCAGATTTAAAAACTGCTCCGATCAAAAATCTGATCATTGCCGCCGTTGAACAAGGAAAACAAATGGCCGAATCCAAAGGTGGTATTCAACCATCGATTTTCAAAATCAACGATTCACGCAAGCCGAATACTCAAAAGAAAAAATCTTTAAACAAAAAATCGAAATAGCAGCTCGATGAGTTTACTTGGACAGCAACTCAACAACGCGACCGTGGCCTGCGATCCCGATATGTCGCTCGACAATCTTTTTGTTCTTTAACAAAAACAACGTTGGTAATGTCTTAATTTTGAAAAGTTCTTTCATTTTAGGGTGCTGATCGATATTGATTTTAATGACAGATGCGTTGTGAAAACGTGCCGTCTCATCGAGCTCGGAGAGGATGGCACTCTGAGCACGGCAGGGTGCACACCAACCTGCATAAAAATCAATTAACACAACACCAGGCGACGTATCGATCAATTTGATAATGTCGTCGGTGGGCTGCATCTGTCGGATGGCAGTGCCCCGTTTGCTTGAATTGATTGCAACGGTGCTGGAGAGTGGCATTATCGCTCTGTTATTCGCGACTCGAGTTACCGCAGGTTCGTCGGTCACTTTTTCAGATTCGACTTGAGCAACTGAGACACTCGAGAGGAACAGAGCAGCGACACAAGCGGAAAACGAGACAGTGTTTGATTTCATCGGAGTCTTTCAAAGGTGGAATTCCCGGTATCATCGCTCGTTCGGAAATTTGTATCTAGATGGAACAAGAAACTCAATTTGCAGGTCTTGTGACAGTGGATATCACACACCGAAGGGACGCAGAGCGTGTGAAATTCTTACAAAAAGAATCGCGACACAAAAGGCCTTGCTACATTTCTCAAACATTTGATGGGTTAGGTGATCGCGCCTTGGCAACCAGACCCCGCACCTGCCGTACAGCCAAAACAATGCTGTCCCGTGACAATATTTCGATTGGCTAACGCTTCAAAATCGAAATCATGGATCGATGCTGGAACTCCGCTGACGTTGAGTTCCAACATTTGATTAAAGTCACAATCATACAAACCGCCATCCCAGCCCACCGAAATGGTGTTTCGACACATGAGGCCATCGATTGACGCCGGATTGAACGCCTCAATCAGTGTTCGCATATAAGTTTCATACTCTCCCGTGCGAAGCAAATACTCGAGATAGCGACTAACGGGGATGTTGGTGATCGTGAACAAGCGGTTGAATGCAATATTAAATCTCGCCTTCAACTCCCGACGGTAATCGTTTTCCAACGCGGCTTGTGATGGTGGAAGATTGTTGCCAACTGGGTTGTAAACCAAAGTCAGGACCAATTCCTTCTCGCCTGAGTCAGCTGGCGAACCGTAACCTAGTTTGTTCAACCGCTGAAGTGCCTCAATCGATTTGGAGTAAGCACCATCACCACGCTGCGCGTCCGTGTTTTCCTCAAGATAGCAGGGCAGGGAAGCCACAATCTCAACTTGATTCGCAGCCAAAAACTCAGCCATACCTTCGAATCCCTTGGCGAGCAATATTGTCAAGTTACACCGGTCAATGACATGCCGGCCAAGCTTTCGAGCAGCAACGACCAAATCACGAAAATGTGGATTCATCTCCGGAGCACCACCGGTCAAATCGAGAGTCTTGATTTGAGGATTCTTTTTCAAAACTTCGATGCACGCATCAATTTCACTTCGCTGCATTATCTCCCGGCGATCAGGGCCCGCATCAACGTGGCAATGCTCGCAAGTCATATTGCAAAGCTTACCAAGATTGACCTGCAGAATTTCGACTTGCTGCGATTGCAATTGCTCAACCCCGGATTCTTTTAGCTTCGCGGCAAACCGATCAGAATTTAACACCGGAGAAAGAACGACCAATTGTTCTGCCGGGTCTGACAAAGGGTTTCCGCGATGCTTCAATGAAGTTTTTGCGTTCATGGCTGCTTAGTGTTGCGAGTTGTTTTGAAGTCAAAGTTCCTGCCCGAAAACAAACCGATTTGGGCGATTCTGATTTTGTGGCTAACTAGCCACATGAAGGGCCGCCGCCTCAGCAATCTGCTGAAATGGTCGGCGAATCAGAAGCATTCGCATCAGAAGCATTCGAATCAGAACCATTGGATGATTGATTCCCTAACGTCAGGTTGTAGAGCTTGCCTTTTGACTCACGAGGTGAACGAAGCTTGTCTTGCGTGCAATCGAATAACCCGGCCTCCTCAACAGGAATGTCTTGGTAGGGATGGACGGCAAAAAATTGATCCGCGTAAGGCTCATTCGTAAGTGCTTGAAACGTTCGATCACAAACCGCGACGCGTTGTCCGCGAAAATAAGTGTGACCGTCGTCGTCCAACACTTGCTTGAACGGACCTTGATAAATGACGGCTTGTTTTCTTTCAAGGCAAGCACCAGTATCGAGCTTGTACGCCACGACCGTCACAGAACGAAACTCGATCCCTTCGACCGTTTGCCAAGGCTCCTCAACGCGTTTGGCAATCTTCATTCCTTGAAATCCTGCCTTTTCAAATTCAGCAAGGAACTCGTCCTCTCGCCATGCACCTGAGATACACCCCGACCAGAGCGTTGGGTCATTTTGCAGATGTTCCGGTATGTCCTCGTCAGAAACGATATCGCTGATTGCGGCACGACCTCCGACTTTCAATACGCGAAAGACCTCGCGAAAGAGTTGTTTCCGATCTTGCGGCTGGACAAGATTGAGCACGCAATTGGAGACGACACAATCGACACTGTCGCTGGCAACTAACGGTTCTTCGCGCGACAATTTTTGTTCAAGCGTTCGCTCTTCGAGAATTCCAGCCAGCCCCGTGGCAGTGATATTTTTTCGCTCTTCGGAATATCGTTCGAGATCAAGCTGAAGATTCTGGATCATTCCTGCTCGAAACGAAACGTTATCAAATCCAGTTTTCTCGGCGACCTCAGATTGATATTGCCTCGCCAATCCCAGCATTGTTTCGTTGCAGTCGACGCCAATCACTTTTCCATTGGAACCGACTAACTGTGACGCGATATAACAAAGCTTGCCACCGCCAGATCCAAGATCCAGTACCGTATCGCCAGGCTTGACGAAGGGAGAAGGGTCGCCGCAACCGTAGTCACGTTCGATTATTTCCTGTGGGATGACTTCCAGTAAATCCTGTCGATACTCAACCGGGCAGCACAAAGATGGCTCGCGAGCCTCTGCGGCTTTGGCGTATCGGGAGCCGACAGCATTTTCATAATCAATTTGTGAAGTCATTCAGAATAATCCTTTCAAATGTTCAAGAGCTGATTCAAGCAGGGTTTTGGCTTGAAATTTCAGTCGATCTTGGTCTCGACATCAAGAACCACAAAAGGTGACGTTATGGGTACTCGAAACTTACATACAACTTTTGCAAAAACTTTGTGAGTTAGGATGTAAGGAAGTCCCAGCGGGATCGTCACCTAAATGAAGTACACACCAATCTAAACTCGAGCCGTTGCCTCTGCTGACAATTTTAAAGGAACTATCGCACTATTCGATAGTGGCTGAACCTAGTTCCAACCAAACATCATCACCGATCCGACGAACCACATAATGAATCAATCAGAATCCAATCCAACAAACAGCGGCGCGGATCGGCCAGTCTCGCCCTCGAAAATCGACCCAAATTTGTGGTTGGACGAACACGGCGACTATCTCTACCGGTTTGCCGTCTCACGTTTAAGAGACGGAGAATCCGCCGAGGAGGTTGTCCAAGATACCTTCGTCAGCGCACTTAAGAATGTCCACCAGTTTGCCGGACGTGGCTCAGAGCGGGCATGGCTGTTGGGAATTCTGAAACGCAAAGTGATTGATGTGTTTCGAAAACGCAAACGTGATCCGATCAACATTTCCGAAGAATCGACAGACATTTCAGATCGTTTGTTCGATCAAAAAGGCTCTTGGAAAAAAGAACTGCGAACGATCGTCAAACAGTCGCTGGACTCGCTAGACCGAGAAGAGTTTTGGGGCATGCTCAAAAACTGCTTGAATCGATTGCCTCAACGTCAAGCGGACGCGTTTACGATGCGTACGATGGATGAGCGAACTACTGAGGAAGTGTGTAAGGAGCTGGACATCACTTCGACCAACTATTGGGTTATTCTTCATCGTGCCCGCATGCAGCTTTCGAGCTGCGTCAAACAGCGTTGGTTCAATGAGGGCAAACAATCATGATGAACTGCAAGAAAATTTCTGAACTCGCATCCAAATCACTGGACGAAGAACTAGGTTTTGGGAAGCGAATCGAATTTCGAATGCACATGATGATGTGCGGACTCTGCTCGAAGTTCAGAAAGTCGATGGTCAGAATCAACCACGAAGCCAAATCGCATGCCAAGCAAGTTGAAGACGGCACCGCGTTGCTAGATGTCAAATTGCCCGAAAAAGCCAGAGAGCGAATCAGGAAAGTGATCAAGGGCGAATGAGCGGCCTTGAAGATGCTTAAATATTGCCGTTCAATAACGCTTGGAATCTAATTTTTTTCCATCCAATCCGATTGATTCGCTGATTCATACCCCGCTTCCCTTGGCCGGACTTGTTTTACCCAGTCGGAATTGATGACCAAAACTTGGTTCAAATGACCGGCGGCAATCAGAAAACGCTCCAACACACTTCAATCTGCTCAATTTCGGAATAGAATATCCGCTTCGCCACTTTGTCCTTTTTGCGAAGCAAGGAATTCAATGTCTGACGCCTCAACTTTAAATAGCTCAAACGCAAAACCCCAGACTTTAAAACTCTGGTTCATGATGGTCTTGCAGTTCTTTATCTGGGGCGCATGGTTGCCGCTCGTTTTCGGCTATCTCGCCGGGGGAACGGCTTACCTCGATTCAAACGGAGACGTTGTGTCCGCCACATCGGTTGACTCAACCGGCGACACTCCCATCCACAAAGAAACCAAAGCTGAACTGACTTCAAAACCAACAGGCCTTGGATTCACGGCACTGCAACAAACTTGGATTTTGATTGCTTTTCCAGTTGCCGCCATCATTGCGATGTTCTTTAGCAATCAATTTGCGGATCGAAATTTTGCAGCCGAAAAGTTTCTCGCCTTCAGCCATTTCGTTGGTGGACTTTCGATACTCGGCCTGTATTTCGTTACCGATTTTTGGCCGTTCTGTATTTTGATGTGGGTGCACTGTTTGTTTTACGTTCCCACGATCTCGATCACCAACGCTATTGCTTTCAATGCAATGAAGGACGCTCAAAAGGAATTTGGAATCGTTCGAATGGGTGGAACAATCGGTTGGATTCTTGCGGCTTGGCCTTTGTTCTTCCTGTTCACCGACGTTGACGCCGCGCGTTACACCTACATCATTTCCGGCATCGCCTCTCTGGTATTGGCCGCCTACAGTTTTACACTTCCCCACACGCCACCCAACAAGTCAGCAGAGGGGCTTGCCTGGCTAAAGGCACTGAAATCACTGGCTGTTCCGTTTGTGCTTGTGCTTTGGTTGGTAACGATGGTTGATGCCATGGTTCACGATTTGTATTTCCTGTGGACCAGTGGCTATCTCGAGCACATCGGAATCCCAAGCAAATACGTAATGCCAATCATGAGTATTGGCCAAGTCGCTGAAATTGGCACGATGATTGTTCTAGGATTTTTCCTGAAACGACTCGGCTGGAAAACAACCATGACCATTGGAATTCTTGGTCATGCGATTCGATTCGGTATTTTTGCTTTTGTTCCAATCCCAGCGGTCGTTATCGCGGCCAACATTTTGCACGGTGTTTGCTACGCATTCTTCTTTGCGACCGTTTACATCTTTGTAGATGAGTACTTGCCCAAAGATGTCCGTTCCAGCACGCAGGGATTGTTCAACTTGATGATCCTTGGCATGGGGCCAATTGTGGCTCGAATCATCGCTCCCTACTTGGCTGAGAGCTATCTGCCAAAAGGTGGAGTCCAAGATTACCAAGGTCTGTTCACGATCCCATGCATTATCGCCGCGGTAGCTGCTGTCGTCTTGATAGTTGCATTTTGGCCGCCGAAGATGGACAAAACAATCGAAGTCAAACATTGACCTTGAATTGATTTTGCCTCACTATTGAAATCAAGTTTGGGTGAGCAAGTTTGTTCTAACCAAACTTGCTTTCGATTTCCTCAATCGAGACGCCAAACACTTTTTGGGATACAACCGATAACGTATCTCTATCGCCTTCCATTCGAATAGTGCGATGGAGATGCGTGTAGGTTTCTCCACAGTCCAACGCCAGAGCAGGGCTGATTGTTTCCAGCTCAAAAAAGCCGCCCAGCTGGCCACCAGATTCATTGGGGCCATCGTTGTATCCATTGATCACGTCGCCGGCGTAAGGTTCGTCCTGCATTTCCCAAAGGTTGTTGTTGTATCCATTGGGTGCCGCATCGGGCAGGTTGAATTGAACAACCGAAAGCACGCCACGCTCTCTATCCCAGCTGCCCAGCGTCGGTTGGACGCGCGAAAAAGTCAGGCCCAATTTGCTGCGCATGTTTCCGTCGCCGAGGAAGTAAATCAATCCGGCTTCTTGGTCAATTTGCAATCGAGTCGAATCGAGTTTGCCGAAGTAATCAGCATTTACGATCTTCCCAAGCAAATCCTCACCGCCTTTTTTGAACGGCACCAACAACGTTGCCCCCGGCGATGGTTTGTTCATGCACAGCATCCAAATGCCAATCAAGCCAGTCTCTGGTTCCCATTTCGAATCGCCCAAATTCGTTAACGTATTGTGACTTTCGTGAGCGACCAAGCTTAGGCCATCCAGCGAAACACCCAAACATTCGCTGGCTTGAGTTTTGTCCATCAAAATGACTTTACGATCCATCTGGACATTGAACTCGAACTTGCTCCAGTTCACGAGTTTGGCTTGGCGAGTAAAAACGGCGGATGTCTCATCCTGCGATACCAATTCGAACGCTTCGGTATCCAACGGAGCGGGTGTTCGCCAGTTCGCGTAGTCCATCGCGACATCGGGATCAAAGAAAACGGAATACTGGCCACCCTCAGGTGAAATCCACATTCGATCTTCGCCGCCGTATAAATTGATCTGCGGATCAAGGGCTTCCGCGGTTATCGCGTCGTAGTTGATGTAGCCGTAGCTCGTGCCGTCACTCCCACACGACGTCGAAGTCATCGTTCGACCTTGGTAAGCCGGAGCCAAAACAATCTGAGCTCCTTCATCGTTGCGAATCAAAATCGTTTCAATATGTTGGTTGAGAAACTCAACATCTTGACCAAAATTTTTCTCTGACATGTAGCTCGCCCTTGCGTTTATCGCCAATGCTTCTTCAAAGCAGACTTATATTTGAAACCGAAAAGTACCCCAAAAAGCTATCCGAATGGATACTTACGGTTCTTTGTGATTCCCGTTTTCGTCGTAACGAATGAATCCAAAATAAAAGAAAGCGAAAAAGGCGATCGGAATCGCGGAAAAGAAAATCCACGAAACGAATCCGCCAACGACGCCGAACAACACGATGGTGATCCAAGCCCACCACGTGTCACGCATTAGTCCTTTGTAACGATTCACGATTTGCCTTCACTTTTGAAAATAGGAGGTGGAATGGGATTTGCTTTTTGCATAATGCTTTTTGCTCAAACGCAAACTTCGGCCACTATCGTTTTACTCTTGCACTATCGCCGGCCATCATGGCTTCGACTTCTTCAACAACTGCCATCGTTGTATCGCCAGCGGTTGTCATTGCCAACGCACCATGAGCGGCACCGTAGTTAACAGCCTGTGCAGCGTCGCCTGTTTTCATGAAACCGTAAATCAAACCCGACGCAAAACTGTCGCCGCCACCGACTCGATCAAAAATTTCCAGATTCTCGCGGTGCGTTGCCTGATGCAAGTTTCCATCGTGCCAACATAGTGCACCCCAGTCATTGATCGATGCTGACTTTACAGTGCGAAGCGTCGTCGCGATCGCCTGGAAGTTCGGAAACTGAGATGTTGCTTGCGCGATCATTTTTTTATAGCCTTCGATTGGAAGCTCTTTCATTTGATCGTCCAGACCTTCAACGTGCAGTCCGAGGCAGGCGGTAAAGTCTTCTTCGTTTCCAATCATGACATCGACGAACGGTGCAAGCTGACGATTGACTTTTTGACAATTCTCTTTGCCACCAAACGCGGACCATAGTGAACTACGGAAATTCAAATCGTAAGACGTAATCGTGCCGTGCTTCTTCGCACATTGAAGTGCTTCGGCGATTACTCCTGGAGTTGAATCTGAAAGTGCTGCGTAAATGCCGCCGGTGTGAAACCAGCGAACCCCCAAAGTTCCAAAAATGTGGTCCCAGTCGATGTCCCCCGGTTTCAACTGTGATGCAGCGGTGTGGCCTCGATCTGAAGTTCCCAATGCCGCCCGGGCACCGAACCCACGCTCGGTAAAATTCAATCCGTTGCGGCACGCGCGACCGACACCGTCAAAGTCCATCCATTTGACGAACTCCATATCGACACCGCCGGTGAGAATCAAATTCTCCAGCAGTCGACCGACTTCATTTTTCGCAAACGCGGAAACTAATCCAGCTCGCATTCCGAAACATCGACGAAGCCCGCGGGCAACATTGTATTCACCACCACCTTCCCAAGCGTCGAAAGTCCGTGCGGTTCGTACACGACCGTCGGCTGGATCGAGGCGAAGCATGACTTCGCCAAGTGAAAGGATATCGAAACGGCAAGAGTCGGCTGGTTTGATCTGCATAGTGAGTGGTAATAGTTAAGGGTTCAAGGAACGGACGGTTCAGCAATGATTCTGAAAACCCAGATTGTACACACTTGTTGAACACGATTGCAGATGGATTTGTGAGTCAGGCCTCCAACCGCGGGACAAGCTGCGTTGCGCTTCGAGGGCCAGCAACAAAATCTAAACGACGTTATCAAAAACCTGACCCGACATTCGCCGGCCGCAGCCGAATTCCACCGCTATTGAGAAAGTAGTTTCACAACTGCTGTCCCACAAATTTCCACCTTATTATGTCGCGGCAGGTTATTTGTCGCGGCAGGTTATTTGTCGCGCAAGGCACTGGTGGACAAGTATCACCGTCTACGGTCCGTGAGAGCGCTGGCCGCGAAGCGTCCAGCACACAAGTGACCGATGTCGTTTTTGGGAAGCCTTACTTGGAAGCCTTACTTGGAAGCCTTAAGCTGCAGGATTACGCTTTTCCAATCGACGCCGGGAACCTCGTACTCGGACAGAACGCGAACGTCGACTTTTTCTAGTAGCTCAAGCTCGTCTGCTTCCGCTTTTTCTTCAATCCACTTTGGACCTTTGACGGCGAGTAACCTTCCCAGATTGGGCCAAGTCGTTTCAAACCAGCGGCCCATTTTCTTCAGCGGCCCGACGGCACGCGCGGTTGAGAAATCAAAGTGAAAATCCTCAAGCAATTCTTCAGCTCGGCACTGGTAGATCTCGACGCTCAAGCCAACTGTTTCTGCAATCACGCCAAGTGCCGACGCTTTCTTGCCAACGGAATCGGTCAGGGAAACTTTCAGATCAGGACGTAAGATCGCAAGTACCATTCCCGGTACGCCGCCGCCCGAACCGATGTCGAGGACGTCCTTGCCTTCTGGAATCAGTTTCGAAAGCTCAATCGTGTCGAGCAAGTCTCGTGTGACGAATTTTTCGTAACTAGTGTGCCGAGTGAGATTTAGCTCCTCATTAATTTCCCAGAGTGCCTGGCAATAATGCTTGAGCTTGGGATATGCCTCTTCTGGAACGTCCAGTTCAAACATTTCAATTGTTTTTTTGAGGCTCGCCACTAGTAATTTTCGGTCTGGAATAAAAGGTAAGGAATTTGCGACGTTTACTTTAACACATCACGGGCTGATCCCAAGACGCCTTTCGCCAACAAAGCGTCCACTTACTGTTTAAAAGTGTGTCCTGAACCTGATCGAAGCCCAATGAGACTCTTATGACCGCACGGGGAACGATTCACCCCGCCTTCAGAGAGTCTTGATCAGCTTCAGCAGTCGAGGAATAAAAATGCGATTGGCGCGTGCCCGATGGCTGAGCACCGATTTGACCGTATTGCCAAGCTCAGCAAACGTCTGGTGATATTCGGCAATTTCGAACATTGGGTCATACCCAAACCCGCCGGTTCCTTTTTGTTCGGCCAAAATTCGTCCATAGCATCGTGCTTCGCAATTGATATGAACATTACCTAGCGGATCGGAGAGCGCGATATGGCTGGTATACCAAGCCCGCCGTTTTTCTTTGGGCACGCCGCTAAGTTTTTCCAACAACAAAGCATTGTTCGTTTCGTCGGTCGCGTTCTCACCAGAAAACCGAGCTGAGTAAACTCCCGGCGCTCCGTCCAGCGCATCGACGCTCAGGCCGCTGTCCTCCCCCAAAACCCATTGACGGAGATGCTTCGCCTGTTCGGTCGCCTTCAACGTTGCGTTTTCCTGAAACGTCGTACCTGTTTCCTCTACCTCGATTGGATCAGGCATGTCGGCGAGACAGCTGAGCTGGATATCGTAGGGAGCAAGCAGGTATTCCAACTCGCGAAGCTTTTTGGCATTGTTCGTGCCCAGCACAAGACGGAACGACATATCGTAAGAGACTCCTGAATTTAGTTTTAGATGCGGTCACAACCTGAATCCGAACCTTAAGTTTAACCTATCTTGTGTCGCCAACGAATCGGGTCAAGTCATAACGTTTTCGCGCGACACCGGGGTCGATTGAAACGCATTCGCCATTTGCGATATGTGACAACGCTTCGGAAACAGAATAGCAATACCGAACCAATTTGCGACACGCTGTGCAGGCTCTGATAGTGTCAGCCGCAACCGAATGGGCATTGTCGCTTGCAGGCAGATTTTCCCAACGTTTTGGACAGTCGTCACCGGCAGCAGCTGTTGAGCATTTCTCGATGGCCGCGTGACCGATCAAGGCAAGCCAAACTTCGGCTTGGTCATAGTTTTGCTTTAAAGCGTCAACTAGTTCGGTGCGCTCCTCGAGAAGGTCTTGGTAAAAGTGATTCTCTCGAGCGAACCGCGACATTTCACATTGGATACGAAGAATGTTCGCCCGAAGTGGATCACCAGACTCTTCTAACCAATCCGCATAAATTTTTCGATAGTCGGCATCGTTGGGGTATTTCGAGATATCAAGAATGAACGGCACTTCGACAGGGTTGTAATTCGAGGGTCTGATTTTTCTGGAGCCACTGGCTGACTCTCCATCAGGATTTGTTTCCTGCTCAGTGCTTTGTTCACTCATTTTCAACTTGCTCCGACCGCCACATTTGAAAGTAAAATTGGCGTCTAGGACCCACGTTTCGCGAGAAAAAGGAATTGGTCTGGTCAAAGCTCACGAAAACTGAGGCTTGCATCCTTCATGTAGTTTTTCCAACCACGCAGAGTTCGTACAAGGCGTTCTCAAGAGTTTCGCCCAAAAGTCGACGCAGAATTGAGTTCCGTCTTCACGTCTTTGTCAGCGCAACTTCGGCAGCGCAACTTCGGCAGCGCGACTTCTACACCGCAACGGGAAAACAATTGCCGTGTCGTCATTCTAACCGTTTTGGCGATTACAGTATCACACTTTTTTTCAAAGCGCGAAATTCCAAGCACGAAATTTTTTAAGCCGAACCAACGCGGAAACCAGCCAAAGCAGGATGAATATTCATTCCCGTCTTTCTGTCTTTAAAAGGAACAAGACGGATGCTTGCGGTGGTAACTTCAAGCAAGCCGGCAACTCACAGCACTAACCGAACAACAAAGCCCAACCAAACGCGCACGAGCAGCCTGCCGGACCTGAATTAACGGGTGTCATGAATCGACGGGTGCGTTGTTTACGTGGAGCGTAAACATGCTCATTCCACGCGTGAGCATGCCGCCTAAACTTAACGTACCACACTATTTATTTCAGCTTTGAAGGAGCACTAGCCGTTTTACTCTTCGAGGATTCTCGCATCTATTTTCAGAAAACCTGAACCATACAACGCGGCCCAGAACGCTGAATCGGTTCTGGCTGTCATTGCAGGCATCAGTTGATCGCGAACTTGAATCCGGTAGTCAATTCCTCGACTATCTTTTTCTGGCATCGTTTCAAATTCTTCCCAAATCTGCTCGGGGTGAAGTGCCATGAGCGCTCGAAAAAAACTTCCCGCTGCATGTATTTTTACATCGTCAGCGATCGCATCAAACATTTTTAGCGCTTTCTCTCGATCGTAACGAGCAACACCCACGATGGCATTAAACTGTTGGTCCTGAGCCGAATTGCTTTTCGAACCTACGTGCTTCTCAGCCAATAAAATTGTTTGGTCGATGTACTGCTCCATACTATCAGGATCAACCTGCTCAACAATTTGCAAACCAATACAACTGATCAGCGAAGGCGGGAAGTTATAGTTGGCCGGTATTCGATCTGACGCATCCATTTCTGACAATTCTCGATAGCAGTCACGTATCAATTTCACTGCGGCTGCGTTGTCAGTTTTTGCCAAAATCGGAGCAATCAAAAGATTCGCCCAAACCTTGGCGGCAGGGTGGGGGGCTTCCTTTGCCCATTGCAGGGCACGTTCAAGATCAATTTTCGCAAGCAACCCAAGCGACCCCGCCCCCAACATTTGCTCATATGTTTGCTTGCCAAAATCAAACCGCTTAATCTTGTTGAGCTCGGCCAAACGTAGATCCGTGGGAAACTCGTCCGACAAAACAATGTACCAATGCACGTCGTACTGAGTGACAATGTCATTCTGCAAGAACTCATCGCGATATTTATCTGGGGCAGAAGCGGCCAGTTGGCCAAACGCGTAACGCATGTTTGACTTTTGCCAACTTTCCAATTTCGCAAACCGCTTCTTCAACATTTTCACCGCTTCGGTGGCTTTGCCAGAATCGTAATACTCGTTGATACGAGCTTGCAACGTGGCAGACAATTCAGGGTTGTCAGCAAGATTTACAATCTGAATCAGACTTGGAATTGATTGATAATTAAATTCCTTTTCTTCCATCGCAATACTGACAAGCTGGCTTCTCAGTTCTTCTTTTTCCTTTGGTAAACTCCTGAGTGCTGCAGAAACATACTGATACCGCAGGTGAGCAGATTTTTCAATCAATTGAATCAGGTCTTCTTCATCCAGTTCGTTTGCCCTGGAGGCAAGCAATGTTTTTGCACTGTGGTCGTACAACATTCCGTCTTGATCTACAGGATTGTCGATGATGAATTTCATCGTCCACGCAGGATCAATGCTTGCCATCGGCCCAGTGAAATAACTCCGACGCTCGGGAGAATCTTGATCCTTGACCGCAATCTCGCGGACAGGTTCGAGAAACTTTTTCGCCAACTCAATTCGCTGTTCGTACGAAATTCCAGGTGGTGTTTGTTGTGCTTTCAAATTCGCTGAAACACAAGCGAGGAAAACGACGACAAAAGCCCAAAGTGTTTTCTGTTTCATTCTTCTGCTCTTTTTTCAATCACTTGATAATGTCGGTTGGATGCGGATCGGGTGCCCAAACTCGCGAAAGTTGTCTCATGGCTGCGAACGTACAGTGCACCATTGCTGAGGAGTCGCGTTTAGCTGGCTAGGTGCGCAGGATTCGATCAATGCTCTTCAAACATGACAGTCGGCCACTCTAAAAAAGCGGGCAGAGAAACTTCATCCCAGAACTCTTCATCGGAACCAGACAACATCTGAGCAACTTTCGCACGTGGGTGAAACGCAGCCGAAAACCGTGGCCCCTTGTTCAATCTCTCCAGAAATTTTGGAACACCACCGGCATCAAGTGCCACCTGCGTAACTGCAGCCCGAGATGGATCCATACCAACCACAATTTGCGTGTCGCCCATCATTGCGTTTGCCAATTCCCGATCGTATCGCGAAACCGCTGCGGCAACGCTCTGGCGTTTTGTGTCCTTTGAATCACCGCCCATGTTCCACCGCGAGCGGGGAATCGTCAGCCAAACCGCCTCCCACACCACCGATTCGACTTTCTCGGGTGCAACCGTTTCAACAATCGGCAACAGCCCCGCCAGAGTCGTCGGTTCAGAAAAATATTCTAGCGATTTCTTCCCTGGAGCATTTACTGATATCGCTTGAATTGCATTCTCAAGAGCATTCTTCGCACGAACTGAATCCGTTTTTGCAAGTTTGGACGCGATCAAACCCCAAGCCCACGCTCGTTGATTGGCCTCCATGATCGACCCGGCGACCTCAAAGGCTGAATCGGTTTGAGGCCCCGCCATTCGATAAGCGATCTTGATCTGATTCTCAGCAGTGTTGATCGCGTTTTTTACATTTTCAATTTTGCCGAGCAATTCGATCGCCAAATTTGGATTGGTTTGGCAACAATGAAACGCCAGTCGCCCTAACGCTCGCGGTCGCTCATGTCCTTTGCAACCCTCGATCATTTCCAACGCCAAATCAGGTTTCTCCTCAACGATCAGCGCCGCAAAACAACTTTTTGGATACGCAGCCCAGCCGCCATCGGGAAGCTTTCTGACCTCTGACAAATTCTCCTCAACGATTTTGTCAGTCAACTCTTCTTTTCCGTTACAAAAATAGTACTCGCCAAGACTAGACCAAATGGCATATCGAAATGCGGGCTGGGAGATGGCTTTGATCGTCTCAATGTATTGCTCTTCAACCGCTTCGACGTGAGGGCTGTTTTCAGGCAAATGTGTGAGCAATGCGTATATCAATCCGGATCGACTCATTGGGTCCTCGATGGAATCGGCTATTTCAATTGCCAACTCAGGGTCACTTTGAGCAAGCGACTTGACCACGTGCGACTTACCCATGGCCTTCATTCGCACGTCAAAATCTATTGAATCCACGAACTCATTTAAGTTCTGTGGATCCAACGCACCCAACAACTCAAAACAAGACATTTGATTGGCGGGGTCCTTGGGGTTGGACTTTAACTGTGCCCAATAAATATCCAAAACCTGTTTGATAATTTCTGTTTTCTGTTCCGTAGAAACTGGAACCGGTAGCGTTTTCAGAATCCGTCCTGGCTCGGATGGCGTTCGAAGGACAACCGAGGCGTTTCGCAATTGCTCTTCCGTTTTTTTGTGAAGAACGATGCCTGAACAATGATGTTGTTCACTCCTCGCGACGATTAAGCCCTCCGCCGACGTGACAGTGACTACGCCGTCGTGAGCAGTCAGCTTTTTAGATTTACCATTTTTGAACCAGTAAGCTGAAACCTTGGGAACTGGTTTCCCTGCGGAATCCACGATCGAGATGTTGATCTCGGTTTGTTCTTGAGTCGTTGCCTCGTTGGCACAGCAAAAGAAAACGGAACAAAACAAAACGAACGCAACTATATTCTTGAAAAGACTCATAATTCCCCTGACGAATTGATTCGGCTTGCAGACTCATTGTCCGATATTGATCGAGACTTTTTTCTTAATTTTTCCCAAGATCGGTCCTGTTTCAATCGAGGATTCCACATCCCAAGAACCAGTCGCTCTCATGCCTGGGCGCCCGACGGGCACACTGCACAACGAACCTCAGCCAAAACTGGATGAACATTGCTCTGGGTCTGTGACTTGTGTTCCTTCTGCATCTCGCGATTTAAATTTCGCCCGGACACTTTGATTGAAAGCAGTTGGTTTTTCGTTCGGTTTCACCATCGTAAAATTAGTGACCATCAAACCGTTTTCCGTTCGAATAAAGGGGTGCAAACGCGTTTTGTGTCCGCTGTAGCTGCTATCCACATGCGTCGAGGAAAACACAAAATCCAAATCCTTGAGCAGTTGCATCTGCAGTTTTTCATTTTGCTTAACTTCGATGATCTCTTCCGATTGGACTTTACTCCAGTCATTGTCAAGACCACGAGAAAGCGTCATTCGCCAAACGGAGGAGTTTTTATCACGAACCTGAACGACGAGATCTTGTAAACAATAACGTCCCACTGGAACTGTAGTCGGTTTTTCATTGAGTCCAACGGCGATCAACATTCCTGACTCATCACGAAGACTCCCCTCAAACGTTTCGAGCGTTGCCGTTTTATCTGCCAATTCGAAACAAAACTGGACAAATCCGACTTCATCGTCGGGGGTCAGAACAAGTGATTGACCAAGCCGATCCGATCGAACCATAAAACGTGATTCATTGATTCTCAGAATTGAGCCCAGCTTCAACTGCTCAGTTAGTGTTTCAAATTTGCCGTCTTGATTGAAATCGATCCAAACCTGATCCTTGGTTCCCGTCGGCAATCCATCTCCGTCTTTGTCGACACGACGGGCTTGGTAAGTTTTACCTTCGGCTTCAATTTTCCCCTCGGCGAAACCAAGCGTCGTGATTCGAAGCTTTGACCGATCTCGATTGGGTGTCATGCCAATCTGCCGCTTGGCTCTGACGATAGATCCATTTTCATGAACCTCGGCCTCAAGGCTGGTCAGCCAAGTTTTGTCGTTTTGTGATTTAAGGGTAATCGCTTCTCCGTCTTCGATGACACGATCCCTGTTTCGGTCGACAAACAACCGGTTGATCTCTATGCCATCCATTTCCAACAGGATCGCCACTCGAGTCGAATTCGAGTCACCAAAATGCCACTGAGTGAACTTACAAAATTTTTCAACCACCATTGCCTGGACATCGATGTCCTCGGGGATCGAATCCTGGACGAGGAGTTGTTTCCCACCGAAAAGAAACTGGCTTGACTTGATGGATTTTGGCTCTTCGGTAATCCATTGCCAATCGTTTCCCTCAATCACCACGAGACTATTGGAGCGTTGGGAATCGACTTGCTGGTTCTGCATCAACGACGTTGGGAGTATCGAATTGCCAGCCATTCCAAACGTAACGAGCAATCCCATTAGCACACAGATCATTGCCATCGCGACCATTCTGGTTGCTCGACCCCGACTCCATTGGATCACATCTCGCAGCTCTCCTTCGTTTCTCGAATGAAGCAAAGCGTCAATCCGCGATGTCAGCTGGCTGGCATTTCCCCCAGTCGCCGCAAGCGAATATCGCGTCGTAGATTTGTTGGCTCGATTGAGAACCGCACATTGCAGGAGCGTCTCTGCGAAATCAACCTTTGAATAATATTGAGTAGCCATTTCGTCGCAGCAAAGCTCGCGCAAATCGGAAACGGTTTGACTGACGTACCAGACTCCGGGATGAAAAAACAAGAGCGACTCAATCAACCGCTGAAACAACTGTGTGAAGGGATCAAACCGGTAAACATGTGCAAGCTCATGGGCCAGAATTTGCTCAAGCTGAACCGGCGTCAAACCAGACGCCAAACTTGCATTCACTAATATCACTGGCTTAATACAGCCAACGACCAGCGCGGCTCCCTCGCCGTAGAATAATGCAATCGGTGTCCGCAATGTTCTGCCTAACGAACTAGCTGCTTGCTCTGCAGCCGCGATCACTGAACGAGGCACTTGCTCGGCAAACTTCATTCGTTTGCAAAAGCTTGTCAATCGCCAGTGTGACTTCAAGCCCCAACCAAGCCGCAAAACCATGAGGAATACACCGGCGAGATAGAGGAGCGTGATGATGGCCGGTCCAATGACGGTCCAACCTAACGTAGTCGCCGCTTTACCAACGGCAGCACCTGCTTCGACATTTACAATCCGATTCGCAGTGAGGTTAGATGCTGAATCAGAATTCAGTCCGCCAAACAGCCCATCCTTTTCATCAAAGTCCTGTGTTGAAATCGGTGCCTGTTGGTTTAACTCGCTGAGTTCAAACAAAGCCAGTCCGCCATCGGCCATGAAACACTCGGTCGCCTTTTTAATCGACAGAGGTGGCGTGCTTGAATGCGTCAACCAAACGTAATTGCAAATTGGCAACGCAGCGATCAACACCAACAAACCAAACGTTGTGGCGAAACGCCGATGCACCGAAATTTTCAACCGCACAACCACGGCCACCAAAAATGCGACAACCAATCCTTGCCACAGCGTGTGAAGCAAACACATCGTCAACAGCCAGCAAAATTCTGGATTAAGCGGCAACGACAATTCCTGAACTAGATTCATTTGCGTTGCTCCCTGACTTTTTGATTAATCAGTTTTCGCAGCTCAAGCAACTCCTGCTCTTCAATGTCTTCGCCGTCAATGAGATTCAACACCAATCGTTGGGCTGAGCCATCAAACACGCGTGACACCATGTCGCCGAGCATTTTTTGAGAGACATCTGGCTCAGTGACGATTGGCCAGAACAGATAGCTCTTCCCGTCCTTCTTTTTGTCGAGATAGCCCTTATCGACCATGATATTGAGCATCGTAATGACTGAAGTGTGTGCACTGTCGCGCCCGGATTCAGCCATTCGGTCACGAATATCACGGACCGTTTGAGGGGACGATTTCCAAAGTACTTTTAAAACCTCCAACTCAAATTCTGTTGGAAACTCAGATGCGGGGCGAGCCATGGTTCTTTTCCGTTGGGTATTTCATGAGGCATTCGCGTCACTTTCGAATTTATTAGAATTTAAACGGCAAAGCAAGAAAGATATTCTAATTATTTAGAATTTAAATCCTGTCGAACCTGCAACTCCATTTTGCTGGCCACTTTTGCCTGCGATTGAAGACTTCCCCACCCATGAGTTCTAATACGCTGATGGAATCCGTCACTCACTTCAACCATTTTTTTGCAGAAGTCGTCGCCGACCCGCACAGCGACGAACCGCGATTGGTTTACGCAGACTGGTTAGAGGAGCGCGGAGATCCACGAGGGGAATTTATTCGCGTCCAGTGTGAACTGGAAACGACGAACGACTTACAAAAAGAGTTCTACGAATTGAGCGTTCGATCAGAACAATTGATTGCCCAATATGGCGAACAGTGGGCAGGTGAGTTGGAACAGGATTTTCGCCGGTCAGAATTTCGACGCGGATTCATTGACAAAATTACGATCCGCGCCACGGCGTTGCTTAAGGGGGCGGAACAGCTATTCGCCTCGACGCCTGTGAACTGGCTACGCCTGATTTACTTGAAAGGGCAGGGGAAGAAGATTGCCGCGATGCCAGAACTTCGCCAACTTCGATCACTCGATCTCAGCAACCTCACCATTCCGACTGAAGATCTACTGGCCATTTTCAGTTCACCTAACCTTATCAATCTAGAAGCGTTGACGCTTACCAATTTCGATTGGTTTGACCGACTTGTTGCGATCGCGATCACCAAGATGGAGTCTCGAACAAACCTACAGAAACTGACAATCAACGCGGGGAGAGCCAATGGCTTTTTTGAAGACATTTGTTCTGGCCCTGGATTTCCGAACCTTAAAGAATTGACGATCGGGTCGGATGATTTTCCCGAGGAAAACTTGACTCATATTTCGCAACTCAAAGCGCCGAAACTTGGTTCCCTCACAATCCGCAGTCGCTTGAGTGTCACAGATTTCCAAACGTTGATGGGACTTCCGCTCGACAATCTAGAGTCATTGGATTTACGAAACACGAAAGTTCCGGCTCGGGGCTTAAAAATGCTCTCGGAAAAAGGCGTCCTAAAACAAATCAAACACCTAGATCTATCTTATTGCGGGTTGGGGATTCGTTCATTTGAAATACTATTTTCCGAAGACAACTTAAGCCAGTGCGAGTCCTTGGACATTTCTCATTCAAACGTTGCCACTCAGGGAACCCTGGAGAAAATTGTCGAACGGATTGCCAATCACCCGTTGCCAAATTTGAAACGCATCTCACTGGGAAGCTTTGACGATGTCGGTTTGGCAATTCTTTTCCAACCGGGGAGCTTTCCTCAACTAGAATCGCTTCACTTAGAGTCTGTTGTGATTGACCAGTCAACTGTGGAGGCTCTGCTTGAACATCCGATTCGAGAACGTTTGCGACGGCTCTCGTTTTCTGGCGTTGATTTCCCTGGACACTCAGCAGAAGTCTTAAGCCAAGGAGTCTTTCCCAATTTGGTCTCGCTTCGTTTTCGTGAAGCGTTCTACGGGTACGAAGATTTCAAGACGATCGAGCTGAACGCTTTGATGCAGTTACTGAGCTCAAACGCGTTTCCGGAAGTACGTGAGCTGGAACTTGCGGGACTCGGAGGAGAGGACGGACTTAGAAGACTTGCCGCCGAAGCCATTCTTCCCGAGGTTCGCCGTTTTAAATTTACTGGTTCGCATTCAAGCGTCGCCGTCGTTCGCCATTTCCTCGACTCCCATCGACTGCCGAAGCTGGGTGAATTCAAGGTTGGCAATTCCTTCAAGCCATCCAAGAAACTGATCGGCGAATACGCCCCTAACATCGTGATCCATTTTTAGCTCTCTAGCATCGTTTTTTAATGCAACCATCCAGATTGTTAGTTCTTTCCACCGTCGCTGTTATCGCACTCGGTGTTTGCGCGCTCGAACTCAATCGCCAGAGTAACGACAGTCGCCAGAACATCAAAACGATTCGCGTCTACTGCGCGGCCGGAATCGCGGATCCAATCGAACAGTTGATTCGACAGTTCAACACCGTCTCGGATGTTAAAGCAGAATTGGCACGCTCAGCCGGATCAGGCGAACTCGCTGGCCAAATCAACATGGAATTCGAAACTGGTCTGGACCAACACGCTGATGTCTTCGTCTGCTCTGACCAGATTTTGATGGAAAACGCCCAAGCCAAAGGAATTATTGAAAACTCGTTTCCGATCGCCACTCAGCGTTTGGTCATTGCGGTACCAGCGGACACGAAACAGACTCAGAATCAGACGTTCCAACCGGCTTCATTGAGAACTCTACTACAAAGTAACCTTCGTTTTGGTATCGCCTCAAAAACGGCAGCCGTTGGAAAACTGACACGTCAGGTTGGGGCGAATGAATTCGTTTTGGAGCAACTGGAGTCACAAAAGAAGCTTGATGCCGAGAACGTAATGACTCTCGCCCAAGCTTTGGCAACCGGCAGTCTAGACGCTGCCGTGGTTTGGGATACAACGGTCACTCAGGTAAACGACCAATCAAAAATTCCAACATTGAAGGTTGCTACGATTCTCGCCCCCGATTTAAGCAGTCACATTTCTGCGGGAATTCTTTCGACAGCCAATGAACACTCGGCATGTGAAAATCTGATTCAGTTTTTATTGTCGAAATCTAGCCAACAGCATTTACAATCGCTGGGCTACACGGTTCCCAATGACTCGCGTTAAAAAACGAAAACGCGATTGCAAATTTGAACGAACGCAAATCATCCTCGCAAAACCTCGCTCCGACATTGACTGACTTGGACGTTTGAAAAAACAAACCTTTGAATCCTCATACCAAAAATCACAACTGGCTATTCTGGTCAACGCTTTCGTTGTTTGGATTGCTGTATCTTGCTCTGATTGTTTCGATGGTCGTTGCAGATTTTCAATTTGCGTCTTGGTCCGACATTCAGGAATCGTTGTCTGACGATCGCGTTCGGTACTCGATCGGCCTGAGTCTGATATCGTGCACAATCTCTGCCATTGTCTCAATGTGGGTCGCGATCCCAACTGGCTACGTCCTTGCGCGACTTGGCCGGGACACAATCAACACTCGACTCGAACGTTCGCCGCTGAAAAGGAGAATCGCGTTGACGCTTCGATACGCTATCGACACGTTGATAGACATCCCGATCGTGCTTCCACCTTTGGTGGTTGGGATTAGCTTGCTCGTTCTTTTTCAAACACCGATAGGACGTTTCGCGGATCAACTTGTAGGACAATTTTTCGCAGCCATTGGCTACCCAAACATTGGTGGCATCACATACGAAATTCCAGCCGTGATTCTCGCGCAATTCACGGTGGCGGCCGCATTTGCGATCCGCACGATGCGTGACACGTTCGAGCAAATCCCCGAGCGGCCAGAGCAAGTCGCGCTGACGCTCGGTGCAAGTCGTTTCCAAGCCTTCAAACGAGTTGCACTTCCGCAGGCATGGCGAGGCGGAGTTGCCGCGTTCACTTTGGCATGGGCCCGATCGTTGGGTGAGTTCGGTCCGATCCTGATTTTTGCTGGCACTTCGCGGATGAACACGGAAGTCCTGTCGACAACCGTTTATCTAAACTTCCAGCTTGGCAATCTTCGAGGCGCCGTTGCCGCTTCGTTGATTCTGGTCACACTGGCAATCGTTGTGCTTGTTGCGACGCGCATGATCACCCTTGGCGAACCTGCGGACTCACGACGAAATTCGAGAACCGGGAGCCAACAATGATCCAGCTAGAAAACGTCACCCTTTCCCAAGGTAATTTCTGTCTTCGCGACATTGATCTTGTTATTCCCACGGGCGAGTACTGCGTGTTGATGGGCCCAACGGGTTGTGGAAAAACAACGATTCTCGAATCAGTTTGCGGGTTGCGGCAGATTGTTTCAGGGAAAGTTTTGATTGACGGACACGATGTTTCGACTCTTCCTCCGGCCGCACGCCAGGTTGGCTACGTCCCTCAAAACGGCTCCCTTTTTCCCGCAATGAAAGTCGGCGAGCAAATCGGATTTCCACTGGAAGTCCGCAAGACAACTGCCGCCAAAGTGAAAGATCGCGTCAATGAATTGGCCGACCTTCTAGGAATCGAACCATTGCTTGAACGATACCCAGCAAAACTGTCTGGAGGAGAAAGACAAAGGGTCGCGCTTGCTCGCGCAATGTCATTTCACCCCAAACTTCTCTGCCTCGACGAACCACTGAGCGCCGTCGACGAAGCCATGCGTGAGAACTTAACGATGCTTCTTAAGCGGATCCATGAGCAAGAAAACACGACCGTGATTCACGTTACTCACAATAATTCAGAAGCCAAAAAATTAGGGAGCATAAAAACCCTCCTTCTCAATGGAAAAATTGTGCCTGCCTCCCAACACACCCTTTAAAATCATCGCTGCTCAAAACAAAAGCCAGCGTTATAATCAAAAGCAAATCTTTCGAACAAATGTTCGCGATTCTACATTCATTCACGTCGGTTAGTTCAAACGAAGCAGTTCAGGAATAAACGTGTCATCAAAAAAAGTCCTTGACGTTGGCCAATGCAATATGGACCACACAAGAATATCGGAAGTCCTCAATGAAAGTTTCAATGTTGAAGTATTGCGAGCCCATTCCAACGGGGAAGCCATCGAGATGGCGAAACAGGATTCATTTGACTTGATTCTGATAAACCGTCTTTTTGATCGCGACGGCTCGCCTGGAATGGACACCTTGACTCAACTCAAGTCCGACACCAATTTGAGCGAAGTACCAGTGATGGTTGTTTCCAATTTTGAAGACGCCCAAAACGCCGCAGTGGCTGCCGGCGCGGTTCCTGGTTTTGGAAAAGCCGCATTAAATGAACCGGCCGGAACCTCTGCTACGGTCGCTCTATTGAGTGAGTTTCTTGGCACTCCCAACCAGTGAGTAGCTCGCTGTTGGGAATTGGGATTCGCGATACGGCATTGCGGCCCAATCTAAGCAGATGATTGTGCTTTGGCAGTAATCGTTGCAGTTTCTGCGGACTGCCGACTGGAAATTACGTCCGAGGAAAATCGACTTGTGTGAATCAGGTCAATTTGTCGGAACGGTTGGAAACACCGATAGCTCCCTGAATCAGGCGACACGATTTTCAAAAATTTGTGGCCGTGGTTTGCGCTAGCCGCATCTCCTTAATTGAACCGAACTTTTCGAATCTTTGAGAGATTCAGTCTCGGTTGAATTTACCGGAGGAACTCTTAGATGAAGTATTTTCG
>JBGCDK010000095.1:0-8026 GCA_045105295.1 Mariniblastus sp.
CGAACCAGACATCGCCCGGGTAGAAACCTTCTCCTTGGTTAACCTCACCATTTGGCAGATAGGCCCAAGCAGCAACATTGGCTGGATTCAAGTTTGCTGCACCAAATGTCATAGTGGCGTTACTTGCATCTTCGATGTAATTGACCTCAACGAAGTCAACATTGGCGACCGTTTCCATGTAAAGCAGGGTCTCACGAATCGCTTCACGTTGGGGTTGATTGAGGGCTTTGGTCTCTCCAGCTTCGTTGCACTCTTCGTCCGGATCTGGTAGCGGAACGCATACGTAGTAATTTGGTGCCGGTTCATTGAGGCCGGTATTGTTTCCGTCGATGAACGTATACTCGATGACAGTGGGATCCCCCGGTGCGTTACCTGCGTTAAACCACTGTGATCCCGAAGTCAGTGAGTCTGCTCCGACGGGATCGGTGTTCACATTGATGCGTTCCCACTCTGTCCATCCGGTCACACCATTGTCGGCACGAACCAAGAACGGATCGGTCTGTCGACCAAAGTCAGATTCTGAACCTTGGAATTCCAATCGAGAGAACTCCTCAGCAGTCAGCGTGTGAACGACACCGCCTTGTAACTCTTCGCCGTTATTTCCGGCACCTGGAGTTCTCAAGAACAGCCGCCCTGAACGATCAGCTGGAGGTGTTAACGGATCGGGGTCAAAATTTTCGTCGTAAACTTGGAATTGCGTATAGGCAGGACCGTTGTCAACTTTTTCGATCAAATCCCCGGCTGGAATACCGCCATTAGGATTTCGATCAAGCGTATCAACGACGACATCGTTAGAGACAGCGTCAATAACTGGTTTCGTTACTGACGTAATCGTTGAAGTAGAGAGAACACTAGTCAGTCGACCGTCACTAACCGTTAGGCGAATTTTCTCAGTGTTCGCAAAATCCGAAAGGTGATAACGAACCGTATCAATCTCGTCGAACGGCAGAGTGATCCATGTTTTGGCATTTTGGCGGAAACCATTAACAGTGAAGAAACCACTGTCTGGAGCATCTCCAGTGTCATAGAAGCTGAAGAACTTCAAAAGATCGCCATCGAGATCTTCCCATGAGAACATGCTGTCCAAACGCTGAACGACACCTGTTCTGGCAGTCACGTTTCCTAGATTGACCGTTGGTCGGAAAAGGTTTTCCAAAGTTTCAATCGTGAACGTTGCTGGAGCACTCCAAACTCCGTTGGCCAACGCCTGAGCCGTGATTTGCTCTTGCTGAGGGCCGACAACTCCACCGACATATTCAAGCTGATCCAATTCGGCAGCAGGAATTCGGAAAAAGGGTCCTGAAGGGAGTCGATCGCCTTTGAAAAGAAAATGCCCACCGTTGCCATTGAAGCGATGATCTCGAATCAGCAAATCATCAATCGCATCGCCATCCGCGTCTTCAAATTCAAGAACGGCGGTGCCAGGAGGAACTTGCCCCGGGCGGTTCGCAGTTCCGCCGGTTGAAAAGTTCAAATAGTGCCCAGCTTGGACTTGTGCGTCCCGACCAGTAATTACTGGTGCCGTGACTGTTTTGACGGTGAGTTTCGTGATGTCGCTGAACTGGAATCCGTCGAATACTTGGATCCAAATTTCCTCTTGCTGAGGTCCAGTTGATCCACCAACAAAGAACAGTTCGTTGAAGTTCGCGGCTGGCACAGTAAAGAACTGACCAGAAGTTTGCCGCACTCCCTGGTATTCCCAGTAGCTGCCGTCCGGATTGGAGCGACGGTCCATGATTTGGTAAAACCGTGGAGTATCATTGTCCTCATCTTGAACATTGAAGAACACTGACGCGTGGCGCCGATTGTTCGTCAAAATCTCGTCCGTGTCTTGAACAATAATTGGCTCAGTCGTTGTGGCCATTCGGAACTGGGAAAACCCACTCCAGCTGAATCCATCAAAGGCTCGAACCGTAATCAACTCTTCCGCTCGGCCTTGAACGGCTCCGCGGTAGCTCAATCCACTCAGCTCAGCTGCCTCGATCGAATGGAACCGACTCTGAGCAAGCTCGACACCTCGAAGTAGGAATCGCCCACCATCGACGTCGTTGTTGTCATCGAAAACCAAATATCTAACCGCCGGATCACCATCGCCATCAGTGTAATTGATGAATTGCGAGATCGGCGTCACGTCAAAAGCAGACACTCGACCGTTAGATGTCGTCACGACCGGCGACTCGTTGCCGGACGTAATAACACTAGTAGTGACATTGCTCCAGAACGCACCGTCGTAGACTCGAATGCTGAATCCGTCCCTGGCAAAATTGGGCGCCCCAACAAACCCGACCGAGCCGACTTGCTGAACCGGGACCTCATGCCAAACGTTCGGAGTCTGAACCTGTCCACCAATGACGAAATTTCCGCCTGTGACCGTGTTGTCTTTAAACTGATAACGAAGCACTTCGGAGTTCGGATCGTTGTCACGAACTTCAAACATATCGAGGAACCGCTTACGCTCCAAAACAGGAACGACTTGCGGCTCGATGACGACTAGTGGTGGGTTGTTGTTGTCCATACTTGGAGAACCTCTCGTGGCAAATGGTCTTGGTGACCAGGCAAATTATTTGGTTTTTGTTCCGAAATCGTTAGACTCACCCGGGGCCGGGAAGATTCCATTGTATTTACGATTAATCAAAAAAAACCGAATCTCATTAGAAATTTGGAGATTTAGCACCGCCATCACCTGCGGGTTTTTCCGATACTGCGGGCTGCTCGCCATCTCGGGGCTTTACCAAACCAGCTTCGATTAGCTGTTTCACAAGGTTTTCCATGGCGCTGAAACTTCTCAGGAACCCATCAGGCGGCATGATGATCCGTTTTGAAAATTCCAGTCGTGGCTTGTTCTCAGGATCGTTTTGCGAGCCGTTAAGAGTAACTAGGTCCATTCGCACCATTCCGCCGGACAATGTGATCTCGCCAATTCCGTCCGCGAAAAATTCTTTTTGCTCAGACATCTGTATTCTCCTGAAGTTGATTGTTCATTTTTTGGATTGAAAGTTCACTAAGCAGACGTCAGCGTCACTCAACAAACCACCCGTGATTAGTCACTTTGATTTAAGCAATATTTCAAAGCTGCATCTGTATCTAGATAGCAGAATCTACATTTTGAAACCAGCCAGAGCGAATCGTTGACACCAGCGAAGCCCTGCCTCACCCCCGAGCTTTACCTGCCTTAACAAACAAGCAGTTCAAACTCTCGAAGTGTCACATCCGCTACTAATTATCTTTCGGCATTTAATAAACCGCATCGACATAGGAATTGAATTTCGGTACAGATCCTGCTCAGAAATTAAAAGTTTTAGAAGACGCCGAGATTTGGTGTCCCTCCATTCGAGCAATTTTCTTCAATAATGACTTTCATAAGTGAAATTTGGCAAGCGTTTCGTTCCACTGTAAAAGGGTTCGACTCGTCTCATCAACTCGCAATCGGGATTGTGTTTGGGATGGCAATTGGTCTGATTCCAAAAGACTCCTTGCTTCCCTACGCGATAGCACTCATTGCATTGCTAACCAACGCGAATCTTTTGTGTATTTTGTTCTCTGCATTTTTGTTCTCTCAGATCAGCCCTGTTCTCGATCCGATATCGCACTTACTCGGAACATGGATCCTGACGACTGAACCGTTGAAGTCATTTTGGATTTCGCTTTACGAATTTCCCGTTCTGCCTTGGACGAGGATCGAAAACACAGTAGTAATGGGAACGTTCGTGCTTGGATTGCTATTGGCATTGCCGGCACACACTTTTTGCTTTCACTTTTTCGAAAAATTCGGATCGCGAATTTCCGAACTCGTTTTAAACAACCGAGTAAGTCGCTGGATTGTTGGAAGCCCACAAACCCCTCATTTGCAAAAGAGCTAATTCATCATGATACGTTTCGCGTATCTAATCCCGCGTCTAATTATCATTGTCCTCATCGCGTTTGCGCTGTTGGCCGGCTCTGATCCGCTGCTTCGAAAGATCGTCATTTCGAAATTGGAGCACGCGACAGGAGCGAAGGTCGAAATTGGACAACTGAGAAGTTCGCTGATGGACCAAAAGGTCTTTTTGAACGGCGTCGCCATTACAGACCCGCGATCCCCCATGACAAACATGGTTCAGGCTGATCAAGCTTTTTTCGAATTCGAAACAGCAAGCCTGTTAAACCGAAAAATTGTCATCGATTCAGGCCGAATGTCAGCGGTGATGTTCGGCGTGCCTCGATCCGAAAACGGCATCCTGTCTCCAAGCAATTCAGTTTCCGAAGAAGTAGCACCTTGGGAACCAAAAGTATTCGCAAGCGCCAAACAAATTGGGCAAACGTGGTTGGACCAATTGCCAGGTGAATCACGTTCGCAAAATTTTCCCTTCGAATTGGACCAGCAAGTCGAACGCATGAACAAATTCTGGCAACCTAAATTTGCCGAACTTGCTCAATCCATCCAAACGATTCAGGCTGAGAAAGCATCACTGAAAACTTCAGTCAGGCCCAGCTCGCCCGGTCCTTTGAATACACTGCGGACCGAATTTGTAAACACAGACGACAAATTCAGATCACTCAATTTAAAAACTTCGAAAATTCAAGCCAGCCTCTACGAGCTTCATCAGACGGCACTTGAAAACCGAGAAGCGTTGGCTCGTGCCTACCAGCGAGATGTGCAAAAACTTAGACAGAACCCTCAGGCTCCGTCTTTTGATAGTGATGCACTTTCACAATTGTTACTTGCCAAACAATTGGAAAAACAAGTTGGGGAAGTCGTTGGCTGGTTTCAATGGTTTCGCACCGCCGTCCCAGACACGGAAAAGGACTTTCAGCTTGAGCCTGCTCGCGGCGTCAACATATTGTTCGCCAAGGGTGACCGCTCACCGGGTTTTCTAATTCGCACACTAGAGCTGGAAGGCGAAGGAAAAATCGCCAATCAGCATTTTAATTTTGCTGGTACGGCAGAGAACATTACTTCTCAGCCAAAAAACCACGACCTTCCAACAACATTCGAGCTTCGCGCTCAAGGTGATCAGCACATCGCCATGACCTGCACTCTCGATCGTCGGTCCGAAGAACCCGTCGACAAGCTTCAAGTGCTGTGTCCAGATTTGCAAATGGATTCCCAATTGCTCGGTGATCGAGACAGCATGTTAGTAACGCTGGGTGCGGGGAACCGAATCCAAGCTGATCTAAACATTCAGGCCAGTGGCGATCGGCTGTCAGGTGAACTTATTTTTCGCCATTCCGATGTGTCGCTACATGTGGACGAGCTTCATGAAATGGCAGGCGGAAAAACGGTGGCCCTTCAAATCAACCAAGGGTTGGCGGGAGTCGACCGCTTCGTTTCTCGTGTCACTCTGTCCGGATCTGTGGATGACTACCAATATGAATTTAATAGCGATCTCGGGACACGATTCGCAAACTCCGCGAACGTTATCCTGACCCAAAAAGGCGAGGCCAGTATCGCGAAAACGAAAAGCATTCTCGACGAGCGTTACGCAACTCAACTGCAAGCGGTCGATACAAAAATTGTGCAGCAACTCCAGCAATTGGCGCAATTGTTGAGAGCTGAGTCAGTTGAAATGGCCGAACTTCAAAAATTGAAGCCAAAGAACAACTCGCTTCGATAAACTGAGCAAGCCTCTCTTCAAAGCGGCTCAGTTTAATAGAGCTCTTGTCCCTACAACCATTGCAAGAATAGCCTCGGCTTGGTTTTTGGTTCATCCGGAGAATTAATTCTCAAATGCAGTTCCTGGTGTTTCGTCCGATACAGAAGAACTAACTGTATTGCGAACTGCAATCTCGTCTACCAAAGACAACACCCCCGCTACATGTTGGCACGATGTCATCGCAACCTGTTTTTCGTAGTAGGAGTGTACCTCACCGGTCACGGTAACGGCACCGTGCCGAACCACGATGCTGAGGTTACGGAAAGCCGGAAAATGGCGACTGTGAAGAAAACGTGAGACTCGATTTTCCACATCATCGTCTGGATAATCGATCCGAATTTGATTTGATGCTTTCACACTACGATCCTTCCATTGTGCTGAAAACGTGCCGAGCAGTTTAGTCGAACGCTAAATCCAACTTCAGCATGAATCAGACTCCCTGGCAAGCAGAGAGAGGTGAAAAATATGGGCCAAAGACAAGCATGCTTTGAATAAGCGTAAGGCCCCAAACTGAATCACGACGGTCGCATTTTAAAACAATTCGCTCATTTTCGTTCTAACAAAATTGGTTGCGTGATCTAGTTTCGCAATCTTTCTTAAAAGTGCTATCACTCGCAACTTTTGGATGATTCAAAAAATCACTTAGAATTTCAAACTTGAAAACCTAGGCAAGCAGGGGCAGCCTACGCTTTCGGTGACCCATCCGCCAGTCTTACCTCCGCACGCGCACTGGAAAAGATTCGCAGCAGATAAGACAGTTAGACTTCGGCCACAACCGATCATAAATTATGTCCATCTTATTGTAATAAAAAGAGCTTGATCGCTACCGAAAACAAGCCCAATGCACAAAAAAAGTTGTTCTTATAAAACTCACTTTCGAACTTTTACGATTTTAAAAAAAGCGGTTTACAGATCATAAGCAAAATCACATACTGGTCTCTGATCCGCCTGCCCCACTTGGAATCCAAGAATGCTCATCGGTAATATGAAACGTATTTCGGTTTGTCAGTTTTCGACTTTTAACTGGACATTTTTCGAAGACGTTGTCAGATACTCCAACCACGGATTCAACTCAATCGGCGTTTGGCGTCGTAAGGCTGATGATTTCGACACCGAAGCTGCAGCGGACCTTTTACACGACATGAAAATGTCTGTTTCTAGCATTCACTGGGCCGGCGGATTCACCGGAGACGGCATGTCATTTTCCGAAGCCATCGAAGACGCCACCGAAGCGATTCAACTCGCCAGTAAGTTGAACGCTGGATGCCTAATCCTTCACCCCGGATCAAGAAACGGGCACACAACCTCGCACGCGACGCGACTTTTCGAATCAGCGATCTCTGAATTGATTCCAACAGCGGCTGACTATGGAGTCAAATTGGCACTCGAGCCAATGCCAAGTGCACAACCATCGTCGTTTACGTTCTTTGATCAATTCCAAGACTCTATTTCGCTGCTGGAAAAATTTCCCAAGGAACACTTGGGGTTGATTCTTGATTTGTACTTCGTCGGTTTTGACTCAGGAGTTTTTGAGTTCCTGGAAAGGTTCATCGACCGTGTCGAGCTCGTTCAACTTGCCGATCGAAATTTGCTGCTGCCGAAACAGAAGAGTAATAGAGGCTGCGAATCGTTCCGATTGCCACTTGGAAACGGTGAATTGCCAATCGAAGCGTGGCTGAGCAAACTTCAAATGCTGGGTTATCCGGGTCAGTTTGAGCTAGAAGTCCACGGACAGTTGCTGGGACACAAAAATTACTTTCAAACGCTCGACCAAACAAGCGACTACTTCTCGCAAGAAAAAATCGACGCGCTAATTCAACCTTCGCACAACGTTCAGGCAAGACAACGAGTTCAGCTCAACAAAGACGACTAGCGAAAACGAACGATCAATCCTGCAGGGGCAAACTGGCAGATTCAGAACCGGGTCCCGATCGCGCTGCCCGAAGCAAGCCCCAGAAAGTCGCTTTTCACGCCAGTGAATTGCTTACTGTAGAAGTCTCCGGCGCAAAATTGTACGCCACAGATCTAAAATCGCCGCACGCTGCGAAGGGTAGTCAGGGTACTCACTACGTGACCAACGACTCACAATCAAGGCACGTGCCGCATTTACTGTGACGGCTCATCCCTTCTGGCTAGCCAATCCGTTTGGCTAGATCGCTACGTTTTGGCTAGATCGCTACCCCAAATGTTGGCTAGCTCGCTTCGTTCGGCCACCTCGCTACGCTTGGCCAGTCAAGCGTCAGTCGCGATTGACACGTAGGATGGACATTCCTGTCCGTCGCCATGCATCGGACAAGAATGTCCAAGCTACCGCAGTGCGCGGACAACTCTACCTCGATCTCCACCGATCGCTTGCGAGAGTATCTCTCTGACTTTCCGCCGAATCTCTTTCT
>JBGCDK010000096.1:0-3689 GCA_045105295.1 Mariniblastus sp.
GCCGTCGCTACACAGCAAAATCTCATCGCCATAAGACAGTCGATGTTGGTAGACCGCTGCGTCAGGTTGGCCGTCGACTCCAATCGCACTAGTCAAAACATGCTGGTACGGCGATTTCCCAAATTCTTCGCTCGACAAGTGACCTAGATCAAACAAAGATTGTGCAAACGTTTGGTCTTTCGTAAGAAGTCCCAGTTTTTCATTATGACGCAAATAACAGCGGCTGTCGCCAACGTGCAATACATAGAGCATTGGCCAAACAATGTAGGCTACTGTCAACGTTGATCCCATTCCAAATTGCTCTGGGTGGGCCTGTGCATCACGAACGCTATGATGAGAAAAACATGCAGCATCCTTGAGGTCTTCGATAAACTGCTGGATCTCTGGCTCAGTCGGATGATACAGCCAATGCATCGAATTTAAGAGATACTTGACGGTTGACTTCACGGCCAACTCACTGGCAACGTCACCAGCATTGGCCCCACCCATTCCGTCAGCGACCAGCAGAAGTTTGCCCATTGGTTCACCGAACACCTGCGGTGCATCAAACGTTACGCTTGAGTACTCAGTGGCCAGGTGTTTGTGCAATTCTGCAATGACAAAGTGGTCCTGGTTCGACTCTCGTTTCTTACCAACGTCGGTCATTCCAAAGCATTCGATGTCGACCATCTCGTGAAGTTGTAATTCTTGCGTGTCCAACTGAGAATTTTTGTTCATTTGCGCTCGCAGCTCTGTATTGCATTTTTGTTAACCAATGAGAAATTGCATTCATTGCAAAGCCGGTGCCAAACTCGTTTCCAGAGCCAGTTCTAAAACGAGGCAGAGTCATGAGGAAATCGGTTTTGACCAAGAATTAAGCCAACTACTCGTAGCTGCAGAAAAGAAATCAAACTTCTGAACATCTGTTTTTGGACACGACCTTGGAACGATTCGTTCTGCACGCCGAGAATCCGTGCTATATCGCCCGTTTTGGATCAAGGCCGTCGTATTGTTCGAAGCTTTCGAGCGAATGAGCATTTGGTACAAACTTTGCAAGTTGGTTGATTGGACAACCAACAACCAGGAACTTGCCATGAACTATGCGACCATAACGAAACCAAAAACAGGTTCAACAAAATGCGGCACAGCAAAACCAACCGAAACAAAATCGGAAACGGCAACTCGCAATTGCAAAACACACTGTGAAAAATGCAAAGCTAAGGCCCCCGACAACGAGCCTTCCCAAAAAGAAAAGAAACCAGTGTACAAGCTTGGTTGCTGGCGAGGCACTTTCAAAGGAACTTTAGATTTTTAGTCAACGCAAGAAATCTATCCATCTCTATTTCCACCAATCAGAAAGATCCAAAGATGAAGATTGAAATTAAAACCAAAAGTATCAAGAACGATAAAATGGTACGTGAGTTTACCCAACGTAAAGTTCACTTTGCCCTCGATCGAATCGACGCTCGGGTGGCGTCGGTCGTTGTGCGATTGGAAGACGAAAAAGCAAAAACTGACTTAGTTTTCGAAGGCTCTTGCAAAATCGCAGTCGAATTGCACCCTCGCGGACACATTCACGTATCGGCTAAAGGAGAGTCTGCATTCGATTGTGTCCTACAGGCAATTCGAAAAATGGAACATGCGGTCAAACACGACATTGACCGGCACCGGCGATCATCTCGAGTCCGCCACCAGCAGGCTAAACGACCGGTGTTGGAGTCTTTGCAAAATGAAGAGCCTGTAATCTCGCAATAAATGATATTCGTTTTGTACGGGCGACCAGAGGAGGGCGATCGAACCATTGTCCAAACAATCTTTCTCGGTGCCTTCCTCAACTTCTGGCTAAAAGCGGCATTTGGGAAAGGTTGCCGTTGTATTCTTGATTTCACTCCTCCGATTGCTGTTATCGTATCCGTGGTTTTTCGCAGATCGAAAATTACGGCTCGCCCCATTATCAAGATAAAGTTTCCCTGTTGCAGACTTTTCAGCAGGAAGCGCACTCCCTTAGTCCCAGTTTACCAATCACCCAAACTCGCAAACCGAACATTCCTGAAAAGACTATCACATGATTCTGAAAGAACTAATGCGTGAAAATGCTGAAGTATTCTCCCTGACATTTTCAGCTCGGATTTCCCGCGCGGCCGACGTGATGCGTGACAAACGAGTTGGCTCAATTGTTATCGTTGATGATGCAGAAACTGTGGTCGGGATCATCACTGACCGAGACATTGCCATGACACTCGCACTAGGTGCAGGCACACCCGACTCAACGGTTCAAGAAGCCATGAGCCGCGATGTTCAGACGATTCACGAGTCAATGAGCCTATTCGATGTTTCAAAGTTTTTTCGAACAGTAGATGTAAAACGAGTACCCGTGGTAAACGACAGTGGAATGTTGGTTGGTATCGTATCTATCGACGACGTTATGGCACTGCTAGCTCTTGAAATGTATGATACATGTAGCTCGCTTGAGCCCAAACTCGGGCACGTGGTTTAGCCAAAATTGTTGTAATCAGAGGTTCACGTTTCTCGCTTTAGATATGTCTTCTCATGCCCACCTCATCACGCAAGGAAGTTAATGAGCACTCACCTCACTCAGTCGGACCTAGAAACTCTTTTTTACTTGTCGCACGATTTGCTGTGCTTGGCCAAGGTCGACGGATTCTTTCATCGCATTAATCCCTCCTTTAGTCGCGTACTTGGCTATGACACGGCCGAGCTACTTGACTGCCCTTTTGTCGAATTCGTGCATCAAGACGATCGGCAAGCGACACTCGCGGCATTGCAAGAACTGACTATCGGTAGATCGGTGGTTTCGTTCGAGAATCGGTATCGTTGTAAAGACGGCGAGTACAAATCGCTTCAGTGGACTGCGACTCCTGATCAAAATTCCGAATTTATTGTGGCGACGGCTCGCGATGTTTCTGTCGAAAACAAGTTGCGACTAGAAGCTGAAAGATCACGGTCTCTTCAAGCCCTTGGAACCGTTGCTGCCACGATCGCTCACGACATGAACAACATCTTGGCCCCGATACTATCCATGTCAGAGTTGCTTTTACAGAATCCCAATCGCAACGGGGAACAGGCCAATCGCGCTTTGGAATTGATTCATTCAAGTGCAGTTCGAAGCGCAGACTTAGTGAAGCAAATTCAATCGTTTTCGTCTGATCAACCTACCGAGTTTTCCGCAGTCAAAATCCAGAACATCGTTGACGAAGTAGTTAAAGGACTTGCATCGACCGTCCGTGTCAACCTCGATGTGGATCGGACAGTCGATTGCGTTCGGGGCAATGCCACGCAGCTTTTTCAAGTCGTGATGAATCTTTGTGAAAACGCAACCCAGGCGATGCTGCCCGACAGCGACCTCCAAATCAACCTTTACGCCACTAGTTCATTTCAAGTAGGCGATTCAACCGATGACAAATTTGTCGTATTTGAAATTATTAACGAGGGGCAACCGATTCCAATAGAAACTCGAAAACGAATCTTCGAACCGTTTTTTACGTCACGAAAAAACGAAGGCGGCCACGGACTTGGTCTAGCGATTGTCAAAAGAATCATCGATGCCCATGACGGCATGATCAGTGTCACCTGTAATGCCGGGCGAACAAAATTCTCAATTATGATCCCAGCGATCAAGCAAGAGTCAGCGTCTTGACTACTTTCGCTGATTTTTATCCTGCTCGACGTCGTCGTATAGGATCCGCTGT
>JBGCDK010000097.1:0-62792 GCA_045105295.1 Mariniblastus sp.
CGATGACACCTTCGTTTATGCCCAAGGCGATGGCGCTGATCGCATGCTTGGCGGTGAAGGTACCGATCGGGTTGATGCAACTTCGGCAAGTTCACTTGGGCTTCAACACATGGTGGCCAAGGATTCAATCGAAGTCATCGAGGGATCAGAAGAAGGCACCCGGATCGAAGGAACCGAGCGAAACAATCACTTGGACTTCACCAACACTGAGTTGAAAAACGTAACAGAGATTGACGCGGGCGCCGGCAATGACCGCGTCAAAGGCTCACAAGCTGACGACGTGATCATCGGTGGAACTGGAAACGACAATCTGTACGGAAACGCAGGAGACGATACGTTCGTTTATGCCGAAGGCGATGGCAATGATCGCATGCGTGGAGGTGAAGGCACCGATACGATCGATGCAAGCCAAGCATCAACCCTTGATCTAACACACATCACAGCGGGCGACTCTATCGAAGCAATTGAAGGTTCGGCAGAAGGAACTCGAATCGAAGGAACGGATGGCAACAACCATCTTAACTTTACCAACACAGAACTGACCAACATCAAAGAGATCGACGCGGGTGCAGGAAACGACCGCGTTTACGGTTCACAAGCTGACGACGTGATCATCGGTGGTGAGGGCAACGACACGCTCTATGGTAACGCGGGCGATGACACCTTCGTTTACGCACAAGGCGATGGCGCTGATCGGATGCTTGGCGGGGAAGGTACCGATCGGGTTGATGCAACTTCGGCAAGTTCACTTGGGCTTCAACACATGGTGGCCAAGGATTCAATCGAAGTCATCGAGGGATCAGAAGAAGGTACTCGAATCGAAGGAACCGAGCGAAATAACCACTTGGACTTCACCAATACAGAACTGTATATTGTTTCAGGATTCGGCGCCCGAGCAGGTAAACACCCCGTTCACGCTCCACACGCTGCCGACGTGATCATCGGTGGAACTGGAAACGACAATCTGTACGGAAACGCAGGAGACGATACCTTCGTTTATGCCGAAGGCGATGGCAATGATCGCATGCGTGGAGGTGAAGGCATCGACCGGGTTGATGCAACTTCCGCCAATTCACTTGGGCTGCAGCACATGGTGGCAAAGGATTCAATCGAGGTCATCGAGGGATCAGAAGAAGGTACTCGAATCGAAGGAACCGAGCGAAATAACCACTTGGACTTCACCAATACAGAACTGAAAAATGTTACAGAGATTGACGCCGGAGCAGGAAACGACCGCGTCAAAGGTTCACAAGCTGATGACGTAATCATCGGTGGAACTGGAAACGACACGCTCTACGGAAACGCGGGCGACGACACCTTCGTTTATGCCGAAGGTGATGGCGCTGATCGCATGCTCGGCGGGGAAGGTACCGATACTATTGACGCGACCGAAGCTGATACGCTTAGCCTGCGACACCTGACGTCGAGAGACTCCATCGAGACCATCAATGGCTCAGAAAATGGAACTAGCATCGAAGGTACCGATGGCAACAACCATCTCAATTTCAGCAATACAGAATTGAACAACATCGTTTCGATTGATGCAGGAGCGGGAGATGACTATGTGCTCGGCACATCTGGCGACGATGTATTTATCGCCGGCGAAGGCAATGACAGGTACGTTGGTAATGGAGGCAATGATGTAGTTTTGTTCGACGGAAATCGAGCCGACTACGAAATTACTAAACTAAGCGACGGCTCGTTTGAGGTTCAAGATATGCGAGACGGAGCCGACGGACGGGATGTTGTCCAACTTATTGAGAATTTCCAGTTCGCTGATGGGCATGCCAATGTCGACGACGTTATTGAATTCAAGGCCGACAGTCTGCAGATGGCAGGCGGCTCGGTAGTTGAAAATTCTGCAGCCGGAGTTGTCGTGGCAACGTTTGGTGCGGACGATTCGTTCGGAGAAAGCCACACTTACGAAATCGTTGATGCAGAAGGAAACGTATTAGATCACCCTCAATTCGAAGTCGTGGCAAATCAAATCGTAGTAAAGGCTGACGCCGATCTGAATTTTGAGGAAGTCAACACCTTCGACTTGCAAGTGCGTTCGACCTCGACCGAAGGCGTCCAATACTCAACCTCACTTGCTGTCGATGTGATCGATATCAACGAAGCCCCGACCGTGCTTTCGTTCTCGTCTGACATGCAAGAGGATGGAACCTTTAGTGGAAATCTTCTTTCAGGTTCCAGCGACGAAGATGGCGACACTTTGGAAGTCGTCCGTCATTCGCAACCGGAGCATGGAACGGTAGTTGTAAATGCAGATGGTGAATTTACTTATCAACCAAGTGAAAACTTCAGTGGGTCTGACATGTTTACCTATCAAGTCAGCGACGGAAATGGCGGTACCGCGACGGAAACTGTTTCCATTGAAATCGCCGCTGTGGCTGACGGAGTTGAACTAGAACCTGCGGAACTGCGAGGTCAGGAAGACGAACCGATCGCACTCGATTTTGGCATGTCATTGATTGATGGCGATGGAAGCGAAACCGTTTCGGAGGTTGTGATTCGCGGCATTCCTACACGTGCATCACTTTCTGCTGGAGATCAGCTTGAAGATGGCAGCTGGAAACTTTCCGCCGAGGAACTAGTTGGACTTGAGCTTCAACTTAATGGTTTTGGCAATGAAGATTTGCAATTGACGATCGACGTAACAACCCAAGACGGTGATGACTCAATCACCCAAACCAAAATAGTGAGTGTCGCAGTTCTCAATGACACGCTAAACACTAACCTTGCGTTCGAATCCCAAAACACTTCCACTGCAGATCGGGGTTCTCGCGAAACAGATCAGACTACGAACACCGAGTTCGAGCCAAACACTGAAACGTTCGCTCAAGATGAGCCCCCAGCAAGATCTGATTTCAATGGATTCTCAAACCCGCTGGATCTTGATTTCAACAGTGACTCTGATGACCAGAGCAATCTATGGGACGAGGCAGAATGGGAGCAATTTTCACGGGACACCTCTGAGCGATCCGATGCACCGGAAGCAACGAACTCCGAAGCAACAAACTCAAATGAAGTGGCATCTGTTGATGAAAACTATCTCAAAGAGCTCAATCAACTGGAATTCTTCGATCCAACTCAATTGGTATCCAGTGAAGCTGTCGCGTTTGAAAATGGCGATTTGCAAGCTCAACCAATACAGATCGAAGACTGGGAGGCATTTGATTTTGACATGCCTGTTGAGTCGCTCAGCACTCAAAACCTTACGACTGCTTCCCTGCTGATGTTTTTTACAACACGAGAGGACAGTCGCGTGAAATTGAAATCAGTAAAATCGTTGAAAGAAGAAGAGAAGGCGGAAGCAAAGTGATGCAGGGTTTACAGTAACGTCGGCGGATCAAGTCGTTGATTTTTTTGACCGTCGCTGATGCTCCTGCTCGATCAAATCCTCGCGTCCGTCTTCCTTCCATTGCTTCCAGCGTTGCAGGTCTTTTTTCGCTTCGGCAAATGATTCGCCATGTTCTTCTAGCCACTTTACGAGTGCGCGAAAGTGGACCGGATTTTCTTTGGTGTCTTGGTCCCGCCAAAGGTCGAGCATGGCGAGCTTATGAACCAATCGAAAGTAACAACCAGCATACGGTGCTACTGGGACGCCGGACTCTGGAGTTTTGTACAAGAACTGGTAGTTAGCTTTGCCATACTCCAATGCTACCAAAGCTAACTCGTTTCTTCGTTCGTCTTCTCCAGCCAAAAGCCAGACGTATGTTTCGTTTGTTTTAGGATGCCGGAAATCAAGATTGGCTCCTTTGTCGATCAAATATTTCAGTCGTTCGATTGCATCGGGAGCTCTGCTACTAAGCTCCGCAAACGCTGGCATTCCTTTCCATGTCCGGCCGATCAGATTTGGATCACCGCCGTTATCAAAAACTGCTTTGAACTGTCGGTTGTAAGTTCCTTTTAAAACTAAATGCGTCACTGCGTAGCTTGGAAGGAAAACGCTTTTACTACCTTTTGACTTAGAAAATTCAACAACGACATTGGGGTCTGCTCCTTTCTCAAGAAGGAAAGCAAAGGGCCCTGGATCCGCTTCCAAATGAAACGCCAAATAAAGGGGAGTCATTCCGTATTTCCCAACTTTATTGATCTCAGCACCTTGCTCGATCAGCTCGCTCATTTTGGCCATGTCAGCTTGGAATATTGCGCAACACAATTCGATCACGAGTGGGTCATCAAAAAAATTCTTGGGCTTCCATGAACTATTGGAGAATTCCGTCACGCTAGTCACATGGCCATTACGAGAATTGGCGTTGTGCCATATTTTGTTTTCAAGCCCCTCGACCCACATTGGTGAATCTTCGATCGGCAATTTACCATTCAATGAAACAGGCATCGCTTTTTGCCAATCGCGATCTGGTCCTCGCTTTTCTCTGCTGGCGAATTGGACCAGAAATATGACTGCTGCTAATGTACAAATGCCCGCCCACCAAGCGGGCCAACTTGTTTTTGAGTTATTCAACATATCCTGATTCCACCGCGTTCATTTTGGATAGGTGATTCGTAGCACCACGCCCCTTTAGAGAGTTTCGCCCAATAAATCACGGGGGTCAACTGAATAGAGTACAGATTCGAAACAAGCGACCATCGAAAGATACCCTTAAAAATGGGCTGTTATTCATCTGGGCCTTTCACCTACAAACACTGAATCTGATTTTCGATAATTGGAACAAACCAATTACCCCCAATCAATTCTCAAGTCACAAAAACTACCACCAAACCGTGTCTGAAACTGTTCGAACAGGTATGCAAACGCCCAACAGCAACCCGCATACCATTTTCAGGGTATTCTTGCCTGCACAGATCTTCCCCCACAACACGATTGAAACCAACAGGATTTTTAAGACATGGCACAACTCGATGAAGTTGGCGAACGTGATGGTTGGCGATGTTGGCTATGCGACGAGGCTGTTGATCCGGACATGTCCTCTAATGATCCGCGTGGTGCCAGTGTTGATACTCGAATCACAAAAGCCCGAGCCAAGAAACTTAAAAAGGACAAATCACCCGCTCCTCCCGAGCGTTTGGCACACGTCGGTTGCAACACGGGCAAGGGAGCCGTCGATGCAGTTGTGAAATGGCCCGATCATTTTATCTTGGTCGACCCGGCTCCAATTATCGCGACTGCGGAACGACTAAAACGTAAAGGTGGACGCGAAGCGATGGCACGCTGCCCGACCAAAAATGACGCTGAAGAAGTTGCAGCTTGGTTGGCCGACCGAATGTCTCGACTCGAACCGGACATCGATGTGAAAACTCGGATCGACAACGCGGGTGGCCAATTTCTAGTGAGCCTTTTTGTGTAGCTTGAAGCTCACGCGTTCAAACCGCCGAAACTAAGGCGACCTCCAATCTCGCTCAACTCATTACGACTATCAATTTTCAACTGGCGCTTTTAACGAAAGGCTGGGTAGTTGTGACACGAGCTATCCGTTCCCCGTGCGCGATTATTAAAGTTTGGTTAACACTTGAGTTTTATCGAACAGGCTGACAAGCCAGTTGAACACGCAAAACGCCGTTCCAATTCGCCACCCCCTGCCGAAACTGCGACTCTCCGAGCGTTTGAGGATCACAGTGAATTGACTTATAAGCATTGCGTTGTTTTCAATTTCACTTGTACCTATTTCACTTGCTCGTTTCGACACGACTTGCGTTTTCAATCATGAAGAACCTACTTATCCTCGGTTTGCTTGTCGCTGCGTTTATCACTTTCACTCCGCTCAAAGAATATTTGACAGAGGCCCGCGCAGAATCAAGAGATTGGGCAGAAGACCAATCGATCGTCGTTGCATCAGCTGAAACGGAAGCAGTCCAAGCGGAAGTCGACACCGATGCGGCAGACGATTCGGCGATCTGGTACTGCAAAGAGAATCCATCGCAAAGCCTCGTCATTGGCACTGACAAAAAATTCGGTCTCAACATCTATGACTTGAACGGGAAAAAACTTCAAAGCTACAAAATTGGCGAACTCAACAACGTTGATGTGAGACAGGACGTTTTCGATTCGATTGACATCGTTGGTGCGTCCAATCGAACGACGATTGGAATGGATTTCTGGATGGTTCAAGTTCACAACGATTTGCCAAAATTAACATTCATTGGCTCGATCAAATCTAGACTCCCAGATGTTTATGGCTTTTGCTTGGGAATGAACTTGGAAACCAATGAAGTTTATGGACTGATCAATAGTAAAACCGGGAAAGTGGAACAGTGGAAACTAAGCTTGAAGCAAGACAAAATCGAAGGCGAGCTGCAGCGCGAACTCAGATTGCAAAGCCAAGTCGAGGGAATGGCCGCCGATGATAAGCTTGGCAGACTCTATGTCGGTGTCGAAGAGGCAGGCATTTACCGTTTTGAACTCAATGAGTCGGAAGCCACGGATGGAACGCTGGTTAAAAATTCAACCGAAGCCAACTCAGAAATAAAGTTTGATATCGAAGGCCTTACCATTTACGAAGAAGCCAACGGCAACGGGTATTTGGTTGCCTCGATTCAAGGAAACAATTCGTTTGCCGTTTTCGAGCGAGCTGGCGATAACGCCTATGTTGGCAGCTTTAAAATCATGGCCGGTCCATTCGATGGAGTTCAGGAAACCGACGGGGTTCATGTAACCAGCCTGCCACTGGGACCGCGATACCCGAAGGGGATGTTGGTCTGCCAAGACGGTGAGAATTTCGATGGAGCCACAAAAGTGCCACAAAATTTCAAATACGTGTCTTGGGAATTGATTGCGAAAGAGCTTGGTCTGAAATAGGCACGCGGCTAGATGCCCGTCCTTGCCGCAACAAACTAGCCACTGGAAAACTAAGATTGCTCACTCCTCGCCCAATTCGAGAATCGCCAAAACTGGACGGTGGTCCGAAGTTTTCGCAGCGTGAAACAGCTGGCAATGGCGGACGGTCCAACTTTCGATAGGCGAAGCAAACACGAAATCAATTTCTTTGACGGGCTTGGTGGCGGAAAATGTCATCGTGTCTTCCTTGGGCTTGTCTGCCTCAACCGCTCCCTTGGAAAGCAAATCGAGCGTTCGCGATCCAAGCGTGTCATTGAAATCGCCAAGCAACACGTAGGGCATTTCAAGCTTTGCCAAAAACTCCGCAACCTTTTGAGCCTGTGCAAAACGAAACCCATCGTCTTTCACCCAATCAAAGTGCACGTTCACAGCCATGACTTTTTGGCCACTTGGCAGCTCGATCTCACAAGCGAGCGCGACCCTTGGCTCGTTTCCGTTGGGTAAACGGAGCTCATGTTCTTTGGTGATCGGAAATCGTGAAAGGACCGCCAGCCCGTACTGTCCGCCTTGGTAATCCATGAAACTGCCAAACGCGGAATTCATTTTTAGTTGCTTTGCCAGGTACTCCGGTTGATCAACGTTTTTGCTCCGTTTGCATTGGTTATCAACCTCTTGAAGTCCGATCACATCGGCATGCACATTGCCCAGCAACGCAGCCGTTCGGGCGAGGTCCAAGCGATTGTCATTCCCCAAACCGTGCTTGATGTTGTAGCTGACAAACCGTAACTGTTTCGCCGCTTGAGTTTCCGTCGGCCAAGCAAACTCAGTCACCAACGCGGCGTGATCTGATGGGAATTTGAGTTTGTGCGAATCAATCACGACGGACTTTCGAGGCGAGAGATTACCGCGGTACATGATGAAGTCGATTCGGTCTTGCTCCTGATCTGGAAACCGTGGCGTCCAAGTCCGATCTGTCTGACGATCAACTTCCGGATTCAATTCACGGTACGAATCGCGAAATCCATCGTCCAGCAAAACATGGCTGGTCGGCCAATCGACGGTAGCCTTGAACTGTTTTTTGAACGAGGGAATGTAATCGAGGTGCGACATACTGTTGAAATCTCCCGCAATGACAACGGGCACGTTTTTGTATTTCTCGTCAGCCAAACGTTTTTCGATTTCAGATTTTATCTTTTTCAGATCGTCGCATGATGCCTGACAGGCCGCGGTCAATTGATCAACCTGGTTGACGCGTGTTCCCTTTTCCCAAATCTCTTTGTTGTAAGGCAACCAAATGGAATAAAACGCGATGCGGCGTTTATCGGGCATTTCCAATAAAGCGCCAACACATTTGAATTCTTCGAAAACAGAAATGTCTTCGATGACGGGAAAACGGCTGTGGATCGAAACATTGGTACCACGAGGGTGGAACTCGAATTCCAATGCTTTTGAAATTCGCTCGCCGGACCCGTAGGTCTCTTGCATTGCCACAACATCGGCGCCGCTATCCTTGATAACGTCGACGACGCGCTGCGGGCCAACATCTGCGCCGTCTTCTTTGCCGCCGTGCCAAATATTCCAAGCCATCACGGTGAATGTTTGCTCGGTTTGAGCAAACACACCGGAGCCAATCAAGCCGACAAACAACGCGAGAAAGCATACGAAAGGTTTCATGTTTTCATTTCAAAGTGAAGGCTTGTTTTATTTTTGACGCACGAGTAGCACGTCGTTGGCGGTAGCACCTAGTTCAGTTTCCAACCGTCCCGATACTCACCGTTGCGACGCCTTTATAGAAAAATCCCCCTAAGTCCCAACGTTCGGCCGGATCAACGATATCAGTAATGGCAACGCTTTTGACTTTCATCAAATCGTTGGCGTTTTGAAGTCCGCGACCACCTGCACCAATCAACGCAACGTTGACTTGATCGCTTGGAGCTGTGAAGCCTGCCCCGCCAAGCACGTATCGCGGAACGATTGAAAACGTGGTGGCCGCTGCCCCTACCTGAAGAAACCTTCGTCGAGAGATCGTCATTTTTAGCTCCAGATTTAAGCAGTTGAATCGTCTTGAATGATTAATCAGTTTTGGCCTGCACGTAGCAGCGATTCCGACGCGATTGGCCAGCTACCCAGCAGGCCAGCCATACCATTTGTAGTATAAGCGTTAGGCGGCGGAACCTGTCTTCGCCCGAGGCAGCCAAACAAACTACCGGCAGCGTTTGGTGCCAATCAACGATTGGCCTTGAGGCCCCGCTGCGTGCTGCTTTCCTCGCGCCCTTAATTTAGTCCGGAAGGGCTTTCTCGCACCATTGAGTCTCCTAAAAAATACTGTGGTTGTGAGCAAGCTGTCTCCAGCTATAGTAATTCCTTCGACTGCAATTCTCACGAGGCAGTCGCATTCAATCAATTCGATCTCATTTCTGATCGCAATCACGATGCGTTATCGCAATTCCATCCTAACATTGCTGCTTTTTTCGGTACTGGCGATTCCCAGTATCAAATTGCTGGCTGCAAGTTCGGACAGTGAACATTCGGATTCCAGTTCCCCATGGAGCGAACTGAGATTTGAAGAATGCGAGATCGAAGACGTCGAAGACAATGACGATCTAGACGGCAATTTTTTAGAACAACTATTTGCTTTCTCCATCACGCTCAAGATCCTTCCAAGTCATGACTTGGAAATGGATTGCCCTTCTCAGGTCCTGCTTGGTTACCTGAACGCCCCGCGACCACCGCCGATCGCATAACTCTCGCGATCTTTCTTAGCTGGCGCTTCGTCGCCAATTTTTTACGTACTCAATAACCGTATGCGCTTGCGCATTGATGGAGTCTTTGTCGTGCAATCAAATAAATCAAAAACAAAAAAGCAGTCGTTTCTTCAATACCTATCCGTTTTCAACCCTTGGTCAAACATCAAAGTCATGCACACCAATATTGGTGGTGATGTGTTGGCTGGTTTGACCGTCGCCGTCATCGCACTGCCGCTGGCGTTGGCGTTTGGCGTGGCGTCCGGGTTGGGTCCTGAGGCTGGAATGTGGGCTGCCATTTGCGGCGGAATTTTTGTCGGGATCTTTGGAGGATCACGGTTCGGGATCAGCGGACCAACCGGCCCAAAAGTCGTTCAACTTGCGGCGCTGCTGGAGTTAACAAGGTTGGCCAACGGCGACGCGGATTTGACATTCCTATTTTCATTGGTGTTCCTGAGCGGGGTGATCTGCATCGCGCTGTCCCTGTGTAAAGTCGGAAAATTTATCTACTACGTGCCCTACTCTGCCGTCTCGGGTTTCATGTGTGGCATCGGTGTGATCATTATTCTGCTGGAGATCCCTCCGATGCTTGGATTTGAAACACCAAGCTCAGTGATCGATGCGATCAAACAAATTCCCTACGACGTCATGCATGAAAACCCGCACGCGTTGATTGTCTCGATGAGTACTTTTCTCACGATTGTGATTTGGCCAAAAATTTCACCCGTGAAATGGATCCCCGGTCCGTTGATGGGACTGATCGTCGGAACCACGATTGCCAATGTTGCAAATTTTGAGATTGAATTCATCGGCGCGATGCCGACAGGACTTCCACCGATCTATATTCCCAGTATCAGCCTCCTGTACGATCGGTTTGGCGAGGCAATTGGCCCTGCGTTCGCACTGTCGGGCTTGTGCGTTTTTGATTCGCTTTTGACTTGCTTGGTCGCAGACAACATGACTGGCGATCGCCACGACAGCGATCAAGAAATTTTTGGACAAGGCATCGCGAACCTTGCTTGCGGAATATTTGGCGGCGTCACTACTGCAACAGCAACGATGAGAACTGTTGCCAATGTCCAATGCGGCGGGAAAACGGGCCTGTCCTCGATTGTGCATGGGTTGGTGTTGTTGGCATTGATGCTGGGTTTGGCTCCCCTGGCCAGCTACATTCCAATGGCGTGTCTGGCTGGGATTTTGTTGAAAGTCGGCTACGACATTATCGACCATCGCGTGATTCCTGTTCTGCATCGGCTCCCCATCGCAGACGCAATCTGTTTTTGGTCAGTTCTAGGGCTGACAGTATCAGTCGACTTGCTCGTTGCGATGGGAGTCGGAATCACGATTGCATTTGTTCGGGCGATACACGACTTGGGTAATCTTTATGAGCAGAAAGTCGTGAACCTGAAACAGCTAGATCGTCACTGGCCTGGTGAAGAATCAATGCCGGACGAATTGAAAGAAAAAGTGCTCAAGCTACGTCTGGAAGGCCCAATGTTTTTTGGAGTTTCCGGATCGATGCATGAAGTGATCAATCAACTTTCAGATTTTGAATATTTGATCATCCGAATGATGCACGTTCCGCTCGTTGACATGTCCGGTGCTTATCTCCTCGATGACATCGTTGAAAAAGCCCAAAAACAGGGTGCGACCGTGTTGATGACAGGACTACACGAGGACGTTGATTCTGTGCTGCAAAAACTGAAAGTGACTGATCGCATTGGACGTGAAAACTGTATCGAGACGTTTGAAGAGACGGTATCTCGGATTCAAGAGCTTGAGTCTCAGCGAATCGCGGCGTAAAACTCGCAAGCTGTTTCATATGGCTCGATGGAATAATAATGCGGTTGGCGAAAACACCAGCCGCATTTCTTCCTCTCCTGCAACGCGTCACTCCAATCGCAGAAACTTGTCGAACTGTTTAATAATTCAACCCACCGGTGCAAGAAACTAGAACTACTAGAACTACTAGAACAAACCTCGAACAATCTCCACGCCATTCGATCGTTCGCTATTCCTCGCTGAACATTTTGGCTCGAAAATCAGCGATACACTTCCTGATCCTCTCGACGTCGCCCGGCCGATTTTCAACTTCAGCCTGTCGCAGTCCAGATTCGAACGCCATTAATACCAGATACCTTCTGTTGAAACCCGCTGTTGGAAAAACAGATCGCTTCATCGCAGCCAATGTTCTCCCTCTTATTTTGGCTGCTTTTCTGAGTTCGCCCCTACTGGACAGACATGACGCATGAACGCAATTCATTAAGTCATTGAGAGGTCGATAGAGATCACGATCATCCAAAGCTAGTCTCGCAGATTTTTCGGCTTCCGCGAAATCCCCCAACTCAGCCGACGCGATGGCCAACATGGCTCTCACTTGAACGATTGCCCTACCGGAATATTTTGCAAATCTTTTTTGCTCTTTTTTGTACTTTTCCCAGCGCTCCAACAGCTTCCTTGATTCAGAAGCCACTTCTTCAAACTCACCAGCCTGCAACAGAACCTGAATCAGGTCAATTCGCGCACTACGAACACTTTTTTTGTCGTACCGCGTTTGATTCTCACACGCTGTTACACGATTTTTAGCCAATGGAATTGCGGCATCCGGATCACCACTCTGAGCAAACGCCTTCATTAGCTCGCCGCGAACCTTGTTGATTTCAAAAGCTTCGACCGTGTCCACGCCTTCAAACAATTCCAAGTAAGGCTCAAGCAATTTGACTGCTTGTTTGGGTTTGCATTGCAAACGATAGTAAGTCGAAAGATCGCAAGCGACTTTCCAAGTCGAGGGGCTGAGCGTTTCCGACTGCTGATTTCTCAAGGCCAAAGCCTCGGATAAGACTGAAATAGCGAGATCCAAATTGTTTTCATAACGGTGGCATCGAGCCAACAGTCGCTGCAGATCAATGATCGTGGAATGCGTTGCCCCGAAACGATTTGTACCGAACTCGATCCCTTCGATTGCACACTGTTTGGCTTGCGACACTTTATCCAAATTGCACAACAGCCAGCCATTCAAAACGCGCTGCTCCATAGCATCGGTCGAATCGTTTCCACCGATCTCGATCAGTGATTTCAGTAGACTTTCCGAAAGCGGCAACGCTTTATTGATTTGCCTGGAATTAGACAGGGCCAGCACATATTGGCGTTTTGCCATCAGTGTCTTGATGTCCAACGGGCCGCTGTTATCCTCGTGAAACATCCAAAACGACTTCGACGTGTGGATTGCTTTTTTAAGAGAACCATTTCGCCGATACGCCTCTGTTAAAAGTTCGATACGCAGGAGGCTTTCGTCATCTTCAAAATCTCCCCGCGGTGATGCAAGGGCGTCAATCGTTGCCAAAAAGTTACCACTTCGCAGTTGCAATTCAGCGAGTGCGAGCGTGGATTTTCTGGTAATCGCATCCGAAATCTTGAGATTACTCTTGGCCCGTTCCAGCAGTTGATTGTGACTATCAAGTGAATCCGAAAGCTGTCCCGCTTCCATCTGAGCCTGGGCCAACAACTGTAATTCTCGAATTGTGTTTAGCTCTAAAGGCCCGGCTGCCTCCTCGAACAGGTCTAACGATTTCCGGTGACGCAGAGCACCTTCTGCGTACAGCCCAAGACTAGAATAGGCCCGGCCCAACTCGGACAACAACCGAGCTTTAGCTATAGGCTGAGCTGCAAATTTACTTTCAATGTCCCGACTGGCAGCGTCGAGAACTTCGCCGGCCAGCAGGTCCGACTTACCACCCGTCTCCGGGTTGATCTGCCGAAACGAACCCAGGATTGAATCAAGTGCCTGCCGGTTAGCTTCAGAAAACCGTTCCGTTTCTTGTTGAGCCGCAAGGATGCGTTGATTGTCGCTCAGCGATTTACTCAACAGCCAACCAACAACGGTCAGACCAATCGTTAGTGAAAGCAATGTTGAACAGAGCAAGTTCGCGACAACCGGATTGCGTTTTCTCCAACGAACAAGTTTTCCAATCGTACCAACGGGCCGCGCAACAACCGGATCTCCTTTGCGAAAACGAATTAAGTCCTCTTGCAACTCGCCCCCGTTTCTATATCGCTTTGACGGATCGAACTCCAGGCACTTCATACAAACGGCTTGTAAATCACGAGGCACGTCGGGGCGCACACTGCTAATTGGAGCAACACTGTCATTTTCAATCGCCATCAAAGTCGCCGTGTAGTTCCCGCGAAGGTGTGGCGGATCGCCCGTCAGCAATTCGTACATCAATGCGCCCAATGCAAACACGTCGGATTGTGGTCCTGCTGTTTCGCAGCGAACCTGTTCTGGCGACATATACGCCGGCGTTCCCATCAACTCGCCTTCGTTTGTCAAATCCGAATTTACCAATCCATCGAGTTCGCGGACCAATCCGAAATCGGCAACCAGCAAGCATTCATACCAAGGTCGATCACCGGATTCCGCAACAAGGATATTGGCAGGCTTGATATCGCGGTGCAAAATTTGACGTGCATGGGCATGCCCAATCGCGTCTGCGAGATGCTCAATTGCGGCTGCGATTTCTCCAACCGAAATCGCGGACTGGTCGGATTCTTGGCAGTTCAACCAACGTCCGAGATCCATCCCCTCGACCCACGCATAGCAAATGTACTCGTGGTCATCCTGGGTGCCGGCTTCGTAGGCGGTCACAATTCCGTCGTGATCCAAAACTGCGGCGGCTCGCCCTTCTCGGTGGAAACGCTCTCGCAACTGAGGCGTGCGAAGTTTGTCCAGATGCGGAATTTTAATGGCTACGTGACGCTGAAGGTCATCGTCAACCGCTTTGTAAACATTCGCGAAACCACCCCGCCCTGCAAGTTCGAGGATCGTAAATTTACCGATTCGGTCGGGATGTAAAGAACCTGCTTCGGCAGCGGGAGACGACGCATTGTTGTTGATGAGTTTCGAGCCAACTTGATCGTTACTGCAAGTCTCCAAACTCGATTGGCAAATGTTGCCGAGCTGTCGAGCGAATCGCCCGACCACAAACAGGTGTTCAAGTTCTTCTTCGGAAAGCTGATCAATTTTTGCGTCAAGCATCGCCTCATCGCCTTTTCCATCGTCCACCCCACCCGCGGCTTCATCGGCGAATTTCTCACCAACAGGATGTGCCCCTCCCTTGGCCACCGCACTGAGCAAGTCTGCCATGATCTGCTCGCGATCTTCCTCGCTGTTGGTGTCGTTTGAATCTTTACTGTCTTCGTTGTTCATCGGCCAGCATTATCTTTCGAAGTTTATTGATTGCTCGACTCCAAAGTTTATTCACGGCGTCCTTGCTTCGCCCCATCAGTTCGACCATCTCTTCATCGGTTTTATTTTCAAAAGTCCGCAATCGAATGACTTTTTGATCGTCTTCGGAAAGACGGCTTATCGCTTTTTGCACAGCTTCCAACTGTTCCTTGCGAATCGCTTCAGACGCTGGCGTAGGATCGACCGCATTGAGAATCGCCTCGACTCCTCCCTGATCGCCGACGGATTGCTCGCGAGAAATGTCTCTTCGTTGCGTTCTGAATCCGCGACTGACTTGCTTTGCTTCATTCCTGACAACGGATTTGATCCACCCTCGAATCATGGCTCCAGAGTTGGCTTTAACACTTCCAAAATTCTCGAAAAGTTTCACGAACGATCGTTGTACAATATCTGAAACACCAGCTTTGTGGCGGTGCTTAATGTCAGCATATCTCCTCGCCATGCGTTCCATATCCGGCTGCAACAGCTCAAAAACTCGATCGCGAGATTCATCGCAACCGGTTTTTGCTTGATTCAATAGTAGCGTGATCGACTTCATATCTTGCCGGAGCAATTCATCCTCATTTGGTTCAGCCAAAACAATTCGCCTATATGTGATGCCGGAGGAAACAGTCTCAGACACAGAATATCGAAAAACTTGATTCTTTGCTTAAAAAATGTCGAAGCAAGCGTTTAAGTCGCGTTTAAGAGACAAATTTAAAATTCGCAATGGCTTTCCCACAGAACTGATTGCGACCATAAAACCGAAAGCCGCACAGAATTAGAAACACGGGCATCTTGCCGTTACGGTTGTGAAACCTCTTCAGGTTGGCGCCCAGGGTGTTGCAGTGGTTGCACTATGAGCACACTTCTCCAGCTGACGATGCGCTTCCCCGCAAACTCTACCAATAGGTCGCACACCCCAACGGAACAATGTTGCCCCGTGTTGGACAATTTGCGATCATGACAAATTCGGATGCAAGAGTCGTAGTCCCCGATCGCAGATTTAATCACCTTCCGATTCTCAACGATGAATCCAAACAAACAAGAGCGAGAATTGGCATCTGCGTCATCTCAACAAGAGAGCCAAACGCTCCAGCGACTCCGCGAAGAAATTTTAGAACTTCGAAAAATTGAGCGACTTCATAACGATCTATATGAAAACTCGCCCGACATGTGTGTTTCCGTCGGCGTTGAATCTAGGTTGGTTGAAAAGTGCAATCAAACGCTGATCAACGCAATCGGTCGGCCGCGTGACCAAATCGTTGGATCATCCGTTTTTGACATTTTCCATCCCGATTGCGAAGACGAAGCCAAGGCCCTATTCGCGCAACTGAGAAAACAGGGAGCCGCAAGCGACAAAGAGCTAGTGCTGCAACGGCAAGACGGAACCTCGATCCCGGTCGTGCAAAACTTCTCGATGGTAGTCGACGAAGATGGGACCCCCCTGTTCAGTCAATTGGTTTGGCGAGACATCACCGGCTTGGTAGCCGTGCGTCAAGAATTAGCGAGAGTGAATGCAGAACAGGAAAAGCGAGTCGAGCAACGCACGGCTGAGCTCAAGGCAAACGTTAAGGCTATCGCGTCGAAAGCTGAAGCGCTCAGAATCGCCAACGAAAACCTCGCTGAGAGTGACGCACGGTTTCGAGGAATCTTCAACCAGACATTTCAGTTTATTGGAATCATGTCACCTGACGGAACCTTGGTAAACGCAAATCGAACCTCTCTTAAGGCGGCTGGCATTTCACCTGAGGAAGTTCTTGGCAAAAAGTTCTGGGATACCGCCTGGTGGCAACACTCAAACGAATTGCAAACGCGACTACGTGAAGCGGTGAAGAAAGCTGCAACAGGAACGTTTGACCGGTTTGAGGCAACGCATCCGACCGCCGATGGTTCGATATTGAATGTGGATTTCTCATTAAAGCCGGTGAAGGACGAAACGGGAAAAGTCGTTTTCCTGATTCCCGAAGGCAGAGACGTCACCGAGATGCACCAGGCAAAATTGAAAATGCAAGAATATGCAAAAGAGCTTGAGAAACGAAATCAGGACCTAGATGAATTCGCCTACGTTGCTTCTCACGATCTAAGCTCGCCCATTCGGGCTGTTGCCAATTTAGCCGATTGGATAGTCGAAGATGCGGGCGATTCCTTGCCAGAACAATGCCAAGAAAACTTACGGCTAATGCAATCGAGAATTGGGCGCATGCAAATGCTTTTGACTGATTTGCTAACCTACTCTCGGGCAGGTCGACAAATGGGCGACGTTCGCGAGATCTCGGTTCAGGAAATGGTAAGCCGAGTGACCGAGCTGATCCACATTCCCGATGGCTTTCTGATTGACACTCAAATCGAGCCTGCAGATTTGCGTATTAAAACGTGGCTTACTCCGCTTCAACAATGCCTGCAGAACTTGGTTTCCAACGCAATCAAACACCACGACCAAGGCAGCACTGGCCGAGTCAAGATAAGCGTCACGGGGTTGGGCGAAACGATCCTCTTCGAAATCACTGATAACGGTCCGGGCATTCCGCGCGAACACCATGAAAAGATTTTCGACATGTTCAAAACGCTGAAGTCGCGGGATGACCTCGAAGCGTCAGGAATGGGCCTGGCCATCGTCAAACGGATCACCGAATCCATTGGTGGCGAGATTGGTTTGACCTCGGAACCAGGCGTTGGAACAACCTTCCGGCTAACTTGGAACAAAACCACCGAGTTATGAACCGTGGTTCGGAGCACCCGTGAGAATCGAGCACACAACAGCAAGCGATCGGCCAGTCAATTAACATCGGGATTGAATTTTCCGCGAGCGTATTATTTTGGTTTGCAAGTTATTCAAACGGTGGGAACTCAACGTTCTCCAAATAGAGCGCCACAGTATCAAGCAAACCACTAACGTTGGATTTCACAAAGTATCCTGCAATATTCTTGTCGTAGGCCTTTGCTTTATCGTTGACATCATTGGAGGTGGTCAACACAAAAATGATGGTACGACGAAGTGTCACACTATTGCGAATCGACTCAAGAAATTGATGGCCGTTCATACTTGGCATATTGATGTCGAGAATGACAATCAAATTCTCGCGTTGCTCTGGAGAGAATCCATCGCCCTCAAGCGAAGCAATCGCGGACTCTGCGCTTTGCTTGTGATGAATTTCGTATTGAAGGTTTCGCTTTTTGATTCCACGCAAGAGTGCTTCGAGGTCGACAATGTCGTCTTCGACGACAACAACAACCGGATTAGGTTTGGGCATTGATATTAGATTTCATTGCTTATTCAGATAAGAAAAGAGGAGGCTTACAGACTAAATCGGATCTGAGTTACATGGAACATCCCGTCCACCGCCCACCACTTAACTTTGGGGGAAACCCGCTGGGGACGGAAAAGTAACGCAAAAACGGGTTGTCGAAATACCTGACATGGGAATTCGACTTGTTGGTTGGAAAAAACGGCGTCAAACAGCAAACTTAAGAAATAAGATTTTCTGGAAACTGCCGAATAAGTATGCGTTTAAGTTTTCGAAAAGCGCCTTAAAAATTCACGCAAAATCTCATAAGCCACTGCCAGCACCACCAGTTTGCGACAAAGAAAGCCCCTACACTGGGGCATCCCATAGCCGACGTGGTGAATTTTCAGTTTGGCTGTATCGAAAGAACCCAACCGAGAGAAAAGAAAACCCGAACATGAAAGAGAATGAAAACCGGCGAGTGTTAGTTCGCCCAGACCTCACCGCCCAGGGAATTCGAGAAATGTCACACAAGATCAGCGTAGCGTTAACCGGAAGAGAACCTACCGAAGAGGAAAACGCCAAAACCGAAGCTTCAATCGAGCGGATGGTTGAGTCTGGAAAACTAAAACGTGAATAGCAATCGACGTTCATGCTGATGTGGGCTATAGCTTGTTGTGAGGTATGACTCTTCATAACAATCGCGATCGGCACACCCAAAAAGTACTGCATTGCATTGAAGTGTTCCGTTAGAATGCCAAAATGATCAATCGCATTCCAACCTCAAAATTCTTTGCAGCGTTACTCGTCATTTTTGTGCTTGTCGATTCGGCAATGTGCGACGACGCATCCCAACCCAACGTTTTGTTCATCTCGGTGGATGACTTGAACGACTGGATCGGGTGCATGGGAGGACACCCACAATCGACGACTCCCAACATGGATCGTTTGGCTGCCTCGGGGCAATTATTCACCAATGCTCATTGTCCTTCGCCGGCTTGCAATGGCTCACGGACAGCGATCATGACTGGGGTTCCGGGGTATGTTTCGGGGCTTTATGACAATCGGCAAAAGATGCGAACGAAACTGCCCGATGCAGAACTGATGCCAAAATATTTTTCGAAACAGGGCTATTGGTCAGCGGGCAGCGGCAAGATTCTTCATTACTTTATCGACGCTCAATCGTGGGATGAATACAACCCGCCAAAGGAAACCGAAAACCCGTTTCCTAGAACGCTCTATCCAGAGACGCGCCCTTTAAATTTGCCGCGCGGAGGTCCTTGGCAATACATCGAAACTGACTGGGGGCCGCTCGATGCAAGTGACGAAGAGTTCGGTGGCGACTGGTTGGTCTCGAAATGGATTGGAGAAAAACTGAGTAAGAAACATGACAAACCGTTTTTTCTCGCATGTGGAATTTACCGGCCACACGAACCGTGGTTTGTCCCAAAGAAATATTTTGATCAGTTCCCGTTGGACACGATCCAACTTCCGCCTGGCTTCAAGAAAGACGATCTCGATGACCTACCACCGGCGGCGAAAAAGCTTGCTCGCAATCGCTATTTCGCTCACATCCAAAAAGAAGATCAATGGAAAGAAGGCGTTCAGGGGTATCTCGCCTCAATCGCTTTTGCCGATGCGATGGTTGGGCGCGTTTTGGATGCGTTAGAGAGTGGCCCCAATCGTGACAACACCATCGTTGTTCTATGGAGCGACCACGGCTGGCATCTTGGAGAAAAACAGCACTGGCAAAAGTACACAGGCTGGCGAGCGTGCACCCGTGTTCCGCTAATCTTGCGTGCCCCCAAGGGTACTGCTGGTTTGAAAAATGGCACCAAAGCTGGAACGGTTTGCGATGCTCCAGTTAGCTTGCTCAGTCTTTTTCCAACGTTGGTTGAACTTGCCGGCTTGCCGCCTCAAGAAACTGCACACGCCCCTAGCCTGATTCCGATTTTAATAGACGCCGAATCCGAGTGGCCGCACACCGCATTCACTCAATTAATGAAACCAGACAATTACAGCGTCAGCGGTTCGCGATATCGGTACATTCACTATGACAACGGAGACGAAGAACTCTACGACATCAAAACTGACCCGTTCGAGTGGAACAATTTGGCTGGCGATCCAAAATACGCGGACCATGCGACGCGTTTAAAGAACCACGCTCCGAAAGACGTTGCAAAATTCGTTCCAGCAAAAATTACAGAGCTACCAAAACTAAAATGGAACGTCGTTAGCTCAAGTGCTGGTGTTGAAAAAATTCCTGCCTCCAGACCTGACGGCAACAAATTCAATGTTAGTTTCTCAAACCAAAGTGGCGTTCCTGTGAATGTGTTCCGAATGCTAGACGATGGCGGATCTCAATCGTACGGAACGTTGGAATCAGGCTGGCGAAAACCGAATCGAACCCGGCCTGGCGAAGTGTGGATGATCGCCGACAAAGCAGACAAACCGCTCGGCTATTTCGTGGTCGGTGACCGGTCAGCACAGGCGATCGTTCCCAAATTTAAAACCGAAAACAGCAAGTAAGTTTCCAAGCGCCTTGGGTTCGCGATCACCTTCGTCCTATTGCTCCGTCCCAGACTTAGTTGCTTTCAGGCGTGGACATTTCCCAGTCATCAGTTCGAAACGAAGAAGCAGGCAATCCTTCTTTGTTTGAAAGATTTGGCATGTCTGCATTCCCAAAACCATAGCGAACAGCCACTGGCTCCGACACTTCGTCGCTACTGACGACGACGGTTTCGCCGTCAATGATCGCTGTGGCGAGAACAAATTTCTTGTCGGGTCCTGCCATGGTGAAATGAGAAAGCGGTTTCCCATCTCGCGCCACCAGCCCACCGCCCACACTGCTAAATTCCAAACGCATTTTGTCTTTCTCGATTTTGCATGACTTATAGAGTGGGCCAGAATCTACGATATTCGTTTTTCCGTAGTCCCTCGCCAATGCCAGCAACGCTAAACGTTCGCCGACTGGTTTTTTCTTTTTCGGGTGAATGTCGTTCGCCTCACCAATGTCCATCGTCACCGCCATCCCGGTATTTGGCTCAGACAAAGCCATCATCTGTGCCTCTCTCAAAAACGCAGCTCTACCGGGAATGTCTTTGTATTTGAAAGGCGCGATCTGAACGTAATAGAAAGGAAAATCACCGATGCCCCATTTGGTTCGCCAATCTTGGATCATTGTCGGGAATAGACTGCGGTATTGTTCTGGAAACTCACAGTTCGACTCGCCTTGATACCAGATGACTCCGCGAATTGAATATGGCAACACGGGGCGAATCATACTGTTGTACAAAACGGATGGGCTCCGTTGATTCAACCCTTTCGGCTTATCCTTCTGGCGCTGCGTAAAAACAGCACCGACTTCTTTGACGATTCGTTCGTAATCATCCGACTTGGTTTTGAATTCAGGAAACTTTTCAGCCAGGACGTCTGGGCTAACCCAAGCCTCCGCCGATGAGCCGCCCCAATTGGTTGAAATCAATCCAATCGGAACATCCAATTCTTGATGAAGCCGCGAACCAAAAAAGTAACCGACGGCACTGAACGCTAAAACGGATTTTGGATTGCATGAATTCCATTTTGCTTTGACATCATCCTGTCCGTTTAAAGCAAGGACTTGGGGAACGGCACAAAAACGAATGTTCGGATATTTCGCTTTGGCGACATCTTCTTTGAAATGATCAACCCCAAACCCTCGCATCTTCCACTGCATGTTGGATTGTCCGGAACAAATCCAAACTTCACCAAGTAGCACGTCGTTGAGTTCGATCGAATCTTCACCCGATTTAACAGTGATCTTGAACGGTCCGCCCGCGTTTCGCGTTTTTATTTTGGTTTGCCATTTCCCATTTTCATCTGCCACCGCGCTAAAGATACTCTTGGTCCACGACGCGCCCACACTGACTTGCTCGTTTGGTTTCGCAGCCCCCCAAATCGGAGCATCGGAGTTGCGTTGGAGGACCATGTGATCACCAAACATTCCAGAGAGGCTCAAACCTGGTTGCTGTCCATGAGCGGTCACAGACGCTACGATCAACGCAGCGAAAACTACGAGCGAACTGTTTTTCATCTTGAGCAAATCCTAAAAGAAGTTGAAGGCCACGAATTTACAGTGTGATTCTAACGCGAACAAAAAGCGCGAACAAAAAGCGCGAACAAAAAGCGCGAACAAAAAGCGCGAACAAAATTCGTTTTCACTGATCAATCGACAACATCACATTCGGTGCGAAAAAAGATTGATCTCGATTACAATGTACCAACCACGCAACACAATCCAACAAGAATGACAAAAACATGAAACGGCAAAGCGCAACGATTCTTGTAGCCTCATTTGTTCTGGCACTACTTGTGCAAGTCGTACAAGTCGTACAGGTCGCATCTGCCAACGAAACGACCTCGTCCAAGCCACCGAATTTTGTTGTGATCTTAGTTGATGACCTTGGCTTTATGGACATCGGCGCCAACAATCCCGACTGTTTTTACGAGACACCCAACATCGACCGACTGGCATCAAGTGGCATGCGTTTCACCGATGGCTATGCTGCGAATCCTGTTTGCTCGCCAACTCGTTACAGCATGATGACGGGTAAGTACCCGACGCGTGTCGAAGCGACGAACTTCTTCACCGGCAACCGCAGCGGAAAATTTCGGCCTGCGCCTCTTCACAACAAAATGCCACTAAATGAAATCACGATTGCACAGCTGCTACAGAAAAACGGCTACTCGACTTTCTTTGCAGGCAAATGGCACCTCGGCCCAACCGAAGAATACTATCCACAAAATCGTGGCTTCGACGTCAACGTTGGTGGGCACAAGGCTGGCGGACCTTATCTAGGCAATAAGTATTTTGGCCCGTTCAAGAACCCTGAAATGAAAATCGAGAGCAAAGAAGGTGACCACCTTCCCGACCGACTTGCCCGCGACACCGCAGCCTTTATTGAATCCAACAAAGACAAACCGTTCCTCGCCTACCTCGCGTTTTACTCGGTACACACTCCATTGATCGGGCGTCCAGATCTGGTCGAGAAATATAAAACAAGAGCCGCTGCAATCACTGGCGAACAGTTTGCTGACGAAGAACAAGTCCTTGGCGACAAACCTCGCAAAGTTCGAATCTTGCAAAAACATGCCGTGTACGCCGCGATGGTGGAAGCCATGGATCAGGCAGTTGGTAAAGTCCTAAAACAACTCGAAGACTCCGACGTTGCCGATAACACGATCGTGCTATTCACTTCAGACAACGGCGGACTCTCAACATCGGAAGGTTCACCGACCAGCAATCTACCTCTTCGCGGCGGCAAGGGCTGGGTCTACGAGGGCGGCATTCGCGAACCGTGGATCGTTCGCTATCCTGAAATCACGAAACCAGGTTCGACAAACGCTCAGCCCATCTCTTCCATTGACCTGTTCCCCACCATCGCCGCTGCTGCGGGAATTGAATATCAACACGAGATTGATGGGGTCGACCTCTCTCCAGCATTCAAAGGCGAATCGCTTGATCGAAAGTCATTATTCTGGCACTACCCACACTACAGCAATCAAGGCGGCTTCCCAGGAGGCGCGATCCGTGAAGGCGATTTTAAATTGGTCGAGCGCTACGAAGACGGACGCGTGCATTTGTACAATCTAAAAGACGACATCGGCGAAACGAAAGATTTGTCTGATGCGATGCCTGAGCAAGTCAACCAAATGCGAGCTCGTTTGCACGCCTGGTACGAATCAGTCGATGCAAAATTCCTTCGTGAAAAAGATGGCAAGCAACCGTGGAAGCCAGCCGCTAAGAATTGAACACGCTTATTCAAATTGTTAACGCTCAGCGAACGAGAATAACGAGGCCGTAAAATGAAGATGCTTTCAATCTTACTGTTGGCGATCCTTTCTTGCTGGGTCACCATGACGAACAGCCTGGCAAATCGATCCACCGACGACACCGACTGGCCTACGTTCCGAGGCAATGGTGGCACTGGTGTTGCAGATGGATTCGACCTGCCGACTGAATGGAATGCCGATGAAAGTAGTGGCGAACTCCGAGGAGTCCTTTGGCAAACTCCCGTTCCTGGTCTTGGTCATTCAAGCCCCATTATCGTTGGCGACCGAATCTATTTGGCGACGGCAATTTCAACCGACGGAAAATCGCCTCTGAAGGTCGACGCCGGCGGTGGCCCCAAAGCGGCTGATGACACCGGAGAGCAATCTTGGGTTGTGATTTGTTACGACAAAAAAAGTGGCAACGAAATCTGGCGACGGACTGCCAAAAAAGGAAAGCCTCGTGCGACCCGACACGCGAAAGCGACTCACGCCAATACAAGTTTGACAGTCGAAGGAGAAAACTTGGTTGCCTTCTTTGGTTCCGAAGGCCTGTACTGTTTCGATCTCGATGGAAACTTGAAATGGAGCCAAGACCTTGGCGTGATCAACATTAGCAAATACGGAATCGGCTGGGGATACGCGAGCTCACCCGCGGTTGCCAACAATCGAATCGTTGTCGTGTGTGACGATCCATCCAACCCTTTCGTCGCGGCACTAAGCCTTGCCGACGGAAAGGAAATCTGGCGAGTTGCTCGCAAAGACATCTGCGAACGAAGCTGGGGCACTCCGTTGATTCACGAAACCAAGGACCGAACGCAGGTCGTCGTGAATGGATGGCCATGGATCACGTCCTACGACCTGGACTCCGGCGACGAGCTTTGGCGATTAAAAGGCGGTGGCGACAACCCGGTGCCGACGCCATTTGTAGCCAACGACTGGATCTACATCACCAATGCCCACGGCGGCCCTGCTCCGATTTTTGTTGTTCGTCCAGATGCGAGCGGAGACATCACGCCCGAGTCCGACGACCAAACGACCAGCGAAAAAGGGGCCCCCAATCCGGCGATCGTTTGGAGCCGGCCCAAAGGTGGATCCTATCTTTCGACGCCCGTCGTTTATCAGGATCACTTGTACTTGGGAAATACCAACGCTGCGGTGCGTTGCTTTCACGCCAAAACAGGCGAGAAAGTTTTCCAAGAACGCTTGGACGCCAAAGCAGGAATCATCGCCTCTCTGGTCGCTGCGGATGACAAAATATTCTGTGCTTCTGAGAACGGCACCGTGTATGTCTTGGCAGCAGGCGCAAAATTTAAAATACTCGCGCGAAACAAAATGGGCGCACCCTGCCTCGCAACTCCTGCGATTTCAAATGGAGTCATTTTCATTCGCACGACAGAATCACTGGTCGCTATCTCAAACGATGTAAACAGGACATCCGAAAAATAGTCGGAGTCGGGCAACTTTTTCGCTAGAGTTCGCCAAGCCAGCTCATTTAGCTGGCCGCCAAATCGGGTTTTACTTCCGATTTGGTATCGCAATGCGAGCACTTCTGAAGTGACTTAACCGTCGTCCTCACAGGGAACATTGCCAATCGTATGACAGTTGATTTGACGCTCATTTCGTGGATTTGAGTCTTCCCACAACTCATGCAGTTTTTCTCTTCGCTACCACTAGAAACTGTGTTGGTCGAAATATCAAACAATTGAAAACTCATGGTTTTTGCCTTCCGTCCCGTTGCTTATTTATTCATTTAGCGAATGCCATATTGATAGAGGCGCCCCGCAATTCAAACCGGTTGAAAAAAATAGAAAAAGCCAACAAATTTTTGGACTGAAAAGACCGTGTCACGAGCAAGATACTTGCTCCCCCAATCCGATTGCGAACAAGTACAATCGGACAACGTCATGCTAGCCGCGATTCCTTACTGAGACGCCCATGTGTTCCCCAATGTGTTGCCGTATCAATAAAGTGATTTCCGTCGTCATTCTTTTGCTCTTTATCGTTGGTCAATTGAACGCGAAACAGACCTCGCGTCGCGAAGTTCAGCAACCGGACAAAGCAACCCGTTTGAATGTTGTTTGGATTGTTGCCGATGATCTCAGCCCCGACATTGGGTGCTATGGAACAGCCGCGGTCTCGACTCCGAATCTTGATCAACTGGCGGCCAAGTCCGTACGCTACACCAACGCGTTTGCAACGTCTCCGGCTTGCTCCCCCTCACGTTCCGCGTTTGTAACAAGCGTTTTCCAAACCTCACTTGGTGCGCATCATCACCGAACGAGAAACAAAAAACCACTTTCGAAAAACACGCCGACGGTCATGGAGTGCTTTCGCGACGCCGGCTATTTTGTAACCAACCAAGGCAAGACAGACTACAACTTCGAATTGGATTTCAAGTTCGACGCAAAAGATTGGACGGAACGAAAACCCGGCCAACCCTTTTTTGCTCAGTTTCAAATCAAACCTCCACATCGCGATTTTGAAGACAACAAAGGTCCAAGTCGGCCAGCGAAAATTCAGCTGCCGCCACAGTATCCAGACCACCCGATCACTCGAACTGACTGGGCGAACTATCTACAATCCGTTGAGACGATGGATCGTAAGGTCGGCGAGCTTCTCAAAAAGTTAGCAGACGAAGGGCTCGCCGATTCAACTGCGATCTTCTTTTTTGGCGATCATGGACGCCCACATGTTTGGGGCAAACAGTGGCTCTACGATGGTGGCATTCAGGTTCCAATGCTGGTGCACGTCCCGGGAGCCGAACCGTCGGTAGACCATCAATTGACGAGTCTGCTGGATGCCGCTCCGACTTCATTGAAACTAGCAGGACTCAAAGTCCCAGCCGCAATGACAGGATTGGACCTTCTTGATAGTGAAACTCCTCATCGCAAAATGATTTTCGCCGCGCGCGATCGTTGTGGTGATGCTGTCGATCGCATTCGGAGTGTCCGCACGGCGAAGTTCAAATACATTCGCAACTATCACCCAGAGCTCCCCTATTCCACGAGAAGCAGCTACAAAGAATTGCAGTATCCTGTGCTTGCCCTTTCTCGCGTACTGCACCAACAAGGCAGACTGACTACCGCCCAAGCTCGATTCTTCAAAGCGACCAAACCAAAAGAAGAGCTGTACGATATCTCAGTCGACCCGCATGAATTGAACAACCTCGCCAACAGCACCGAACATCAATCGGTGCTTGGCGAACTCTCGAAATCACTTGATCAATGGGAAATCGACACCAACGACCAGGGGCGCGTTTCTGAGATGAGTGATTCCGAAATGAAAACGTTGGTCGCTGAAAAGAAACAGTGGCATGCCAAAACGATGAAGAAGCGTGGGCTTGATCCAAATGGTTCAGATCAAGATTATCTCAAGTGGTGGAGTAGAAAATTAAAAGTCGAATTCGACATGTCCTTGGAAGCAACTAGCCCCAGCGTAAACGGTTCACGTTGAAGACGACCTTGATTTGAAACAACGCGAGCAACCAAGGGGTCAGCTCGAATATTGAATCGCGCACGCCTGATTGCCTTCGGTATCACAAAACTTTACCAACCGACCAACAGTAGGGATCTCGACTTCCTTCATCACAATCGAGCCGCCGTGTTTTTCGATCGCTTTGGCGGTTTCCGTTACGTCTTGTACGCTGACCGAACACTCAAAACCGATCATGCCACTGCCAGTGACCGGCTCGGAACGCTTTTGTAACGCGCCGAGTATCCCGCCCTCACCGGTATGGACGAGATAGAATTCTGGCGGGCCCCATTCTTCGAACTTCCAGCCAAAAGCGGACTGGTAGAATTTTTTGGCTCGCTCGACATCGTCGGCGTAAATCGCAAAATGCGTGACGTTATTTGAATGCATTGAACCCTCAAAGCTTGAATAGTTATTGTGTTGCGGCAATTATAGAACGACACTTCCGTTTCACGCTTGCGATAGAATGACTGAAAATGTCGAAAACACGCCAAACGAAAATTCGATCTTTGACTGCGAAATTTTCTCAAGGACATCAGGTCGATTGGCATTCGCACGACTGGATGCAACTTGTTTTCGCAACATCGGGTGTGATGCATGTTCAAACCGAACGATCAACATGGATCGTTCCGCCGCAGCGAGCAGTTTGGATTCCGGCTGAACTTTCGCATAAAATTGTGATGTACGGCGCCGTGATGATGCGAACGCTGTATCTGCCGCCGCGGATGCGAGTCGTTTCGTCAAAGCGTTGTGTGGCGGTCAACGTTTCAAACTTGATGCGTGAATTGATCGTTCACATTTGCAAACTCGGTATCGTCGAGCCAAGTTGTGTCGAAAACCGAAGCTTGATTCAGCTTTTGATTTGCCAAGCCAAGAAGATGGAATCAGAACCGTTGATGCTTCCGATGCCCAGCGACCCCCGAGCGATAGCGGCGGCGAATTCGATGCTGGCCGATCCGGCCCAATCGCTTTCTGAAGTCGCCAAAGAAAGTAATGTCAGCTTGAGAACGTTGCAGCGATTCTTTACTGAACAGACCCAGACACCTCTCGGTCGCTGGCGTCGCCAAGCCGGATTATTATCGGCCGTTCGGTTGCTTGAAGAAGGCCGCACCGTTACTGAAATTTCCAATGCGCTGGGATTCGAAAGTTTGAGCGCGTTTATATTTTCATTCAGGAAATTCTTTGGTGTCACACCGTCGAAATATCTAGCTTGAAATGAGTCGCAACAAGTGTTCTGGGCGGATGAAAACGCTTTCCGGAGAAGAAATGATGCAGGAATGCCACAAGCCCGTTAGATTCCGCACATCACCACGAACCCCTCTGCGTTTTTACCGTCTTCGTCGGTTCAATTCACTGGTTGCTGCGATTAGACTAGCCTAATCATGAACGCCATGAACGTCACGTTCGACCAATCCCTTGTTTTTACACCCGGAGTAACCCATGCCTCGCCGTTTTTCGGTACTCTGCTTTGTGCTTTCTGCCCTTATATTAACTGCAACTGTCGCCGCACCATCGGCCGCAATTGCACAGGACTCTGACACCCCAAAAGATGAAACGCCGGGTGTAAATTCGGGGTTACTTTCATCGCTTCGATTTCGCGGAATTGGCCCCGCGTTGATGTCGGGCCGGATCGGTGACATCGTTGTCGACCCTGTCAAACGAAGCACTTGGTACGTTGCCGCGTCCAGTGGTGGTGTTTGGAAAACAACCAACGCAGGTGTGACTTGGCGGCCAATTTTTGATGGCTATGGAAGTTACTCAATTGGTTGTCTTGCGATTGATCCCAACGATCGATTCACGATCTGGGTTGGATCAGGCGAAAACAATTCACAACGAAGTGTTGGTTACGGCGACGGCCTCTACAAATCAACTGACGGTGGAGCAAGCTTCAAAAAAGTCGGGCTCGAAAACAGTGAACACATTGGAAAAATCGTCATCCATCCCGATGACTCAAACACGGTCTTCGTCGCAGCCCAAGGTCCACTTTGGAAAGAAGGCGGCGACCGCGGACTTTATAAAACAACCGACGGCGGAAAGACTTGGAAAAACATTCTGAACGTCAGTGAACACACTGGGATTAACGAAGTCCACATGGATCCGTCGAACCCAGATATCTTGTACGCAAGTTCTTATCAGCGTCGACGACACACTTGGGTTTTGATTGACGGTGGACCCGAATCAGGAATCCACAAATCGACCGATGGTGGTGAGACATGGAAAGCAATCAATCGTGGTTTGCCAGGTGGAGACAAGGGCCGAATCGGAATGGCGATTTCGCCGATCAACCCAGAGGTCGTTTACGCGATCGTTGAAGCCTCCGGCGGCCAAAGCGGTTTCTATCGCAGCTCCAACAAAGGTGAATCATGGCGCCGAATGAGCAGCGAAGTTTCCAGCAGCCCACAGTACTACCAAGAGCTAGTTGCGTGTCCTCACAAAATGGATCGCTTGTATTCGCTTGACACATACAACCGAGTCACCGAAGACGGTGGAAAAACCTGGTCGAGTGTTGGTGAAGCCGACAAACACGTCGACAACCACGCGATGGTGATTGATCCCAACGACGCTGACCACTTGATTTGTGGTTGCGACGGTGGCGTCTATGAAACTTGGGATCGTGGAAAGACCTACGATTTCAAAGCGAACTTGCCTATCACACAGTTCTACAAAGTCGCCGTCTCCAACGAGAAACCGTTCTACTACGTTTACGGTGGCACGCAGGACAACGCGACTCAAGGCGGTCCTTCACAGACCAACAATCGTCATGGAATTCGAAACAGCGACTGGTTCATCACCGTGTTCGGTGACGGATTTGACCCTGCGGTAGATCCAGAAGATCCCGACACGATTTACTCTCAATGGCAATATGGTGGCCTTGTTCGATACAACCGAAAAACAGGTGAGCGAGTCGACATCAAACCGCAACCCGATTCCGACTCTCCTGCCCTTCGCTGGAACTGGGATTCAGCGTTGCTGATTTCTCCTCACAACCACGAGCGTATCTACTACGGCTCGCAAATTTTGTTCGCCAGCGATGATCGTGGTAACAGCTGGGAAGCGATTAGCCCTGATCTTTCGCGAAACCTTGATCGAAACAAATTGAAAGTCATGGGCCGCGTTTGGAGCGTTGATTCAGTCGCCAAAAACATGTCGACGTCACAGTACGGCACGATTGTCAGCGTCAGCGAGTCGCCGTTAGCAGAGGGACTAATTTACGTCGGTACCGATGACGGTATGGTTCAAATCACCGAAGACGGTGGCGAAAACTGGCGAGGCGTGAGCGCGTTTGGTTCGCTTGAAATTCCTGAGTACGGTTACATCAACGATATCGAAGCCGATCTTCACGACGCAGACACCGTTTACGTTTTGGTTAACAACCACAAACGTGGTGACTTCAAACCTTACGTGGTCAAGTCAACCGATCGTGGCAAAACTTGGAACAACATTACCAATAACTTGCCTGAACGTGGAAGCGTGTACACGATCAAACAAGATCATGTCAACAAAGACATTTTGTTCATCGGTACAGAATTTGGTTGCTTTACGTCAATCGACGGTGGCGAAAAATGGATCAAGCTTGGCTCGGGGCTACCAACGGTTGCCGTTCGTGACATTGAAATCCAAAAAGACGAAGACGATGTTATCCTCGGAACGTTTGGTCGTGGATTTTACGTTCTCGACGACTACTCGCCGCTACGTTCGGTCAACAAAGAGTTGCTGAAATCCAATGCGATCATGCCAATCAAAAAGGGCATGATCTACGCCGTCACAGCACCACTAGCCGGTGGTGGACGAGCATTCCAAGGAGCCAACTTCTACACTGCTCCCAACCCTGCGTACGGTGTTGCGATTACTTATCACTTGAAGGATTCGCTCAAGACGAAAAAGTCTGAACGACAATCCAAAGATCGCAGAGCGGCAGCTGCCGGCAAGGACGCTGCTTACCCGACTTGGGAAGAGTTCAAGGCAGAAGATCGCGAAGTCGCCCCCCGTGTTCAGCTGAACATTCGTGACGACGAGGGCAACCTTGTCAAACGCATCAACGGAAGCACTTCACGAGGGATGCACAAAACCAATTGGGACCTTCGACATCAAGAAGGTTACTTGGCCATCCCGGGCACCTACACCGTCGACATCACACAGACTGTCAACGGTGAAACGAAGGAACTTGTTGCGGCTACTGAATTCGAACTCGAACCGCTTACTTTTGGTGACACGAGCGAGCGTGACCGGGAAGCCATCGTTGAGTTCGTCGTTCGAGCCAGAGAAGTTTCCAAATCGGTTCGCGGTGCAACCAGCGTTCTCAGCCAAGCCGAAGAAACGTTGACTGCCATCAAGAACGTGGTGAAGAACTCAACGACTCTTGACCCTGAAATGGAGAACGAAGTTCGTGCTCTTGAGATCAAGCTAATGGACATCAAGGAAAAATTCCGAGGTGATTCAACGAAACCCAGTCGCAACGAGCCGGCACTTCCTGGTATCTCTGGCCGACTTCGAACAGCAATGTTCGGAGCCATGGGCAGTACAGAGGGTCCGACCGGAACTCACGAACGGCAGCTTGAAATCGCCCAAGAGCAGTTCGAAGCGGTTGTCGGCGATCTGGAAGCTTTGGTTGAAGACGACATCGAGGCTTTGAATGAAAAACTCGATGAAGCCGGTGCCCCTTGGACGCCAGGCCGAAAAATTCCTGAGCTTAAATAGCCCTGAGATTTGATCTTTTAAGTACTGAAACACTTTAGTTGTGTTTCCTTATGTTTTTTAGATTGATCAAAAGGTAAGCCATCTAGGCTCCTTTTTAAGTCGGCATAGTCAATGAGTGGGGCTGTAATATCGCCCCGCTCGACTGTGCCATTTTTCCTCAATCCTCGCTTACGTAGGTTGGACATTCCTGTCCGACTCTGAGAACAACGGACTAAAATGCCCTTCGTACAATTCATTCAGAATTGACGAACCACTAACCCCAAACAACGGGGCGTGATTTGAGTACACTGTATCCATCAACTGCCACACTCGCGCAACTTTGATGGATCATAAATGAAATTTTGTACTTGGGCGCTTTTAGTTTTCGCGTCGACGCTTTTCTTTAACACAGTGTCCGCACAGACATTGACGGAAAAACTTCTCGCCGAATCTCCGGCCAAACTCGTCGAAGAATCGCGAAGTTACGGCAACATTGTTCGTGGGGCAATTCTTTTCCACCAAGGCAACATCAACTGCGCCAAATGCCATCGCGCCTCTGCACAGAGCGATCTCATTGGGCCTGCTCTAAACCAGATGGCTGAGAAAGTAACGGATGAGTACATCATCGAATCGATTCTCAAACCTTCGGAGAAAATCAAAGAAGGATATGGATCCGTTATTGCCACCACGGCAGACGGCAAAGTCATCACGGGGCTGAAAGTCAGCGAAGACGATAAAAAAATTGTCATCCGAGACAGTCAGAACATCGACCAATTGATCACGGTTCTTCGCGAAGACATTGACGACGTCCGCCCCAGCAAACTATCCAGCATGCCGGCGAAACTAGCTGACGAATTGAAAGATCGCCAGCAATTCCTCGACCTCGTACGCTACGTGCTTGACCTCAAAGAGCGAGGCCCCGACGCCAATGTTGCAACTGCGAAAGCAAACGCGCCCCGTCGAGAACTCAGCCCAGAGCTAACGGGGTTAGTTTTAATCAAGAAGAACAACTGCGTTGCCTGCCATAAATCTAACTCGTCAGAAATCGCCAACGGCGCGAAAAAGCCGCCTCGATTGAAATGGTCAGCGAAATGGTTAGACCCGAATTACATTCAGTCGTATGTGGCCAATCCTCACGCAGTAAAACCGGGCACGACCATGCCCGAGCTACTCGGATCGGTAGACGAATCGACACGAAAAACTGTCGCTACCTCTATCACACATTTCTTGGTCGCTAGTGGGAAAAACGAATTTGCAACGGAGTCAATTGATACCGCAGCAGTCCCGCGCGGACACGAGCTGTTTCATTCGATTGGTTGCGTTGCATGTCATTCGCCAAGAGACGAAACCGCGACCGAGCAACCAATTAGCGACTCAACCCCGCTGGGCAACCTAGCGAATAAATACAACGTCAGTGGGCTGGTCAATTTTCTCGAGGACCCGCAAGCCGTTCGTGCGTCGGGACACATGCCGAACATGCGGCTGACGCATCGCGAGGCGATCGACATTTCGAGCTTCCTTCTTCAATCCGCCCAACCAGCAAAGAAATGGGGCGTCAACGAAAAGTTAGCCGAGCAAGGCAAATCGCTTTTCACGAAACACAATTGTGCCAGCTGCCACACGGAATTCTTGGATGCATCTAAAACAAAACCACAACTGGCATCCGACGTGGCTCTTGAGAAACTCACGCCAACAGAGGGTTGTCTCTCATCAAAAACCGGACAATGGCCAAACTTTCATCTCGAATCCAATGAAATCAAATCGATTCAAGCCGCGTTAAAAAAAGCTCCCAACAGACTAACGGACACGCAAAAAATCGAAACCAGCCTCGCGTTGTTTAACTGCATCGCTTGTCACAGTCGCGATAGCCTTGGAGGCATCAACGTCGATCGAAATCCGCACTTTAAAACGACGAACTTGAATTTGGGCGACCAAGGCAGAATCCCACCGACTCTGACCGGCGTTGGTGCGAAACTGAATCCTAAATGGATGCGAGATGTGATGGTAAACCAGCGTTCAATTCGACCGTACATGAAAACTCGAATGCCTCAGTACGGCGAAGAAAACATTGCTCACCTGATCGAACTATTCCAGTCGAATGACAAGATTGGTGAAACGAAATTCGCCGAATTCACCGATCAGAAAAAGATGCGAGAAACGGGACTTGAGTTGGCAGGCAATAAAGGGCTGAACTGCGTCGCCTGTCACACCTACCAATACAAAATTTCAGACACCATGCCGGCGGTCGACCTCACTGAAATGACCGAACGTTTGAAAAAGGACTGGTTCTACCAATACATGCTTGCTCCGCAGGCGTTTAGCCCCAACACAGTGATGCCTTCTTTCTGGCCTGATGGAAAAGCAATTCGCCAAGACATCGAAGGTCCACCCGATCAACAAATCGAGGCAATTTGGCAATACCTTCTCGATGGTCGTCAAGCTCGTGCCCCACGTGGCGTCATTCGTGAACCGCTTGAAATCGTCGTTGCCAACGAAGCGAGAATGCTGCGGCGTAGTTACCAAGACATCGGAAAACGCGGAATCGGCGTTGGATACCCCGGCGGAATCAACCTGACGTTTGACGCTGAACAGTTGAGGCTGAATTCGATTTGGAAAGGCAAATTCCTTGACCCAGCCGGCGTATTCTACGGTCAAGGTTCAGGCACCGCTCGACCAATGAGCAGGCCTTTTAAATTCATTAAGGGACCAGAGCTCGACGACAAAAATGAGCCGTGGATCGTTGACGATGGTCGACCTCCCAAGCATCAATTCAAAGGCTATTCACTGGACAAATCTCAACGTCCAACCTTTCGTTATGTTTTCGATTCAGTCGAAGTCAAAGACTTTTTTCTCCAGGCTAAAAGAAAAGCCTCACAGAAAACAATTCTGCGACGAGTTGTAAAACTGGTTTCGAAAACACAACGTGACAATTTGAAATTTCGAATCGGTTCGGCCAAAGATATATCCGTCGTTGACGAAAGCAATTTCACGTTGGACAAACAGTTACAGATCCGTTTAGTATCGCAACACGCTGCAACGGTAGAGAAATCGGGCGATGGAAAACAGCTGGAAATTTCACTCAGCCTCTCGCCCGACACCCAGCAGACTTTGGTGATCGAGTATTTATTGGAATAATTCCTGATCGCTTACTTCCGTTTCCCACGCTCTGACGAATCAAGCTCCAACCCTCAGAAATCCAATGCTGACTTTGCTTAACATAGTGAAACTACTTTCTCTGACCATGCTAACGGCGGTTCCTCAGCAGGATCCGCTTGGTGAATACTGGGGAACAGGTGAAGAAGAATCAAAGTACTACAAACTAGTTGATGTTCCACTTCCCAGAGAACTTGCCGTCGAGGCAGGCAGTTTCGAAGTCATGCCCGATGGTAAACAGTTGGCCATCGCGACCCGGCGCGGCGACATATTCATCGTCGATGGTGCTTTCGACAAATACCCTGAACCAACATTTAAAAAGTTCGCCAGTGGGTTAGATGAGATTTTTGGAATGGCCTATCGCGACGGTTCTTTCCACGTGACACAACAAACGGAAGTCACGCGAATCACCGACACGGACGGCGACGGACGTGCTGATCTGTTTGATACGCTGAGTGACAAATGGGGATTCCGGAACTATCACGAATTCGCGTTTGGTTCCAAGCCCGACCCGGAAGGCAACATTTGGGTTGCGTTATGTCTATCGAAATCCTATCACTCTGACGCTCCCTATCGAGGATGGTGTTTGAAAATCACACCCGATGGAAAAACGGTTCCTGTATGCAGTGGAATTCGCAGCCCCTGTGGCATCGGCCCCAACGAACATGGCGTGATGTTTTACGCCGAGAGCCAAGGGCCATGGAACGGTTCCTGCTCGTTGAAAGTTCTGGAGCCGGGCGGATTCATGGGACACCCAGTCAGTTTTAACTGGTATGAACTTGCACCTGAACTTGGGCCTCCTCCCGTGGTGCCCAACACTCCATCACGATTAGAAGTCGAACGCAAACGAGTGAAGGAACTGGTCCCTTACGCCGTCGTGTTTCCCTACAAACGCATGGGTCGTTCGATTTCCGGGTTCATGGTTGACCGAACAGGCGGAAAATTTGGCCCGTTTGAAAACCAGATTTTCATCGGCGATTTTAGTTTAGGTGTGGTTTTGCGAGCCACCACGGAGAAGGTTAACGGAGTTTGGCAGGGAGCTTGCTATCCGTTTCGCGAGGGATTCGCCACAGGATTGCTTGCCGTGCAATTCACACCTAATGGGAACTTGATCGCTGGAGGAACCAATCGTGGTTGGCCAGTGAGAGGGCCTAAAGATTTTGCGGTTCAACGGCTGGATTGGACGGGACTCGTTCCGTTTGAAATCAAAGAGATCAAAGCCAAGCCGAAAGGTTTTGAGATTGAGTTCACGAAACCAGTCAATCGTGAGCTTGCTTCAAAGCCAGATTCGTATCAGCTTAAAACTTTTACCCACATCTATCGCCAAGGTTACGGCAGCCCCGAAGTCGACCAGACGGCTCCCACAGCGACCGCGGCCGTTGTATCTGATGATGGTTTGAAAGTCACGATCACCGTCGACGGTTTAGTCCAAGGACACGTTCACGATTTCTTTCTTCCGAATATTGAATCGTCTGAAGATGAAAAACTTCTTCACACGAGTGCCTATTACACGTTGAATGAAATCCCAAAACCCGAGATCGAGTCTGAGGCGAAAAACGCGTCCGCCCCCCAAGACGATTCACCGATGCCGAAAGTATCAACGAACACGAATGACGATAGCAATGCAATTCCGGACAGTGACCTCTGGATCAACATTCCCGGTGGTGAAGGACCTGGCAAAGGCAAACGTGTCGTTCTGATCGCCGCTGAGCAAGAGTACCGAAGTGAACAATCGATGCCGATGCTGGCCAAGGTTTTGGCAAAGCACCACGGTTTTGATTGCACCGTTCTGTTTTCGCTTAACGAGAATGACGAGGTTGACCCAACACTACCAGCTCCATTCAAAGATGATGAGAAAGACAAACGTCATCGCATCCCGGGGCTGGAACATTTAGCCAAAGCCGATTGCGTCATCTGGGTCTCACGGTTCATGCAGTTGCCCGACGATCAGATGCAGCACTTTCATGACTATTTTGATTCGGGAAAACCGCTGCTCGCCCTCCGAACTGCCAATCACGGATTCTGGGGCGGCAAACAATATTCAAAAAACGGCAAGAGCGTTCGCTTGGGAGAGCTGTTGGGCGGCAAATTCATGGGGCACCATGGCGGCTGGCATCGCGAAGCCACAATGGGAATTCCTGTCCCTGAAAACAGCTCGCATCCGATTTTGAATGGCGTTTCAGATATCTGGGGAACGTCGGACGTCTATCGTTGCCACAATGAGAAATCCCCTTTTCCAGATGACTGCACAGCGTTGGTAATGGGACAGCCATTGGTGGACCTGACGCGTGATGCAAAACCGAACACGAACAAGGAACCATTGCCCGTGGCGTGGATCAAAACGTGGGTCGGAAACAAAGGACTTTCGTCAAAGATTTTTCACTACACGATGGGTTCAGCAAAGGACTTTGAAAACGCCGGGGTAAGGCGACTGACTGTCAACGCGGTTTATTGGGGGCTTGGATTGGATGACCTGATCGACGCCGATCGCTCAGTCGACATTGTTGGCGATTACAAACCTCTCAAGTCAGGTTTCGGCTATGAAAAACTTGGCGTCCAACCACGTAAACCAAGCTTTTACTTGGAGAACAGGTAGAAGGTTTTAACCCTGAACAGAATTGACTTTGGCATCAGCCACGTTGAATCGTTCGCAGCTTGCTTGCTTTGAAGCGAGCGCTTTCAAAAAGGCCAGCCTATGTTGGGCAGAGCGTCGAGGACCTTCTTCTAAGCCCTGTCCATCAGCAGTTCAAGCGTTGCTGCCTGACGGTAACGCAACGCGCCTCGGCAAATCAAAACGCGCTAACACCTGTGCGAGACAATTGAAAAAATTACTATTCCATTGACAGATTTCTTCAGGCACCGCCTGACTTACTCAACTCTGTTCCGATCCTGCCCCGCCTGATGACCAACCTTCGACACCAACTTGTATCATGGAGAAAATGACTTGTGGCGAAAAAAGCAAGCGAACCCAAACGTTGCAAATGGGCGACAGGAATCGGTGAAGACTATCAACGGTACCATGATGATGAGTGGGGTGTGCCTGTTCACGACGATCAAGTTCTATTTGAGTTTCTAATCCTCGAAGGTGCACAGGCCGGATTGAGTTGGGCAACGATCCTGAAAAAGCGGGAAGGCTACCGCAAGAATTTCGCCAATTTCGACTACGCGAAGGTCGCGAGATTCACTGATAAACGAGTCGAGAAAATCCTTCAAGATCCAGGGATCGTTCGCAACAAACTAAAAGTCAATTCCGCGGTTACCAATGCGAGACTGTTTCTTGAAATTCAAAAAGAGTTCGGTAGCTTTGACGAGTACGTCTGGGGATTCGTCGACGGCAAGCCCATCCAAAACAAGTGGAAGAAAAACGAACAAGTGCCCGCGACGTCTCCAGTTTCAGATGCATTGAGCAATGATCTCAAGAAACGTGGATTCAAGTTTGTTGGCAGCACCATCATGTACGCCTACATGCAGGCGGTAGGAATGGTGAACGATCACTTGACCAGTTGTTTTTGCTACTCAAAAATTGCCTAAGCAATACACCGATCGACTTATACCGCCCCAGTCAGACTCGGCAATCAAGTTCAATCGGGAACTCGACTGCCGAATCCTTGTTCGGGTGACGGGTATGTGACGGACGCCGCGATTGCCGGGGGCAACCGTTGAAAAGCGACTGAGACTGGCTGCTCACGTCTTTATCTCAATCTGCTTTATCTTACTCTGCTATTTTTCGTCAACAGTCGATTTGAGATACGCAACCAAATCCATGATCTCTTCACGAGTCAAGTTATCGAACAAACCAGATGGCATCATGGAAACTTTTGATGGACGCATCTCGTCGATCTGATCAACTTTGACGTTGGTGAATTTCCCCGGGTCGATCATGTCCTCCTGGACCATGTAACGATCGCCGTTGAGGTTGGCCACTCGGCCAGTGACAGTTTTTCCATTTTCCAACAGGAAGATCGTGGCACTGTATTGGTCAGAGATTTCTTTGTTGGGATCAATAACTGTTTCCAGCAAATCCTTGGTGCTAAAACGATGCCCGGCCGGAGTCAAATCTGGGCCGACGATGCCGCCCTGTCCGGAAATCCGATGGCACTTGTAGCAAGTCGCGATCGCGAAAATCTTTTTGCCATTTTCGATATCGCGGCCTTTCAGCTCTTCATCTTTCATCGGCAACAAATCATCGAGCGTCCATTTTTTGACGAACGGACGAGACTTCAAATCGGCGTAAGGATCGACTGTCTCAGCTTTTTTATTCAGGATTCCTGCGAGGCCAGCTTTCTCTTCTGCGGTCAAACTGGCAAGCGAATGCTTGCGAATGTTCAGCACGTAACCAGAAAGCGAACGTCCGCCTCTTGTTTTTTGCGAATCAAGAAACCACTGGTAGTATTTCTCGCGTAGTTCCTGGGTCCAGCCAGTTTTTGCATCGCTGAGCGCGAGTGCGTAGTTGATCTGAACTTCTTGGGTGCTTGGCTGGATAAGTTGCTCAACGATTTTTGCCGTTGCGGCAGGTAGCTGAGCCGCAACAAACAGTCGAGCCAACTCGCCATCGACGGTCTCATCGCCGGTTGGAAAATGCGACTCTAATTTTGTGATCAACAATTTCGTTTCGTCAAGCATCCCGCCCATTCGACTGGACACCAATCCGAAGTTCCGAATCAAATGCAATTTCTGCATTTGAGTCAGCGAAGTCCAATCAAGTTGGGCCAGCGTCGCAGCCACTTCTTTCTGGTGAGCCTCTGTGCCGCACCGTACGACTCCCGTGATGCCTTCGAGGATTTTCTGTGGATCAGATTCAGCAAAAACGCGTGGCGCCCAGGTTTCGACTGGTTGATGCTCAAGTGCAATTCGAGCGGCATAACGAAGAAACCGGTCTCGACGCCCCAGGTTTTCCCAAACAAAATCCATTTCGATTTCGCCTGGGCGATGGAACGATTCCAGCTTGTGTCTGATTGCAACGTCGTTCGTAGCAGCTGGGTACTCAACCGCAGCTGTGGAAGCATCGCCTGTGTAGGTCACGCGATAAAGTCCAGACTGGGATCGCCGACCACCGATAAGAAAGTACATGGCTCCATCGGTTTTGTTGACGACAAGATCTGTAACAGGAAGAGCTGGAGCCGAGCAGAATTTTTCCTTGGTCGCTTTGAAGCTCGTCCCATCTGCTTCCATGTGAACTGCGTAAATCATTCCGTAACTCCAATCGGAAATGAACAACGCGTTTTGATACTTGCCAGGGAATTTGGCTCCCGTTCCAAACACGATTCCAGTTGGACTTCCAGGGCCGATATTGATTACCGGCGGAACGCTGTCGGGGTAAAATTCAGGCCACTTGCCTGAGCCATGACGCCATCCAAATTCGCTTCCACTAACAGCATGGCAAACGCGTGTTGGACGATACCAAGGCAGTCCGACATCGTATTCCATGTCGGCATCGTAGGTGAACAGTTCACCATTAGGATCAAACGCGATGTCGTATTGATTTCGATATCCGCTTGAAATGGTTTCGAATGTTTTGCCATCGGGATCCGTTTTACAAATCCATCCACCCGGAGCCATTTTGCCAACAGCATGCCCATTAGCGTCAGGCAGCCGCGTGATGACCTGGTCTTCTTTCCAGTTCAATGGCACACGTGAGGTTTCTGGATTGGGAAGCAATGTATGATTTCCGGCACAGACATAAATTGATTTCTTTTCAGGCCCAAGAACTACGGCATGGGGACCGTGCTCGCTCGATCCTTTAAACTCGCGAAGTTTTTCGACAGAGTCGTACTTGTCATCGCCATCGGTGTCGCGGACTCGATAAAGCCCGGGGGTTCGTTTTTCTTTTTTGTCTCCGCCAGTCGAGACAACGTAAAGGCTGTCGAACGCACAAAGCAATCCTTGGGCTCGGCCAATATTGAGTTCGATCGGTTCAACTGAGACTTCGCCACCGTTTGGCGTGACGCGATAAAGTTTGCCGTATTGATCTGAAGTAATCAGGCGGCCTTTGGGATCGGTCGTAATCGAGACCCAGGACCCCTGCTCTTTGGGGACGCTGTAGAGCAACTCCGCTGTAAAGCCCTCAGGTAGCTGCAATTTGTCAGCCGAGCCTGCCTGCCCGAGCACGAGCGGTCCGACCAAGAGAGCCTGCAAAGCAAACATGCTGGATGCGACAACTGAAAAAAGGGAGCGTCTATTCATTGTTTTGACCCGATAGCCATTGAAGTTGATCAATAAAACGTTTGGAATAAGCTGTTGATAGTTTGGATTAGAAAGGAAACGATGTCCACCTCGCAACAAAAAACACTTCAAGATTTTATTCAGCTCCAGAATCGCAATGCGATCGCGCATGCCATTCGTTCGGCAGTCGAATTAGGGGTGATCGAAGCCCTGCGCGAAGGGCAACGAACGGCCGAGCAATTGGCGGAACAATTAAACGTTCAACCATTGCAACTAAAAAGACTGATGGATGTGATCGCAACCACAGAACTGATCGAGCAGTACGAAGACGATTACGCGCTTTCGCCGATTGCTCGACTGATCCCCGATCGTTTTTATGACTTTGGCGACGAACACTGGAATCACTTGACGGCTCACGTGCGGACGGGAACACCGCTTCCCAAACTCGACGGAATCGCTCTGACCGACGCAGACTATTCTTTGAATAAGGCCAGTGAAGAATGGACACTGACGCCCGCGGCGCTGACGGCAGTGAAAGCTCTCGATTTAGGAGGCTCGCGAAAGGGCCTCAACATTCTCGAGGTCAATTGCGGCGCGGCCGTTTTTGGTGTGGCTATCGCCCATTCGGATCCAACGTCGACGATCACATTCGTGGACGACGAGTTTGGATTGAGGCGAGCCAAAACAACCGTCGAAAGCGTTGAATTGGCAGAGAGAGTTAAATTCATCGAAGCAAAAGACTCAGAAGATTTCACAGTGCTGCCGGAACTGGCTGATCAAAAATTCGATCTCGTAATTTTGGCTGGCCAACTTCATCGGCGAAATCATGAGCAATGCAAGGCAATGTTCAACCAGCTTCATACCTTGGTCAAACCAGATTACGAATTGGTGTTGATCGATGTTTTTGGAGGCCAAAAAGAAGGTGTTCTGCAGAAAGCAATTTTCGAGCTGGAACTAGGGCTAAGAACATCCGAAGGCCAGTTGCACGATCCTCGAATTCTCGAGTCTGATTTGAAAGCAGCCGGTTTCGGTCAGATTCAGTTTGCTCATCTGCCAACCAGCCCATTCTATTGGGGTTTGATTTTGGCTCAGGCGTAGAAGGTAATTTTTCCGCGGGTTGAACGAAACAACGCAGCTGGAAAACAAGCCATAAAAAAATCACCCTGAAAGAGTGATTGAAACAATGCGTGACACTGTTCAGTGCCAACGCATTGGAGAGATCCAAATCCAACGATGGTGCTTTTACCAACCGCCGGCAAATGGTTGTATGGCTGTCACTCTTGGCACCGCGTCGATTCAGCAATGTAGAAATAGACGCGTCGCCTTCCCCGAATCAAATTCGAATATTGGTAACTGACTCTCCAGCCTCTGCTTCGTGCTCAAACTCGACCAAGTGATCGACGAGCATCTGAGTATCGCGTTGTGATTTCTCCAACCAAATCATGCTGGAAGATTTTGGCAAACCGTTTGAGTCAAAGCGATCCGATGGGAAACAGGCCAAAATTCCACTTGCAATGTCGCGATTGAGTTCGGGGTTGGCCGAGTACTTAATTCGATTTCGCTGAAGATCCGTTGAGAAAGACGCGAAAAGAACTTTTTGCCGCATCGCAAATTCAGGACCGGTTGAATCACGCTGCTCGCGATTGAAGTCTTTGACTCGATTGCGATCAAAACCAAAAGTGGAGGCTCTTTCGCCGTCAGGAAGTTGTCCCAAGAACAAATCCGTCCAACGCTCAAGCCGTCGTCGTAACTCATTCATGCGATCGAACGCTTCTTCGTTGGTGGCTTGCCCTCGAAGCATGATTCGAATGGCTCGGTTCTTCGCCTCGATGTGGCTAACGTGGATCGAATGAGCCAGTCCGTGCATTTCGTCTTTTTGATGATACCAATCGTGATTCAGAACTGCGGCCGCCCAGATCCGAGTCAGGACCTCGGACATAAGAATTTCCTGAACGACGATCTCCAAAGCGTGCCAAGGATCGTGACCTTTTTTGACGTCTTCAAAATCGTTTTCAAACATCTTTAGAGCGGTGACCCAACGCTGAATTCGAACTTTAGAAGCCGTCCAGTAGGTCGACGCCACGAGCATAGGTTGATCTTGCTCACCGTAAACTAGATTTCCTGAGTGTGTTGCTACCCAACTTGCAAGTTCTGCCAATTGACTTGAGTGCATTTTTTCTTTCGACGTAGATTTGAAATTTGTCTCTGAATTTGATTTGATGAAACCTCTAATTGCAAACCGGGTGCCATTCCTGTCCAGGTTCGCCAATTTGCGTAACCCTTTGTCGATTTGGCAGGTTTTTGTAAAATCCCCGAGTATTTGCACGTTGCATTTTTGCACCTTGGGGTTTCCGATAAACGTCGAGTTTCGTTTTCACCTCAAACTAAACAAGTTTCACCAGTCAGAAACCTATGTCCCAATCTCCAATTTCAGACTTCATGGAACAGCAATTCCTACACTTCAATGCTCGTGAAACGCTGGACGCGGCAAAGGCGTACCGCGTCCATTTGGAGTCTGGTGGAAAGATGCTTGTAAGCCTCGCCGGAGCGATGAGCACAGCAGAGTTGGGCATCTCTCTAGCTCGCATGATTCGCGAAGACAAAGTCCATGCGATTTCGTGCACCGGAGCCAACCTCGAAGAAGATGTTTTCAATCTCGTCGCGAACAAGGAATACAAATTCGTCCCCAACTATCGCGACCTCTCACCGGATGACGAAACGAAGTTGCTGGAAGAAGGGTTCAACCGCGTGACCGATACTTGCATTCCCGAAACGGTGATGCGACACATCGAAGACAATTTCATGGACGTGTGTAAGTCGCTTGCCGAAGAAGGCAAGTCGATGTTTCCGTTCGAAGTCTTCTTTCGACTGTTTGAAACCAATGTCTTAAAGCCTCATTTTCAAATCCCACCGGAGAACTCTTGGATGCTGGCGGCGTTTGAAAAAGGCATTCCCGTTTATTCACCAGGCTGGGAAGACTCGACGCTGGGTAATATTTTTGCAGCCCGGGTGATCGAAAAGAAAATCGCAACCCACCAAGCCCTTCGTTCTGGCACCGAACAGATGGAACACTTGGTCAACTGGTACTTGGAAAACGACGCCCACTCACCGATCGGATTCTTTCAAATCGCAGGTGGGATAGCGGGCGATTTCGCGATTTGTGCCGTGCCAACGATCATTCAAGATCTTAAAAAAGACATCCGTATGTGGCAGTACTTCGCCCAAATCTCTGACTCAACCACGTCGTATGGGTCTTATTCTGGGGCAGTACCGAACGAAAAAATCACCTGGTGCAAACTATCAGCAGACACGCCGCGATTCATGATCAACTCCGACGCCTCAGTAATCGCGCCGTTGATATTCGCTTACGTCATGGGTGATTGAGAAATAGACAGCCCAACAGGCAGTCCTCACGTCACGGGCGACTGCTTACTGGAATTCAAATGCTGACGATGCACTGAAACACGGACAAGCATGAAACATCGCCCCACTGAACCAGCACGCACGAACTCTTTTAGAGCAAGTCGTCAAGCGTTGTCCATTGGACATCGTTACGAGTATGAATTCGTTTCACCAACTCGACTGCATCGGGGCGAGCCTCAAGCAGCCGGAAAGCAACGTTTGCCAAAGCAACATTCTCAGCCTCGAAGCAAACCACAAAATTGCCTCGTGTGCCTTTGACGGTACAACCGTTGACATTGAAATTTTGCTTCAATGTCGAAGCCAACAATGACGCTTCTGCCAATTCGGGTTCACCGATCATCAACCGAGAAGCACCACCACAATCGTTTACTTGCGGGCGGGCGTCACTCAATAGGTCGTTCAACCAAATGGTAAGCTGAGCCTGTGTGATATTGTTCTGGGCGATCACGTTCTCAAGTGACACTTTTTTGTAGGCTCCAGCCAAAACTTGTTGGGCTGCGAAACGAATTTCCGATGAGAGCTTTTCTCGAAGAACCGAAGAATCGGAAAAAGCTTGGACGTAGCCGCCACGCTCTTTGATTAATGATTCGTAGACTTGAATTTCGGTTTGGCCAATATGCTTATCAAGGTCTTGAGCAACGGACTCGCCCAAAAGTTGAGTCATATTGAAACCGGCGTCGACCAAATCATCATCGATGAATTCTTCGTTATCAAATTCGTGGATGACCATTTCAACCTGCCGGACCATCCCATGAATGGTGCGTTGGACGTCCTCAAGCGAATTGGCAACGACTTGGTAGTAGACTTTTGCGTGACGCATCACGAATTCTTGAAAACGTTTGCCACAATATTCGGCAAAGCAAACATCAAACGCTGACATTTCTTCAGGCTTGGCTTTTGCTTTGTCCACAGAGATTGCTTGCATGTCCGCCAAAGCTTGCGTCACTGCCGCTTCACACTGAGGCGTGGCTCGGCCCAATTGCTCGCGAAGCTGCTGGAGCTGGGACAAACAGCCGTCAACCATCTGCTTACAGTAAAAAAGGTTGAGCTGGCTGCCTTCGGTCAGTTCCATCAACATTGTGGCTAGATGATCGCCGACAGCGACAGCGCAGTTTCCAGCAAGATCTTTAAGCTCTAAACAAATTTCGGGATCGACTTGAATTCCATCACGTTTGGAAGTTTGATTGCCAAACATTCCATCCATGAACGCTGACAAATTTTCCAATCGCTGTGGCGAACGGCTGAGCGCGACTGTCCGGGCTCCTTCAGTGATTGATGTCAACCGATTTTCAAGAATCTCATTTGCCTGGCTCGTGATTTTTTCAATCACGGCATCTTGGCTTAGACCGATACTTCCAAACTCTTTTTGCACGTGAGCCTGCGCGTCCAATTCGCAGCTTGGAATTCCATTGAGCCAACGGCGAACGAGACCTCTGCCAACCTGATTGACTCCGCGTTCCATCAACGCAACGTCAGCACCACAGGCGCTGAGTCCAAATGTTCGCAATGAGAAATGCTCAATCTCACCTTCCAAAGCTCGACACTGGTCGAAAAACTCGGAACATTTTGAGGTCGTCGAAAGGCACAAGTATTCGGCAATTTTGTCTAGTTTTGATTCGAACTCGGAATGACGTAAATCGTCGCCAAGATCGTTGAAGTAGATCGAATCAAAAGGTGGCTCGTCTCCGAATTCCGGAATACCAATGGTCGCGTCGCCCGGGAATCCATTTTCGACATAGTGCCGCATCTCAGTAAGAAACGCGAATGCATTTGCCGACGAGAGACCAGGGTCCCGGTTTCGCTGGTAGGTTGAATGCAGCAACATGCCAATGACTGAGTCCGATGGCAGTCCACATTCATTCATTAGTAGTTTGATGGTGTAGGACAAATCGAGCACCATCCCGCTGCCAATCCCACCGCTGATCGAACTGACAATGAACACGCGGGGCTTTAGTTCGCCCGGATCCATCTGAAGCGTTTCAGAAGAAGTCGCCAGGTTTTCTGGTGCAACAATGTCTTTCAAGGCGGCCTGAATTTTGTCACAAATGGAATCGAAGTGATCAGCGAAACACAATCGGCCAAGTGGTCGAAGGCCTTCGGTTTGCAATGAGCGAGGCACATTGTAGATCCAACGTCGGCTTAACCAACTGAGATGCTCCTTGCTCTTTTCGCGATACTTTTCAGGTTTTCGAAGTGGAGTCTCTACGATTTCGTGGCTTCCCAACGCACTTTGAGAATTACTCATTCGCATCTCGCCCAAGCCCTGTCGGTCTGCATCAATGCAGAGCAAGCGTAGCGAGGGGATACTTTCGAGCGAGCCATGCTGGGAGACCATTTGGCTTTTCACTCGTCGAAGAATTCGGTTGGCAGTTGACCCAACGCCGACAAGCAAAGTTGGCCGAAGCCTCGCGTTTTGCGGATCACACTCTGGTGGATCAAGCGAAGAAATTTCCGCGGCTTGAAACGGCAATCCAGCCCCCGTAAGCAACGCCGTCACGTCTCGGGTAGCGCTGGGAGTTTTTAACGAAATGGTGTTGGTAGAATCAGTGTCGGCGTTGATTCTTGTTGGCTGAACACGGCGTACAGCTTTTTTGACGGTACGTTTTTTGTTCGAGAGCTCTTCCACCATGTCGCGGCAGGAGTTGTATCGAACGTTACCGTCTTTTGAAAGTGCCTTGGCGATGACAGGTTGATCGCTTTTAGGCAGTGGCCGCAAGTTTGGTTTGCCGTGCATGTGCTGCGCGGCTAGTTGTGCAGGTGTGTTTCCCGGGAAAGGCCGTACACCGGTCAACATTTCCTGGTACACGATGGCGAGTGAGTACTGATCACTTCGGGTACCTGGGCGGCCATCGAACAGCTCGGGAGCAGCGTAGGCTGGCGTCATTCCAGCCATCAAGGATTGAGACGCGTTTTGCAAGTCTTTGATCAATCCAAAATCCGCGACCTTGACGTGGCCACTGACCATCAGAAAGTTTTCTGGTTTTACATCGAGATGCTGAAGCTGGTGCTCGTCGCTCAAGTAATCCAAAGCGTCTGCTGCGCAACGAATGTATTTGAGCAAGTCCTCACGTGGAATTCCGGGTTCGCCTCTCATTGCGAATTCGTTAAACACATCCGCAAGACTGTTGTCCGCCAGTTCAGTAATGACGACTAACTGGTTTTCAAAAATTTCAATTCGCTCAAGCGAAAGCAAGAACGGGTGGCGAAGCTGTTTGACTCGGTCGAGCGCCTTCATTTCCGCCATCGCACGTTTTTCATCGTGAAAGCCGTAGACGATTTTTATCGCTTTGAGCAATCCACCTGGGGCCACAGCAGACCAAACCTCGCCAAAACCTCCAGAGCCAATGCGCTCCTTGAGGGTATAGCCGAGTATGTCTTTTTGGGCTTCGAGTGGTTGGGATAACAAAGGATAGCCCTCCTAATTGGGCTTCTAGCAGTTGGTCTATGGAACGTTGCGTCTAGGAAAGTTAGCTTTAGTTTTCGCGTTCAATTTGCGAATTTCCCGCATTTCGGAAATTCCCAATTTCATGCTTTGGGTATTACCGTCATAACCCGACGATTCGAATCTCGCGACAACTTTGACTGCCCAAGGCAGCAAACGCTTGGGAGTGAATCCTTGCTGACTAAATGATTACTGAACCGCTCTCCTGGCAATTTGCCTTCGTAATGGTCGTTTTATTGCGATGCATCGTCCTTGAGTGCGATCGTGAAATAGCTTTTTACAACTCGGTCGAAATACTCGGTCCTCAACTCCATCGGAAGTTCGTTGTAGACACAGAAGTTTCGAATCTGATTAAGCAAGTCACGCGGATGGCATCGACGCATCCGCCGTTTTGCTTGAATAAAGTGCGTGTTCAACAAGTAGTCAATAATCTCAGGCTTGTACTCACAATCGAAACGATCACAGTAAAGCTGAAAGAGGATATGGAATTCTTTGGGAGAAGGGTCTCCAATTTCGATCTTGTATGGAATCCTTCTCAGGAAAGCGTCGTCAACAAGATCGGCTGGTTCGAGGTTGGTTGAGAAAATAATCAACTGCTCAAACGGAACCTGAATCTTCTTTCCAGTAGAAAGCTGAAGGAAATCGACTCGGCTTTCCAGTGGAACAATCCAGCGGTTCAACAACTCCTGCGGCTCAATTCTTTGTCGACCAAAATCGTCAACAAGTAAGCAACCACAATTGCTCTTCATTTGCAAAGAAGCTTCACTGACGTTGCTGGTCGGGTCGTGCCGAATCTCAAGCGAGTCCATCGTCAACTCGCCTCCAACGACAACGGTCGGTCTGCGAATCTTGACCCATCGCTTGTCGTAGGCGGCTTCGTGGATGAGGGAATCAGAATCGTCTTGTGTTTGGACATGGTAGGCCGCGTCGAAGAATTTGATAATTTGGCCGTCTTCGTAAATCGCGTGAGGCACCCAAATTTCATGGCCGAAACACTGGGTGATTCGCTGGGCTAGAGTTGATTTTCCGTTCCCCGGTTCGCCGTAGAGAAATAGCCCTGCCCCGGAGTTAATCGCTGGCCCGAGGCTTTCAAATAAATTCTCGTTGATCGATATGTCTTTGAACGCTGCTCGCAAATCGGCTCGCTTGGGAGATTCTGCACGAATCGTTTGGGCTTCTGCACTGAGTACATAGTCCATCAGTGGAACAGGGGCCGGTCCAACATAAGAGCAGGCGCTGCTCGCAATTGCGGCCCGATCTCGCCCGTTTTCGGTCAACGCGTAGCTGTAATCATTCAGCGGCGCGGAGCCTTTGTGGACAATCATTTGTCGTGAACGCAATTGTTGGAACAAGATTTCCAGCGCAGCAAACGGCACACAGAGATCATTTGCTAATTGCCGGCCACTACTCATGCCGACGACAGCCAGTCGCTTGATCAGCAGTGATTCCACCATCGAATTTGGGAGCCCCGTCTCCTGAATACTGCCCGGTTCGGATGGTCGAAATGACTCATCCGCCATAATGGTCGCCAGGAGGCTACTACTAAGTGATGACTGGGGAGCTTGGGTAGACATCTGGCTTTCGTCTCAGTTACTTGCGGTGGTTTGGCGGGAATAATTCTCTAGACCTTCACAATTATCGACGCTATCACGATCTCACCGTCAAAAGATCCCACCATGTTCCACTGCGCGGATTGCATAAATTTGAATGATTGGCTTTTCTTGCCTGTCTGAAAACTAAGCCAGATAAAACGTACAACCCTCACAAGTGACTGGAGGTCTACCTCTGTGCTTGGCCGGAGCAATCAAATTTCCGGGAACGGCAGATAATTCCAGTTTCTTTTTTGCTTCGCCCCAAATCGAAAGCTACAAATCACAGGCGGTTTATTCGCCTCCTTAACATTCCATCTCAAATTAATGCACACCTCACCATGAGTGAATTAACCCCACAAACACTTCCGACGAAGCCAGCCCACGGCGTTTGGTTCCTTTCTGGACGAACAGATGAATCTGAGCCCAACCGGCAATTTCAGATTCATACTTTTCCGTTCTCGATTGGTCGTCGGTCTGATGCCTCGCTCTCTCTACAAGCGGGCTGCATCTCAAAAAATCATGCTGAGATCGTTGTATCTGAATCTGGAGGCCTGCTTCTTCGTGAGCTAGGTAGCACCAACGGAACATTCGTCAATGGCGAGCAGGTCAGTGGCGAAATCGAGATCCACGAAAACGATCTAATCCACTTTGCTGCAATCGTCTTCCGAGTAAGCTCCCGACATGTCAGTGAAAATAAAACGCAACACCACACCGTTCAAGAAGACGTTTGCGATCAAGCCTTGGCAATGATTCAGTTCGAACGACTGATCAGCGATGGCGGATTGTATCCTCACTTCCAACCATTGGTTCGCTTGGATGACCAATCCCGAATCGGTTACGAAGTCTTGGGCCGAAGCCGTTTATTTGGACTTCAATCTCCTCACGAGATGTTCCACGCAGCCTCTCAACTGAACCTTGAAGCTCAATTGAGTGAAGCGTTCCGTTTGCGAGGAGTCGAAATTGGAACAGCATTCGGATCCGACTCGAACTTATTCGTAAACACGCATCCCAAGGAATTGGACCGAGCCGAATTTTACGATTCACTCAAAGAAGTTCGCGAAGCCGCTCCCGAGCAAAAGATCACACTGGAGATTCACGAAGGTGCATCTACCAACATGACCATGATGCGAGAACTATGTGCGGTCCTCAAAGACCTCGATATCATGCTTGCCTTTGACGATTTCGGCGTTGGCCGTGCTCGCCTGGTTGAGCTTGGCGAGGTTCGACCTGAATTTCTCAAGTTCGACATGAAACTGACCAAGAACATCGAGCACGCTCCTGCCAAACGTCAGGAATTAGTGGCCTTGTTCGCCAATCTCGTCAACAATCTTGGTATCCAAACACTTGCCGAGGGTGTCGAAACACGGGAATGCCACGACATTTTGGTCCAAATGGGTTTTCAGCTTGGACAGGGTTTTTACTACGGCCGTCCTTCACCGATCACCAAATACACGTCGGACGAATCCGCTTCCAGCGATACTGGTACCACCATCTAGAATCTGGCGAAACGGTCCGGTTAAAGTCAGACCGCTCAACAATCCGATGACATACACGGGGAGCCCCAATTTTCTGGGTTTTTTTCGCGCGCCGGTCCGCCACTGATGGCTCTTTTTATCAATGAATTGAGCCTTAACAATCGGGCAACAGTCTGTTATACTCCCCTGCTCAAAATTGAAATTACCGACCACGGTCGAATAATGGCCACCCGAGGATATCATGGCAAAAAGCAAAAAGAAACTTGAAATCGTCCATCTCGTTTGCGAAGAAACGGGTGACTACAACTACACGATCCGCAAAAAAGGTGGCGGCGAGAAACTTAAACTGAAAAAGTTTTCACCACGATTGCGCAAGCACACACTGCACGTCGAAAAGAAAAAATAGTTCGACCGCCCAACGTCGCTCTGTTCTCGCGACGAATCAAAATTCGATGGCCACGCAAACGCGTGGCTATTTTTATGCGCAAGCTTGTTCCTGACGTCATCCCCTGCGTCACCCCAAGAACCGCTCGACCGGTCCGTTTTGAGAAAACAATAATCTCAAACAAGATCATCAGCTGGTGTAGAACTGTCGCTTTGTCCAAATGGCAATGGGACAAATTAGGATCACATCTGAATTTTCAGCTTGGCTGGCAATCGAGTCTCCGAACTTCACGGGAACTCAACAATGGCTCTTTTAAAGGCCACTTTCTCACGCCGCCAGGACTTCCATCAAGTTTGGTTGTTGCCGCGTTTTTCTAATCCGATACGATGATCGGTGTAAGATCGCGGCTACGCGTTTGCCCTGCGGCCTAACCACAATCGTCTTTTTAAACGGAACGGAACAGCAGGATTTGCGTTACTCAAATCTGGCCGTTCGACAATCGTAAAGGAATTTCAAATGGGTTTGCGATGGACACTACGCACACACGATGCGGACCTCATCCAATCGATTGAACGTCACTCCAACGTCTCGCCTGTTGTTGCCCAAATATTGGCGCTCCGAGGAATCTCGCGACAGGATGACGTTGCAGCGTTCCTCGATTTGAAAATGACAGGGCTGCGGCCCCCAGAGGAACTTCCTGGCGTTGTCGATGCGGTCGCGGTTATCTATGCCGCAATTACAGACAAAAAGAAAATCTATATTTACGGTGACTACGACGCGGACGGCATGACGTCGACTGCAATTCTCTATCGGTGCTTTAAACTACTCGACGCCGACGTTTCTTACTTCGTCCCGAACCGTTTGGATGATGGGTATGGAGTGAGCAAAGAAAAACTCAAACATCTTCATGGACTTGGTGCTGAACTGATCGTCACTGTCGATTGCGGTATCGCGAGCGTCGATGAAGTCGAATACGCCAAAGAACTTGGACTGCAAATCGTTGTCACCGATCACCATCAGATCGGCCATTCGATTCCGGATGCTGACGCCGTTGTGCACCCTGCCCTTCCCGGTCACGACTACCCCTTCACGGGACTTTGCGGGGCCGGGGTCGCGTTCAAACTCGCTTGGGCACTTTGCACGTGCCATTGCGGATCACCAAAACTACCTGAGAAGTACCGCAAATTTTTATTCGCAGGCATTTCTTTAGCGGCGATTGGAACCGTCTGCGATGTTGTTCCACTTCTTGATGAAAACCGGATCATCGTGCATCACGGCCTCAACTGCATGAGACAATTCGCAAACGCGGGAGTCAATCACCTGCTGGCGATGGCGAACTGTACCGAGAAACAAAAACTTACATCAGAAGACATTGGATTCTACATCGGCCCTCGACTGAACGCGGCAGGACGACTTTCGCATGCCCAGCTAGGCGTCGAATTACTGACATGCGAATCAGAAGAGCGAGCCAAAGCACTAGCGGAACTGTTCGACAACTTAAATAAACAGAGACAACAACTTGATCGTAAGATTTTGAAGTCTGCCAATGAGTTGATCAAAGAAAACCATAACCCCGAATTCGATGCCGCGTTGGTTCTCGCAGAGGCCGATTGGCACATGGGTTTGATCGGAATCGCTGCTGGCCGACTCGCGGAAGCCCACCATCGCCCGACGATTATGATTTCAACCGACCCCGAAGGAAATCGTCCCAGTGTCGGATCATGCCGCAGTGCCTGCGGCGTCAACCTGTACGAAGCATTAGAAGGCTGCAAACAACACTTGATCAGATTCGGTGGCCACCCCGCTGCTGCAGGACTGACGATTGATCCAAAAAACATCGACGCGTTTCGTGAGGACTTTTGTGAGCAAGTCATCAACCAGGTCAGTGTTGAAGATCTCGTTCCCGATCTCGACATTGATGCCGAAGTCTTGATCGGCCACATCACATTAAACATGATGAACGAGCTGGAAAAACTTGCTCCATTTGGGCAATCCAACCCAACTCCCGTACTTTGTGCAACAGGCGTTCAACTGGCGGCTCCGGCAAAAACAATGGGCAAGGAAGGCAACCACTTGGATCTCCGTCTCAAACAACATGACTCAACCATTCGAGCGATCGCATTTGGCAAAGGCGAATGGACCGAAGAGCTTGCCGATGAAAACGCGTTTTATGACTTCGCCTTTAAACCTGTGATCAATGAATTTCGTGGCTACCGAAATGTAGAACTTCAGTTGATCGACTTTCGACCTAGCAAATCAACGGTGGCATCAGCATGACACCATTCCTTCCTCCGGGTTGGCCTGTCGAAACCGGTTGGACCGAATTGCTAGAGTCGCATTTTCAGACCGATGATTTTCGTCAGCTTTGTGAGTTCGTCGAAACGGAACGACAAAGCGAAACGATTTACCCAACGGTAGAAAACGTGTTCACAGCGTTTCGATTGACGCCATTTACCGACACGAAAGTTTTGGTTTTGGGACAAGACCCTTATCACGGTCCCAATCAAGCACACGGATTGAGCTTCTCTGTCGAAGGCGATTTGAAGATCCCTCCATCGCTGCGAAACATCTACAAAGAACTTCAAAACGATGTCGGCATTGAGCCTCCCAAGAACGGCAACCTCACGGCTTGGGCTGAGCAAGGCGTATTCATGCTCAATACCGTTTTGACCGTCCGCCAAGGCGCAGCCAACTCTCACAAGAAAAAGGGATGGGAGCGATTCACGGACTGCGTGATCGAGAAACTCAACGAGCATCCGACAGGAATCGTTTTTTTACTATGGGGTAAACCCGCAGAGAAGAAAACAAAACTGATCGATACAGACCGTCACAAAATTATCGTCTCGCCCCACCCGTCGCCGCTTTCCGCACATCGCGGATTCTTTGGCAGCAAACCGTTTTCGCAAGTCAACGAAGCCCTGAGAGCGCTTGGGCGCGAGCCCATTGACTGGTCCAGAATAGCCGCCCAGTAGCACAAAAACGTTTTGAATCTTTTGCCTGCACTCGCTTTGTCGATGAACGAAAAGGCAAGTCAACATCAGTTTTTTTCGAAGTGAATACAAAAAATATTCGCGTTGGTCGGTCGAATCAAAACCTCTACGATTCACCCTCGCAAACCAACCTCAACCAAGACGTCAGATCAAACGATTTGCACTCATGGACTTCGACACAAAAAACGCAAAACGCAGACAACGCGAACGAGCCAACTCAGGCGTTCGAGGATCAAGACGCGCGTCTCCATCGAGTCCGAGTTCTGACAGTGCAATTCCAGATGGGTTTGCCGATCGCAAACCAGCTCAATCCGACTGGCCTACAGGCAAATTGACAAATGAATCGCAAAATTCAACCAAACGAAAAACGGATGGCGAAACGGCTTCGCTGAACATCAAAGGGGTTCCCTGCCAAACCCAAGCCATCGGAGCTCTCCTCTCCTCAAAAACGCGATCGAAAGTCAAACAAAATCAAAAGCTTGGAAGCTATTCACATGAATCGCGGCGGCCGCTTGTTTGTCTGCTCTTCGTTTTACCGCTGATTGTTTTTTATGAGATCGGTTCAATCATGCTCGGGCGGCAATCGCTTCGCAGTGGGATTGATCAATGGTTCCACGAAATGCTCAGCCAATTGGGATTTGGCCAACTTGTGCTTTTGCCAATACTGACCATTGGCGTCATGATCGGCTGGCATCACCAAATCAAAGACCATTGGAAAGTCAGCATTCGATGTTTCTTTGGAATGGTGTTAGAGGCCATCGGTTTAGGGCTGATCCTATTTTGGGCAGCAAGCGTAACGGATTTGCTTCACCATGAATCTGCCAACATTGGTGTTCGATTCGGATCAGAATTTTCATCCGATTCGAACTTGCTTTCTATGATCGTCGCCTATGTTGGAAGTGGCATCTACGAGGAACTATTTTTTCGAATCCTACTGTTGATTCCGATCATTCACGGCATCGGAAAACTCATGGAGGGCAACGGCAGAAACAGCAGACGATCAAAGCAACAAACTGTCCTCAATTCAAACCAAAAAGTCGCAACTTTTATTGGTGTCGTTTTAGTAAGCCTGCTATTTGCAGCGGCCCATTACAACATTTTCAATCCTGCTGGCAATCAATTCGAGCTATCAAGTTTTGTTTTCCGATTTTCTGCCAGTATCGTTTTCTGCATTCTGTTTTTGTTCCGAGGTTTTGGAATCGCAGTCGGAACTCATGTGGCATACGACGTGCTCATGCAGCTTTGACAATGTTTTGATTCGGTGAAACCCGAGCGAAATTTTTTCATTAAAAAAACTTGCGAGTAGAAATGCAAACTCGCAATTTTTTTTCACGAAAACATCAGTTTGAAACTTTCAACGTTGTCAATATTTAATTCGAAATTTTGTCAAGGAATTTGGCTTACCTTTTGAGCTTTTGACGTCGAAATTAAAATTGAGTTCACGACTTTTCGAATTGGCTTTCTTACAATAGAAGTAATCGGTTAAGCTTTCGAATCTTAATTCGGTCCACTCACGTTGCCTGACTCATCGCCATCCATTTCATTTCCGAAAGTAAGCAGTTGTTATCCGTTCGTCCAAAAATCACTGACCTCAACTTTCACCTCTACGCTCGGAATATTCATCCCGAGTTGTTTGAAGTGTGCGCAAGTCGAACGTGGGAACGCGACAACTATCGACTTGAGCTGAACATCACGACGGACGGGCATCTCCTTTCGTTTCATCATGACGATTTGATTTTGACAGAGGTTAGCGCCAGTGCTCACCATCCGCTTCCATCGCAACGAATCCTTCTTTCGCATCCGATCGAAGGCGTCTGCCACGACGAAACAAAATTGGAAGAGGTCATCAGCTACCAGGCAAAAGTAGAACTGGAGGCAGTTGATCCTAAAATCTTTGTCGCAATCCAACAGCAACTGGACGGCAAGGCCGAGTGCGAGGGATTGGTACACCGGTTTCACTCCAATGGACGCCTCGCGTTCGGCGCGTTGAGCTATATCAACGTGCAGTCTTTTCTAAACCACGTCTTGGTCAGGTGCTTACACACGTTCCCGGACACAAGTGCCGTGATCAAATCCGAGTCTCGTTTCTCACTGGATTTCGACTAACTCGGGTGGCGCTGATTCTTGGATGGCGCTGATTCTCGGGTGGTGCTGATTGGCTGAAATAAGTTCGGGTTTTAGCTGATTGGGATAATCGCCGTTTCGATCGTTCGAAATGCGATTTGATGCAGTGGTCCCTGTTCGCTTTCCAGCCAGGCATTTCCTGCCCGACATCACATGGAAGGAATCGGCACGTCACGAAACTGAAGTCATTAAGACGTGCTGGCCGAATACTTCTGCACAACTCTGGCAATCTCACCTTTTGCAACGCCCCAAGCAGTGGCTGCCCAATCGGTGGCTGCCCAATCAGCGGCTTTCCAATCAGCGTTACGAACGAGCGGGTCGAGCCGGTCTTTTGGGCGGGTTGTAAGTGCAACAATCCTGCGGACAAACGTCCCAGTTCGCGGGCATGTTCCCGATGGCTTTCTTCTCAGTGCCTGACGTTCGTTCCAAAACCAATTCGCGGACCATCGAAACGAATTCTGGATGGATACCAACCGATTTTGCTCTCGCCATGTTGATGCCAAGCTTATCGCAGACTTCTTTGGCTTCGGTATCGAGATCAAACATGACCTCCATGTGGTCGGAGACAAACCCGACTGGCATGACGACAATGTCTTTTACATCGGTCTCGGATTTCAGTTCTTCGATGTAGTCGCAAACATCGGGATCAAGCCAAGGTTGCGTTGGCGGACCTGAACGACTTTGGTAAACCAATTTCCAAGAATAGTCACCAATCGACTCCATGATCAAACGACACGTTTCATTTAGCTGCGTGGAGTACTTACAACCCTCGGCCATCGACATGGGAATACTGTGAGCAGTGAACACAAAACGGGTTTCGCTCCGTCGGTCTTCTGCGATCTCGTCAAACGCGTCCTGGACACGGCTCGTTGATGCGGCGATGTAGGACGGGTGATTGAAAGACATGCGAACCTTGTGCACCTCAGGAGCATCCTCGCCCAGTGACGCTTGGGCCTCGGCGATATTTTCGCGGTACTGCCGGCAACCGGAGTAACAGCTGTAGATCGAAGTAAAAAATGCGAGGGCACATTTAATTCCATCGTCCTTCATCTCTTTGAGAGCGTCAGGCAACATCGGGTGCCAATTTCGATTCCCCCAATAGATTGGCAGATCAAGATCGTGGTCTGCAAAATCTTTTTTGATCGCGACAATCAAATCGCGGTTCTGTTGATTGATTGGACTGACGCCACCAAAATGTTTGTAGTGCTCGGCAACCTCAAGCATACGTTCGTGTGGAACATTTTTTCCACGCAGGACGTTTTCCAAAAATGGCATTACATCTTCTTGGGCTTCGGGGCCACCAAAAGAAACGATGAGAAGTGCGTCGTATTTTTTGTCAGTCATTTTGTCGTTGTGGTTTAGATCTAAATTTGGTTTAAATTTGGCAGTTCGAAATGAGTCTTCAAATTGCCTCTAGTCAGTCACTTTCTCGCAAGTCAAAGCTTCAACGATGTGATCGGGAGTCAAAATCGCATAAGGCGGTTTGCCAGCTGGAAATCGGCAAACAGCGACTTGGAATCTTCCTTCTACCGCCGGTGTTGAAACCAGAACAGAGCTCGCTTGGTTGTCATCACCGTTGGGCGTGGGACTAACATCCGACGCGATGGCATTGATTTTGAACTCGTAAGTGATCTGTTTGCCGTCAATTTCCGTGAGCTCTAAGTCGACTTGAACTTTTTGTTCGAACGCCAATGGTTGGTGGATTTTCAAACTTGCATTCAATCTTGGAAACCCCAACGTTCCCAGTTCGTCCTGAGCGACGACCGAAAGTCCACGGCTGCGAAGAAATGCATATTCCGTCTCTTCCATCATCCGAATGTAAGCCCCACAATGGGCAAAACCGCTGGTGTCCGTATCAACAATACGGACTTCACGTTCGAATTGAAAACTGGCAATAGTTGTTGAATTATTCAAATGATTTGACAGGTAAGATTTTACGAAAACATTCAGCAATTTTTGGGGAGCAAAACTCTGCTCCCAACAACTATGAAACCGTCAGATGATCATTGGCACAACCGGGCGGCATGGGATCGCTTGGCGAAAAAGCAGGATCGGCTCGCCAAACCGGCTCGTGATGTTGATTTTGCCGATCCGCTCAAGTCTGTCGACGGCCCCGGGTGGCTGGGCGGAAACATCAACGGGAAACGAATCTTGTGCCTGGCAGCCGGTGGTGGTCGTCAAGGCCCGATCTATGCGGCTGCCGGCGCTATTGTAACCGTCGTCGACATCAGCCCGGCGATGTTGGAGCTCGACCGAATCGTTGCTGCAGAGCGGAACATTCAACTGCGAACGGTCGAAGCCTCCATGGATGACCTCTCGGCGATCAGTGATGGCTCGTTCGATATCGTTATCCATCCAGTGAGCACTTGCTACGTTCCCGATGTCGTTCCCGTCTACCAAGAGGTCGCCCGTGTTCTCTCCCCAGGCGGTATCTACATCAGCCAGCACAAACAACCAACAAGTCTGCAAACGACCATGGACGCACGCGCGGGCGGCTATCAAATCACCCAGCCGTATTACAAAACGGGTCCACTTCCTCCATCAGAAAAACCCAACCTCATCCGCGAGGAGGGAACACTGGAGTACGTTCATCGCTGGGAACAATTGCTTGGAGCGATGTGCCGAGCCGGATTGATCATTGAAGACATGACCGAGCCGATGCACGCCAAACCAGACGCGGAAGCCGATAGCTTCGCTCACCGATGCCAATATGTAGCACCGTACATTCGCGTAAAAGCGAGAAGGATGGGCGAGCGAAAACCGAGCTTGGTTTTGTAAATCCAGAGCAAGAATTCACGCAAGTATCTGGCAAGCCTTTCCCTCTCGCAATCGAAATTACGCCGGCTGCTGCTGCGAAAGGCAATGAAAAGAACCGAGCCCAACCGATAAATTTTTCGAAGGCAGCCCAATCACTCGATGGTTTGGGAAAAGCGTTTTCAAAGTGTCGATCGCAACTTCGTCTTCTGGTTTATCGAATTTGGGAACGAGCACCAAGCCATTGGTAATCAAAAAATTGCAGTAGCTCGCAGGAATCCGGCGACCATAAAGCTCAAACGGATCGGGAATCGGCAAAGGAACTAACCGATAGTCCAAACCGTTTTTTTCCAATCCACTTTTCAAGTCGTTTAAGTTCTGCTCTAGCGCTGGTCGCTGGCTATCGGATTCGTCGTCTGTCCAGGCGTAAACGATCGTCTCGTTGTCTGTGAATCGAGCCAGTTGATCGATATGCCCGTCAGTGTCATCTCCTTCGATCGCATCGCCACTGAGCCAGATGAAAACTTTTGCGCCAAGGTATTTTTCCAAAAGACCTTCCACGTGCTCGAGCGTCACATCAGGGTTTCGATTCGGATCCAAAACGCATGTTTTCGTCGAGAGCAAAACCCCTGACTCATTGATCTCGATCGCGCCACCTTCGAAACAAAGCCTCGGGGCAATGCATTCGATGTTCAAATACTCAGCCACACGTTTGGTGACCGCTTGATCGTCGTCAAATGGTGGGTATTTTCCTCCCCAAGCGTTGTAGTGCCAGTCGATTGCGACCAACTCTGGCTGAGTGTTGTCAGTTTTCGTCACAAACGTTGGTGCGTAGTCGCGGGCCCATGCGTCGTTGGTTGGAATCTCGATCAGGTTTACATTTTCCATCATCGACAACGGTTTCGCAGAATCGCGCTGCTTTGCCCCGACGAGAATGTTTACCGTCTGCACAGTTGCAATGGCTTGCACCAATAATCGGAACTCAACACGAGCCACTGAAAGATTGTCTGGCCATGTCTCTTCGTTGTGCGGCCAACTCAACCAGATCGCGGATTGCGATTCCCACTCGGCGGGCATTCGGTACATCATTTTCCCCATCGTGCGGTTAGCCCACCGTAAGCATCGATGCGGCGGTCGCGGAAAAACGGCCAGTGCGTTCGAGCCGTTTGAACGAGATCCAAATCACACTCAACAATCAGCGTTTCTGCCTTCGCATCGCTGGCAACTTGAATCAAATTTCCATAGGGATCACTGACGAATGACGAGCCCCAAAATTCGATATTGTCTTCGACACCGACGCGATTAGGAGCAATCAGAAAAACACCGTTGGCGATTGCGTGTGATCGCATCATCGTTTGCCAAGCGTTCCGTTGACTCTCGCCGAACTCAGCTTTCTCAGGCGCCTGCCAGCCAATCGCGGTTGGATAAACCAAAATCTCAGCCCCTTGCAGCGCCGTCAGTCGGGCGGCTTCAGGAAACCACTGATCCCAACAAATACAAACCCCTACATTGCCAACCGACGTTTCGAAATTCTTGAAGCCCAGATCCCCCGGCGTGAAAAAGAACTTTTCATAAAAAAACGGATCGTCCGGGATGTGCATTTTCCGATAGATGCCCAACATTGTGCCATCGGACTCAATCAAGACTGCGGAATTGTGAAACACGCCTGCCGCTCGACGTTCGAACACGCCACCCACGATCACGACGCCTAATTTTTTTGCGATGTCACAAAGGGCATTGGTTGTCGGACCGGGAATCGATTCAGCCAGTTTGAATTTATCGTGGTCTTCGGATTGGCAAAAATATGTGCTTGAAAACAATTCTTGCAGGCAGACAAGCTGGGCACCTGCCTCCGCGGCGGCTTCGATCTGAACAATTGTTTTCGCGAGGTTAGCCTGTACGTCGTCGGTACAATCGAGCTGGATCGCCGCGACAGAAATTGAATTTGAAGTTGTCATTTTTGTATGCCGAGGATGTATTCGACTGGCTGATCGCTAGTCGCATTTTTCGACGACTTGATTCGGTAGATGTATGGAGTGCCCTGTCAGATTACCAAACAAACGCAGCGTTGTGGTTTCACTTGAGCTGCAATCGGATCGGCACCGACCGGCGACGATTCTACTGCCGCAAAGTTTCGCTTGTAGAAATCAAACTCCCACAATGATCACAACATGGAAATTTTGCTGGCACTACTGTTTTGGCAGGGCTTAAATTTGTTTAATTCGGAATCCAACTTGCTTCGTCGATCAGTCTTTGTTTAGGCCAACCAACATGTCCGATTCAGAAAAACGGAAGGGGAACCAAATCATTGGGTGGCACTGAAAGCCTTGAATTTTCTGGCTTTGAATGGTCAATTCGAACAGCAGAACCCACCCAAGTTCGCGATTGTCTTCTGTTCTCCTGTCACGACATGCGTACCGCTTTCGATTGGGTCCAAATTTTGATTCTATCGGTTTCAAAGTCTCAATCGATATTTGAGTCGCTGGCTATGGACGACACCGGGAACAATGGTAGTCTTAGGACATGTTAAAGAAACCACCTTACGGCCTGTTTGTTACAGGTACCGATACCGAAGTCGGCAAGACGTATGTTGCTTCCTTGATTACCAAGGAGTTGGTCGCCGCGGGCCATCGTGTTGGCGTTTATAAACCCGCTGCGAGTGACTGCGTCTCCGACGGAAGACAACTCGTCTCCGAAGACGCTGTTGCGCTTTGGGAAGCCGCCACTCGCCCGCTGACATTGGATGCGGTTTGCCCGCAACGATTTCAGGCTCCGCTTGCTCCACATTTATCGGCTCGAAACGAAGGCCGAGAGCTAGACGTTGACTTGATGCGAACTGGCATTTCGGCTTGGGCTGACGAATGCGACATCATTGTCGTCGAAGGTGCGGGCGGTCTAATGTCCCCCATTAGTGACGACGAGTATTTCGCCGATCTAGCTTATGAGTTTGGGTACCCAATCATCGTTGTCTCGCCCAATTCAATTGGAGTCATTAATCAAACACTCTCAGCGTTGATCACAGCGACCTGTTTTCGCGATGGGATTCCAATCGGTGGTGTCGTACTAAACGATTCGCGAATGTTTGATGGTGACATCAGCATGGAAACCAATCGTGAACAAGTCGCGTCACGCTCAATGGCTCCCGTGCTAACGAGACTACGTTACGATGGCGAAGCGTTTGACGACTCGGTCGACTGGTTTGAAATCGCCAAAAAAGAACACGACCAGCAAGCCAACCCAGCCGAAACCGAATCAGCCTAGGCACTGTCTCTTAATTGGTATTTGAGTTTGAAATGACATTTGACAACCTCCCGATTGTCTTACCAGGGATAATCAAGGAGGAAGCCAAATGTCGCGTCATGATCTCACAGATCGGGAGTTCAATGCAATCCGATA
>JBGCDK010000098.1:0-55970 GCA_045105295.1 Mariniblastus sp.
TTTCGAAATGGCGGCAACGAGAATGGCATCTGTTTTGAACGAGTGGCGTAAGTCGTTGGGGGACGATTGGGAAAAGAGCACGGAATTCGATGCTGCGGCCGAGCAAGGTTCTGAGTGGTTGAAGATCGCCATCCAGCAACACGGGTTCGATAAATTTGAGTCGCTGAAAAATGACGGTAGATGGAAATCATTGAGAGAGCACCAATCGTTTTCACGAGACATTGTTCCATTGCTTCCGAGTGAATAAAAAAAGCCGCCATTCCGATTAGGAATGACGGCTGATTTTTCTTAAGCACAAAAAATGTGCGACGCTTGTTTTGCAAAATCGCAAATTCTAGCCATCAGATTCAGGACGCTGTGGTCGGTCTGGGCGAGTGTCTTTGCCCCGACCGCCGTATCCGCCACCACCGCCGCCACGGTTTCCACCGCCACTGAAGAGTGAGCCGATTCCGGTAGTGAATTCTTCTTTCGAAATCGCTTTGTCGCCGTCTTTGTCCAGCGTCATCAAGCGTGTTGCCATTCGATTGCCTTCCATTTCTTTTGCGGTGACTTTACCGTCTTTGTCTGCATCCATTCCGTCAAACATTGCAGAGGGATCAAATTGACGAGATCCGCCACCACCTGGTCTTCCGCCACCGGCTCGTCCACCACCGGGACGTCCGCCGCCAGCACGTCCGCCATCGCCAGCTCCGGCAACTCCACCGCCGCCCGCTGGTTCATCAGCCTTGGCAAGCATTGCCGGATCTTGTTTTACTTCTTCACCTTTGTCGGTGACACAGTACAAGTGGTTTGAACTGCGAATGATCATTTGACCGTCGCTGATCGCAGGAGTGCCCCAGAAAATTTCTTTGTCAGAGGTCACTTCATTGACGGCAACCTGTTTCATTTTGTCGCCACCAACTTCGAACACGTACATCTGCCCACTGCCATTAAGGTAGTAAAGGTGATCACCTGCGACGACAGGAGAGGCATAGTCAAGCGAACCAAAGCGGCTGCCTGATGATTTGGCTCCTTTGAGTCGAAGTTTTTCAACGCTCTTTCCTGTTTCGGCGTCGACAACCGTAACGATGTTTCGAGCGATCGAGAATAGTTTTGAGTTGTGCTTCACTGGAGACGAAAAGCTTCCCACGTCTCGGCCTGTCCAGACGGTGTTGCTTTCGCTGATGTCGCCCGTTCCGCCGACATCCAAAGCGATGCTTCCGCCTCCACGGCCAGTGACCGCATAAACTCGTTTGCCGTCAAGGACGAGACTTGAGTAAGCCTGCCCTGCACCTGTAGCATTGGCATACCACTTCAATTTTCCGTTGGTTGGGTCGAGGCCCCATAATTCTTTGGCGACTAGCAATACGAGGTCAGTACGGTCTTCGTCGACTTTGATTAGTGTTGGAGTTCCCCACATGCCGTCCAAGCCTTTGGCTTCTTGACGCCAAATTTCTTTGCCGGATTCTTTGTCGAGTCCGATGATTGCTTGACTCTCAGCGGATGCCGTGATGATCACCATGTTTTTGTAAACCAGCGGGCTTGAAGACGATCCCCATTTAGTTGGATCTGATTCTTTGCCAACATCGGCTTGCCAAATTTTGTTACCGTCCATGTCGTAAGCGTGGACACCGCTCTTGCCGAAAAAAGCGTATACGTTTTTGCCATCGGAAACTGGAGTATGGGACGCATAGCCATGAGCCGTGACTCCGATGCCCGTATAAGGGTCCTCTGGTAAAACGACTTTGACATCTTTTTGCCAAAGCTTCTCGCCGGACTTCATGTCAACACAGACCAGATGGCGGACCAGGTTCTCGAGATCGCCAGGATCTTCTTTGGTCAATCCATAGCCGGAGTAGCAAGTCACAAACGCTTTGCCGTCAATGATGATCGGACTTGATGCACCCGGTCCAGGAAGTTCTGTTTTCCAGCCAACATTCGCACTTGGCGACCAAGCCGTTGGTACGGCCGAGCCGGTTGCGACTCCTGAACCTGTCGGCCCACGAAACTGTGGCCAGTCTTCTGCGTGTGCGGTCAGACCGTAAAAAATCAAAACGGCTAATGCCAGTGAGAAACGTTGGATCATCATTCAATCTCGTAATTGGGGGAGTGATAAATGTCAGGAGAATATACCACAGGTCCCAAGCAAAGACGTAGTTGGAGCCTCAACGCTGTGAACGTTTAAATTCGACTTGTTGGTTTTTTCACATGTCTCGGCAGCCGGTTCAACCACGGGCGAGGACTGAGTTGAAACCGTCCCGTAAAAGCAAGCGTCGTAAACCTAAATCGTGGTTTGATTTGCGGCTTACTTTGTGGCTTGTTTGAGCTTTTTCAGCGTTTCCCACTCAGGACGATCTTTGTAGAAACGGTCGAGCGGATAACAGCCGCTGACGATTCCGTTTCTTGGAGCTGTCGTGCAATCGCTGAATGTACGGCAGATCTTTTTTCGCGCCATGACTTTTCCGGCCAAGACATCTGCCGGTAGATCGGGGTAAGACAAAACCATCCGGCCAAGCCCAATCGAATCAGCCCAACCATTTCGCACAACACTTTGAGCCACGTTGGGCAGCCAGTCTTGCAGGTAGGTATAGCCCGAACCGACAAAAATCATGTTGGGGTGTTTCTTTTTAAGATCGGCAGTCACTTTGATTTGTCTCGCGACTCCTACCAGTGGATCTTCTGGCGGTTGGTACCCGTCGCTTGGCGGAAAGAAAGCTGGACGTTGGATGTGTGGGTTGTAGTAAGGGCTTCCTGCGGTCGTGCAAACCAATCGAATGTCGAGAGACTCCAGCAGCTCAAGAAAACGAGAGGGCTCTTCCAAATCAATGCCTCCTCCTGATCCGTCACCACCAAACGCAAGCCGTGGATCGCCATTCTTGTCTGGAATGCCGATGCGGTCTTCGCCAGGCTCGAATGGCAGGAAGTCAAACATGCTCAGTCGCACACCGATTTCCATCTTCGTTGTGGCCGCGCGAATGCCTGAAACGATGTCACGCAAAAATCGTGTTCGGTTTTCAAAGTTTCCTCCGAACTTGCCCGGGCGATCAATACCGCTCAACAATTCATGTCCGAGATAACCATGGCAATGCTTGATGTCGACGAACTGGTAACCAGCTTTTTCGGCCAGAACGGTGGCTTGAATAAAGTCATCAATCAAAACCGACAACTCATCGTCGGTGAACATGGCCTCGTCGTTTGTGATTCCGGTTCTTGGGTCAAGGGCAGGATTGCGTTGGGCTGTTCGTGGTTCGATCTGATCTTTTCGATTGGGGCGCGCGAAACGACCAGAGTGAGTCAGTTGCAATCCGACCAACAGGTCATTCGAAGTTTCAAAACTGGACTCGTGTGCAGTAACGAGTTCAGTTCGAAGGGCTTCGATCTCCGATAGGTTTTCATCGTTGATGATCAGCTGATTGGGGTTGGCTCGGCCGTCGTGCCGAACCGCAACCGCTTCGCCGCCCCAAATGAGTTTCGCGCCGCTGATTCCAAAATTTCGCCATCGACGTCGGGTTAGGTCGGTCGGTTTTCCATCCGTCGTGCCGTCCCAACCTTCCATCGGTAAAATGCAAAACCGATTTCCGATTTTGAAGTCGTGAGCTTTGATGGATTGATCAAACGAAGATTCTGATCCTGTCAAAACCGTTTCATCGCAAGGCAAGTGAATGTCTAGCTCGCGAATTCGCTCCATGAATTGTTCATAGGTCTTAAAACTGGCAATGCGTGAATAGGCCATTAGTTGGATTCCTCTATCAAGCGATTCAAGTCAGTCAAAATGGAAGTCAATACTTCGACATCTGACTCCGGTCGCGTTGGTGATTTAGTGTGTGTGAGGTTGGTGGCGATCGTGTCTTGCAATTTCAAAAACATGGCAGCCGAATGTTTGTAAGCCGACGTTGGAGCGCGAAATGCAAATGCACCGAGATATTGAAGCAAATCATTGAGTTCATAAAAACGCGCGTCTCCACTTGCCCACATCGCGTCGCGACGAGCAAACGCATCAGGGGCAAATGCACTGAGCCCAAGTAAATAGTCGCTGCCGTACATCACCATGTCGATCGCCAAGTCGTTGCCGGTGAAGACTTTGAATTCTGGCCTGATGCGGTTGCGCAGCTCAATTCGTTGCCACTCAAGTTCACGTCGGAGTGATGAATGTTTGGCTCCTATGGCGTTCGGGATTTTCATCAGTTGTTCGTAAACTTCGAGTGAGTAGATTTCTCCAAACGGGGCGAACATTTTTCCAAGCTCAAAAAACAAAAATTCGTCGCATGATTTGGCCAACTGTTGGTAGGCTTCGACGAGTTGATCGTCTGGTAATCCAGCCAGTCCAAATGATTGAAAAAAAATCGGAGTGCCGTTCAGAGATTGAATCTGAGCGATGCCGGCTTTATAACGATCTGGATCAAAGCTCGCGTTTTCCTTGTCGCCAACAAAAACACCAGCGATAAATTTTTTGCCAGCGCCAATGGTTTTGGTTAGGTCAAGGACTTTCAAACGAGTCGCTTCATCGATGAGGTTTGCATAACCCGTGTCCATGTTGACCGCAGGCGTCAGCCCCGCGTTGAAGGTGTTTTTTAGTAGTTGCTCCAGGCTTGCCCAGTCAACCGTATGGTCTTGATTGAAAGGTAATAGGACAGCGGAGCAACCCATGATCTTTCTCGGTGGCGTTACCAATGATCTTGGTTGGGTTGTGGGTGTCTTGCTTGATTCAGTCACTGTCGTCTGCCTGGTGATTTCGATAGCGGAGCAATTTGCCTCAATGGTTTTCGGCATTACGGAGGTATCCGTTAAAGCGAAATCTAGTGTAAAGAATTGCTTGGCTTTGGGGTGGCCAATCAGAAGTAAGTCAGGTTTTTAGCTTAGATTTGGTTTCATCTAAATAAAATGTAGGATGTAAGCATCATTCACGTGCTCGCTTTAGTGTCAGAAATGTAGCCGCTTGTTTAGTGATAGTGTTGCACTCGATTCCCCCGCCATTGGAATATTGTTTTGGAACGCTCGCAGTACGTTTTGGAGAAAATATCGCGATCGCAATTGAAAGTTTTCATTTTCCTGTTTGGTATTGTTGTTGTCCTGCTTTGTATGACCTTTAAAGCGACGCGTTGGCACAGGAAGCTCGCCCCAATATCGTCCTCATCATGTGCGACGATCTTGGATTTCGACTGACAAGGAAATAGATGGCAAAGACATCTGGGACGATTTTCTGGCGGGAAGAAAGGCTCGGAAGGATGAAGTGCTGTTTGCTACGCGACACCACGGTGGATTTAGCAACGTTGGCATTCGAGAAGATCAATGGAAAGCTTGCTGCGTGGGGAAACGTTGGAAGCTATTTGATGTCGAACAGGACATAAGTGAGCATAACGATCTCAGTCTGCAGCATCCAGAACTGCTTCAGGGTATGATTGCGAAAGCTGAAACGTGGAGTCAAACTCATACCAAGCCCGCATGGTTTGATAGCCTCATGGCAAGAGACAAATGGAATGACACCGGCATGCCAAACTGCGAGTTGATATTCCCTTCCGAGAAAGCGTAACCGAATGCAATTTCGATTCTTTGTTTTGTTGGTGGCCCTGATTGGCCTTCCAGCACTGGCTCCAAAATCTGCAATTGCAGGTGTTCCTAACATTCTGTTTATTGCAATTGATGATCTGCGGCCGGAACTTGGCTGTTACGGATCTCCAATCGCACAAACGCCAACGATGGACAAACTTGCTTCGCAGGGTTTGCTGTTCAATCGAGCCTACTGCCAAGAGGCGATTTGTCGGCCATCACGTGCAAGCCTGATGACAGGCACGCGTCCCGAAACGACAGGCCTGTTTCACAACTACGTTGCGCTGCGGGAACTCAAACCAAACGTGCTAACGTTGCCACAACACTTTATTGCCAACGGATACGAGACAGCGTACTGCGGGAAAATTTTCCACAACGGCGATACGGATGAGGAGAAGTCTTGGAGTCGCAAACCTGCCAAAAAGAAACTTAAACTGAAAAGGCCGCTAGGCTACGCGCTTCCTGAGAACATCAAAATGCGCAACGAAAATCTCAAGAAGATGCTTGCCAAATATGGCGAAGCTGCAAAACGCGGCTTGGCCATTGGTCCTGCCTATGAATGCGCGGACGTGCCAGATGAAGTCTACGTGGACGGCTACAACACTTCGCTTGCGATCCAGACTTTAAATGAGATGGTTGCGGATGAAGACAAACCATTTTTTCTTGCGATGGGTTATAAGCTTCCGCATTTGAACTGGGTGGCTCCAAAAAAGTACTGGGATCTGTACGATCGAGAAAAGATTCCATTGGCGATGCAAACAGATGCTCCCGTGGGCGGTGCGACGATGGGACTTCACGCTTCGTTTGAACTTCGAACTCGGGCTGGCATTCCCAAGGCAGGTCCGATTGATGACGAGCTTTCAACGACACTCAAACATGCCTACCTCGCCAGTGTCAGTTACGTGGATGCCCAGATTGGCCGCCTGCTCGCGGCACTGGATGAATCCGGCGTTCGAGACAACACCATCATCATCATTTGGAGTGACCACGGTTGGCACCTCGGTGATATGGGCGTCTGGGGCAAGGCAACGAACTACGAAATTGGAACTCGCGTACCGATGATGATCTGGACGCCCGACATGAAGGCGCGTGGACAAAAAACCGAAGCGTTAGTTGAACTCGTGGATATCTATCCGACCCTATGCGAACTCGCGGGTGTTTCGCTGCCTGATACGTTGGAGGGCAAGAGTTTTGTGCCGCTGCTTGACGATCCAAATCAAGCTTGGAAAGACGCCGCGTTTAGCCAATTCCCAAATCCTGCACTCCGGGAATGGGCGGCCAATCCGTTGTCACCTGGAATGCGTGAAACGTTTTTCGGACCGCTCATCAAAGAAGTCGAAGAACGTATTGTCAAACAGCAGGGCGACAAGTGGGACCGAGAATTGTTCGAGCAACATTTGATGGGCTACACGATGCGAACGGACCGATATCGGTTGGTGGAATGGAGGGATCACCGCGACAAAGATGCGGATCCTGTTTTCGTAGAATTATATGATCACAAAAGTGACCCCAGCGAAACGATAAATGTTGCTGACAAAAACCCGGACGTCATTGATCGGCTGGGCAAGCAATTGTTGGCCAAAATTAAAGAGTCTTCGAACCATTGAACGTGACGCATCGCTTTGTTGGGGCATCAAGACTTGAGAAATTTTAGATACCGCGTTGAACTACACAAATTGGCTTGAGATGAAGCATAAAACGAGACTGCGACAACTCGCAATTGTTCTTACCGTTGTTTTCGCCTGCGTGAGTTTTTCACAGGTCTCAATTTCGTTGTCTGACGAAATTGATTTCGAACGTGACATCATGCCGATCTTTAAGGAAAGCTGCGTCGATTGCCACGGGCCCGAGGAGCAGGAGTCGGGTTTTCGTGTGGACAGCCGCCCTGCTCTGCTGTTGGGGGGCGACTATGGCGAGCCTGCAATCGTTCCCGGTGACATTGCCAAGAGCCTGTTGATCACGGCGGTGGAATATGAGGATTCCGATTTCGAGATGCCGCCCTCCGGTAAATTGAGCGACGAAAAAATTCAGCTTCTTAAGCAATGGGTCAAAGAAGGTGCCGTTTGGCCGGGCCAAATGGAAGCCAAAATCGAACGCAAAAAATCAGACCATTGGTCGTTCCAGCCTGTCGTTCGTCCCGACGTGCCAAAAATTGAATCCAGGTTTCCCGTGCGTAACGAAATTGATTCATTCCTTCAGGCCAAGCTTGCTTACAAAGGGATTTCACCCGCCGCCGAATCTGATCCTCGTACCCTGATCCGACGCGTTTCAATCGTGCTGACTGGATTGCCTCCCACGCCAGAGCAGGTTGCGAGCTTCCGCAAAGTTTATTCAAGCAATCCAGACGAGGCCTATTCGGCATTGGTTGAGAGATTGCTCAGCTCGGAAAGTTTTGGTGAGAGGTTTGCGCAGCATTGGCTGGACGTGATTCGTTGGTCGGAAACTAACGGTTCCGAAAGCAATATGTATCGCAAGAATGCTTGGGTCTACCGCGACTACGTCATTCGGTCCTTTAACGAGGACAAGCCGTACGATGATTTTGTTCGTGAGCAACTCGCCGGTGATGTTTTAGGTGCCGGAGATGCAACAGGGTTTCTCGTCTCGGGACCTCATGTTCCTGCCGCAACGGTTGGACGTGAAGTCACTGCCCAGCGGCAGGCTCGAGCCGATCGAATGGATGAGGTCATGCAAACTGTCGGCGCATCGATGATGGGAGTCACGATTGGATGTGCCCGTTGTCACAATCACAAATTTGATCCAATCTCGATCCAAGATTACTACTCGATGACTGCCGCTTTTCAGGACGTTGAATTTGGAAGCCGGTTTCCCGAATACTCAGCGGATCATCCGAGACAAAAACGCGCTGATGAGCTTAGGGCAAATGTGGCTAAGCAACGTAACACGATGTTAAAGACTGGTCCGTGGATCGAGTCGTCACTCGGATACGATGAGCTGCATTTTTACCCCACGGAAGCAACCGCAGTTCGCATCGAGTTTTTGTGGCCGAATATCCGAATCGATGAGCTGGAGTTCTTCGGCAAGAAACAAGGCATCAAGAACCTTATCGATTATCGCGAGAACGTAACCGCGACTCACAATCCTGATGTGGCTGAGTCAAAGGACTTCCCCAATATCAACGATGGCGAGTACGGCACGATGGCTTGGGGGTGTAAGTCAGGCAAGAAACAAAAAAGCGTTCGGCCTTGGGTTGAGTTTGAGTTTGCTGAGCCCAAGTCCATTGACCGAATGAGAATCAGTACCAACCGGGAGGATTCCATGGTGACGGATTATTTGACGAAACTGAATCCAAAAAACTTTGGCGAGTACGTAGTCAAAGTCAAAACGGCGGCTGGCGAATGGAAGCAAGTTGCCCACTCAAAAAATATCCAGAACCAAAACAAATCCAAGCCCGAACGAACCAAAGCCATTGCTGAGATTCAGAGCTTGCTTCAGCAGCTTTCCGAAGAAGGGCCGCGACAAAGTTTTGTGGGGCGGTTCGTTCGACCCGGGAAAACGTTTGTTCTTCGTCGCGGCAGCCCAGAAAATAAAGGTGATGAAGTCTTACCCGCAGGGCTCACTGAGCTTGATGGTGAGCTTGGTTTAGATTCGGATGCAGCAGGCGAAAAGCGCCGGATCGCTTTTGCAAATTGGCTGATTCAAAAAGAGCATCCGCTTACCTCGCGAGTGATGGTCAATCGAATTTGGCATCACGTTTTCGGCCAAGGTATCGTGACCACGACCAGTGATTTTGGAAAAGCCGGCACACTACCTACGCATCCGGAGTTGCTTGATTGGTTAGCCAGTGAGTTTGTTGAGCCCCGCGGTGAAGGAAAACGGACAGCGAAACCTTGGTCGATGAAGCACATGATTCGAATGATGGTCATGTCTCACGCATTTCGTCAGCAAAGCACTCCCCGTAAGGATTGCCTGGCGGTCGATTCAAACGCGGCGCTGCTTTGGCGTTATCCACCAAAACGAATGGAAGCCGAAGTGATTCGAGATTCGATAATCAAAGCCTCTGATTCGCTTGATCCAACCGTTGGCGGTCGCAGCTATCGAATTCACAATGTTAAAAAACGATACGCTCAATGGGTCGTTGTGGATAATCACAGCGAAAACACTTGGCGACGATTGATCTACCAAGAGCGAATGCGCCGCGTCGATGACAAAAATTTTACGGCGTTCGATTTTCCTGACTGCGGTCAAATTCGAGCACGCCGTCCCGTTTCGACAACGCCGCTTCAAGCACTTAATTTGATGAACAGTGATTTTGTGGTTGAACAATCAAAGCTGATTGCTGAGCGTGCGACGAAAGAATCAGACGGCGACAAAGCTGCATTGAACCGTTGTTTTCAGTTGCTGCTCAACCGCGACCCCGCCAAAGACGAAACGGAATTGTGTTTGCAGGTCGCCAAAGAGGAAGGCCTCGAAGTCGTCTGTCGAGCCTTGATCAATTCAAACGAGTTTGCATTTTTACCTTAGCGAATCATGAATCCAGAAAAACTCTCCGTTCAAGGTCGGCGGCTGCTTGATCGACGTAATTTTTTGCATACGGCTGGCCTGTCAACGTTAGGCATTGGGCTGACGAGTATACTCGCGTCGGAAGGATTGCTTGGCAATGACGACATTCAAACCGTCAGCGGTAAAGCACCGATTCGCCCATCGTTCCGGGCGGACAATCCCTACGCGGCACGGCCTGCGCATTTTCCATCGGCAGCAAAACAGGTTCTTGTGATTTACTGCCCCGGTGCAGTCAGCCATATCGATACGTTTGATTACAAACCTGATCTGATTAAGATGCACGGCAAGAAACCCCCTGGCATTCCCGCAGTCACGTTCGAAGGCCCCTCTGGCAACATCGCGAAACCATTTTGGAATTTCAAACCGCGTGGTGAGACCGGGAAAATGGTTTCTGACCTTTTGCCAAACCTTGCGAAGCAAGTCGATGATTTTTGTTTTCTTCATGCTTTGACGACCGATACCAGTGCCCATCCGCAGGGCGAAAATTTCATGAATACGGGCTTCACGATGGAAGGATTTCCTTCGATGGGGGCTTGGGTGACTTACGCGCTGGGCACGGAAAACCAAGAGCTACCTGCATTTGTGGCGATCAATGACCCGCGTGGATTGGCGCGAAGCGGCAAAAACAATTTCGGCAGCGGTTTTCTTCCGGCGGCGTTTCAAGGGACGGATTTTACAGCGAAGAATCCTCCGTCGAATTTGTTTCGCCCGAAATCGTACACGGACCAAACGGACAAACGGACTGTTGATTTGCTTCAGCGATTAAACGCAAAACACTTGGAGAAGTATCCTGGTGATTCCGATCTGGCTGGAAGAATTGCAAGCTATGAATTAGCTGGGAAGATGCAAACCTCAGTTCCGGATGTAATGGATGTTTCCGGGGAGACTGCTGCGACATTGAAATCCTATGGCGTTGAATCCGGAACGAATTTGAAAAAAGAATACGCCAAGAACTGCATTCTCGCCCGACGTCTAATTGAAAAAGGCGTTCGTGTGGTCCAGTTGTTTAATGGAAGTGATCCTGCTGGAGGAAATGGCATTACGAACTGGGATTCACACGCCAACATTGAGAAAACACATGCCATGCAAGCGGAGATCATGGACCAGCCAACGGCGGCTTTGATTGCTGACATGAAACAACGTGGATTGCTGGACAGTACATTGATTGTCTGGGCGACTGAGTTTGGCCGCATGCCGTTTCTTCAAGGCAACGGCACGGGGCGAGATCACAACCCAAACGCGTTCACATGTTTCTTGGCTGGGGCGGGGGTGAAACCGGGGATGAGCTATGGGGAGAGTGACGAGTTTGGTTTCAAAGCCGCAGTGAACGAGACGTCTGTTTATGACTTCAACGCAACGATTCTGCACTTGATGGGATTAGATCATGAACGCCTGACGTTCTATCACAACGGTTTGGAGCGTCGGCTGACGAATGTTCATGGACACGTGATCAAGGACGTTTTGGCGTAAGCGAGTGGTCAGACGCTGCCCATTTTCGTTGATTCCACCTGCGAGCTACGATCCCGCGTGATGGTGAAAACAGAATTGAGATCATGAAAATGACGACGCCCGTCAAGACGATCACTGGCCCGGTCGGCACGTTGGAAACTTCCGCACTGACGACCGAACCAACCGATCCGCAGAACGCGCCGATTACGGCGGCGAGTCCAACCATGGGGCCGAGCGTTCGGGTCCATTGACGAGCCGCCGCTGCCGGAGTCACAAGCATCGCAATCATCAAAACGACACCGATGCATTGAATTCCGATAACGATTCCATTGACAAGAATCACAATCAGCACGAGGTCCAACCATTTGGTTCGATAGCCGAGACTTTGTGTTAGCAGCGGATCAAATGTGAACACCTTTAGCTCTTTCCAAAGCAGTAGCACTACGGTGATCGAGGAAATTCCAACGATGCCGATCATGACCAAATCACTTTGCGTCATCGAAGCCGCCATGCCAAACAAATAGTCTTGCAATCCGCGCCGTCCAGGAATCGCTGGGTCGGTTTTCTGAACCCATCTCAGTAAGAGGATGCCGGTACCAAAAAATATGGCCAGCATCGTTCCGAGCCCGCTGTCTTCGCGAACACTTGTTTTGGAAATAATAAGTTGCGTCAAGCAGAGTGCCGCGATTCCCGAAACGATTGCGCCGGGAATCAAAATGAAAAGCGACTTACTACCTTCACCTGTAATCCAATAACTGACAAGGAAAAAAATCATGATCCCAAGCAACGACGAATGCGAAACAACATCGCCAACGAGGCTCTGTTTTCGCAAATAAGCGAAACATCCGATCGCACCGCTGATCGCGCCGATGGACATCGTTCCAATAAGCACTGTTTGGAACGTGTGGTCGCTCAGTAGCTCGATCCAATTCATCTTGCCCCGCTGGAATCAGAGCTAGATTCATTCACGCCAGGAGCAGTTTCGCTTGCCAAAGATATCCGTTGACCGAAGCAATCGATTCGCGTCTGGCTATTGTACGTTCGTTCGATCAGTTCATCGGTGAAGACCTTGGAGACGTCGCCGCTGGCAACGATCTGCTGGTTGATCAACGTGACTTTGTCGAGATATTTTCCAACGGTGCTTAAATCATGTTGGACCACGACAATTGTTTTACCTTGATCGCGAAGCTCGTGAAGCAACGCGACGATGGCTTTTTCAGTAACAATATCCACGCCCGAAAATGGCTCGTCTAAAAAATAGATCGGCGCGTCTTGAACGAACGCTCGCGCGAGAAAGGCACGTTGTTGTTGCCCGCCTGAGAGTTCGCTGATTTGCCGCTCCGCAAATTCATGCATCGAAAGTTTTTCAAGCGCCGCCAGCGAATCCAATTTTTCTTTTTTGCCCGGGCGTCGAAACCAGCCGAGCCGACCATAGGTCCCCATCATGACTAAATCGAGCACCGTCGTCGGAAAGTCCCAATCGATGGTGCTGCGCTGAGGCACGTAGGAGATCTGTTTGCGATTTTCAGCAAAGGATTTGCCAAGCACCGAAACGGTTCCCGCCAGTCTCGGCGTAAGGTCGAGAATAGACTTCAACAGCGTGCTCTTGCCAGCGCCATTGGGCCCAACCAGCCCCATAACGACCTGTTGATCGATCGACAAATTGACATCCCACAAAACGGGAGCCGCGTCGTAGGCGACTGTCAATTTTTTGACGTCGATCGCAGAGACTGTTTTCGACATTCTAAACTTTAGTTCTTTAGCGATTCAAAAATGATCTCGACGTTCGATTTGAACGCACCCAAGAACGTATTTTGTGGAGCCGACTCGCCAATGTCATCTGAGTAAAGCGGTTGGGAAACCAGTTTGACATTCCAATCACGGGCCGAGCAGGCTTCTTGTAGGGCTTGGGTGACTTTGGGATTGGTGATGGACTCCATGAAGATCGCCGGCACACGTTTCTCGCAAATCGTTTCGGCAACCGATCGCATGGTTCGGATGTCGGCTTCTGGATCGTTGCCAACGCCCAGTACGGCCAGCGTTTGCATGTTGTAGACTTTGGCAAAGTAATTGAAGGCGTCGTGGGCACTGACGATCGTGCGGTTCTGTTGAGGCAAAGCAGATAGTTTTTTCTCTGCCCACAAATGAGCTTCCATGATCTCAGCAATATACGCGTCCGCGTTTTTCAAATACAAATTCGCGTTGGCTGGATCAGATTGTCCAAGTCGGACTGCCAACGAATTGACACACTCACTCCACCCTGGAAGATGATTCCAAATGTGTGGATCGAACGGAGCGTCTGAATCGATTTGCCCGTCTTCCACCCAGTCGAGCCGAGCCGATTTCGGGAAAGCAGATGCCATCGACCAAGACTTGTCCTTGAAGGAACCGTGGAGATGTTCAGATAGTTTGGCTTCGAGGTGGAAACCGTTGTAAATGACCAAGTCGGCATCAAGTAGCGCTTGGACGTCCTGAGTGCTCGCACTGAATGAGTGAGGGTCAACGCCGGGACCGCAGAATAGTTTGATTGAAGCATCCGTACCGCGAGTGAGTTTCACAAGAGCCGCGTTGATCTGGCCGGTGGTCGCAACCAGTTGAAGCTTGGTCCGGTTGTTGGTGGCTGTCGCATCCAACGTTGCCGGGGTGATTTCCGACGTCAGAATGAAGTTGCATCCGACCGCGAACGTTGCTGCCAGTAGTGCCGTTAAGATGTAGATGTGTTTTATAGTCATCGTAGATTTGGTTTAGAATTTTTGATTGGGGCGTGCAGCAGGTCGAGAATCGAAATGCTTAAGTCGAAACCGATGGAGAATTCAGCTATTGCTCAGCCTCATACTTTCCGTGCCTTGCAAAGTGCTTTTTTAGAGCAGGCAAGCCGATCGCATTTCTTGCACTGATGAGTCGCGATGACTTCGAATCGCTCGAAGTTACGCTTCTTGCATTTCTTCTTACTGCATTTTTGTTTGCAGAGTGTCTTCATGGGTTGCCTCGCCAAAGTGAAGTGATTCAATCGGAGTGCGATTGAAAAAGCACTAGATGCAGACGTCGAATTTCCGTCGACGGATTACCTGTGCGTGGCTGGCGGGATCGAGAATTGCACTCGGATCGGGAGGCTTGCTGCGGATTTGGCAATCAATAAATCTAAATGAGACATCGTCTCAACAGGAGAATCATAACCAAAAGAATGCCATGAAAACAGCCCTTTTTCGAAAAATTGAGGGCAAAGCGGTAGCGGTTTTTCGGCTGTTTGGGCCAAGGTCGAGTGATATTGTGGTCGATTTCCCGGTCGATCCACTATTTTCGAGAATTGAGACCTGCTGAATTGCTTAGCTTGTTGTCAGCGATACCGGGTGCGGCCCGCGCCCAACGGAGAAATTGCTGAAACGAGATGTCTGATCGGGCACTTGAGTTCACCGGCCTGACGTTCGAGAAGGTTGGGCTCAATAAAAAAAGCCTGTTGAAGTTTTCGTTCAACAGGCTTTGAAATTTAACACTTTACAGTTCAAACAACGAGCGGTCGGCATCAGCCGGTCCTCATCGCGAATCTAATTTGAGTTACACGACGGTAACTGTCCAAAGATCGTCTGTTTCAGAAGCACCCGGATCCCATTGGACGTACGCAAACGTTCCATTGGCATCTACGATCTCATCGTAGAAGACGTTGCTGAGGTGGTACTGGCCTGGTGAGATTTCAATGAACTCCCATTCCTTGCCGATGCCAACTGAGGACGAAGACATTTCGATTTCGTTGCTGTCTCCGTCGAGGTATTCGCCGGTGCCAACGTTTCTAATCAGGAACTGGCCATCTCCATCGTTGTCAATCAGCTCCCAGCGAGTTCTGCTCGTGCTGTTTGTTTGAGTAATCACTTCGTCAGAGCTGTACGCTGCCAAGTAAGCATTGCTGAATCCAACATTGCGTAGTTCGATGATGTTTCCGTTCACGAACGGTGAGGGGGCATCTTCGACCGTGATAGTAACAGTGGCGGTTGCCGTTCCATTATTTCCATCGCTAATGGTGTAAGTGAAACTGTCTGTTCCAGAGAAACCTGTATTTGGCGTGTAAACGTAAAAACCGGTCGCGTTAATAAACAAATCGCCGTTGGACGGTGGTGTGTTACTAATGACCGTCAGGATGTCTCCTGCATCTACGTCAGAGTCATTGGTGAGCACTCTGCCGGTTACAGCAGTTTCAAATGCCGTCGTGTTAACGTCGTCGACTGCGACTGGATCCGTGTTAACGATCACCTGTTCAATGGTGATGTTGACAGTGCCCGTTGCCGTAGCATTGCTGCCATCAGCGATTGTGTAGTTGAAACTATCAGAGCCAACGTATCCGGTTGTTGGCGTGTAGGTAAACGATCCATCAGTTCCGACGGTAACAGTTCCGTTGGCCGGATTCGTATTGCTGACCACCGAGATTGTGTCTCCAGGATCTTGGTCTGAATCGTTTGTCAAAACGTTGCCGGAAACTGCAGTGTTGAGTGTCGTTGAAAATTCATCATTTGCAGCAACCGGAGTTGTGTTGCCCGATGGGTCAAACAAGTACTGGAAATATCCCGCGTTGGTCAAGACTTCGGACTGTCGGAACCCCGGTACAACGCCGTCTTCTGGCAACCAGGTTCCTGTTGAGTACGTTGTAGGTGCTTCGGTTTCAAAAACAACATCGCCAATTTTGATGTTGTCGATCCCAACGTTGTAGTCGATCCCGGCGGCTTCATCGTAAACGTCGTTAACAAAGTTGATCCGAACATCGCTTGCGTTGATTGGACCGTCGGCTTGGTAAGTCAGCTCGATAAAGTTACCTGTTGCGAGATCGCCAGCTTGACCACCCAAAAGTGCCAAGTCGTAAGTTGCGACAACCGTTCCAGCAATTTCAAGAGAAATAATCTCGTTCCCTGTTGCACCAGCAGCCCGAATCGTAAGCAATGACGGGTCTGCCACGACTGGCTCGGCATACTGGAAATAGCCATTGGTTTGCAGGATTTCAGTTTCCAGGAATCCGGAGGTCAAAACGCCGTTGACGTATGAACCCGTTGAAAATACCGCTGGATTTTCTGTCTCGAAAGCGACCCCGTCGATTTCAATTCTGTCGATTGCAACATCGCGACCTGTTTGCGTGATCGGATCGTAACTGTCATTGAGGAAGTTAACTCGCACGTCAGCGGGGGTGACGGTTTCTGAGGTAACGAAACTAAACTCAGTAAAGTTACGTGCGGTCAGATCACCGGCTTGTCCGCCAGCCAAACCTAGGTCGAAAAAGGCAACTTGCTCGCCAAACAGGTCAAGCGAAATTTGCTCGTCTCCTTCAAGGCCCGCTGCGAACACCTTGATCACTGAGGATGTGATCACGGCAGAGTTATCCAAACCCGGAGTTCCGTTGATTTGAGTGCTTGCAGCCCAATTCGCTGCGACATTGTTGTCCGAATTGACATCAGTCAGAGCCAGCGTATTGCCGGCTCCATCGGGTGCCGTTGGCCAAGGGGCAACGTCGTCGTAAACGACGGTATCGACGGTCACGCCATCTGCGTTGATCAGCGTGATCGCTTCGCCACCACCACTCAATCCACCAGGATACTGGCCTGCAACGAAGATGTTGCCGGGGTACTGGTTCTTGAACTGAGGCATGTTGTCAGTGAATACGATGTATTCGTTGGGAAGGATGACGGTTCCGTATTCGATCGTGAGACCAATGCCGTCGATCGTCCACCCGCTCAGGTCGATGGACTCGTTCGAGTTGTTAAACAGTTCGATAAACTCGGCATCGGTACCAGCAGGGTTGTAATGCAATTCGGTAATGACAACGTTTTGCTGGCCTGTGGCAGAACCGGGCAAGCGTGTTTCATTAGCGAACGAAGTTACCCGGCCTTGAATGTCCGCGATGAATGATTCGCGGAAGTAGTTCGACTGGAAGATGTCGACCCGGCCCCATTTGTCAAATTCAAGTGTGGAGTTGGTTGCACCGATCTCGGCAATCAGCTGGTCACGCCGGGCTGTAAACTCATTGACTCCTTCTGGAGAAAGATAAGTGTCAACCAAAGTTTGCATCCGTCGCCAGTACATGTCTTCGAATTCAGGAACCGCAAAAACTGCGTTCATGAACGGTTCGTCAATATAAGCAACATCCGTAAACGGAATTGGTGTTGGCGTGTCTTCGTTGTCGCCCCAAAGTCGATCGAGGTCCCACTCAATGGTTTCCCATAATCCTGATTGGGCGTCTTTGGCAACGTAAAAGTTCTGAACGTCTTGATCGTCGTGCCGTGTCAATGCTGACAATGCCATGTGGTTGATCATTGCCGGAACATTGACGTTTTCGTACAGCCAGGCTCGTTGCGATTCTGATCCATTTTCGAGTTTCAGAATTTCGTTGAGCTCGATGATGGAGCTAAAATCACCATCATCGGGGGTTTTCTTGTCGAACTGAGGATTCAATCCAAACGCACCGCCGCCGGCTTTGTAGAACTCGTCATCTTTGAAACCGTTGGCTTCTCGCCACGCGCCATCGTAGAGCTCTTGGAACCGGAACACTCCGTGGAATTCACCGTTGTTCTGGGCGCGAACGTGAAACGATTGTGTCTGCGATTGTGACTCCGCGTTCCAAACATCCCAAGCGATATCTGTTCCGGCCCAATTCCACTCGCTGTAATCAGCGTTGATTCCAAACTCGTCGACTCCGTAGCCGGTGCCAAAATCAAGTGTGTAACCGTCCGGCAATTCGAACTTCAAGCTTTTCTTTGGGAAGTTCGCTCGTGAGAAATCTCCACCGCGTACGCGAACCGTCGCATTGTCGATGACTTGTCCGCCGTAAGAGACGACAGCTGCGATTTTGGTGTTGGTCAGTGCCAATTCTGTCGTGGTTAAGTTGATAAACTCAGCTTCATCTACAAAAAACTCAAAGATTGGCAACTGATTCCCGACAACGCTTGGGTTTTGAACAACAACCCCAAAGTAATTGATTGTGTCATCAAACGGTGCCACCTCGACATCAGATTCAATTCGGTATCGAACAAGAGTGCCTTCAGTTTGGCCAGGAACATTGGCGGTCCAGACGTCGCCCCCGGTGTTGACCATGGCGACGGTTACGTCGTTTCCAAAGTCAATTTTGTAAGTCAGCGTTGCGGTCGTTGCACCGTCGATGTTTGCGGAGATTGCAAAATCAACATTTGGCAACGGTGTTCCCGGTGTGACGGCAATGTTGGTGATTAGATCAACAACGGAGGCACCAAAAATTGAGTTTTGAGCACCTGGCGTTGGGTCTCCATCAGAGCCTCCCCAGCTATCGGGCAGTGAATTGTCCAAAGTGAAATTTTTCAGCTCCAGCGAAGGCCCGTTTCCGTCTGGTGTTCCCGGCCAAGGGTTCACGTCGTCGTAAGCGACTTCATCAATCACCGTGACGCCGTCTGCTCCGAGCAACTGGATTAGTTCACCGCCGCCAGAAATTCCACCTGCAGTAAATTCACCGATTGGAGTGACGCCCCATGTTGCCTGAGCGATTGAAATCGAAGGCGAGACGATCGCGTACTCGCCAGCACCCAACGTCGTGCCGTCTGCGAAAGTCAGATCAAATCCAGTGAACGACATTCCCGACAAATCAATGGCGGCATCGGTCGTGTTGTAAAGTTCAACGAACTCGGCATCGGGATCAACCTCGAGTCCTGGACCTGGATTGTAGTGGATCTCGTTGATGACGATCGAGCCGGAGCTAGGCGGGTCGACGATGACTCCACCAGCAAACTGAAAGAAACCGTTAACGTGGAGGATTTCAGATTGGCGGAACCCGGGTTGGATGTCGTCAGCTGGCAACCAAGTCCCCGTTGAGAAAACGCTGGGGTCTTCTGTTTCATAAACAGTTCCGTCGATCGCGATCGAATTCAAACGTACGTTGGCGTCGATGCCAGCGATCGGGTCCCAAGCATCGTTGATGAATTCAACCTTCACTTGGTCGGCGATAATTGTCGCGTCCGAGTTGTAAGTAAAGGTCTCGAAGTTGGCAGTCGTTCCGCCATCGTTGAGTGTGTAGGTTGCAACAGCAACATCATCGACGAGCAAATTGATTTGCTCAGTGCCCTCAAAACCCGCGGCGCTCAACTGGACGGTTGAGAGCATCATACGGGGTTCGAGTGTTTCACAGTTCAGTGCAATTGGTTCGTTGGTTTTTCGTTTTGTGATAGGCATAGCTGAATTCTCTGGAAGTGGAGGTGAAGCGCAAGAACCAGGTGTAGATTCGTAGAAGTAAGTGGGGCGGTGTGCGAATTTCCCACGGAGTTCGTCGGCTTGAAACGACGGCAACATTGTTAGGCAAGATTCGCTTGCTTTCAATTCTTGAAAGCATAATTCAAGCATTTTATTGCTGGGAAAAAAGATCAAAATTATCTTTTAAAACCAGTCCCGAAGTTTCGAAAACAGGCTGGTCGTAATTCGGAAAACAACTTGAAGCACTTAAAAAAGACGGACATATTCTAGGACGCCGGTTTTGATTGACGTTTGAGAGTTCGCCGCCCGTTTTCTGTCCCTAGCCAAAGCTTTTAAGGTCCTGTCTCTGGCGTTTTGTGCGTGGTTGAACAACACGGTAGACGTAAGAAAAGTTTCTCAATCTGCGGTGGAGGTTTTCTCTGGAGAAATGTTGCCGTGAAATTAATGGCTCGTTTCGAGGAATCGCGAGCCAGCCAATGGCGTTTTGAAACGGACGATTTTGCATCCTCCATTTCCTTGGTGGTCGAGATGCAGAATTCGTGTAAGGCCGGCTAGATCAAAACGGCCACGTATACCAGATGGTTGCGGCTACTGTTGCTGTCAGTACCAATCCAAAAGCGACCAGTAATCCATCGCGTGCCGTAAGTCCAAGAGCGAACATCGTGACCGCGAAACCTGGAATGAAAACCCCGAAAGGAACAAATGCCAAAGGGTAAAATGAGAGGGCAAGCAAAACGCAGATGATTGCGACCGGGTAGATGACGATGCCGGTTGCAAGGAAATCCAATCGGTGGTGGACGGCTTTCTCGAACCACTTCACCCACGGTTTCGATTTCGCGACCCCATTTTGAAGTTTCTCGCGCGAGAACTGAAACTCTTCCAATCGCTTGGGGATCCAAGGGCGACGGGAGAATAGCATCATCTGAGTTGCAATCAAAAGAATCAGTGTGCCGGTAACGATACTCATGCCAGGAATCATTCCGATTGGCGAAATGGCGATGATCGCGGGAAAGAGCAACATCGGTCCGTGACTCCGACTATTTAGTGATTCAAGAAGTTCCTGAATCTTGACACAGTCTTGCCCTTCAGTGGATTCAACAAAGTGGTCGAGTAAGCCGCTCAAGCTGTCGGGATCGCGATTTTCATTCGAATTGGCTTCGTCAGGCTCGTCACGCTTTGATTGATTCGATTCTTCCAACACAGTCCACTTGTTGCTCGATTGAAATCTGGAAATTCTTTGACAGGCGAATGTTAGAGATGCCCAAAATCCGTCACTCGTTTGTTCGACGGATGTGAGCGTAGTTCAGCAATGCGACAAAGCACGAACCGCCAACCAAGTTTCCAGCGAGCGCGATTGAGATAAATCGAAACGCCATCGTTGGAGTGAATTCGGAGCTCATAAACATCGCGGCAAACATTTCAACCGAACCTGCGATTGAGTGATGAAGTCCGCCCAATCCGATCAAAAAAGTGACGATGTAAATCACTGCGATCTGCGCGATTGTCCTTGGGCTAGAGCCAACCAGCCAAGCGCCCAGCGCCATCAGCCAACCTGCTAAAACAGCGCTGACGAATAGTGCGGGATTTGAAAAGTGAGTCAAATGATGGCCGATTTCGATATAACCAACGCGAGCTTGGATGACTTCTGCTGCAAAGGAATGTAGTCCGGCACCCGCGAATGCTCCAACCATGTTTCCAAACACAATAATTGACCAAAGCCTAATTAGACTGGCGATTTTTGCTTCGCGATCGAGGACTGGATAAAGCGCAGCCGCAGTATGTTCGGTAAACAATTGTGCTCCGCTGAGAACACAGACAATGAAGCCCAACGGATAGACGAATGCTGTTGCGATTCGACTGATGATCGGCGAAGCCTCAAGTTCGTTCGTCGCGGTCAGAACAACGGCCACGGCCATCGCTGAGAATCCAACGATCAGTCCAGCCGCAACGGCAGAGAGCAAAAGCGACAATGCCGGGCGGGTGAGCTGCTCGAGGCCTTCTTCGATTGCATGTTGCAATGCGTCGTCAGGGTGTCGGCGAGTTTCATCTGTTCGCTTGATGATGACAGGGATGTAGTCTTTATCTTCTGATTTGCGAACTTCCTTTCGCATTTTGTCTGGTGAGGAATCACTGACTGTCGTACCGTCTGGCAAAAGAATTTTGCCATGGTCCGAGTTGTCTTTTTCTGGCGGCTGACTCGAATTTTTCACTTATTGCTCTATTAACTTGCGAAGGAATCTGTCCGGGAGATGTTGGCGGCGTGCCGAATAAATGATTAGCGAAAACTAAGTAGAAACTTCTGCTTCAGATGACGCAATATGCATACAAATATCAACGTCGGAGATTTATTCGGCGTGAACTCTGAAGGGGCGCGGTGCGGTTGGGTCTAGCCGGGAATCTAAATCGTTCAAGAGAAGTTAGCGAATCAATATTATCATTGTTGGGAAAATTCCGAGAGCTTGACCAATGCGACTTTCCGATGCCTTTCAGTTGTCGCAAAACTTGAGTGGGAAGCCGTGGCTATTACCCTTCTGACTAGCAGGATTTACAAGTTGTCACTCAACCTTCAAGAGACTCGTAAGCTTTGGCGATTCGTTTTTCAACCATCGGGTTGCCGTCAGCGTAGTCGGAAATCACGCCTAGGGATCCTTCGATACACTCGACTATGGACACGGGCGAAGCCACCACTCTTAATTCACCGTCGTCGTTCAGCCGGTACTCACTGGGGGCGGTGCGTTTCTGCAAGACAATCAGCGCGGCGTGAATCCGATCAACACAATTGACTGCTGTGAAAGGATCGTTGACTCCCGGCGACAAAGCTCGGACGGCGATGTCGACCAGTTCGTCGAACGCGTAACGAATGTCTTGCATGTGCGTTCGGTTGGGGCCAATGATCAGGCTGTTGCTAATCGATTTGCAAATGGACATCTTCGATTCGGCGAAATTTTCTTTTTGGCCATCGCTATTGCACCAAACATCTGCCAATGGGCGATCCTCGAATAGAAAATCACCCGGGCGAATAAGCAATCGAATAGTTAGACCATTACCGTTTGCGATTCCCATCACTGATTCATTTTCGATCGCTTGGACGTAGCCAGCGACCGTGCAAGCGACAGAAAAATCAGGCTCGTCTAAATTTTCTTCAATTGATTTTAGTGACGTGCTTTGCAACTGTTCTTTTGTTGCATCCCTGGCAACTTGTTTGCCAAAAGTCCCAGGGAACAGTCGTTCAATCGCATTATCTAAATCGTTGGCTGATTGTTGAATTACGTTGGGGGCTTGGATCGCCTGCGACATGTCGTGGATGTAGTAGACCAACGTACCGAGGCAGACGACAGTCAGTAATATCCCGATGATCACAGATGTTGTTGGCACAAAGACGTAGTCGTTAAATTCGCGAATGGAAGTCAAAACGAGAATGCAGAATAGGCTGGTCGATACAAAAATGCCAAGTGTGAAATGAGTGGTGCGTCGATTGCGATAGGTCCGAATCAACCGTGAGCCAAATTGCGACGAGGAAAGCGAAAGTGCCACGATCGTAATTGAAAACACAACACCAGTGGTCGAAACCATAGCGCCGACAATCGTAGAGAGGATTGAACGCGCCGCCGGCGGAGACATATTGAACATTGGGTAGGCGTCAGCAATGCCCTTGCCCCATCTTTGGTCAAAGTGAATCATGCCGAATGACGTGATCGTCGCGAGAAACATAAGAACAGTCGGCACGAACCAAAAACTCGAACGAAAGTTTGACCAAGTGTTCAGGATACGAGTGTACATTTTTTAGTTCGCTAGATGGTTGGCTGGGGCGCTCTCGGTCTCGTTTGCGATTCCGGCGACTGGACTGGCTGTTGGGGTTTCGCAAGGGATTGTAGCAGTCACCGCTGCAGCCTCTGCATCGTCCAATTGGTTTTCATTAAACTTTGCCAGAACAGAAGTAATATTGTCCCGCCCGCCGCGTTCGTTCGCCATAGCGATCAGTTGGTCACAGATTTCTTTTGAAGGAACATCTTGGCTTACCAGTGATAACAGCTCTTTATCTGGAACATATCGCGTCAAACCATCCGAACAAAGCAGCAATGAGTCGCCCAAAACGAGTTCGGATTTGGTAATCTGAGGATCAAGCGATCTATCAGATCCACCGATTACGTTCCAGAGGGCGTGCCCCATTGGATTGTGTGGTTTCGTGTCGCCTTCATCGAGTGATTTTGAATCTTTTTCACTTCCGCCGATCGTGGATTTTGTTAACTCCGCGATTGTGTGATCGGTGGTGCGGCAGTTGATCGCCTCGCCGCGAATGTGATAACAGCGAGTGTCGCCGACATGAACGACGTAGAGTTTCGGCCAGTCGATGTAAGCAAGCGTCAGCGTGGTCGCCATGCCTCGCCGCTGCGGGATGGCTTCTGATTCTGCATCAAGAATCGATTGGCTGTGCCTGAATGCGTCTTTTAATTCGGATTCGAACTCGACTTCGTTTTTTTCGTTGACACGAAAGAACCAATCCATCGTGTTGAGGATGTAGTTCGCTACTCCGTCGACAGCCAGCGTGCTGGCACGTTCACCTGACTCGTGCCCACCCAGACCGTCAGCGACAAGCAGTAGTTTACCTTGAGAGCCACCGAAGAGTCGCGTTTGATGACTGAGGCCGAGGCTTGTCTGGTGAACCCTCATCGACTTGTTTAAGTCGGCAATGAGAAACTGATCTTCATTGTCAGGGCGATGACGACCGACATGAGATTCACCGTGGACGTCGATTTGGATGGACATAACAAATACCTAACGTTGCTGTAATTTTGGTGTCGTGCTGTAAGTAAGCGGCTGGCTGTCGATATGGAGAGCCCTAAACTGTTCGGAATGGCTGAGACGACCACGGCTCGCCTGTGATGTTTTGGGATCGACGTCTGTCTTCTGTCGACTCGATTGCGGTTTTGCTCAAGTCGACCTGGACCTTTCGCCTGGACCAATCCAGACCATTGACCCAGCGAGTTGGAAACATCGAGCTTTCTTTCGGGAGCCATGCTTGGCAGTCAGCGGTTGCGTAGTCAACCGTCCACGCCTCCACTTGAACAACAAGATCTTTCATATAACCGGCCGTCCCATTCTGCGATTCAATGCGATAGCCGCAAATTTCATTCGCACTTCGTAGGTTAGAATTGTTGGATTCATCTACAGTCTCCGTAGCTTCGTCGGCCGCAATCGTTTCGAGCGTTTGCGGTTTGAGGAGAACTCGTCCAAACCAGTAGATAGGCCATCCGTAATAATCGACAAGGGCCTGTTCGTATTGACGCGAGATTGGCTGGTCGTGATCGAGTGGTGGACACTTGACGACCTGCTCTTTCGTGAGCATGGTGGCGATTGACTTGCTCACAAAGTCAAAATCCAGAATCGCAGCCGGCGAGATCAACACCTTGCGACTGATTGGAGCGTCCGTCAAAGCGACAAGGTACCGAATGTTCCAACTCTCATCTTCAATCAGCAGGTCAGTCACTGTTCCGATCGGTGACAGACCTTTGTCGTCCGATGTAAATAGTTTGGTGTTCTTGATGTCTGAGAATCGTTTTCGCATAGTTTTACTCGCAGTGGCATTTCGGGATCTGGATAGGGGTGAAGTTCCGTGACTACTTCGAAGGCTTGGGAAACGTCGGTGACGGTGGCTTGGGCGGCGCATCGGAACTGGGGAGGATGGGCTGCGGCTTGGTCACGGGTTGTTGTGGGTTCGGCGGCGTGGTGATTGGTTGGTTGGTGTTCATTTTGGTTCCTGCTTAAATCGGGGTGGGATTAACTTGCTGGTGAACCTCGGTCGACGCGTAGTAAGATTCACTTGATGACCAATCATCTACGCCGCGGGATGTTGCGATGATTTCGAAATGATCCAGATGGCGTGGACTAGTCCGGGAATGTAACCACAAATGGTTAGCACGATGTTCAACCAGAAGTGCAGTCCAAGTCCAACTCGAAGAAAAACACCAACTGGCGGAAGCAAGATCGAAAATAAGATTCGGATGAAATCAGCCATGTTTGCTCCTGCCTTAAAAACTTTCTTTGTTTGTCCAACGACCCGGTTGCATCTGCTGTGCCAGACGAGCTTTTGCAGGGAAATGAGCTGGTTTTGGCTTGGAAACGCGCACAAACCAGAAAGTGAAGGTTTTTCGGCAAGCCCGTTGGTCGCTCGACAACCAGTGGGCCGCGGTGGTCTCAGTCGGCTTCAGAAAAATCAAAAAATTTTTGCTCGCCGGTGATTCATTGTTTTCTTGAAGTGTGCCGGCATTCGCAGGGGTGCCAACGATGTTAAGGGCCTGGCAAATTTCGATTGGCACGGCAAGTGCATGAGAGTTGGTGACCTTTAAAGAAATTGATCACAAATCATCATAGGAGAAATAAATGTTACGTCTCGCAATCTCACTACTTATCCTTTCGCTCATCTTCGGCGTTTTTGGGTTCGCAGGAATCGCCACAAGTTTTGCTGGTGCGGCAAAACTTTTGTTCTACGTTTTCATTGTGTTGTTCGTCGTCGCCGCGATCGCGAATGTCTTGACAGGCAAGAAGCTTCCCAAGGTGTAACCGGGAAGGTCGCTCTCTAAACCCTTTCAAGTTTGAGTCCGCGGCCAACAATTCAACTGATGTGCTCCGAGCGACGGCAGTTGGGTACTCTCGAGGCGATCCCACGATCACGAAGGCAGCGATTACAATGTTGGCTTCGTTTTTGTGCGCGATGTTTGCACAGTCAAACTGGTTCAGCCGTTAAGTGAAATCAAAATGTCTGGTGAACACTCATCAAAAAATTCGATCAGCCAACTGCTAAACATGTTGGATTCGATCGTTGAAGGTATCTATTGTGTCGACCTCAACGGCGACTGCACTTACGCAAACAAGCGGTGTCTCGAACTGCTGGGCTTTGACAACGAAGCAGGCTTGCTCGGCAAGAATATGCATGCCTTGACGCACTATCGCTATCGTGATGGCCGGGACTACGATGCGAAAGATTGCAAAATCCTCACGACCTGCGAACGTGGGGTCAACGTGCACGTCGATGATGAAGTGTTCTGGCGCAAGGACGGTACAAGGTTTGACGCAGAATATTGGAGTGATCCGATCAAGGAGGGCGATGCGATTGTGGGGGCAGTCGTCACGTTCACCGACGTCACGCTGACCCGGGTGGAGTTGGCCCACCGGAATCATTTGGCAAGATTGGTCGAAACTTCTAGTGATGCCATCATTAGTAAAGACCTTCACGGCGTCATCACCAGTTGGAATCAAGGCGCAAAGGACATCTACGGATACGACGCAGAGGAGGCAATTGGCCAATCGCCAAATTTTCTTCTGCCGCAAGACCGCAGCGAAGAGGAACCGGAAATCTGTGAGGCCATTCGCAGTGGTAGCGACCTTCCCCAATTCCATGTCAAACGTCAACGAAAGAACGGTGAAATTTGTGACGTCTCGGTAACTGTTTCTCCGCTTTACAGTGCTGACGACGAGCTGATTGGATGCTCATCGATCGAGCGCGACATCACCGACAGTCGCAAATCCCAGGACGCAGTCTTACAAGCCATCGCCGTCGCGGAACACGCTGAATCGCTGGCCAATGACGCGAACAAATCGCGAGCCGAGTTCCTTGCCAACGTTAGCCATGAACTGCGTACGCCGATGAATGCGATTCTCGGCATGGTGAATTTGACTCTTGAAGAAAATCTTGAACCATTGGTTGTCGACTACCTGACGGTGGCGAAATCGTCAGCCGAATCTTTGTTGGGTTTGGTAAATGAGTTGTTGGATTTTGCGAAAATCGAGTCGGGAAAATTTGAAATCACCAACGAGCCATTCGATCTGAGAGAGGCAGTTGATTTGCCCGCAAAAGTTCTCTCTTCCCAGGCCAGTGAAAAAGGGCTGGAGATACTTTGCGAGGTCGACGGCGAAATTCCAACAAAGTTGATCGGTGATGGGCGGCGAATCCAACAGGTCCTTACCAACTTGCTTAGCAACGCGGTCAAGTTCACAGACACTGGCGAGATCGTGGTCAACGTAAAACAGGTGCGTGACCTTTCTTCTGAAATTCGTTTGCGATTCAGCGTGACGGATACTGGAATCGGGATCGCTCCAGAAGATCAAAAGAAAGTTCTTCAGCCGTTCAAGCAAGCCGACATGTCATCAACACGGCAGCACCACGGGACGGGGCTTGGATTGTCGATCTGTCGTGAGCTTGTCTCGTTAATGGGAGGCACGTTGAAACTCGAAAGCGATAAGGGCAAAGGGTCGCGATTTTATTTTGAGTTGTCACTGCCTGTCGAAGACGACACCACGCCAGCGGATTGCTTGCCGACTGAACTGGTTGAGAATTTGCGAGTGCTAATCGTAGATGACAATCCGACTAACCTTCGCATCCTCGAAAAAATACTTGTAAGCTGGTCAATGCAACCGATCGTCGCCGACAACGCCGATCAAGCACTCAGGATTCTCGACGAAGCTAAAGATCGTGATCACGGAATTTCCCTCGCGATCGTTGATGCCTTAATGCCGCAGGTCGATGGGTTTGATCTGGCCGAACGCATGGCAGAGCAAGGCGTCGCCGATCGCCCGCCGATCGTGATGATGCAGTCCGCGGCCGATCTCGGGTTGTACGCTGATCGCAAAACCGAGGCAGAGGTCGCTCATTATTTGACCAAGCCGGTTTCGCAGTCCGAACTTCTCAATGCCGTTGTGGATACGCTCGATCTTTATTCCCATCCAGCGTTCAAGCAAGACGAGAAACGGTTTGACGAAAAGATGAACAAACCAATCCAACCTCTGAATATTTTGTTGGTCGAAGACTTGTCGGCCAATCAAAAGGTCGCCGAAGCAATCCTGAAAAAGCGTGGGCATTCGGTTGTTACTGCAGCCAACGGCCGTGTCGCCGTCGACCATGTCTCAACCGAAGGACAATCTCTTGATGTGATTTTGATGGATGTTCAAATGCCAGTGATGGACGGGTTTCAAGCCACCGCTGCGATACGTGCTCTTGCCGATAAGCGAATTGCGGAAACACCAATCATCGCCATGACGGCCCATGCAATGCAGGGAGATCGCGAAGCCTGTCTGGCCGCCGGCATGGATGCGTACATCGCCAAACCTCTCGACGCAAAACGGTTGGTCGAAACTGCGGAGTCGATCTCGCTCGATCTCAACGCATCACCTGATTTGGAGCTTGAACCAAGTGATTCAGTCATGCCAGAAGAGAAAGTCAGCCCCGCAAATCCGAATGAACCTACCCCCCTTGCAGAGGCCAAATTGAAGCTAGTCGAATACGAAAATTCGTTAGGCCGGCTTGGTGGGGACAAGGAATTGCTTGCCGAGTTTGTTGAGATTTTTATGTCAGACTCGCCAAAAATTCTCAATGATTTGCGAAGTGCGGTCGCCGCGTCTGATTATCCAACGGTGATGAAGTCCGCTCATGCATTGAGAGGTTTGATGTCGAATTTTGGCGCTCAGCCGTGTTGTGACCTCGCCTTTCGTTTCGAGATCGCGGGTCGAGAAAAAAATATCGAATCCGTTAAGGCTGAACTTTCTGTGCTAGGCAAACTCTACGACAAACTTTGCGCTGAACTACGCTTGATTTGAGCCGCGATAAAGCGTCCGTGCACGCGTTGCGTTTCATTTTTCGTTGATTGCATTGCGATTTAACTAGTCTAGCACAGCACTGGCGGACGGGCTGGTCTTGAGCTTTAGCCTCTCGGAAATCGACTTAATCGCAAGGTGTTGCTCAGGGCTCGGTTCAGCACCCATTCCCAACCAGCCATTGCCAGATGCTTGAGCGATCGAGGTGATCGTTCTGGCAACGATTAGTTTTGCAAATTCAATAACGTCATCGTTTGCGACTTCGAAAAATAATCCGATCGTGTCCATTGCGTGGTCGTAGATTATCGAATCGATTGGCCGTCGAAAAACCAGCAGCTTTCGCAGTACGACTGCGTCACATTCAGATACTGGGACGTCGGCGACTTCATTGCCCAACGCAAGTGCTTCCCGGACGTTCTTCACACCAAAAAGGTCTTCAATGACAGACTCTTCGGATTCCTCGTCCGTCTTAAGCGCCAAAGTTACTGCGACTTGGTACATCGGCATGCACAACAGCGCGTAGACAGGAGCAGAAATCGCATGAGTAATCGGCGGGGTTGGGCAATGCAATCCAAGTTGCTCGATCCGGTGCTGAATAATCTTGAGTTTTTCGTGGTTGTTCATTGCGTCGCCTAGTTAGGAGCTGAGAAAGTTACTGCCGCACCAATTGATTGGTCGGCGGATGCTGTTGAACTTCTTCCGCACCTAGTTCTGTCATTTTTTTCCCGTACTCAGCTCGTTTGGCTTCATCACCTGCGACCACGACAAACGACTTCCCTTCCGCCAACATTCGGCGATAGTCCTCACGGCCAGGCAGATCGATTCCTCGGTTTGCTTCGTCTAGTCCGGCGACGGCGCCTATCCAAGCGCCTGCAATGCCTGCGGCCAATGGTGCGGCTGCTGCGAAAGCACCAACGCTGACTAGTGGGAGAGCAAGCAACAGGAGCCCAGACCCCGTCCCAATCGCTCCACCCAGGAGTACTCCGTTGGTAATGTTTTCAGAGGTAACTTCCTCGATTTCGTCGTAAACAATTTCGGGAAGTGATTCAGGGCTGGCCGAATCTGAGCGGGAGATTTTTTGGACTTGCAAGTCAGGGCCGCGGAGCGAGGCGGCAACTCTGCTGGCGTCTTCATGCCGATCAAAAATGCCGATCACGACTTCTAGCTTTCCATCTTCGAATGGCGGCTCAATGTTGAGTTTCGGTTGCATCGTTTCTCCTCTTTCTTTGACGCGATAAATCGCAAACTTATTTTCAGTACGAATACCTCACAGCAAAAGGGATGCCAAAGTTCAATGTTTTTATTTACTCAGCAGGCGCGTAAAAAAGTCAAGTCGTCCCTGCTTAAAGAAGAGCGACTGTTGGGCGACAAAAGCGGCAAAAAACACGCTGACAATATTTGGAATGTCAAACTGGAGTCCGAGCCTACGACGACCATGTTGGTTGTTCGACGACCATACAGTAGCCGTTGTGAGCCGCGAAATATTGGTTTTTGCTGTAGGAATCGTTCTGGCATGCCGCGTGTAACCAAGGATCAACAACGCTTTTTCCAACCTAACCTTAAGGAGCCAAACGTGGCAACTCGAGTCCCCGAAGACGCACAACACATGACGCCGGAATCCATTTCTTCTCTGCAAGAGTTAGTTGATGGTCTCAAGGATAGCGTCAGTTTCCACAATTAAGCTTCGAGCAATATTGATGACAAGTTTGTCAAAAGCGAATTTCTCGCCATTGCACGAGAGCGTGACGAAGTCTGCAAAACAATTGACGGACTCGTCGCTCTCGCAAAGGGGGATCCGGTCGACAGCGGAACGTGGCTTGGCTCGCTCCGAACCGTTTGGGCGGCTTTCCGTTCAGGCCTTAACTCGGGCGATGTAAACGTCATGCTGATCGAAGCCGAACGCGATGAAGCGTCCATCAAGAGCGAATTCGAGCGCGTGTTCCCTCTGATCGCTGGCAACCCGATCAACGACGTTTTGTTGAGGCACTACGAAATCGTTAAGTCTGGTCACGACCGCGTGGTCGCAATGCGAGACGCATTTCAAAATGCGTAGGCGAGTCCGCGGCGAACCTTGCTCAAAACTAAACACTGCAATCGATGCCGCCTCACCTTAGACGCGTCGCAAAATGTTCAGGCACTCGACCAACGGGTGTCTGCATTTTTTTCTTCAGCATGCTGCCAACTCGATCGGCTCCTCCTTGGAGATAACAATGACAATGTTGAATGAACATCTGGAGCACCACGTCAATCAAAAAATTCTGGCCCACAGCGACCTTTCCTCGCAACGAATCGAAGTTACCGCCGATTTCGGAGAGGTAACGCTGCATGGAAAAGTGCAATCGTTTCGACGAAAGTTGACGGCTCAGGAGATAGCGATGTCTGATGGAAATGTAAGCCAGGTTCACAACGAACTGGTTGTCGAAACGCCCAACAACCATTCGGCCACTTTCCTTGTGGAGCTCGTCAATCGTTTGCTTGACGTGGCCGACGGATTGTCGAATGAATCGATCATGGTCAGCTCCAGCGGGAACACGGTGACGATCAGCGGTTACGTGAAAACTGACCTCGAGAAGATTCGGGTCGCCGATATTGCAAGTTCAGTCGACGCCGTTCTTGAAATCAACAATCTGTTGGTCGTCAATCCACAGCAGGTCGATGCGAATAGGAAGCACTGCGTAAAAGTCCTTGAAGCGATCTCGAGCGTAATCGGCATGGAAAACTCAAATATTAGATTCTCGGTCGTCAACGAACCGGCACGCTTGAGCGGCTGGTCCAGATCGCTTTGGATGAAAGATGCGGCCGAGTGCGAAGCTCGACGATTTGGTGTGCTAACGCTGACCAACGACGTTGTGGTCGACCCCAGCCGAGATTAATTGCGAGATCATGCGGGCGAAGCGAACCCATTTTTTCCGCCTCCGTTGGTAAACGTTCAAACCCAAGCCTTCACTCACACATCGGTAGTGCAAAAATTCCAATGATTCCGGACCCATCTCAACAGAATGGGGAGAAGATTGCGTCTCCCGACGTGGAGCGTAAGATACCTTTTGCTGATAATATGTTAGCCAAAGGAGGCGATATGCCACGTATCTTAGCCATCGATGATGACCGCACTGTATTGCGATTGATTGAGAAAGCGTTTGAAAATTCCGACGTCGAACTGACCGCCGTGGCGACAGCCGAGGAGGGCCTGCCGCTACTGGTCGATGGCGAAGTGGATGTCTGCTTGTTAGACATTATGCTGCCCGACATGAGCGGGTTGGAGCTGGCGAAAAAAATACGCTCCATTGACGCCCGCTTGCCCGTGATCTTCATTACTTCGATGGACGACAGCGATACCGCAATTGAAGCGATGAAACTGGGGGCCTACGAGTTCTGCACCAAACCGTTGGACATCGCACAAGTGCAAGACTTTGTCGAAAGAGCCTTCAACGCGCGGCGTTTGATGCGGTCACCGGTAATATTCAGTGGTACTGCAGAGATGCCTGCTACCGATGGAGACCAGCTGGTTGGCAAGAGTCCAAAAATGGTGGAGGTGTACAAACAGATCGGCCGCGTTGCAGCACAACACGTTCCGGTGCTTATTCGAGGCGAGAGTGGAACTGGAAAAGAGCTAATCGCTCGAGCGATCTACCAACACAGTCAGCGAAGCGAAGAGTGCTACCTCGCTGTAAACTGCGCGGCATTGTCGGAGACGCTTCTCGAAAGCGAGCTGTTTGGTCACGAAAAAGGTGCCTTCACAGGTGCTGAGCGGCGACACATCGGTAAATTTGAGCAGTGCAATGATGGAACCATTTTCCTGGACGAAATTGGTGACATGTCGGAGTTGTTGCAGAGTAAAGTCCTTCGCTTGCTTCAAGAGCAGAAGTTCGAACGTGTTGGCGGAACGAAAACCATCGTTACCGACGGGCGAATCATCTCCGCGACGAATCGGAATCTCGAGCAGATGATCGAGGAGAATGAATATCGCCTCGACCTCTATCACCGTATCAACGCGTTTGAAATTTTCCTCCCACCCCTTCGTGAGCGTGGAGAAGATATCGACTTACTGATCAATTTTTTCATCCGCAAGTTTTCCAAGCAACTGGGCAAGAATGTCGAAGGCATCTCACCTGAAGCCCTTGAGATGTTGCGTAGTCACAGTTGGCCTGGCAATGTGCGCGAGCTACAGAGTGTCATCCGCCGTTCGCTGTTGATGTCGACCGGTCCGGTCATTGTTCCCGAAAGTGTCAAAGGCGAACTGCACAATTCAAACGATGTTCCAACAGACTCAACGTTTGCGGCACCAGCAAGTTTATCGGCATCAGTCGGCGTCGATGCGTTCGTTCAAACTCGTATCAAAGAAGGATCGACTGATATCTACGCAGAGACATTGGAGATGATGGAGCGGAAACTGATCACCAAAATTCTTGGCGAAACTTCCGGCAATCAATCGCAGGCTTCAGAGTTGCTCGGCATTACCCGCGGAAGTTTGCGCAACAAGATTCGAGCATTAGGAATTGTAATCGAACAAGTCGTCTCGACAGGGTAACAGATTAATCGCACGAGGAATGGGAAAGTGGAAGCAATGAGAACGCGGAAGAAATGAGAACGCGACAACGACATTGCCCGATGGCTGCTGACTACTACCTACCCGCGAACATCGCGCTCATCTGCGTCTGCTTTTCCTTCCTCAATAATCGTTTCTGCATCGATCTTGTCATTGCCTTGAGTTTGTGGTGTCACTCCTTTTAGTGCGGCAAGCGATAGCGTGGTCAACACGGCAAAGTGGTCCGAGCCCGTCACGCGTTTGCGAGCGAGTGTCCCCACGGTGAACCCCTCGGAAAGAAAGACATGGTCGATCGGACATCGAAAAGGCGGGTATTGGGCCATGTAAGTGTTGTACATCCCGCGACCAATGCGAGGGTCGAGCAAGCCGCTTGTTCGTTTGAACAGCCGAGTCGTATGGGACCAAGCGACATCGTTGAAGTCTCCTGCAACGATCCACGCCTCGTCTGAACGGGCCGCAATTTCTTTAGCGATCAGGATCAATTCGGCGTCTCGGACACGGCTGTCTCGCCGTGTATCTCCGGTCGAGTCCGATAGGCCAGGCGGCGTTGGATGCACACCGACCAAGTTAACGATCTTATCCGATTCAATTTTCAACCGAACCCACAAGCTGGCACGGCGATCGGATATCAAGTGTTTGGTTTCCGCAGATTGAATCGGAATCTTGCTCCAAACGGCCATCCCGAGCCCTTCGCCGCGAAGTTCTTCGTAGTGATAGTACTTCGCTCGTAGTTGTTGAAGTCTCTCACTCCACGCTTTATTTACTTCAATCAACAAAAGAATGTCTGCGTCCTCGTCGTCCAACTCGCCCGAAACGTTATCCGGGGCGAAGTTCTCATAATCGAGGTTAGAAACCATTAGTTTGATTTTTGGAGAACCGTCTGAATTTGTTGCTACTTCCGTTGGCCACACCGGACTGAATTCAATGACGTGGGATATCTGCCAGATAATTCCAGCCAACACCGCGCATGCCCACGCGATTTTTTCCCAGTGGAGACCCGAATTGAAAATCTGAACGCTCGCAACCAACAATGGAATCGCCAATAAGATCGCGATTTGTAGGCGTGGAAAATCCCACCACCGGACATACCATTTGCCAGTGGGAAAGAGTGGAAGCAACGTGATGAGTAGCAAGAAGAATCCGCTGAAGCGTAGTATCCAAGTCATGGGATCGTTTATTGGCTGTAGTTAAAACAATGTTCGTGGCGGGCTTAAGCGATTGTGTTTGTTCACACTCAATTTTCGTAACTGATTTTTGCAAACTGCGTGCAGTTATGAAAGCGATTCGCGTTATTCTGTCCCATGAAAAATTCTCTGGTTTCGCGAAAACCAAGTTGGTCGCTTGGCGGTCAACAGTTCTTTCGGTTGAATGCCTCGGCAAATCTTTTGTTTTGCAATAGGTCTCGCGGCAATGCTTTTGAATCGGCAATTTCCGACCATCCGTCGCTTGGCACATCAATTGCATCGATTGCGTTGACCACGCAATAGTGTTGTGGTTGGAGTCCTACCCTCGGGATAAGAACGTTTTTAAAAGGGACGGGACGCATCGCCAAACCCCATTAGGATTCGACTTGGCTGGCAAACCACACAAGCGATTTCCTGGCTTGCTCCCGACCAAGTCTCCAACTTAGTCCGTTCCAACTTGGTCCGTCCCGATTTGTGCTTTCGGGTTTGATGCGTACAAAGCGTGCTGGTTGAGCATTACTATTCAGGCATTCCTATACCAGGGAATGGACACGTGACGATTTTAGAAAGTAGGCAGACAATGAAATTGGCTTTTTCGCTTCTTCGATGGGTGGCGACGCGGGCGATCATACTGCCGGTTTTCATCTTTGGGGTCTACTTGGTCTTGCGTGTTTCCGGTTTGACGCAACTTGCTCTCACAGTACTCGGTGGTACTGGTTTGATTGGTTGGATCATTGGTATCGCATTTCAGGATATCGCTGAGAACTTTTTGGCCAGTATCTCGATTAGCGTGCAAAAGCCGTTTCGAATTGGCGACTTAGTTGTGGTCGACGGGCATGAAGGCGTTGTGCAGCGGGTGACTACGCGGGGCACGACGCTGCTAACTGCTGACGAAAATCACGTTCAGATTCCAAACTCAAAGATCTACAAAACGACGATCGAAAACTACACGGCCAATCCCCTTCGGCGAATTAGTTTTATTATTGGAATCGGGTACGACGATTCAACATCCGAAGCCCAAACCGTTGTGCTAGAAACGATCAAAAGCCATACGGCAACGCTCAATGATCCGGCTCCTCGATTTTTGATTCAGGATTTGGGAGCGTCGACAGTCAACCTGACCGCGTTGTGCTGGATCGACGGCACAAAAAATGACTTGCGAAGTGTGCGTTCGTCTTGCATGCGAATGGCGAAACAGGCTCTGCTTAAAGCAGGTATCTCTATGCCGGATGAAGCTCGAGAAGTCATCTTTCCCAACGGAGTCCCCGTTATGATGGATGCTAAGGATTCCCAAGACAAAAACGTTGAGGCATCTGCCCAAGCTTTAGACGCCAACAGTACCGCTTCGAAAAAAGACAACGCCGAACTACCGAGCGGCGAACACTGCCATCCCAATGAGGAAGCAATGACAGAGGCGGAAGGCCATATGGCAAGTGATTTGGAGGATCTAAAGCGTCAGGCCAAAACGTCGTGGCTGCCTGGCGAAGGGGAAGAAGTGCTTGTTGGTGAAGAGTAAATTGTTCGAGCGTGTCGTGACGAGTCGTGTCGCGGCGGCTTGCTCCACCGTCTCGCTAGTTCCCACTGTCGTCAACGGACAACGCAAGCGTGTAAAACGACTTTCGTTTGATGAAAAAACTGTGAACCACAGTCAGCCCAATCGCAATCGCGGTACCCCACGCCGCATACTGGATCGCCGGAAATGACGCTTGTTTCACCCCCACTGCAATCAAAGCCCAACAAACGGTCGCGCCGTAAATTGGATCGCGATTCCAAGTCATCCAAATCGCAACGAGTCCCAATTCGACTACGGTTGCGATTGCGAGTCCGGTCGCGGTTGGGTCGCTAAGCTTGATACCCCATTCGTTCCCCAGTAACGAAGTGCTGATGACTGTCGCAGCACAAATCCAACCGAGGTACATCGAGGGACCGAAAAATGACCATCTAGCAAGTTTGCTGGTCGAGGCAGTAGGCAACTCAGCGGCATGTTTTCTCAAGAAGAATGCTGCCAGTATTAACGGTACTAGGTGAGCCATGATGTCGATCCAGCTAACTGTGAAGTTGCAGTAGATGCTGATTGGCACGAATGCGATCGACGCGACACCGGCGATCATCAAGCAGACAACCGCTTTTCGAAGCGGCGATGAATCAGGCTCGTTTCCGAACGCCAGGTTTGCGGAAAACCAAAGCATACCAGTGAAGATGACTCCCCAGATGGCAAACGCGTATCCTGCGGCCGCGACGCGAGTTTGCGGGTCTTCAGCAAACTGGCTTCCATCAGAAAGTAGCGGTTCGAGTCCAAAATTTGCAATTGGAACACTTACGAAAACAGCTAACAGAGCATATCGAAGTGTGCGGTTTACTTCAGTCGTTTGATTCATGGTTTTCGCTTGGTTTTCTATGAAGCGATTTTGAGCGGACTTGAAATGTATTTTTTACGCAGACGATAATTTTGCAGTTGAACGGTAGAGTGACCGCAGTTCGTGAGCTCTTCCCAGCGCGGACACTTGATGCGATGTTGTGAGCGATACTGCAGTCCCATCCCAGCAATCACCCAGCCCGAAAACTACTTTAGCAGCCCTCGTTAACGCGGTCCCGACTCTAGCGGTTGACCACCGGATGCCAAACCCGAGTGGCTTTGAGCCATCAACAACTCTACATGAATTTTAGCCGCGTTGGTTGTTCGGCAACCAAGGTGGTGTCCGTGAACCCAAACCACCGAGGCAGTGTCGTCGAAAACGATTGAGTGGATCCAAATATCCTGTTGGCACGCAACGTGCGTTCATTGTTTTATCTTCGAATCCAACGAGTTGAGATGGACAAAATTAACTTCAAACAAACATTTGCAAAATTTATATTGATGGCTACTTGTTTGCTGCTCGGACTAGTCTTTGCAGTATTATTCACTGAGTAGGCTTTCGCTTGCGATTGTGTTTCTCGATTACATCCCCAAAACATCTGATGGAGACTTTCAAAATGGATAGTAACCTTCCAAACAACGACCCAGGAACAGGCAATCCGAGCCCAACTCCAAACCCTGCCCCGTTGCGCCCAACGCCAACCCCTCTTTCTCCGGGAGACCTGCCCGGTAGCCAGCCACCGCCATCCGATCCACCTCCGATGGCACCAAAACCAGCACCCGCCAAACCAGTCGATCCCACTGCTTGATCGTAAACTGCCACAAAACGTGTCGTTTAAGCGTTAGGCTGCGGAACGTTCCGATTGTTGAGTTCCGTTTCTCGATTCGAATACGCTCGAAGCCTTGCATCGGTTATAATCTGTCTTTCAATGCTATTTCGGATACGGTTTAATGTCTTCGAACAATGAGACGAGAGGCGATGATCAGGTCGATCGACCATTTGAGAATTGGGACGAGCAAACCCAGTGCAGTTCGCCGACGCCTCAGTCTCCCTCGTTCTTCGATCAAACCAACGCAATCGATGACGGCGTTGAATTGGCAGCCTCGGCGAAAGTCTTCGATGTAAAAAACTTGCCAATCGAGTTCGCCCGATACACATTAATCGAACTCGTCGGGGAAGGCGGCGCGGGACTTGTTTTCAAAGCGAAACCTGATCCGGGACACGAAGTAGCAAAAGGCCACAACGTCGTCGCTGTGAAATTGATCCGTCCTGAGATCATGGCCAGCCCGAAGGCAGCAAAACGTTTTGAGAAAGAGTCTCGGCTTCATGCGGAAGTCGACAGCCCTTACGTCACCAAACACCTGGAGTTTGGGTGCGAGCAAGGAGTTCACTTTATCGCCAGTGAATTTGTTGCCGGCGTAGGTTTGGACGAGATCATTGAGCAACTTGAAACGTTGCCTGTTGAGAATTCACTTCGTATCGCGACTGATCTTTTGCAGGCCCTCACCGCCCTGCATGAAAACGATGTGATCCATCGTGACGTCAAACCTGGCAATGTGATTGCCAGTCTTCGCGGATTCGAATTGTCAACGGAAAAGCCTTCGATTGAAGACTACGAAATTGGCAAACTGACAGACTTCGGTTTGGCACGTCACATCGAACAAAGTGAATCATTGGCGATGACACGGCAGCAAACCTTACTCGGCACACCTCTCTACATGGCGCCTGAGCAATACTACGAAAGCCGATCTGTCGACGCTCGGGCAGATATTTATTCTGTCGGAGTCACGCTGTATCAAATGCTCGCCGGTTGTCCGCCCTTCGAAGCCGATGAAGCGATGACGCTTGCGGAGATGCACCGTGTCGAGCGCCCACGACCGTTGACGTTTGTCCGCGAAGGGATAAGCGAGGCCGTCAACAGTATCGTGATGAAGGCTCTTGAAAAAGAGCCCGCCCTCCGCTACCAAAATGCGTTCGAGATGCTTGCCGATGTCCAACGAGTGCTCGACGGAACCCCGACCAGTTTGCGGCTATATCCGGAAACACCGGACGCGTCTGATCCTTCGGTTCGTCGCTACAAATTTGAGTGGAATCTCGACGCGACGACGAAGCAGTTGTGGCCACTGGTTTCCGATACCGATCGTTTCAACCAAGCGATCGGGTTGCCGGCACCACGGTTTTCCTACGATCATTCTGGAGGGGAACGCAAGATTTTTGCTGAGGCAAGTTTCAATGGTATGAAAGTGCGTTGGCAGGAGCATCCGTTCCAGTGGATCGTTGAACGCGAAATGAGTGTGCTGCGTGAGTTCGATGCCGGCCCATTTAAATGGGTGACGAGTACGGTTGAACTTCACCCGCTGGCAGGCAATCGAACGCGGTTGATTCATCGTTTTCAGGTCAAACCACGCGGTTGGTTTGGCAAAATGATGACGCCAATTCAGTTTAACGTGATGACGAAACGGTCTCTAAACCGTGTGTACAACCAGCTGGAAAAAATCGCAACCGATACATCATGTGGATACGCATGTGACGTCGCGTTTCTTCAGCCCGTACGATTAAATTCAAAACAAAATCGAATTCTCAGCCGCCGTGTTGAGGAGCTTGCTTCCGCCGTTTCAAATCGAAACCTTGCAAAAGAGTTTGCGAATTTTCTTGGCTCGGTCGCAGACCCGCTCGCGGCTCGCATTCGTCCGATTCCGTTGTCGCAAAAACTTAGTTGCTCATTAGACGAATCTCTTCAGTTATGTCTGCGCGGCGTTGAGGTTGGGCTGCTCAATATGAGTTGGGACGTGATTTGTCCTGTCTGTCGAATCGCCGCAGGAAACGTGTCATCGCTCTCGCGGATAAAAGGCCATGGTAATTGCGATGTATGTAATCTGGAATTCGAAATCGACTTTTCAAAGTCTGTAGAAGTCATCTTCTCCGCGCATCCAGAAATCAGGCTAATCGAGTTGAAAACATACTGCATTGGCGGTCCCTACCACGCCCCTCACGTGTTGGCACAGAATCGATTGTTGGCGAATCAGTATGTCGATGTGGGCACCGCGTTCGCACCCGGCAAGTACAAAATATGCGGCCCGCAACTGACTCAACAACCCGAAGTCAGTATCCTTGAAAGTGCGATTTCATCTCGCGCTGAATTTTTTATTGGGGCGAGTGTGCCGTCAACACTTCCAGATTTGCAACCGGGAGCGTCGTGTATTCATGTTGAGAATCAATCCGATGTAGAAGTACTTTTTCGTTTGGAGCAATCTTCCGAGCGCGTTGATTCTCTAACCGCAGCAACAGCCTCTCACCACCCGTTGTTTCAAAAATTGTTTCCTCAAGAAGTCGTCGAACCTGAGGAGCTTGTGGACCTTTCCAGTGTTTACTTGTTGGCAATCAAGCACTTAAACATGGATGCGTTGATTGACAAAGTCGGAGAGATTCAAGTTCGCGATTATTGGACTCGGTTGCAAAAGCAGTTTCCTACAGAATCGGCTGATTGCGAAGTTGTCGAATGTATGCATGATTCGGTACTGGTTTCGTTTGGTGTGCTCGAGGCCTTGCTAGAAAGTTTAAGCTCGGTTCTTTCAGCTGAAGACTCGTTTGGAATTCCAATTGCGGAATGTTGTTTCGCGATTAACTCTGGTGAAATCATGATTGGTTCGCAAGCGAATCAGCCAGTTGCGTTTGGCAAAACTGTTCGTGCCACAAAGCAAATGTTGGCCGACGTCACTGACAGCTCGATCGTTCTACCATTTGGGCTGTACGATATGATCAGCGCAAGCGATTCCGCGCCCAGTAAATCGCTGCCAAGAGAATTTGTCAGAACCGAGAAGGATGCCTCAACAACACTTGTGCATCTCGTTCGCGGCGAAAACTAGCGGTCTGTCGGACCAGAATCGACGCCCTGGTGAATTGCTCGCCTCTACTGACGATTGAGATCGACCGTAAACGTGGGGTTGGATGCAACGGGCAAGAAGGATCGGAAACGATTTTGTCGACTTTTCGATCGGCGGATACCTTGTGGCGCAATCTGGATTCCAAGATACGCATCGACCGCACCTGTGTCGGCAGGCATGATCAAATTGGTTTCTCCATAAATCGCCATCCAGTCGTTTAAAGGGGCGAAAATTTCGGCTCCAAACAGGAGCTGATTGTCCTTTGGAGGAAGTGTACCCGTGAGTACGTTTTCTTCACTATGTTTGTCGGCAATCCCGAGCCAAAATGAAGTGTTCACACCTGATTGCCAATCCCGTCGTAAATAAATGTGCAGTTGTTCAACGGGATCGAGAACGATGCTCTCTGCGTTAAATCGCCCCGTGTCGTTTCGATCAGAAAAATTCACAGTCACACCAATCTCATTCACAGGCGTCAATTCGAAACTTGCTCGGAATCGCCACTGCGCAAGTGTAAAATTGTCGAACGATTCTTGAGACAGATGGTCGTATGCGAATCCATAACCAAATCCTGAATCAAAACGTTGAAACAATCCGACCGTCGTAAAGTTTTGAAAGCGATCTTTGGCTTCACCAACGAGCTCATAAACTTGCACCGCGTTTCCAGAGAAAGTAACTCTGGATCCAACTTGAAATCCAATTCCTTGATCGCGAAAAAGCGGCCCTGAATAATTTAGCTTTGCGGCCGCGCCGAAATTCGCGTTGGCTCCAAAATCTTGTGGTTGCTTGGATCCGTCGACTCCAAAAAATGAAGTGAACGTGCCCAAGCGAGATTCGGCTCGACTATCGGCGTTCAGTTGACGGGGCGAAATAGAGTTTTGCGTCAAGTATGGCAAATCGCAATCAGAAAGGCATTCATTGACGCCTGAATTTGCGTATTGAAAATCAATATCGCCGCGATTGACTTGGGCAGCACGCGCGAGAGTCATGCTGGCTAGTACGGTGGTGACCGATGCAATTGACAGGCAAATTTTGCGAAACTTCACCACGGTCAGCTTTCTATCCTAGGTCCATACGAATTGCTGATCGGCGAAATGGGATGTTAAACTTTAACGAATTTGACAAATGTATCGCTTGCCATTGTGTTTGAGTTTTCGGTTGCCGCCAAACCGAATGATGCGAAACATGGAATCCCGATCGTTCGGATTCTCTTCCGCGTCGCGTGTCTGGAAACAAAAAAAGTGGCCGCACTACAAAGCACGGCCACAAATCAAAGAAGTCAATCATGAAGTCTCGTTCTACTGCTTGGACGAGCAGGACACTGATTTGTTCCAAAAAACGAAAGAAGCAAGCAACTTGCTTCCAGCATCGGGGTACAAGGAACATCAGCACTTTCAGGTTTTGAAAAAATCTGACTGTAAACGAAAATACGGTGACCGCGAGAATTCTCGAAGTCACCGTTCGCGAGCTTGCGACCTGTTCCTAAAACGGCGTTGGGATAGAGAAACTGGGGGACAATTAAATTTTCGCTATCCAGTCAACAAGCAGCATTGGATAAATATCTGAGCTAGAATATGAAAACAAATGAATAACTCTCGCGACCGCTCATGTTCGCTGTTACTCCTTGTACGTGCGTTATATTTTTTGTGACGAACATTTTGAAAATAATTTGACAGTCGTTTCCCAATCACAGAAAACGAATTCCAAATTGCCTTCCGTGAGCAACAAACATGAATCATGAAGCGAAGCCGGATCGTTTAAGCAAGATCGTTACTGATTGGGATGGGCTTCGCGCCGCCCACCAAGACAGAATCGGAAATGATGAAGTTGCAGATGCTAGGAATCGAATTTTGATGCGATATTCCAGCTGTATTCGTAAGTACATTCTTGCCGCAACGAGGAATCAGGATGTCGCTGAAGATCTTGCTCAAGAATTTGCGTTGCGATTTGTCCGGGGGGATTATAGAAACGCAGATCCCGCAAAGGGACGTTTTCGCGACTATCTAAAAACCTCTGTGAGAAATTTGATCACCGATCACTTTAGAAAGAAATCACCCGACGAATTGACGGTGACTGCCGCAGAAAGAATCGAATACACAGACGGCATCCAGCAATTTGAAGGACTTGAAGCAGAGTTTCAACAGAATTGGCGTAAGCAATTGCTGGCCCACGTTTGGAATGAACTTAAGGAATTCGAGAGTAAACGCGACAACTCGTATTTCACCGTATTGCATCATCGCGCGGAGAATCCCAAGTCCAGCTCAACCGAAATGGCAGTCACCCTCTCTGCCATTATTGGAGAAACTGTGACGGCCGAGTGGGTTCGGCAAAAGATCCACCGAGCCAGACAAAAGTTTGCGGAGCTATTAATTGGCGAAGTTCGCCAGTCCATGAGTACGACGGATGAAGACGAAATCATGCAAGAGCTTGCCGAGCTGGGAATGCAAAAGTACTTATAGGGCCTACGTGGGCTTGGCGACAACGCTGCCCATGAATTCTTTCTCGACAGTCAGCACAGACTAATTGCTTGGTTGTCGCACGATCACGATGCCCGCCGCTCGACCATCGGAGCCTGGCTTTTTAATGCAATTGCCAAATGTGAACGTTAGGCACGCGGTATGCATATCTGTCTTTGGATAAAACCGTTTGATTCCATTTACTTAGATGAGGGACACCATGGCAACCTACTTAATCGCCCAAAGAGATACTGAAGAGTTGGAAACCGCTATTTTTGAAAGCGACGCTGGTGATGCCGTCGCCGTGTTCACAGATCAAAAGCACGCACAAGCATACATTGACGATGCAGGTTGGCAGTCCGGAATGGTCGTTGCCGAGTTGGATGAAGTGCAGTTTATGGAGTGGTTGATTCTCTGCTACAGAAGTGGCGTCGAACTGATGGCGACCGATCCGCGCCGACGAGAGCAAGAGTCCGGATTGAAGGTCAGCACGTTGAACATTGAGGCTCAACTCGCCCATGCCGGCAGCCACATTTTCCAAGTGGCCCAACGGGATTTCTAAAATCACCAAAGTCGTTCCTGAACATTTTCGAAAGCAAAGTGCGCGAACGAGTGAACGTGTTGACGTTTGAAAGTGACTAACATAGTGACGCCAGGCAGGTCGTTGTTTCCCGAAAGATTTAGCGATGATCAACGCGGAAAAATTTGACAAAATCGAAGTCAGGTCTGCTGCCGAACTCCGCGACTGGCTAAAAAGAAATCACAATCAACCCGAGGCGGTGTGGTTGGTGACTTTTAAAAGCATACGGGTGAAAATTACGTATCGGTTTCAGAGATACGGGACGAGTTGATTTGTTTCGGCTGGATTGATGGTCTACGCCGACAGTGCGATGACGATCGAGCGATGCAAGTGATTTCACCAAGAAAGACTCGCTACTGGTCGAAGGCAGACAAGGTTCGCGCAAAGCGACTTGAGCGAGATGGCCGGATGCAAAAAACAGGCTTGGAAAAAATCGTGGAATCGAAACGCAACGGCTTGTGGGATTTCCTCGACGAAAGCATTCGCGGAGTTAATTCGATCTCAATCGTCGCTCCATGTGCTTAGGACTTACAAAGGCGCAGCGGTTCTGTAGATTCCAAATGAATGTTCTATCGCATGTTGATTTAGCATGAACGTTTCGGCGAACGCTTTAGGAGCTACGCCATAAACTCTGCACGCTGGACTACAGGGTACTACAGGGTGGATTGTGAGCCACGGGTAGTTTCCGGAATAGTTGAAGGGAATATGAGGCCAGTGACGCGAAAGGAATTGTGGTCGCCAAAACGCGAACACTTTTTTTCCTTTGAAGTTCACGGAGCCTTGAAATGAAGTCGCTAATCCACCATTTGAAAACTCTCGCAAAGCGACTGCCAGCTTCCCAATCCAAACGAAAAACGAATCGCCGACCCCAGCGCCGCAATTCAAACGAGACGTTGAGTTTCGAAGAATTGCAACCGCGGGCACTTCTTGCAACCATCGCGATCGCCGATGGCGGTTGGACTGATCCCACCATATGGAGCGATGGTGTTCCTGACGCAAGCACGCGTGCGATCATCGGCCACGGGTTCACAGTTGAGCTAGATGGAGCCGGTCATGAAGCTTCGGAATTGGTGATCCACGGCGACCTTTTAGTGAACGAAGAATTGAGCGATCCATCGCAAAAAAACAAATCGCTTACAACGCGTTGGATCCATGTTAACAGTGGAGGTGAGTTTCTTGTTGGCTCTGAAACCAATCGCTATGACGATGGTACGTTCACGCTAACTCTGACCGGAACTGACATAACTCATGATCCTGTGATCGAAACGAACATGGGTGGGGTGGATCCGAACACGATGCAGCTGACGAACAATGATGGTTTCCTCATGACTGCCATGGGAGGGCGCATTGAGTTTTATGGTCAAGAAAAATTGAGCTTTACGAAGCTCAGAGGAACGGCGGAGATCGGTGTCACATCAATCACTGTTGAGAACTTTATTGAGCGGAATTTCGACAAAGGCGCAGTCGATGACAGTGGCGAGTTTGTTACTTCGGCCGAAGACGATGGTTTACTTAATTGGGAAGTCGGAGACCAGATTGTCATTGCAAGTTCGTCATATGATTACACCCACGAGGAAGTCAGGATTATCACGAACGTCCTCGTGAATGACGACAACACGACCACGCTGTCATTTGCGGAAGCACTTACCCATCGCCACTACGGCGAAACCGAAACCTATGGGGAGACGACGGCTGAGAACACTACTCCGGCCTCGCAGACATACGAAATCGACCTTCGTGCAGAAGTCGCCCTTCTCAGTCGCAACGTAAAGATTCAAGGGCTTGATTCGCAAGACACCGACATTGCGTTTGGCGACCGTGCAAACGTTGATGTCGAGGCTGGTCTAAATGTTGTGGACCGCGTTCGGGCCGCGGGGCTGAGTGATGCGGAGTTTGAAGCAGCTCCTGACAAGCAGGTTTCCATCGGCGTTGGTGGCCACCTCATGTTTATGCCGTCTTCGGGCGATGACATCGTCGTTGACGGAGTGCAATTGGATAGATTGGGACAGACCAGCCAAAAAGGACGGTATCCGATCCACTGGCACCTCGGCAACGATCGGTCCGGCGATGTGCTGAAGAACTCGTCCATTACCAACTCCAACAACCGCGGTGTGACGATTCACGGGACGCAGAACCTCAAGATCGAAGGCGTTGTCCTCCATGACATCCACGGTCACGGATTCTTTTTCGAAGACGCTGTTGAAACGGGCAACGAATTGGTCGCCAATATCGCACTCGGAATTCACAAGGTTGGCGGAAACGATTCTGACGCCGCCAATCCGGGCGGAACGGACCCATTCGTTGTCGACACGCATGACAATGTTTTGGAAACTGGCTCGCGATTCGAAAGCTCAGCCGCTTTCTGGATCACAAATCCAACCAACACCTTCGTCGGTAACATTGCAGCGGGCGGAGCAGGTACCGGATTTTGGTATGCACTTCCGCGAACTGTGCTGGGGGCCTCGGCTGCGAATTCTGCTTACGACGACATCATCCCGGTTTACTCAGAGTTTGGGCAGTTCGACAACAACTCGTCTCACTCAGCGGTTGTCGGGCTGAACTTTGATCGTGGCTCGGACATCGAAGACGGAAACTTTAACGGCGATCTTCGCACAAACAATTCGGCAGACAATTACTCGCCACGCACTGGCGGCCTTGAAGATGGTGATCCGACGTTTAACTACGTCAACAATTTCACAAACTATAAAGCATCTGGAGCGGGCGTTTACCACCGTGGCCAAGCCGAATCATTACGGTTTAACGGACTTCGAATCGCAGACAGCTACAACGCAGCTTGGGCGGTCTCCGAAAATACCTACGAGAACAGCTTGTATGTTGGGCACAGTAAAGGCAATGCGGACATCACGGCAAGCGTCGGTGGGCCTCGCTTGTACGACGGTGCCGGACTGCACACGAATTCACACTTTGCAGGATTCAAAGAAGACACCGCTTTCGCGTTTCAAGTCGAAGGCAGTTCGTTCGGCCCAACGATGTACCACGCGTTCAGCGGCACTTCTTTTGAGGATGACGGGACATACGGCAACCTTTCTCATGCCGTCTCTGATTTCCAGAGAGACCCAGCCGATGGTCACGATTTGACCCGCCCTGAACATTGGAGCAAAGCAGTCATTGATCTCGATGGGTCGCTTACCTCGGCGGCCGGTGGCGGAGTTGGATACAGCATCGTTCCAAACATCGACTTTCTGGTTGACAGCGACGATTTCCAGCCAGCCGGTTGGGATTCGTATCTGACTGATGACATTTACGCCCGCATTCGGGTTGAAAATAACAACGATGGCCAGGATCGTTTTAATACTGAATCCGGCGAAGCCCTGTTTCGATACACAGCTCGGGACGGTGAATTTGTTGAGGTGAGCAAAGCGCAAAACAACGGCGACATGTCTTGGTCGCAGGTCGCAGCCAAAACCGATTCAGATGGAATGGTCGAAGGCACGTTTACGATCGAGTTTGGGATCAACGGCATTCCGTCCAACGGATTCGTCCTCAACGTGGATAACCAGGACGGTGATCGTCCTGGCGAGAATCCGGCGATCCAAGCCAAAGTCGACGCGGCTCGAATCGTTGTGAAAATAGTCGGCGCTGGAAATTACACTCCAGACGATGCGACGGAAGTCTTTAATGATGCGGACCTTCGTTCGGCAACTGGCGAATCGGTGTTTTTCCGGGACGGCGAAGGCAACCTGTTCCTCAATACGTCGATCAATATTCAATATCGTCGCATCAATTTCTCCGCTGGAGCGACGGAGCAAACAACTTTCGTCGCAAATCGCAAAATTGAGTACGGGGCAAAGATCGAAGCCGAAGAATTCGACAACAGCTTCAATAATCGTAACGGTTTTGGTTATCACGACACGGAGAGCACAAACTCATTCGGTTCTTCGTTTCGGGGGGACACCGGTGTTGATGCGACTTCAACCAAAATCGGCAACATCGCTGACGGAGAGTGGTTGGAGTACACGGGCGAAATCGTCGCCAGCTCATACAAAGTTGGTGTCAATGTTTCTTCGGAAGCAGCTGGTGGTCAAATTTTACTCATGGCTGCCCCAAGCAATTCAGCTGGAGCATTGAAACTGCTTGCCACGTTTGATGTTCCTGACACCGGAGGAGAATTCACAACGGTTTGGTTGGATAGGATCAACCTACCGCCCTCAATTGCAGGAGCCGATTCAGTCATTCGACTTCAGTTTGTCGGTGGAGGATTCGAAGTCGATTCAGTTGAATTTGAAGCTGCTACCCAGACTGCTTTCGAAGATCGCGAGATCACCGCCGATTTCACAACAACTTCAATCCAGCTGGAAGCGTTCGACGACGGCGGACAAGGAGCTGCATACTACGATAACGAGCCAGGCAATTCATCAAGCGAAGAATACAGAACCGATGAAGATGTCGACGTTGATGCCGGCGGAATTACAGGTCGAGTTTTCGACGGGGAATGGCTCGAGTACACCACCGACATCCAGCCAGGCTTGTATGACGTTTCGTTATTCAAGACTTGGGGCGGCGTGGGCTCAGGAGTGAAGCTGTTTGTTGGTATGTCGAATTCGGCAACGTCCCTGGATCTCCTCGGTACGTTCGACTTTGCGACCGGCGACCTCAACGAAGTCATCACGCTTTCGGATGTTGATCTTACCGACTATGCCGGTACTGATCGTGTGATTCGAATCGAGATTATCGGTAACTGGATGGGGCTTGATCGAATAGACTTCGTTTCAAAAACCAATGTTGCACCTACGGCTGACATCGTCGATGTAACGCCCGAATTACGGAACACCGATGCGGGCGTCGTGACCATCGACTTTGACGAAGACGTTGTTGGAGTCGACATCAACGACCTGACTTTGACTCGCGACGGCAATCAGATCGACATCAGTGGGTTGACCGTAACGCAGGTTTCGCCACGCCAATACACCGTTGATTTGTCAACGGTGACGTCAGTTGATGGAACCTATGAGTTGCACTTGAACAGTTCCAATAGTGGCATTGAGGACTTGGCCGGAAACGCTCTGGCAACGGATGCGATTGATCAGTTCATGATCGACATGACCGGTCCACAGGTCGAAACCGTCGTCGTCAATGGTGGCGACGTTCAACGAAGCCGAGTCACAGAGTTGACGGTCACGTTCAGCGAAGTAGTCAACGGTGTCGACGCGAGCTCATTCATCTTGACCAACACGACGACCAACACGCAAGTTGTTCCGGTCGTTTCCACTGAAGTTGTCGGCGGAAAAACGGTTGCCACATTGACATTCAGTGGAGCTGGAATCGTTGGCGGTTCATTGGCAGATGGCAACTACACGCTAACGACGCTCGATACATTGACTGACGCGGTTGGCAATCAGTTGGACGGAGACGGCGATGGGATTTCTGGCGGCAACGCGACGGATGACTTCTTCCGATTGTTCGGCGATGTCAACGGCGATAGAAGGGTCAACATCGTTGACTTCTTTCAATTCCGCAACGCGTTCCGAGGCCCCTACAACGCTGCATTTGATGCCAACGGAGACGGAGTCATTAACATCATCGACTTCTTTCAGTTCCGAAGTCGCTTTGGGAGTTCGCTGTAAGTAACAATTGAGCTTTGAGCGAAGTCAGGCTGTCGACGCAAGTACGTTCTTTATTGGGTCCATCGGAGGTGTACCAAGCGGATTTATCAAAAGTAGATGTTTGGAACGTTCCTTTTTATTTACCCGCACGATGCAATGTCCTCCGCAGTGGCAACATTATTAGAATACGTAGCGCTCACCGAAATTGACCTTGAAAACAGCTTAATCGCTTGCCGTAGTGTCTCTCGCTTTTAGCAAGTTCTCGAGAATCTTGATGAGTCATTCATGCCGCTTCTTGGCGAGCGGTGATAAGAATTTCAAAGCAGTGCGCCGAGGTTCGATGGCTTCCTTGGACTCGTCTTGCAATTCATGAAGGTGAGCCAAAGTGTAGAGAAGGTTTGTATGGTTCGGGTTTGATTTGAGTGTCTCTTTACTGATCTCAATGCCAGCAACAATTACTAACGGGCTGCGTCGGTTTGCAGCGATGCTGGATGGTGAGCTACTCAGTGGAGTGATTGATCGCCTGGTTTTGGTTTACCAAGGCAGCAAATTAGTCGCCGCGGACGTGATTGATTTCAAGTCCGATCGCGTCGATGGAGAGAATTTGCAAGAACGGATCGAGCATTACCGGCCACAGCTCAACGGTTACCGCCGCGCCGTAAGTAAATTCGCAAATCTACCACTGAGTAAAATTTCGACGCGGCTTGCGTTTCCATCCGCAGGCAAAGTCGTAAATTTGGAGTTGATTGAAACTTCCGTTGGGCCGCCGGAAAAAAAACCGGCCAACAAGAAACGGGCGAGCAAAACGCCAACACGGAAGAAACCAGTTCGAAAACCAAGTTTTTCGCCGCAGGCTTCAAAAACAGCACCCGCGAAAACCAACTCCGTAGCAAAACCCAAGTTCGTAAAGAACGAGGCTCCAACAGAGACGCCAAAGTCCAGCAAGCAGCAGCGAACGTTCTGGGATTAGAAAGAACAAGAAACCGTTGCTGATATCGGCCGAGACTGCGCGCAGAAATAACGAATCGCGGGTCCAACGATTCGACGCTCCATCCATTGCGAGTGCTCGCTGCAACACAAACGGAGCGGTGGAGTGCTCGTGGCACAGTGCTCAGCAAATTAATCTTCACTTGCTGACATTGCTTATCGCGAACGCCCGTTCGCGTCGCCGAATCCCAGCCAGCTGGCTAGCATATTTGATTAACCAAATGTGGCATTGCCCCACAGCTTGGGCGGAGCTACATTTGAATAACCAAATTTGATTAACCAACCATGAAATCGCCATGGCCAGACCCAAAAAAAACCAGCTTACCGATCGAGAATTAGCTGTCATGCAAATCTTTTGGAGCAAAGAAGAGGCGACCGCTGAGGACGCCCGCCAATCGCTCCTAAAGCTCGGAGAAAACATCGCCTACGTGACAGTCGCGAATGTCGTCCGAGGACTCCAAGAAAAGGGGTTTCTCAAACAAACGCGACGCGAACGCCCGTACCTTTACAAGGCAACGCGTACTTTTGATGAAGTCTCTGGAAAGCTAATGCGCGACTTCATTGGACGGCTGTTTCGTGGCTCGCGAGAAGCAATGCTGGTGCAGCTGCTCAAGCAACAAAAACTCAGCAACGCCGAGCGCCAGCTACTGACCGAATTCCTAGAAGAATCTGGGGAGCAAGATGTTAGTTAGTTTGCTCGAAATTTCATGGGCTACCACAGTGTTGCAGGTCACTACTTTGACAGCGTTAGGCTTTCTCGTGGGCAAGGTACTGCAGAAAAAATCTCCAAGCCTTGCGGCGTCCACCGCTTTGATCGCATTGGTTGCAAGTGGGATTCTTGTTTTAGCGGCACTACTGGAAGTCCCGCGCGTTCTAGAGTTTCATCTCCCGGTTTCGCAATCGGCAACGACTTTGCCAACTGCCGCTATGTCCAACGGACAATCAGATCCGGCAGCCCAAGCTATCTCCCTTGCGGCGCTAAGCCCCAACATCGAGCTGTCCCTCAGCCCGACACAACAACCAGAGCACCGTCAAGTTTACTCGGAGCTATTCCGGGCTGTGAACATTTCATCGTTTGCCGCGATAGCTTTTAGCGTGTCCCTCATTTTTTGCATTGCGAGATTGCTGTTATCGACGCTTCATGCAGTGTCGGTCGTGCGTGCCAGCCATCCCGTACAAAGCTCTGAAATCATTGAGCTATTTAATGAGGTGCAACTTAGATCTTTGCCCAGCCGCGGCCTTATTCAACTGAATTTTTTCGACGGCACCGAAAGTCCGTTCGTTTTCGTTTTTGCCCCGAATACCATTTTCCTTCCGTCGTCGTTCACCAGTTGGCATGTCGAGGAACAACGCGCTAGTCTGGCACACGAACTGGCCCACATCGAACGAAGGGATACTTTGTGGCGACTCGTTGCCGAGCTTTCAAGAATGCTTGTATTTCTCCATCCGGTCGCATTCCTGCTTTACCGCCAAATTGAATTATCTCAGGAGCTTGCAGCTGACCAGCAAGCCGCTGAAAAAACACTCTCTACTTCAGAATACTGCCGCGGGCTGGCCCGTTTGGCTCTTCGTTTTGACCGGCAATTTCAAAATCCCAATCGGGGTTTAGGCGTTGCCATTTCATCAAGTTTGATCAGGAGGATCACGATGTTAAAAGGATTTGAATTTACTAACTGCGGCCATTCAACAATTACCAGCAAGATCGCGGTCGCGGTGATGGCAGTTGTGTGCTGTTCAATGTGCTGCTGGACTGTCCAAGCTCAAACGGCCGACGAAACCGCCCAAAGGAAACCTGCGACTATCGCCACCGTGGGACACACAGAACCCATCAAGCCGTTTTCCTACACGGCTGCCGAACCATGGACAGAGATGGGGTATTTTGGCGGATATTTGTCTGTACGACCCGAGGTGATTTTCGAGCGACCTGAATTCGGAGAGCTGAAAAACCACTTCCAATCAGTGCTCAACGGAGCCGTAAAATCCAAGGCGGGAATTGCAGACTTTGGATTGTCTGTGGAAAACATTAAGTTGGTCAACGCATCTATCCACCTGGGCGATCATGGCATTTCGATTGGTAGCCCAGCGATGTCAGTGCACGCTGGATCTATCGTAGACTGGCCGGGAATGATCTCTGCATTTGACTATCAACTGTCGGCTGAAAGCAAAATCGACATGAAAGTCTACAAGGAGCAGCTTCTCAAAAACGCAGCGAAAAGCAAATCAAATGTATTTTCATTTGGCCAAGCTGTTGAGGACAAAGAAAAACAGAAATTGAATCCAGTGCGACGGAGCGTTTGGAATTTTGTAAGCGGTGGTTTTGGAACCGCCATGTACGACTCGAACAAAATGCTCGAAGGCATCATCCAACCCAACGACGCTAAAGAGCGAGATGCGGTGGAGCAGAGCATTAGCAAGATCACGGCGAAAGTAAAAACGTTCGGGTTTGGCGTCGACTTCCACCCCGACGGCAACTCCACTCGCGTCCGAATCGCACTCGTTCCAAAGGCTAACTCGTCTGCCACAGAGGTTTGCAGATTTTTGAACCAAGCGAAAGAAAATGCGAAACTTCAAATTGAATCGGCAGACTCAACGCCAGAAGACAAAGAGACGTTAGATACGATGAATCAGCTCATGAAGCAAATCTCATCAGCAGAAATTTCAATCTCTCAAGTTGAATCCAAAGAGTCAACGAAAAACGAAATCATCAAAATTGAACTTGAACTCGACATTGCGTGGGAAGAATATCTCAAATTGCTCTAAGAATAAAACGTGAATGCCTTCTGGCATTTCAGGAGGGCATTCCGCTAATGTTCGAACACAGCATGGCCCCCAACCTCAAAACAAAACGCCCTGGATACTTCTGGGGTGTTTTTTTTGCAGCTCATTTGTCAATTCATCTCTGCGCACAGAACTTTAACGGCGAGCCCAACATAGTTTTTACTGTCCGCTTGAGGCACGTGGGAGCGCAAAACGTAAAAACATGCGAGTCCTGTTTCCCTACGAAATCACCGCGCACACTTGAAACCTCCCCCTGCCTTCATTTGCAACAAACAATATTGTTACTTTGATCGAGGAAGATCCTCGAGTTGCTCACGCAGACTGGCAAGCGACGGGGTTGGTGGATTGATGGTGTTTCCAGCTTCGTCGTTGGATTCCAAGAGCTTGTCCGCCACAAGGTTGATGTGGACTTCGTTCTCGAGTGCAGCCAGCCACGCGGGCATGTCCATCCCAACGCCCATCGTTGACCTTGAAAACGCTTGGGCCTCGTGCTGAAGCAACTCAAACACCCGAGCCGACTTGCGTTCGTCCGGATTCTCCATTGCGGGAGCAACAAGCGCCTTAAACGGATTGTCGACATCAACGTCCGAGCTAGGCTTGGCAAATGGGTTGTCGGCGGGTTTGTTTGAGCGGAACGGATCGTCGAGGTCGCTTGAGCCCGCCGCTGGTTCGCTAGTGCCGCGATTCATGTTGCTCTTGGCTTTTGACGGCTCGATTTTGACTGCGACAAATTCGTTCGAGTGAAAGTGTGGAATGGGACTGCCGATCTCACGAAGACATTGGATCATGCCGCGTGAGCTGGCGATGTACAGTCGGTCGTTTTCGAGGTTTGACAGGATGCTCTGAACATCTTCGATCCGAGTGGAAGCGATGGTTGTTCCTGAGTCCTGACTCAACACTTTCAAGCTGCCGTAACGATCTAAGACATACATGTGGGTTTTCCCGGCACCGACGAAGTTCTCAACGTTTTCGAGAGGCTTTTCCCATCCCGGCGCGATTTTTCCAGTCTTGCCTTCGAACTTGAACATTTGGCGACGATCATTGATCACGAAAATGTACTCGCCCAATGGGATCGCCGCTTGGGAAATGCTATGTCCGGTAGAAAACTGCCACACGATTGTGCCGCGTAAGTGATCGACGGCGTAAACGAACCCATCAAGCGAAGTTACGAAGTACATTTTTTCTTGGAAGACAGCAGGGCTCACGATCGCGTCGTCAGAGCGAAGTTGGTAAGCAACGCCCGGTCGCGGTCCGTATTTTGCAGCCACGTTCATGTCGCCATTGCTGGTCGTCCAAGCGACGGTCAAATCAGTGATGGTAGGCCGTGCTGTGCCGCGCCCTTTGGAAACGAACGCGTAGGACTGGATTGCAGTCTTGGCCTCTTTGCTTTTCTTGACCTTGCTTTCGTCCTTGAAGCCTTTGCTCTTGTCGGCTTCTTTGCTTTTTCCGGCAGCGATGTCTTCTTCCGCTTCTTCGGTTACCGTTTCGGCAAACGTTTCCAGGCGTCCATTAAGAAGAGGTACGTAAATTTTGTCTTCGTTGACGGTTGGCGGCGCGGAAGGTGCGAAGCGGCAGGTTGCAGTCCAAAGGATTTTTCCGTTCGACGCGTCGATGGCGTAGACGGTTTCACCATTCACGGCAGCAACCATCGTGTTGCTTGATCCAACACCGATGGATGGAAGACGTGCGTCGCCTACGCTTTGGGACCACTTGATTTCTCCGCTGTCACCATCGATGGCTTTAAGCATCGCGTTGCTGGTCAACGCGTAAATTGTTGTTTCAGGCAAAGTGTAACGGTCAATTTTTACTTCGACGTCTTTTATGCCATCATTTGCCAGCTCGGCGGTGATGATCTCTTTCCGAAGTGATGCGAACTTTGCGCCGCCGTCGATTCCGTAAGGGTTGCCAAACGCATCGAGTTTGTGCTGTGAGAACTTTTCTTGATAGCTGCCGGCTGTGACCGTAAAAAAAGTCGTAGACTTGTTTTCGTTTACGTTGATGTGCCAATCAGAAAGCTTGCCACCCGCTCCAACGCCGGAATGCGTAAACCATTCGACCGTCAAACCCGCTCGGTTGATGATTGCGTCCCAATATCTGGGGCCAATGTGGACTTGGGATGCCCTCTGCGCATAAAAAAACGATGTCAAATTCGACATCGGTTTGGGAGGAATCAAAAAGTACACCCGATAGGATTCGAACCTATCACCCTCGGTTCCGAAGTGATTGAACATTCAGTCCGGTAGAACCAACGTCTGCTGGGAAGGAGCGACAGCCTTCCCGCTTTTCCTAAACAAGCATGTCCTTGATGACATTTCCTTTCACAAAAAAAAAAAGAAAATCGCGGCCAGCATGTTTGTAGGTCA
>JBGCDK010000099.1:0-63805 GCA_045105295.1 Mariniblastus sp.
GTAGTAGGGAGTGTAGGCCTCGAATTCAGCGGCACAGGTGTCGACAGATTTAAAGGTCGCAACAACTCCCAATGATTTTCGAAGATCGCGCACTTCGATTTCGTAGGTGTCCCAGATGTGTGCCATCTGTCGGTCACTGAATCCGAATTGTTTCGCCTGCTTCATTACTTGGGCAGTGACTTCGGTTGGCTTGAGCGTGCGCAGGTGGTCTTCCATCTCAATGATGCCGACCAAATGCTCAAGGAACCAAACGTCGATGTTGGTCAGCTGATGAACTTCGTCTACCGTCATGCCGCTTTTGAATGCGTAACGCAGAAACCAGGGCCGCTCTGCGTTTGGAATCGAAAGCTTGGACCGAATGGTGTCTTTGTCCGGTTGGTCTTCTGTGCCCCAAAGATCTTTTTTGTCACAGCCGAAACCGAAACTGCCGACTTCCAAACCGCGAAGTGCTTTTTGGAATGATTCTTTGAATGTGCGTCCGATGGCCATCGTCTCGCCAACGCTTTTCATTTGCGTCATCAAAGTCGAATCGGCTTCCGGGAATTTTTCGAAAGTGAAACGTGGGATCTTCGTTACGACATAGTCGATCGTGGGCTCGAAACAGGCTTTGGTCTCGCGCGTGATGTCATTGGACAGTTCCCAAAGCCGATAACCGACGGCGAGTTTGGCCGCAATTTTTGCGATCGGAAATCCGGTTGCCTTGGACGCGAGAGCGCTTGACCGGCTGACGCGAGGATTCATTTCAATCACGATCATCCGACCTGTGTCGGGATTGATGGCGAACTGGATATTTGAACCACCCGTTTCGACTCCAATCTCGCGAATGATGGCGAGGCTGGCATCACGCATTCGCTGGTACTCTTTGTCCGAAAGCGTTTGGGCGGGTGCGACGGTGATCGAGTCACCGGTGTGAACGCCCATCGGGTCGAAGTTTTCAATCGCGCAGATGATGACAACATTGTCATCGTGGTCACGCATGACCTCCATCTCGTATTCTTTCCAGCCGATGATGGATTCTTCGATGAGCACTTCGTTCGTGGGAGACTGGTCGAGACCGCGATGAACGAGCAGGTCAAATTCGTCTTTGTTGTAGGCGATGGCGGAACCGCTTCCGCCCATGGTAAAGCTGGGGCGAATCAGGCATGGCAAGCCAACTTTTTCGAGCACGACTTTGGCTTCGTCGACCGTATTGACGGTTTTGCCGTGGCAAATGTCCAAGCCGATCGCGTTCATGGCTTTTTGAAACCGGTCGCGATTTTCAGCTTTGTCGATCACATCAGCTTTGGCACCGATCATCTCGACGCCATGTTTTTCGAAAACTCCCTGAGCCGAAAGATCCATCGCTAGATTCAAAGCCGTTTGGCCACCAAGCGTTGGAAGCAGGGCGTCCGGTTTCTCCTTGGCGATAATTTTTTCCAGGATCTTCCAATCAAGCGGCTCTATATAAGTCCGCTCAGCCGTCGCTGGATCGGTCATGATTGTGGCTGGGTTGGAGTTAACCAGCACCACTTCATACCCTTCCTCGCGAAGAGCCTTACACGCTTGAGTGCCAGAATAGTCGAATTCACAGGCTTGGCCGATAACGATTGGGCCGGAACCGATGAGCATGATTTTCTTGATGTCGTCGCGTTTTGGCACGCTTTTACCTTTATGTCCGTGGAGATTGAGAACAAAAAATTGCTGCCGTTTGCAAAATTTCCCAAGGGTACCAACGAACCATGCGTTCCATCAAGGTGCTAGGCGATATTTAGCCCGTTGAAGTGTCTCAATTTTCAGTTTTTTTGAGACTCTCGTTCGGGGGAGAATTCGATAGGAATGCACCTTGTCCTACGCGAAGGCTGAATGTGTAACGCAAATGGGGGTAAAAGGCGGACTTATGGTCCTCGGGGGATGAGGCGTTTCAGGTTCGGGCCGGCCGGCACCCCCCAGCTCACTTTTCATCGAAGTTAAATTCTCAAAATTTCGAAAAAATTAAGTCTTCAAGTACCTCGGAATACGTGCCAAATTAATACCGTCCGTTTAAGACAAATTAAGCCCTACCTGGAGAGACGATGACGAAACCCTATAAATTGACACTTACTGGTTTTGCAATATTGATGGTGGTTGCCGTGTGCTCGTCCGACGCTATGGCGCAACGAGGCGGTGGCCGCGGTGGCGGACCACGAGGCGGCGGAGACGAGGCCCGTTTGTTGAATTCCGATGCAATTCAAAAAGAGTTGGATATTACCGAAGACCAGTTGAAAGAACTTGAGGAGATGAACTCCAGTCGTGGCATGGACCGCGAAAAAATTCGCGCAGAGCTGGAAGGTTTGAGTGACGAAGAACGCCGTGAAAAAATAAGCAAGATGATTGAAGAGCGAGCGGCCGAGAGCAAGCAAAAGCTTGAGGAAGTCTTGATGCCTCAGCAAATGGATCGATTGGAAGAGCTTGTTTTCCAAAACGCAGCTCGCAATGGCTTGTTGAACGCGACTGTCGTCAAGACGCTCAATATCACAGACTCGCAGAAAAAAATTCTCACTGAAGCGTCCCCAGCGATGGAAGAGGAGCTGGCAATAGAGATCGCCGAACTTAAACGGAAGAAAATGGACAAGCTTGTGAAAAATGTGTTGGACAGTGAGCAAAACCTAAAATGGGAAAAGCTAACTAGAGATTTGTTCGCATTCGCGCAGCGAGGTGGTCAAGCAGGTCGTGGTGGTGATCGCGGCGGCGCTGGTGGACGAGGCGGGCAGGATAACGCTCGTGGTGGTCGTGGTGGAGATCGCGGAGCTGGTGGCGGCCGAGGCGGAGACCGCGGTGGTGCACGTGGCGGAGATCGTGGTGGCCGAGGTGGTGATCGTGGCGGCAATGACGCTCAACAAGATTTCTAGATCTTGCGAATCTTGCGAATTGTTAGATTGAAAAAAGAGCCGTTGAACCTGTGTTCAGCGGCTCTTTTTCATAAAAGTTCGTTGTCGCTCGAAGGTTCAAAACTGAACTTGCGAAGAAAAGTTCAGCCGATCCAGCCAAACGTTATGAGTCTCGAAATAGCGAGGCTCTTTCGCGACAGCCCAAGCGTTCTTATTTCGACTGGCCTGAACCGATTGTGGAATCTTTTGCTTCGGGTTTGGTTGTTGGTTTGGCTTCTTCCAATTTGAACGAATTTAGAAAGCGATCGGCAATGGACTTTTCAAATACTTCTTCGCCCATGATGGCGGTGATTTGGTATTGGCGATCTTCGACAATAAACACACGAGAGATACAAACGAATTTCTTGCCTGACTGGATGCACGCGTAAGCGAACGCGCGGCCCATGTGTTTTTCGTATTTGATTTTGACAGGATCGTCCAGCAACTGCCCGACCACGTTGGTAACGCTTCCACGAACGGCTCCATCGAGAACTTTTGAAACTGCGGTTGGCGAGTTGGGTTTGACTGCTAAATCGTTGTAACCAAAAACCATCGTAGTTGCGGTTCCTTCAACCGAACCGAGGTGTAGGTTCACTGTGATTGGCGGCTGGTTTTCGACCGGAGTGAATGTGCGTTGGACGTATCTTGGTTTCACTGGCATGTCAAACGAAGCCCGGGCATCGGATGGAGTGATCTTAAACCACTTCGATTTCTGCAGGTCGCCGTCCTCGGTGGATTTTGCTTCGGTAGTAGAATTCTCTTGTTTCGATTCCTGAGTCCTGCTTTCAGTGCTCGTTTGAACGGCAACGGCCGAAGCGGCGAACAGCAACGGCGCAATCAGGACGAAATATGCAATTCTCATTGGGGAGCTCAGTTTCATTGGGCTACGTGAATAAAAAGGATGAGCGATAGGGTGTGTGGTTGGGAGTTGGCTGCCAAATCGAGCCAGGGCTTCAAACGACTATTCGAGTCTAGCCAAAATCGTGTTCTGCGGTAATGCGGACTTGGCGGTGCAGGGATGCGGACTGGGATTTGCACACGGCGACGTACATTTGTTGCCAGTTCGAAGGTTGATTGCCGGTTTGACACTATTTTCGCATGTGCTTACGATGCGGCCAGTCAGCCAATTTCCTCCGGTTTAGCCCCTGGTTTGCCAGCGATGGCGAGTCGGGACGAAGCAGAAATTGGGCGAGTTTTAATACCAACTATCGAGGTTAGTTTTGTCAGATAAAGACAGTCCGAGTCGAAGCGGTGCCTTCGAATCCGCAGTGGATAAACGAGTCGAGCGTTTTACGGAAAGCATCAGTTTTGACCAGAGACTGTTTAGGCACGACATTGCTGGCAGTATCGCTCACGCGCAAATGTTGGCTGACCAGCAGATTTTGACTGCCGATGAGTTTTCCCAAATCGAAAAAAACTTGACGGACATTCGGGGTGAGCTGGAATCAGGTACGTTTCCGATTCGGGAAGAGCTAGAGGATATTCACATGAATATCGAGCAGGCTTTGATCGATAGGATTGGCGACGTTGGCCGGAAACTTCACACCGGTCGCAGCCGCAATGATCAGGTCGCCACCGATTTGCGACTGTGGGTCCGCGACGCAATCGATCGCGTAGATGTTTTGTTAAGTGATCTGCAAAAAGCGTTCATTGGTCGCTGCGAAAAAGACGTCGGCGTGATCGTGCCTGCCTACACTCATTTGCAACGAGCCCAGCCTGTGTTGGCGAATCATGTGTGGATTGCCTATTGCGAAAAATTCCAGCGTGATCGTGATCGGTTGGCGGACGCGAGAAAACGAGTCAATCTCTGCAGCCTCGGAACTGCCGCACTTGCGGGAACGACGTTGCCTATCGATCGAGACAACACCGCGAAACGTTTGGGGTTTGACGGGATCGTTGCCAACAGTATCGATTCATCAAGCGATCGCGACTTTGTTTTGGAAACTGTTTTTTGCTTGACCACGATCGGGATTCACCTCAGCAGTTGGGCGGAGGAATGGATTCTGTGGGCGACATCCGAATTTGATTTCATTAAATTACCGCACGCGTTTTGTACCGGCTCGTCGATCATGCCGCAAAAGATCAATCCTGATGTTCTCGAGCTGACGCGAGGGAAATCTGCCCGAGTGATCGGCAGTCTGCAAACACTGTTGGTGCTGACAAAGGGTTTGCCGCTGGCCTACAACCGAGATCTCCAAGAGGACAAACCGCCGTTGTTTAACGCGGTTGATACCGTTGAAGCTTGCCTCGAATTGGCCGCTCCGCTGGTTGCTGATGCTGAATTGAACCGAGAGTCAATTGGTGCCAGACTTGATCGAGGCTTTCTCGACGCCACGACGTTGATGGAGTACTTGATAAAGCGGGGAACGCCCCAACGCAGTGCTCACCACCTGATCGGGGATCTTGTTCGAAAGGCAACCCAAAAATCCGTTACCCTTGCTGGGCTTTCTCTGGAAGAATTTCAATCTTCTGATCCGACTCTTGACGACTCTGTCTATGATGTATTGGGTGTCGAGAACGCAGTAAAAGCCTTCCAAAGTGTCGGCTCGACGGCTCCAGACAAAGTCGCGGAGCAGGTCGCGGTGTGGAAAAAGCGTCTAAAAGCCTGATGAAGCCAAAGAAGTCCGACCAAACGAGAGTTTTGTCTTGCTTTTTTGACTTGGCTTTGTTGTTGGACGAGCATTGCACGATACGTTAACTACAATCGGCAAGATCATCACAATTGACGGAAGCCTGTCGGACAAAGCTCGAAAGAGACGACAACAAGATTCATGTGCAAGTTCAGATCGGAATCAGCTATTAAATCTCTCGCAACACAGGATCAGGGTTTGCGCTGGATCGTTTGTGCCAGCGTATTTGTCGTTTGCACAGCGGTTCATTTCAGCGGTACTCAGTTGATGAGTTCCGCGGTTGCCCAAATTGAAAAAATCGAAAGAGACGTCTACGGTTTCGTCGTCGAGAGAGACAAAGACGGCGTCATCATCGAGCGGGCTCTGGGGCCAACTGACCCTAAAGGAACAGCGTTACTCTCGGACACCAATCGTCTTCTTTTGCGATCGGTTCAAGACTCCAATCCAAAAACAGCGGTCGAGTTGGCAAAAGCCGTTCGGATCATGGTGGACATCGAACAGTATTGGGACGTTCGATACTATTTGTCTGAGCTCGAAAAACTTGACCTGACCGATGATCAGATGTTTGAGTTGCAACGAGCAGTCGGTTCAGATTTGTTCATTGAACTCAACAGCCTGCCTCTGGTTCAACCTGAGGGAAAACAAGTCGCGCGTAAATTATTGCGTGCCGCTCGCAAGGTTGCTTTGACACCAGAGCGAATTGCTGGTTTGATAAAAGTTTTGAACAACCGAGACATTTCCGTGCGCTCACAAGCGTTTCGCGAATTGAATCGACTTGGCGAGCCAGCAGTGGCTGAGCTGATCAACGTTTTTGCTGATCCAAATCGTAAGTCAGATTTCCCAGGCGTTCGTGGTGCTTTGAAATCTATCGATCCAAGCGCTCAGGGCCCATTGCTGGGGGCAGCACGAGCATCGAATCCGCTTGTCCAAGTCGAAGCGGTTCGTGCACTTTCGAATTTCAAGACTTCAGAATCGCTCGATGTAATGATGCGGGCTTACCTTTCTCCAAAAATGCCAGAGTACACACGCCGAATTGCGTTGGATGCTTTGACTCGGAACAAACTGCCTGCGGACCCCGGCTACATAGAGAAAACTTTGTACGAACGTTCGCGAGATTACTTGTTAGGAAAACGATTGGTCCCTGGTGCAGTATTTGGAGACGTGTCGGTATGGGAATTTGATTCGAAAACCAAACGAATGGTTTCAAAACAAGTCGGACCAGACACCGCGATCCGCGTTTTGGCTTCGCGACGTGCATCTGATCTGTACGAGATCCGGCCCGATTTGGCACGCAACCGAGAAATGTACTTGCTGACTCAACTTGAGGCAGCCAAACGAGTCGTAGGGCCAAGTCAAAAAGTGGACGTCGATTCAATCGTGGCGGCTTTGAAAACAGATGCATCTGAAATTGAAAACACACTTAAATCAGCTTTGAAGTTGGAGCTTATTCCGGCTGCGATTTCTTGTTGCGAAATCCTTGAAAAAATTGGCTCGTCCGAGCAATTGGTCGGCAGCACGAGCAAGCAGCGACCGCTAGTCGAGGCCATCTTGTTTGGCGATCGTTATTTGCAATTCGCAGCGATGCAAGCCATCGCATCCATCGATCCAATGCAGGCCTATCCTGGAAGTAGCTATATGGTTTCGTTGGCGGTTTACCTCGCCCAAAGCCAAAATCAGCCTGCTGGATTGGTTGGTCACGTTCGAGAGGATGTCGCTCAAACTTACGCAGCGACGCTTAGTTCCGCTGGTGTGTTTGGGACGGCTGTTTCGAGCGGCCGAGAGTTTTTCCTCACGGCAACGAGCAATCCTGATATCGACATGTTGGTCGTGACAGACACCCTGACGAAACCTTCGTATGGCGAATTGATTCAGCAATTAAGAAACGATTGGCGAACCCGGCGACTGCCGATCGCATTTCTTTACCGAGATGCAAATCACAGCCGCCGAATAAAAATGCGATTGGGCGACGATCCGCGTTTCACTTCAATCCCTTTCTCTTCTGATCCAGAAATGGTCGCGACTCATATCGGTCGCTTGAACGAGAAGTCGAAACCTTGGACACTGACAAATTTTGATCGCCGGCGTCATGCGTCTGCCGCTGTTGGGTGGTTGGCGAAAATTTCGGCGAGCCGTGACGACTATCCTTTTTACAATTTAGGGATCGAGCAAAATCAGTTGGCCCGTTTGCTTTATCTGCCTGGTTTCGCGAACGATGCGAGTCAGATTTTGTCGAAATTGGGTACACCAACAGCACAGCGTGAGTTGGTGAATTTCGCAAGCCAAAGCGGTCTGCCATTGAAGGAACGTCAAAACGTTGTTGAGGCATTTGCGGAGTCTGTCAAAACGGGCGGCACACTGCTGACCACCAAAGAGATTCAACAGCAGTACGACCGCTACAATGCCAGTCGCAACGAACCTGAAGAGTTGCAGAGCGTTTTAGGCTCGATTCTCGATGTGATTGAAGCTCAGCGTGGCGGCTCTTCTGAATAAGAAAGCGGCTTTCTGAGCTTCCGGTTTGGCATCGTTTCAAAATTCTTTTGAAAATTTTAGGGGAATCCAGCAGCAGTTTGTTGTCCCTGTTGTTCTCCCCAAAAAGATATTGATTTCGATATTGCTACACGCTTTGGTTGATTTCATTCTGCAATCTTTGAATGCTGGCTTTCTCATAAGTGTTGTCAGTAGGCGAATTTGAATCTCTCTACCAGCTTCGCATTGAATTTTGCTTCCACGATGCAAGCAAAAATGCAGGCAGCCGATTCGGGGTTTTTTAATTGCGATTGCAATTCCTTTTCCCCAGACGCTGTCCCCATGTTTGGGTTGTCGTAGTCCAACGCTGTTCATGATGGGGTGATTTGATAGTCTAAGGCAAGCATTTTTCTGTTTGCTCCCAACGCTCTCAATCATTGGCGGCACTCTCATTGCGGTACGCGCCGAAAAGGAATCAAGCAAATGTCTTTTAGTAATTTTTTAGGTCGACAAAATTCTCGAATCAAACGACGAAAGAATGGCTCCAATAAATTCACTTTCGAAAAACTTGAGCCACGTCTAACGCTGTCAGGAACCGTACTCAATGGAAATGAGTTGACGATTTTTGGAGACGCCGAAGCAAACACTGGCCGGATTGACTCAATCAATGCAACGACGCTGCGTGTGACGCTGACGGGGATTTCTGCGCGGAACTTTAATACCGCCGATGTTCAAAAAATTATTTTCATCGGGTTTGATGGAAACGACAATTTCACCAACGGGACTACGATTCCAAGTCTGCTGTTAGGCAATGGAGGCGATGATACGCTTCGAGGTGGAAAAGGTGCGGATACGATCAATGGAGGCCCGGGGAACGACTCGATCAATGGCGATGCGGGCGATGATCGACTGGTTGGGTTCGACGGTGACGATACGATCCTCGGCTCCAATGGAAACGATTCTATTTTTGGAGGTGATGGACTTAACAATCTCGACGGCCAATTTGGCGATGACATCATTTATGGGGGCAACGATGCTGACATTATTGATGGCGACGCGGGGCGAGATCAAATTTTTGGTTTGGCCGGCGATGATATGATCACGAGTGGGTCAGGCGGTGTCGCCGGAACCGATGGAACCGGGCAAGCCGATTTAGTTTTGGGGTTGGATGGCAATGACACCATCATTGGCTCAAGCGGTTTGGACGTGTTCTACGGCGGTCGCGGCGACGATATTTTGATCGGTGGCTCAGGTGAGAACCGACAGCACGGACAGGACGGCGACGATCAACTGACGGGCGGTTCACGAGCGGATTTTTTATCAGGAAATAATGGCAACGATGTGATCAATGGTTTAGGTGCCGCTGACATTATTTTGGGCGGAAACAACGACGACATAATCAATGGCGGATCAGGCAATGATATCATTCGCGGCGAAAACGGGAATGATATTCTTCGAGGTGGTGACGGCGCTGACACAATTACAGGTGGAAACCAAAACGACTCGCTGTACGGAGACGGCGGCGTTGATAACCTCCAAGGGGAGGCAGGCAACGATGGCTTGTTTGGAGGAATTGCAAGCTCCGAAGTTCTCAGAGGTGGAAGCGGCTCCGATCGGTTTCTCGTGTTTGGAAGCGATCGCGCCGCTGATGCAGCTGGCGCCGATGTCGTGCTGACTTTTAGAAACGGAGGAAGCAATTGGAGTGACAACGAGATATTCCATGCTGACGCAGGTTTGCGCGCGCTTCACAATCGTACAGGCGCTACGGTTGTATTCAAAGACAGTCTCGCAAGCGGCGAGGTTCCGTTTGTTAAGGTCCCTAAGGGATCGTTGGGCAACAACATCGATGGTGAAAACGAATTGTCATGGAGTGCTTCATGGGAGCCCGATGGCACAATCATCAGTGAAACTTACACTCGGCAAATTAAAATTGCGGATTGGAATGAATCACTGACCGCCGAAAACGAGGTCGCTGCACTAACGATGATTCACGAGATTGGGCATTCATGGGATAGCACCGAAGAGATCGCGGCTAGGTTCTCTGGTTCCCGTGGAATCTGGAATTCGTTCTTGGCTCGTAGCGGTTGGGCATCAAGCAACCCCGGCGCCGGGCATACCCGGGCCGGTCAAACTCAAGAGCCATTCGATCGTGTCTACAACACCGCGGCTCAGCGGTACGAGATAATCACTCGGAATTGGTGGCGTGATAATGGTGCAGAGTTTGCTCGTAACTACGGTACGACCAGTCCCAAAGAAGATTGGGGAACCGTTTGGGAATCGCTATTTATCGAAGAGATTGTTGAAAATCCAAACGGCAGTCACTCGGATCAAATTCCAAACAAAGTAGCGTTGGTTAATTCGTTGCTGAACCTGATGTAGACTCAGCGATTAAGTTTAGAGGTGAATCGGATTTGAAAAAGGGTTAACGGCCGTGGCAAAAAAGTTTTGCAGCGGCCGTTTGCTATTCATATTTTGAGCGAATTTTTTCGACCTCGTCAGCAAATTGTTCCTTGCGTTGATTCGTGTATTTCCACCACGCTTGTGGCTTGTTCCCGTTCATGAAGTCGATCGTTGCCAGGAACACGTCCAGAACGCAAGGGTCGTGAAATAGGTTGTCGACTGAGCAGATTTTCCGATAGAGTTTTACAGGATCTTGGCCAATCAGTTGCTGAGGTTTTGTGATTCCAAGCCTGTCGAAATCGCCAGCCGTAGCAGGCCCGACGTTGATGATCTGTTCAAATTTTGCAATCGATTGGCGGTCCGTTTGATGGTTGGATTTTTTGGCCATAGCGTCTCGCCCGTTCGGTTATCGATTCGTGCTGATTTGATCCAAGTACTCCCTTAACGCGTCGTTGAATTCATCGGGCTGTTCCAGAGGCGTCATGTGCCCAGCGTTTGTAATTTCCCGGATACAGGATTTTGGCACAAGCCTCGCATTTTCTCGCATCTCTGATGAAGGAGTGATTGGGTCATGCTGCCCAGCGATAAAAAGCACTGGCAATTCGATACGGTCTAACCATGGTGTTGAGTCCTCTCGTTGTGACATTGCAATCTGCCCGGACGCGATCGACTCTCGATCGGTTTTACAAATCACTTGACGGACTTCGGCGGCGACCAATTTTATTTTGTCGGACTCGGGTTGATAAAAAAGTTTAGGGATCAGGGCATCTGCAATCGGTGCAGCCCCAGTTTTACGCACGCTCTCGGCGCCAATTTGTCGACCGCGTGCGACTTGTTCGGTATCGTTTGCTGCCCGAGTGTTGCAGGCGACCATTCCGCATAGCAGCCGCGAATGGTTTTTCCAAAATTGCCACCCCACGTAACCGCCCATGGAAAGCCCACAAAAAACTAGCGGCTCATTGATCTGTAGTTCCGTTAATAATTCAGCGAGTGAGTTACCGAGTAATTCCAACGACATCTCGGAATCGGATTTCAAATGGCTTTTACCAAAACCGGGTAGGTCCGGGCAGATGACGCGGTTTGTTTTTGAAAACGTTTCAATTTGAAAACGCCACATGGAATGGTCAAGCGGAAATCCGTGGACGAACAAAATGGGCGAGCCCTCGCCTTGGTCGACAACGTTGAATGACGCGTTTGCAGTTTCGATTGTTTTGCAGTTCATGTGGTTAGCTTCCAAATCCAAGCGCTTAGCATCACGATCACGATGAAGATCGGAATGAAATAGGTCCAAGTCCACGCGACCGGCAGTCGGTTGGTTCGCAGTCGCCAGATCTGCATCAAATGCCAAGGAATCTGGGCAGCGGCGAAAGCGTAAACGATGAAGCTCGCTGGGTTGAATTTCCAAGCACGGGCGAACTGGCCGTGACTGATCGAAATGAACGCGCGCGTCATACCACAGCCGGGGCATTCAAGGTCGAACAAGCGTCGGCTGGCGCAGGTCGGAGGCATGGGCGTGCTGAGACCTGGGAGGTAAACGCCGGTTTCACCTTGGCTGCTCATCAGCATAGAAGCCAGCAGGATTCCGGCGGCTAGTACGACAAAGAAAACGTGGAGGCGGATTTCGCTGCGGATAAAGTTCGCAGGAATCAACGGTGGTGGTTCGGTGGGTATTCCGATTGGCGGGGGCGCAACTGAAGACGCCCCGGACGTGATCTGTTCGGCAGCGATCGGCGGCGAGGCTTGATTCTCTTTCGCGTTTTGTTCGTTTGGGTTGATAGTAAACGCTCGGTTCGATCAAATTTCTGCAGCAAAGTTTCCTGATCCATACGTTGCTATTGGTCTCGCCAAAATCGTGGTGCGAACAAAACAAGGATTGGGAAGATTTCCAATCGTCCCAGCATCATTAGCCAAATGAAAAGTGATTTTGTAATGAACGTGAAATTCGAATAGTTTTCTGTGGCGCCCACGACGCCCAATCCTGGGCCGATATTGTTCAACGTCGAGGCCACCGCGCTTGCCGTATCGATCAGTTTGTTTTGCGGATCGACTCCCCATGTTACATCCGGTTCAACCATCATCACGAAACCAAAACCGAAAACAAAAATCAGGCTGACCAACGCGAAGTAAACCAAGATTGAATGCCGGAGCGTTTGGTCGTCTGTGGTTTTGCCGCCGATTTTAAGTAATTTAACTTCTTTGGGGCTGAACGAATGCGAGACTTCCATTCCAAGGATTTTCACAAACAGAACGTGCCGAATCACTTTCATCCCGCCGCCCGTACTTCCAGCGCATCCGCCGACAAACATCAGCAACAACAATAGTGCGCGGCAAAAGTGATTCCACTTGTCGAAGTCAGCCGTTCCATAGCCGGTAGTCGTGATGATCGAGACAACTTGAAATAGTCCGTTTCGAAACGCTCGCTCGAATGTATTGAAATCAGAATCGCCAGCTCGCATGCCGAACAAAATAATCAACGTTGTGACGATCGCGATAATGATAATGTAAGTTCGGAACTCGATGTCTTTGAGTAACTGAATCGGTTTTCCAATGAGAACCAAGAACAAGAGGGTGAAATTTGCGCCGGCAAGAATCATAAACAGAATCACGACGTACTCGATCGCTTGACCGTTGACGCCGTTTTGAACGAAATGTCCAAGGCTCGCGTTGTAAGTGCTGAATCCTCCTGTGGCCATTGTCGCAAATGAATGACAAATGGCATCAAACGCGGACATGCCCAGGAACTTTAAAATCACTGCAAGAATGATATTGAGTCCAACGTACATCGCGGCAAACAGCCAAGCCGAATGCTGCATCCGCGCATTGGAGCTTTCTTGCGTTGGCCCGGGCATTTCGGCACGCATGAGTGCTTTGCCGGCGGAGCCTTGGCCCAGAAGAACGACGAACAGAACGATGATGCCTAAGCCGCCCAGGAAATGGGTGCTGGAACGCCAAAACAAAATGCAGTGCGGCACGAGATGGGGGTCTTCGAGATCGCACAGGACCGTTGCGCCAGTGGTACTAAATCCCGATTGGGCTTCGAACATCGAGTCGACCAATCCCATCCGCACCCAATTGGAACGAAAGTGTGACGCTCGATCAGCAGGTGCATTGGGATCATCACCGGGAACCGAAAGCCACTTGCTCCACGGCCGTTGCTGGTCCAATTCAATAAACACCTCAGGCGCGTTGGCGATGCCTGTTTGTTCGATGAGGTCTCGCTCAGAAAGACCGCGTGCACTGGTTTCAGCGATGACTTGGATGACGGTCAATTGGTCTGAACTCACAGGGTCGGCTTCTTCCCAGCCTTTCCAGATTTTCCACCGAGACGCCGCGACCAAGACCGTTTCTGTGTTGTCAAAAACTCGAATAGATGGGCCACGGCAAGTGCCAGATAGAATGTAGGGCATCGCGCCGAGTACGGTGGCCAGTACCCAACTGAGGCCAACCACGGCCATGGCTTCCTTGCGATAGATTTTGGTTTTCGTCCCTCGCCCCCACCAGTACATTGCTCCGCCAAGCAACCAACAAATCACTGCACTATATAACAGCCCGCGAATGCCATCCGATTCTGGTCGGTTGATGGTGACGACGGGGTCGGTGTGAGCTCCAATGTTAGGGTCTGCCCAGATCAGGCTGAACAACATGAACCCGCCGATCAACAGCGTGAGAATGCCAAGTAGTTTTGAGAGAAGGCGGAAGTTCATTTTGTTTTGGTTTCAGGTTCTTGCGACTCATTCATGCCCGAATTGCAAGTGACTGGTGCTTTTTAATTTCTTCAACGGTGGTCCGCTTAGAGGTGGGATAGACATCCTGCCTGTTAATGGTTTCTGTAAGTAGTTTTTGTCGATGGATTAATGTTGTTCTAGGAAGCTGGAAGCGCAGTAAGCCTGTCCCACCGATCATTCGTTGCCTCTTGTGAAAGTACTATGGCGTGTTGGGTTCGTTGTTGGGGATTAAGCGTCTTGCTCTTGGAGTGTCTCGTCTTCGTTTGGGACTACTGGGCCGCGCGCGAGGTTGGCTCCAATCATGATCGCGATCGGAAACGCGACCATGTAAATCACCGTCATTGATTTTTTGGCAGGTGGATCCGCAATCGCCATTTGAAGGTAGTAAAGAAAAAGCAGAATTGTGAGAAAGACTGCGTGTGGGAAATGGGCAAAGGGAGCGGTCTTAAAAACGAACCAGCCGATCCCAATACATGCGACGAAATTCAATCCAATCAAGCAAATGAACATCGCTCTGGAAATCGCTTGCTCAGGATTGTTCGCCATCATCGCGGCTTGGCTGGCTTTGTCGAGCCCAATGAATTCGACGAAGTCAGGGAAGAACGCATAGCCGAGACCGACCGCGATCATGATGAAACTCATGATCGACAAAACGTAACCTGACCCGACTGTCAGGAAACTTCTAAGCATCATTCCTGGCGGTAGAGGTTGGTTGGTCATACGGCATTCCAAAATTTGAAAAACCGTATTCTATTCAGACCAGTCACGATGTTGAAGTGGCAAGAGCGACAACCAGCAGCGATGAATCGTTATTCTGCGTTGGCGAAACGTTTTCGGATAGACTCAGATTCCTTGCGAACCTCATCGGGGTTGGAGGCAATCACGGCATCGCTCGATAGAAACGGTTGTCTGATGAACTCGTACGAAAATGCCCCCAGGACTTGATCGCGTTTGACAGTGTGACACTCCAGACATTGGGCGCTTGCTCGAAGTGCCCCCAGCATTTGGATGCGATTTTTCGTCGCCATAATCACAACGTCCTCGCCTTTTTTGAGTTCCTCCAAACTCGTCATCTCGAAATCGCTCAGGCGACGTGTTTCCGCAGTGTCACCGCGAAGCTCCTCCATGTTTGGCAGGTTCTCCGAAACGTAGGCAACAGGGGCAGCGTGAATCGTGAGCCCGACTAATTGAAAGCGGTTTGTTTTCCATGCGATTGGCTCCAACGTGTCGACGGAGTCATTGGCACCTCGCAGCGTGTTGAGGTAGGCTCCATGGATCTGATGGCTTTCGAAGCCAGCGACAGAATCTACGTTTTCGACATAGCCGAGTGAATCAGGGTCGGCAAATTCGTTTTGCCTTTGAGTGTGAAAGAATTCAACCAGCTGCTTTTTAGGTAGCCCTAAATCGGACAGTTGGTAATGTTCGGGCTGTGGCCAATAAGAATTCTTCTCGAACTCCAGGCTCGGAAGTTCGATCAAAGCCTCACCCAGGATTGTTGTGTCCAATGGTTGAGTGTCAATTTTGGTCGTGAAACTAGAGTCCCAATTCTTGAGGTCTTGCGGAATCGGTTGGGGCATCCGCTCAAGACCCTGTCCCGCGCGATTGATAAACTCGTGGACTTCGCTGGAATGCAAATCGCGAAGTGCGCGGCTCCGTTGGCTAAAGAAACCATCTTGATACATTCTTCCCTCGCCCTTGGGAATTCGCACAACGGGCTTGGGTTGGATTTGAAAATGCAATCTGTCACGAAGGGAAACCTTGGGATATCGTTCCTTCAGTTTGTCTTCAACGATTGTGAGTTCGTCGCCTTCAAGATAAACCGGGCGAGCTTCTCGCTCGTATGCTGGAGTGTTCTCTTCGAGGATTGCGAGTAACTCTTCAGCCGTTTTGACACGATCGGGATCGTTGTAGCCGTAGGGTTTACGTTTTTCACACCCAGTAAATGTGAACGCGGAGATCGCGAGAATTGTAAGCGTCAGATGACTTGCGCATTGCCACGAACCAGCAAACTTGAAAAGCGGCCCCATAAAATCACCTTGGTAGGATTGAGTGAAGCGTCGCGAAGGGCTTGCAAGGACCCTTCGCAGGCAACATTCATCCTATCGGTGTTTGATTAACAGGCAAACAAAATTTTCTATTGCTGTTCGCACTAATGGCGCTATCGCGCAGACAGCAGCTATTTCGTTTGCGTGCCGAAGTTCCCTTCGGCAACGTTCGTCGGGTTCGGTGACTGTCGCTGAAAGATCATTTGTGCGTTGAATGGTTTCAGTTCCTCATCTACTTCGACCGGCATTGCAAACTCATTGCTGTTTGTCGAAAACTGGTAACGCTTTTGAGATTTCGAAACAGTTCCATCAGCAAGCTTCTCGGATGTTTCGACCAAAACGCCATCGGTTGTAGATTCAAGCACAGCCCAAGTCCCAAGAGTTCCTTCACGAAGAACTTGACCGTTTGTGGCGACGATCTCCAAGTCATTTTCAACCGTGCCGTCCTGTCGAAAGTCGATGGCCATGACTGTTGAAAGGAAACTGCTGGCCTTTGCTACGGCAACGGAACGTTCTGCAGGCTGCATCCGGTTTAGTTTTTCTTGAAACCCAGATTGGTCCATCGAAGCAACGCCCAGCCAAACGCCAGTCAATTGTTGCTTCATCGAAACGGTCGCGACGAGGTCGGTGGGGGTCTCTTTTGATTGCGTTGTTTCGGTTTTAGTTTTTGGTTCGGTGGGAGTCTCTGACGTTTTGCCACATCCGGTGATCCCAATCGTGAACGCGGTCAAACAAGCGAGAAGAGACAGTTTTGAGCGGGAAAGTTCTTGTCCCAAAGTTCCATTTTGTTTCGACATGGCAAATCCTTTTCCCATTTTCCAAAGTCAGCGTCCGCGTTTCCGTCGCGTCCGCCTACTGAGTTTTTCGTTTGAATTTTAGTTTGGTTGTCGTGCCGGCCATGTTTGGCGGGACGAGCTTGATCGTGTTACCGTCAATGATATTGATTTCGTGTTCTGATTTCTGAGATTGGATTTCGCATGAAACAATGAGTTCGTTGGCTGCCTCGTTTGCGGAAACCAAATTCCAAGTTCCAATTTTCTGTTGCTTGATCGTTCCCATATTGGTGACCGTTTTAAGCTGGCCATTGGAAAGGAATCGAATCATCATCTTGGGCGAGTCATTTTCCAACTCGTCTTGATCAGACAGGTCTTCTTCGTTGATTCGGTCCATCACTCTATCGGCTTGATCGATCTCCCAAGTCCCAACGATTTTCGCGCGATTTGGATTACCGCATCCAAAAAAAGTGCAAGCAATCAGGCTGGCTAGCAGGATTCGCAGCTGCAGCGTTTCGTGAATTCGATTCGCGGCAGGATTCAATTTGGTCATAGTGCAATGTCGGGTAATGGAAAGCTGTTAAACTTTTCCAATTGTAAAGAATTTTTTGATTAGCAAAGGGCTGTGGGCCGATAAACCATCAGACGGCGTCGTGACGTCGTTATTTAATCTGCGTTGAACGTGACACAAGTCGTCGCGGATTTCAATTCATCGCAGTGATTTTAAAAAGGGGCGATTCGATGGTTCGTAGTTCTTTGATCCTGATGTGTTTGGCAGTTTTGTCGACTTCGATCGGTTGTTGTTCAATGGGGCCAGTTGGTCCGGGCTGTGGAGCCACGATGGGCTGCAGTGATTGCGATGGATTAGGGAGCAATCGAGCAATAGCAGGATCGCCGTTAGACGGACTTCGGAATTTCAGAAAGTCACTTGTCTGCGGAAGTGGATGTGGCGAGGCGTACATCGGGGAGTGGATCAGTAGTCCACCAGATACCCAAGATCCATGCTGCAACGACCAATGGGTTGGCGGAGCTACCAAGTGCCGACCGTTCTGTTGGCAGCCTGGAACGATTCTTAACGGACTCTACGGTTCACGTTTCTGTGATGGTACTGCATCTTCAACGTCGTGTGGTTGCGGCGGCGGCTGTGATGGTGGATGCGACATTGCTAGTGATGGCTACATTGATGGTGGTGTGATTAGCGGTGGTGGAGTCGTCGGTGGTGGGGCTGGATGTTCGACTTGCGATGCCTCGAATTTAGTCAACTCAGCTCGTGTCGCTGGACGCAACGTTCCAGCTTACGATTCTCGAACACGGGACCGAATGAGCGGTCAAATCCAACGAATTCGACGCTAGACTGAATTGGCAATCTGATTGACGGTTGGAGCGCCTGATCATCGACCTTTGGGGTAACCGTTGCATTTCAAGCGTTAATAACCGCGATTGCCACATTGAATTCAGCCCGAACTACCACTGGAATCTCAACGCAAACTTTGTTCTGCTGTTGGGATGTCAGGAACCATTCACGTTTTCGATTTGCTTGAAAAGCCATTGGCTAAACCGCCATCAGGTGTGTGCTCAATTTTTGGAGGCGAGCGTTTTCTGAAAAAGCTCGCCGTTGATTTCCTCATCCGATCGATCGGAGGAGACGACCCAGATTTTGCTGCGACGCAATACGATTCTGAAACGGTAGGAACGACCGGCTGGGCCGACGTTCACGATGAGCTTGCAACGCGTTCTTTGTTTGGCGGTGATGGCCCTCGAATTGTGGTTGTTGATCACGCCGACAAGTTTGTGAAGGAAAATCGCGAGCGAATCGAAGACTACGTAGGCGCGCCGGCTTCGAGTGGCTTGATGATTTTGATTGTCGATTCCTGGGCCAGCAACACGCGGCTGTACAAAGCAGTCAATAAGTCGGGGCTCCAGATCAAATGTGATCCGCCAACGAAAAGCCCGAAAAGCAAACAAACCGACGAAAAGCGCACTGGCACCTGGCTGGTCAATCGCGCCAAAGAATCGTACGGATTTCAAATGCCTGCCGGTGGTGCTCAAACCCTGATCCAAGCCACGGACTGCGAGTTTGGTCGGATGGATCAAGAGCTGCAAAAACTCGCGCTCTACGCCGTGAAAGGCAAGGTTGATCAGGCGATCATCAAAAAAGTCGTCGGTGGTTGGCGAACTCGAACGATGTGGGAAGCCATCGATGCGGCCGCCGATGGTGAAGCCGGCAAGGCGATCGAATTGCTGGACCAGCTGTTGCGAAGCGGCGAACATCCGCTGGCATTGTTTGGACAACTTTCATGGTCACTGCGTCGATATGCGACAGCGACCGAGTTGGTGATGCGAGATATGAGAAATGGCAAAAAGCCAAATTTGCCAAACTCAATCAAAGAAGCCGGATTCAAAGTGTGGGGAGGGGAGATCGAAGCTGCCCAAACACGTATTCGCCAATTGGGGCGCGACCGAGCCGGTTTGATGCTCGACTGGTTACTCGAAGCCGACCTCGCTTTAAAACGTTCGCACTCAAAAGACAATCGTGGACGATTGGTGTTGGAAAAACTGTTCGTCAAAATGGCGAAAGAGCTTGGCCCACAAGCCGCTTAATTTGGACGCTCAGACTGGTCGCTTTCACTCAAGCCGCTTGAACTTTAGGCTGCTTGAACTTTAGGCCGCTTGAACTTTAGGCCGCTCAACTGAGAAGTTTAATTCAGGCGTGCAATTTAAGTGTTTTGCAAGCTTGATCGCCCCGCTGTAGCTGGGTCGCTGGAAGTGAAGTGGCTGGAAAACTTCTGGAAAGTCACTGCAGCACAAGATCACGTATTTTTACGCTGCGTTCGTGCGACCTGATTTTATTTGCCGTGGCCGTCGTGCAAATTCGCAGCGATCAATCAAACCTTGTCCAATCAAGCACTGGATTCGCTGCCAGCATTGTGCTGTCGCCGCCGATTGCTGCCTTGATGTGAAATCCGGAATTCTCTACGCTCCGCCGCGAATATCCCCCTCTTTTATTCTTTGGGTAGCACCATGCCGGAACGGAATCTGGGCTTAATGCGTCAAAACTATATAGTTCTATCTCTCATTGCGCTGACAGTTGTCGCGACTCAATTGGGATGTACAAAGTTACGCAGTGGTCCGTTGGGTCGTGACTTGCTTGGCAAGCAGGATTCCTCAGACTCGATCAATCGATACATGCTTGATCCGCAAAACGACTTTAATAAAAACCAAGTCCCTAGTGATTCAGCGAGCCCAACGTTTGCCTCGTCCGAAAAACCGAAGGCTCGAACTCAGGCCCAAGCTCAGCCAGCCGCCTCAATGTCTCAAGATCAAGCAAGGTTGGTGGGCATTGAAAACTCAACCACCAGTCCAGCTAACCCAATGCGAGCAAGGTCGGCAAACAAATCGTTTGCGTTGACTCCAGCCCCGCCTCTTCGCGACGTCGGAAATCTGAACGGTGATATCGCGTCTGGAGCTGAAGTCGCGATGAATTCGCAAATTCAGGAACTATCCGAGGGCGCAGGGGACTCCGCGGATGAAGATTGTGCCCATGAGGCTGAGTGCGATTGCCACAAACCAAAACGAAAACCAAAGCTCCCGTTCGCACAACAAATCGAACCGCCGACCTACGACTCGCAAGAACTAGTTCCGGTTGTTGAAGAAATGGCTTTGGAAACATCACAATCTAAAAAACCGTTGACGCTCGTTGCTTCGCCAGCTCCTAGTTTTGTCGCAGATGACACCTTGGAAGTCCAAGTGAAGGAGCCGGTGTTGAGCAATCAATTCATCGTCCAATCAGAGCCCGTAGAATCAAAACCTGTAGAGCAACCTGCCATTACCTCTATGGTTCCGTCATCAGCATTGGTCAGCCAACCACTCAAGCCGATCCTCTTCAACTCCGACACACGCGAAGTCCAGCCCGAAGACATTGAAGTTGGTCAGTCAGCGAACTCGTTGAGAAGAAACGAAAAATGGTCGCATGAAAAATCAGTTGAGGTGGCCAATCGACTTGCTCCTGCTCCATCGATGGCCGCCTGGGATCAAGCAGTTGTCGAGCCTGGCCCGGTACGATTCGAGTACAGCCTTAAAGAGCGTGAGGAGGTGAGTAGGAGCGATTCAACGAAACTATTGCCAGCCAATTTTGAAACGTGCCAGAACTGTCGATCTGCTCAGTGCGACGGCAGTTGTTTCAACCGAATGCGACGCAAGGAACAACTTGCTTCGGGGACGCCTGTCATTAATTCGGTCCCAGTCGTGGACAATGATCCAGTCGTGATCGTTGCCACAACTTCAAAAGACACCGTTCCTCCTTTCGCTGAACCACCTGAGCAAGACGTCACGATTAAAACGGTATCCGCCGAAACAGACGAGAATCAATTCGTTGCTGACGCTTCCCAAGCTTCCGCGAATTTCACAGAAGACGATCCCTACGAAACGCTAGAGGCGGACGAAGGCGACTGGCTGGCCTTGTTTGGCCCAATGGCAAAACCGGATGATGGATCGGCAACGTCTCATACATGCCCGGGATGTCAGTCCGACGCTTGTTTCGAGGGCTGTGAAAAACCAGACTTCACGGCTCAAAAGGATGTTGAAAGCAACGTTGAGGTAGAGGTGGAAGCCAAGCCCAAAAAAGCAATCTTTGCACAGGGCGATTTCGATCCTTCGGAAAATGTTCAAACGACTTTCGACGAAGAAGCTGAAGGAGTTAACGCTTGGCCGCAGCCGTTTGAGCAAACAGAATTTCAACCAAGCACTCCCGCCGCTACAGAACTGGCTAATCCAACGACTTCAAAAATTGAAAAGGCTCAGTTCGTCGAACGAGAGCCAGCTCCAATGGAAGAGCAGCGTCTTGAGTTGCCGGACTTGCAATTGCCAGAGGTTCAAATTCCAAAAATCGACATGCAAAAGGAAACCCCTCCAACCAAGATGCCTGTGTTCGAACCGGAGGATTCACTGCCTAGCGAAATCAATTTGTTTGAATCGCAGCAAGATCAACTCGCGCAATCGTTCGCTCCCGCGGAGCTGATGAAAGTCGCTCCAGTCGGATACAACGCTCCAGTTGAGCCAACGTTTTCGCCAGCGACAACGTTCACTCCAGCACCGATGATTCCAACGACAACAGCCATTCCAGCCGCAACGGCCATTCCAACTGCAATGACGCCTGCAGAAATCGCGGAGCCGTTCGTGCTACCAAATTTTCAACCAGAACCAGCTGAAGAATCCGATTTCCAACCTGAATCAGAACCTGAGGTTCGAATCGAGGTTGTCGATAAAACGGTCCCTTGGACTGTCAAGCTTGATGAAACGATCGAAAACGTCAGAGCTCAGCTTTCTAACGAGGCTGATCCAAACGCGAAAAATGGAATCGAAGTAAACCTTCGTTTGCTTGAAATGCTTGAGCGTCAGATGCGAGACATTGACCAACGAGAGCGGCAGAACATGCTTTCCAATGGTGAGAAACAATATTGGAAGCACCAGCTGGACGCCATCACGTTGATGTTGGATTCTAGTCAGACGAATAAAGTCATCACCAATCGTGTGGCTGACAATACACTTGGGCATTTGCGAAAGGCTGTCGATCGGTTGGAAGCTTTGGCTAACCTGAATGTCACAAACGGTGCATTTTGCACAGAAATTTCTGGTTTCGGCCAGTTCAAGACATTCCCTTCGACTAACTTCAAGCCACGTCAACGCATGTTGATTTATTGTGAGGTCGAGAACTATTTGTCCAATCAAAAATTGGTTGATGGATCTGAACAAGTTCACACAAAACTTCGCGGGAGTTTCGCAATTTACGATTCACATGGCAGGGTGGTCCAGCAGGCCGAGTACCCTGTTGTTGATGACATCTCGCGCAAACGTCGGCGTGATTTCTACATGTATTTTCCTTTGCAACTCGGTGAGCTCGTTGCGGGCCAATACAAGTTGGTCCTGAATGTCGAAGACTTAAATGGAAACAAAACCGCCACCATCGAACCGGCAATGAATTTTTCGGTTCAGTAAACTGATTGCGTTGGTGGCGGGATAGAACGATCGGTCGTGGTAAGATTTTCCGATTATTCGTGCTGTCGCACGCAACGCTAAAAATATCGTCACCATACTGACGATAGACACAATCGGTGTATTTTTATCGTCCCCGATTGAACGAGTCAGAAAATGGAATTGGTTTTCGCAATAGTGATTCCATTTGTCGTTGTCTTGCTCTGCGGTTGGTTTCGATTCAAGCCCCAACTGAATGTTCGTCCGATCCCGGCTCTTGCTCTGGGCGTCGTGATTGCTGGTTGTGTTTTCGGGCACGATTTTTTCCATATCTCCGGTGGTCCAATTCCGATCACGCTCGACCGCGTGTTGTTGGTTGGGCTGGTGGTGTTGTTTGGTGCGCTCTATTTGTTTGGCCGCGAAGATCTACGTTCATTGAACAAAGCTGACTGGACAATTTTGGCTCTGATTGCGGTGCTGGGGTTCAGCACGGTGACTCATGATTTTCGTATGATGAAAAACATGCCTGCGTCCCGCTTGCTGTTTTTCAACTTGCTCCCTGTGACGCTGTATGTTGTTTTGAAAACCAGTCGTCTCAAACGGGAGGATTTGAAGTTCATTGCAATTGTGCTGGGCGTGTTTGGCTTCTATCTCGCTGCAACGGGCATCGCAGAAATCAAAGAGCTGACTGCGTTGGTCTACCCAAAATACATTATGAACTCCGAATCCGTTGAGTTTCTAGGGCGAGGGCGGGGGCCATTTTTGAACCCAGTTTCCAATGGCATTTTCCAAGTCGTCTGTTTTTGCTGCGTATTGATGTGGTGGCCACGAGCGAGCGGCAACACTCGGTTCCTGTTGTTGGCAACCGCGTTGGTGATATCTATCGGAGTGTATGCAACGCTAACCCGTAGTGTGTGGCTTGGCCTGGTTGCGGCTTGCGGACTATTTATTTGGGTGCCTGCTCCGCGTCATCAAAAGGGGGCGATGGTGATCGCTGCAACGGTTTTGGCCATCGCGCTATTCCCCGTGTTGGGAGAGAAAGTATTCTCGTTCAAGCGCGACAAAAACGTATCGCAGGCTGACATGGAACAGTCCGCGCAGCTTCGTCCGTTGTTCGTTATCGTTGCTTGGAAAATGTTCCAGGACCAGCCGATCGCCGGCGTCGGGTTTGGCCAGTACGCGAGAGCGAAGTATCCTTATTTGCAGGATCCGTACTCCAATAAACCGCTTTGGAAAACAAAGTCGTACATGCAGCACAATGTTTTTCTTGCATACGTGACCGAGACAGGGATAATCGGGCTTTTTTGCTTGCTCATGATGCTGTTGATGATGCTACGAGTCAGCTGGAAAGTTTGGTCGGACCATTCGCTCGATTTGTGGGCGAGGCAATTTGGTTTGCTGAACATCGTGTTGATTCTCAATTATTCAATCAACGGAATGTTCCACGACGTTTCAATTATTCCGATGCAACACATGCTAATGTTTTTCATCTTTGGTTTGGTGAACAATGTCTATTCAAAACCATCAGCATTTCAAATAGAGGAATCTCCGGTCGTTGTGAAACCCGCTCAACCTTTGCAGGCCAATCCAAGGTCGATGTCAGGACGACGTGGTGCGACACCGGTTGGTTGTTGATCGAATTGGATAGTTGGATGGTGATTGGATTTTTTGAAACGGTCAACAGAAACGCTTGGTTCGCATTCAAATTTCAAACTACCAAAGTTGCCATTGGCTGAACCACACGACGTAGATGCCTAGCAATAAATTCGTTACGGCGTGAGCCACAACGCAGTCCCACAAATTGCCTGTACGATTCATCAGCCAAGTCACCAATCCAAACCAAGCGAACGCCGCGATCGCTTCTCCAGGGTGAGCCACAACGCCGTATGCACTTGCGGCGAGCAGCGTTTTCATGGGTAGCCCCTTGAGCGAGACGTTTTCCCAACTTGGGTCGTGAAACCATCGCACGAACCAACCCCGAAGAAAAACTTCTTCGATGATGGGAACGAAAAGAGCAAGCAACGTGAATCGGGCGACAAGAAATCCCCAGCGAACGGCATCGTCGGGAATCGTGAACGGGTTGAAAGAGGGGCGGCTTACATCAAATCCAAGTGCAGCGAGAATGCGAGATTCGACACCAAGTTCACAAAGGCCAATCCAGAGCACGACTCCAACTGCTCCAACCGCGATTGAGACGGGCGAAATTCGAAACGGAAAATGTCGCAAGTAAATTCTGTAAAAATAAGTCAACAAGCCGCCTGCCACTAACACTTGTAGACCGATCATGAACAAATAGGTCCAAGTCTCCCGCGTGACTCCTGGCTCCAAACTGTCCTCGTATGAGCCAGCAAAATCCGGGTAGCGACTAGCAATGATCAGGAATAAAAACAGCGGCAAAATAAAAGGCAGCGGGCTTTCTGATTCCGACGCAGAGCCTCCATTGGATGGAGGGTCGTGTGGGTTGGGATCACTCGATCCCTGCAATGATGTTTCAGATTCGCTCATGACTCCTTTTTATCATGAACGAGAGTCGATTGTAGCCTGCCTTTTTTAAACTTTGTTGATTGTTGCAAGCGGCTATAATTGATTTTGAAAAGGGCTTGGCAAGTGGTTTCAAATTCTGATTTGGTTTGATTGAAAATGAATAAACGATTCAAAGTGATTTTGTGTTTCGCAATCGTGATCTCCTTGTCCGCTCAGTTTTGCGTTGATTTCGCAAACGCGCAATCGGATGAGTATTTTGAACGGCTACGGATGGAGATGGTCGAAATTGCAGTCGTCGGTGCTGGAGTAACAGACGAGCGCGTGATCAAGTCGATGCAGGATACGCCTCGGCATGAGTTTGTTCCTAAACGACTACGTCGGCAACAGTCGTATACCGACGCTGGAGTTCCGATCGGCAAAAGCCAAACGATCTCGTCGCCGTTCATCGTTGCTTACATGACCCAAGAACTAAAGCCGCTGCCAACGGACAAAGTTTTGGAGATTGGGACTGGCAGTGGCTATCAGGCCGCGATTCTCAGCCCGCTGGTAAAAGACGTCTATTCAATTGAGATCGTCGAGAAGCTTGGTAAGACCGCGGCCAAGGTTCTTAAGAAACTTAAATACGAGAATGTTCACACCAAAATCGGCGACGGTTATAAAGGTTGGACAGAGCACGCCCCATTCGACAAAATCATTGTGACTTGCTCCCCAGAAGACATTCCTCAACCCTTGATTGACCAACTCAAGGAAGGCGGCTTGATCGTTGTCCCAATGGGGGAACGCCATCAGCAAACGCTTTACCTGATGGAGAAAAAAAATGGCAAGATGGTTCGCAATGCGTTGCGGCCGACTTTGTTTGTTCCAATGACCGGAACCGCAGAAGAGCAACGTCGCGTTCTGCCAGATCCAACGAAGCCCGGTTTGATTAACGGCGATTTTGAAGAAGGCTTGAACGAGGAAGGTTTCGTCAAAGGTTGGTACTACCAGCGTCAGTTAACGGTAGAATCCGATGCGACGGCCCCAAATGGGAAGTCGTTTGTGCAGTTCAAAAATTCTGAGGCAGGTCGTCTGGCTTGGTTGATGCAAGGGTTCTCCATCGATGGTCGCAAAGTCGCGGCGGTCAAGTATTCGGCGTCGTTTTCATGCGATGACGTGGTGGAAGGGCCACACAAAGGAGACCTGCCAGTGGCTGCGATTTCATTTTTTGATGAGGATCGAAAACAGCTTTCCACTTTTAGATTGGGCCCGCACCGAGGCACAAAAGATTGGCAGCGACAAAGTCTGACCATCCGTGTGCCCGTTGCCGCTCGCGAGGGAATTGTGCGAATCGGAATGTTTGGGGCTACGGGCACGGCTAGATTTGACAATATCACGCTGACCGGCGTTAAGAAATAACTAGCCGTTGAAATTGGTTTGATTCCGCACCGATTTGGACAGTCCGATCCTAGCCTCCAGTCCAATATTGGAGACCAGCGGCGCGAATCCCGTTAGAATGCCGCTTGTATTTCCGATGCGGATTTAAGCCCTAATTCACGACTCAAAACAGCCTGATAATCAGCCTCGTCAACCAAAAGCTCCTAATCGTCTTGAATTGCCAATTCTGCCTGTTATCTTAGGCTGTCTAGACACAGCCGATTCGGGCAACCGATTTCGCGTTTCAAACATTCAAATTCGCTTGTTAAAAGCGGGTTTCAGGAGAGACGATGAGGAAGTTTTCAGTGACTCAGAACCAAAAAGTTCGGATGTTGGCGTTCACAATCGCATTTTGCTGTGCGACGGTTAGCGTTTCAATTTTTGCATCTGGCTCGGCTCACGCAGCTGGAGGCAGTTGGGGAAGTTCGCTTGGCGGGTTCGGATCTGGCGGAGGTAGCTGGGGTGGCGGTGGCCTTTTGGGTGGCCGAACGCCAGTTCGTAACTTGCTAGGTCGGATCGGTTCTCAATCTATCGGCGGTGGATCATCGGGCGGTTCGGTTGGCGGTGGTTCCTACGGATCCTTCGGTGGCGGTTCGACTGGAAACTTTGGTGGCTCGCGGGGCGGGTTGCTAGGTTTTGGAATCTTGGGCGGTGGCAATTTGCGCGGCCGGATCTTCAATGGGTCAATTGGAGGTTCGCTTGGTGGTTCGAGCGGTGGCGGATATGGTTCAGCTGGTGGTTACGCATCAACTGGTAGTTGGTCTGGTTCCAATGGCTCAATCGCTGGCGGCTCATCGGGTGGCTACCCAATCGTCGGGGCCAGCTACATTTCAACTCCTGTTCTAGCTAGTCCAGTGTATGCTTCGCCAGTCGTTTCGGCTCCGATGGAAACAAGCTATGCGATAGGCAACTATTCATCGGAAACGAGTTACCCAGTTGGCGACTACGGTTTTGAACCCGGTTATCCAATGCAGTCAACAATTCCATACGGAGGAACGGGCCAAGTCATCGGTGGTGTGCCTATGAATTCTGGTTTCACTGATCCTTCATTCATGGGTGGCGTGATCAGTGATCCTTATGGAGTTCCCGGAGCCGTTCCGGTGGGTGGCATGGGTGGAGTTATTCAAGACGGCGGTTCTATCGATTCCATGTTGGACGGGGGCGGCAATGTCATTCCACTCAACGGAGGCTCAAGCAACCCGCCAATAGATCCAAATTACTACCAAGATGGTGGCGGAGCAGCGCCGGTCAATCCTGGACCTGAAATCGACGATCAGACGAGTAAGCAAACGATCGACAAAGCGACGGTACTGAATGTTGTGCTTCCCGACGCAGCCAAAGTCTATATCAATGGCCAGTTGACTAAAACGAAAGGTGCTCGTCGAAGTTACAAATCAAAACGCCTAACTGAAGGTCGCGACTACAAGTATCAAGTCAAAGCCGTATTGGTTCGAAACGGTAAAGAGTTGGTAAAAACCAAACTCGTCAATCTTCGTCATGGTTTAGATCAAACCGTCAATTTCGATTTTGAAGAGTCCGTCACCACTTTGGCACTGACGGTACCTGAAAACGCGAAGGTGAAACTTTGTGGCAATGACACTGTGTCGCAGGGTAGTGTGCGCTATTTTGCTACCAAGCGTCTTGAGGAAGGCGATGTTTGGAAGGACTACAAAGTTCAAGTCGAATACGAGGTCGATGGCGAACTGAAAACAGAAGAGCGAGTCGTCAACCTAAACGCAGGCGAGACTTGCCGTCTGGTTATTGGAATGGATGAAGCAGCAACAAGCGTTGCATCCAAATAGGACAGGCATGCTTAGTTTGTTCGTCGAAAGCCACCGTTTCGTTCGCTATGCCTTCGGAGTGGTGTTTTCGTAAGTAGCAGGCCGCCTATGCCTTGAATCGTTTCCAGATCTCATCGAGTGCCTCTGCGGCTCGCATGGGCAAATGATAGTCAACGATGTGCGAAATCGACGTCTCGCTGGGATTGATTTCAACGGTTGGGTTGCCAACACTTTTTGCGAACTGTATCGGTGCTTGGATGTAGGGAAATACGCTACTGGTTCCGATGCTGAATGTCAGGTCAAACCCTTTCTGGACTTCATCCTGCATCAACTGAACTGAATCGCCACAGATCAACTCGCCGAACAAAACCACGTCCGGCCGGACAAGCGATTTGCAATCTGGGCATTTGGGCGGGATTTCAATGCCGGTAAAATTCTCGATCTCAATCTTGTAGGAACACTTCGTGCAGGAAAGCGTCTGCATACTGCCATGTGCTTCGATCACATTTTTTGATCCGGCAGCTCTGTGGAAACCGTCGATGTTCTGAGTCAACGTCCATAGGCGAGGGAACTCTGATTCCATTTCCGCGATGACTTCGTGGCCACGATTAAACGTTTTGCCTTGGACGGCCTCACCAATTTGCAGCAGGTATTTCCACGTGAGCTCTGGACGCTCGCCGAACATCGACGCGGAAAGCACTTCTTCGATCGGATAGCCTTCCTCGGTGACGTCGACGTCATACAGCCCGCCAATTCCTCGGTAGGTTGGGATGCCAGAGTCGGCTGAGATACCAGCGCCTGTAATGAAAAGAATGCTTCGGCTGTTTTTCAATACGCGAACGATGGTGTCTATGGTTGAGTTAAATGGCTCTTCGACCATCAATTTTTCCTCGGAGAATTTTTGCGATAGTTTGGGCGTTCGATTTTTTTGAGCTCTTTGCCACGTCGAGAGCGGTTTGATCTCGGCGATTGGTATGCTTGAGGCTTGAACGTGCTTTTAGAAGTAAACGAATCGCTTCGAGTTGCTTGTCTGAGTTCTTGATCGTCGACCGCACGGCTTCAAACAATGCAGTCTCGCCATTGTTGTCTTCGATTTTTGTGTTTGCTTTGTTCTTGAGCAGTACTGAAATCGTTTTCACAAACCCAGCTTTGGCCGCACGGTGAAGTGCCGTCTTTCCCTTCTTGTCCTGATGATTGATATTCGCACCAAGTCCAAGCAAACGTTCGACCTCCTCGGGGGCACCGCCGCGATCTCCGCGACAAAGATAAACCAATTCTTCGTTAAGCGTGTCGACTGAGCCGCCAGCTCCATAAGACGAAACGAGCTCGTACAGTTCACCTTCATCACGGTAAACCTCAGGTGCAAATGTTGGGTCTGCACCGTTCTCCAGCAGTAACCGAACCATATTGACTTGCCCATTCGCTGCGATGAAGAGTTCTCGTTCGAAACCGTTGATCGTCGCTCCATTCGCGATCAAAAACGCTGCAGTCTCTGTATCACCCTTTCGTCGAGCCCCGCCGCGAAGTGAATAACAAAGCGGTGTCGCCCACAGAGCTGGGGCTGGATACGTATCTAATCCATCCGTTCGTTTCACGCCCATCAAATGTTCGGTGTGTCCCGCGTTGATAAGTTTCTTACTACGTCTGAGCAGTTTTTTAACCAGATCCAAGTCGCCGAGAAACGCAGCGGAGTGAATGTCAAATTTCGCTCCTTTGCTCAGTAGGAAATCCGCAACTTCGAAATGTTTCTTGTGAGCCGCAATGCAGTGGCAGCTGATCTCAACAAAGTACGGCGTGTAGTGCGAGCCGCAGGCGTCAATGTTGGCTTTACGTCGAACGAGATATTTGACCATCTCGAGTTTCCCTTTGTGGCAAGCCTCCCAAAGCATCGTGCGGCCGTGGGAGCCGACGTGATGAAGCCACTTTGGTTTGGATTTTAAAATCTCGCGCACGCTTTCAAGGTCGCCGCGCGCAGCTGCAACCACGCCGATTTTTAAAAAGTCACTCGATTTTCCTGTGAACTTGATCATGGCCGGCCATCCTAAGCCATGCAACTGGTTGGTTCAACGATTTGGGCATGGGAGACAATTGGAATTAAATGCGAAAAATCGCGTTGGGCTTTGATTTTTTATCTCGATTTCATCTTGCCGATTACCATGGATAATTAACCCCATCGAGAATCATGAAGCCCAAGCCCAACAAACGAAAATTCTCAAAACGCACGTCGGAATCAATCGGCGGTCAGATCGCTGAATCGACAAACGCGCAAGTGACTGCGTTTCAAACGTCCGGACGGCAGGAACTGACTGTGCCCCTTGGATCTAGGTGGTCATCAACATCGAAGCGAGTAGTTTCAGTTCTGATCGCGGCGTGGTTGGTGGTTGTGGTGTTGGGGCCGCTTTCCAATCCGATTAGCTCGCCGTATTTCAGCCAGCCGTTGGCGGAAACCGTCGCGCCGCTTCACCAAGCGTTCTATCTCGACAATGGCTACCGATTTTTTGCTCCCGATCCAACTGCCAGTCACATTCTGATTTACGAAGGCGTTCGCGAAGACGGAACGACATTTTCCGGGCGGATTCCCGATCGAAAAACACACTCGCCACGACTGCTGTATCACCGCTGGTTTATGTTGAGTGAAACATTGTTCAGCCAGCACTTTTTAAAGCCCACTCAGGTCGCATTCGACCAGCGAAGCAAAGAATATGATCGGCAATTGCAATCCTTAATCAAGTCAAACGAAATGGATCTTCATCGTCAACTTTCCGCTGATCGGGAAATTGAAATTCAGCAGTTCGAGAATGCGAAGCGGCGAGTTGAAAAAATTACCGCGTCGGTGGCTCAGGCTTTAATGGATCGCAATCGCGGAACATCAATTCAATTGTTCGTCACTGAAAGAGGAATTCCATTTCCCGAGCAAGTAAGGCGAGGCGTTAAGTTAAATGATCCATCGCTGTTGGCACCGAAGCTAAAAATTGGCCAGTTAAGCTCTGACGGTTTCCAGCTGTTCGAATTGCAAGCGAAACCGGAGCCAGCCCAATGAACTCCGAATCAAAGAACGACGTCCGAGGAAGCTTGACCTCATGGGGGTCTGACTGCTCGCACGCTTGGGATGGTTTTTGGTTCCATCCACGCGATCCGTTCGTCCTTGGGATCATCCGCGCGTTGGTGGGCTGCATCGTGTTCTACACTCACGCAGTTTGGACATTTGAACTGTCAACGTTTCTCGGTCCTGATGGCGTGTTGCCACCCGAGTTTCGCGAAATGGTTTGGGGAAATGCATTTGCGTGGAGCCATCTCGATTGGTTTGCTGGTTCGATGACCGCGTTGCTGATCGTTCACGTGGTTGGCTTGGTTGTCATTGCAATGTTTGCGTTAGGCTGGTGGACTCGGTGGACTTCAATCCTTACAGCAATGTCGGTCATCTCATATGCCAACCGGGCGACGGGGGCGTTGTTTGGCTTGGATCAAATCAATGCGTTCTTGTGTTTGTATTTGGCAGTCGGGAATTCTGGCGGTGCGTTCTCGCTTGATCGTTTGCTCGCCAAAAAGCGCGAAGGGAATCTTTCGGAACCTGCCCCCGACACACTGACCAATATTGGCACTCGTTTGATTCAAATTCATATGTGTGTGGTTTATTTCTTTGCCGCGGTTGGCAAATTTGGCGGCGAGACTTGGTTCGCAGGGGAAGCCGTTTGGGACGCGCTGGCATCGTACGAGTATCAAACCATCGACATGACATGGCTGGCCGATCACATGTGGCTGGTTGCGATCATGACGCTCACTGCGCTTGCGTGGGAACTCAGTTACGCCGCGTTGATCTGGCCCCGCCTAACGCGACCGATCATGTTGGCGATCGCAATCCCTGTTCATCTTGGCATCGGGATGTGCATGGGAATGATGACATTCGGGTTAATCATGCTGGCCGGCAACCTCGCGTTCATCGAATCGGAGTGGCTGCGGCGATTCTTGAAAACCAAGTAGGGTTGTCCTGCAGACGTTTGAATCAAATGTTCCTGCGATGTTGAGTTGACTTCTTGAGTGTGAGCCATGCCTTGCGATTGGGAAATCATGCTCACGCGAGCGTGAACATAACACCCGTTAGTTCTTCGGTGGGTGGACCCGGAATCAATCGATTGTCAAATTTGAGTAGCCGCTGAAGGATAGCTACTGAACGATGGTTCACCGGTGGTGGAGATGGTGGAGATGGTGGAGACTAACGCAAGCCAACATTTGCTAATGCGATCAACGCGAACGAAGTTGCGATCAGCGGATCGTTCTCTCGCATCTGATTAAAGTCGCTTTTCCAGAAACCCGTTTTGGCCTGCGAATCGACCAAGAGTTGAGCGATAGACTTTCGTTGCTTGATGGCGAAGTCAGGTTCAAACAGATTTAGTGAACGTGAAAGCGCGGTCAGGTAATAAAACCGCAAGCTCGATGGCCAGTTGCTTTCTTCATCTGTGAATCCGGGGACCTGGTCAACTTGTCGGTTTTTGACCAGCCAAGCCAGCGTTTGCTTGACCGCTTCGCTGTCTTTCTCACTGCCAGTGTGCAGCAAGATTCCAAGGCCGTCACAGGTCGCAGTTCCATAAACACGTGGCTGTTCGTCTTTGGCCCAGCCGGCTTTGTTCAAGTTCGAACGAATTTCCGAGGTGAAGTAGAAACCATCCGTACTCGATGTTTTCACGATGAGGTCACACCATGTTCTTGCCGCGGCGATCGAGGTTTTGACTCGATCGTCTTTGAAAATTTTGTCAGCCTGATAAAGCGACAGCGCCTCCAAAACGTAAAAGGTCACGGATACATTTGCACCGGCAGTTTTGCCTTCGGTGGAACCGGGGCCAAGAATATCCCAGCCGCCAAGGTTTGCATTGTCTGGTGTGAATCCGCGACTTTCATTGCATTGGCTATCGAGCAGAAACTGAACCATGCGTTTGACTTGGGTCGCTGTCAGCCCGATGTCCAGTTTTTTATGGACCGTCAGGATCAACGCGGTGCTGTAGACGGGGTAGTCCATCGAACCATCGGGCGCCGATACGCATCCGCGTTTCTCGATGCCTAGTTTGAGAAAATCAACGGCCTTCTTAAACCCTTCAACGTGAGGCGCTCGAGCTTCGTCGGGCAGGTGGCTGATGGAATAAAGTGCAAACGCAGTGACCGCGGCACCTTGTCTCATCGAACCGTAGTGCTGGCTGTGCCACGCACCGTCGTCAGCCTGTTGCCGCATGAGAAACGTCAGACCGGCAGCGATAGATCCTTTGGTGTCAGGAAAACTCCCGTCAGGATTCTTTGTTCCCTGTTGCGGTTTGTTGTCTGAAGGCTTCGTTTCGTCCTGCTCTTGTGCGGAGCAGGAACTGAAACAATGGTGTGCAACTGTCGAACTACCAATCAGAACGTGCGCAACAACGCACACCAGTCCAATCACGCAAAAGGAAACCGGTCGAATCATTGTTGAGAGATTGGGAGATAGCGGTTAGGTGCTGAGAGCACGAGGCATGCTGCCGCAGTGCAGAATGTTCGGCTGGTGATGCAATGATGACCAACCCAGCTTCCATCTTGGTTTTGAACCTTGACGATTTTGTCACGAACGACAGGGAACCATTTGGACCAGTCATCGCCAGCTTTTTGAAGCATCGTTTCGGTGATCAAGTGGAACGCAAGGTACTCTTCGCCACCTGCTTGATTGAATGCTGTGCTTCCACCTTTGACGAGTTTCAAGACTTCGGAGAACGCCTTTTTTACGATCGGATCGTCTTCTTTGCCCATCGCGTAAAGCACGCGAATTCCGGCAGCGTTTTTATAAAGTTGATGCATCCAGTGGCCGCGATTTTGAGCCATCTCTTTTTTCATCTTGCCGATCAAGTAATCGGAAGTCTTTTCAGGCGATGCACCGACTTCGAATCCGGCAAAGTGAGAAGACCGAAGGCTTGTCCAGCCCATCACGGTGCCAAGCGTTGGAGCCCACGACTCGCTACCCCAGCTTCCGTCGGGACGCTGAGCTTTCGCGACGGCCGCAATGATTTTGCGAGCGGCGGTCAACGTCTCTTTTGGGATGTGCGCTTCACCAGCAACCTGAGTCAAAAACAACAATGCGAAAAACGTGTGAGCTTGGTCGCCAATTTTTCGTTGCAGCTGCGTTCCTTTTTCTGACGTGATGTTCGTCGCCGGCATCACGCGAACGCGTTTGAGGAGAAAGTTCACGATGTCGCGAAGCGCCTGCTTGTTCGGGCCTTGGCTAGGTGTGCTTCCATCTGCCAACATCGAAAGTCCAACGACGGCAGTGCAGCCAATATCATCTTTGTGACCTTTGTCGACGCCATAACCGCCGCTTCGGTTGCGTCCCTTTTTGATCCACTCCATGCCGCGCTTGATCGCAAGCATTGATTCGCGGGTACGCTCTTTGAGTATGTCCTCACGCGTAAGTTTTGCTTTCGCGTTGGCTGCATTGAAAATCGAACCGAGATTGGAATTCAATCCAATTCCAACAGTCGAAGCGATCGTGGTAGCGGTAGTTAGAAATCCGCGACGTGAAAAGTTCATCTTCGTCTCCCATCTAAGCGGTTTGAGGTGCTTAAGATTATTCACACATTCTAGCCCAAGTCAATTTTTGATTGGGCAGAATCGCTAGCCGTTTTCCATATATTATCGACGTAGAATTCTCTCAAAAGTCAGCTCAATCTGCGAATTTCTCGGAACCGTTACATTTGATGTGGGTTATTCGCGTTCCGATTCGAGTTTGCTTGGTTCAACGATAGGTGGGGCTGAATTTGGGTAGGGCGAGCTTTTGGGCTGTTGGGCATTGGGGAAGTCGGATACTTAACTCTTTCGTGACGGTACTCCGGCGGTGATTTCAAGTTCATCAACGAGATCGCTATTTCAAGGCAAACACTGGTTGCATCAGTTTCCAAAAATGTTTTGAAGCGGCGTCTGCTCAAACATACCTTGAACGACAGGGGCATCAAGCGAAGGCGTGACCGCGGCCTGTCGCTCGGCTCTGGCTTGGGTGAACAAAAACATGAACAATAGAACGGCTACGATTTCGAGGATCAAAGCTCCAAAAACCGACGATGATTTCTTGTTTCTTCGTGTGCTCTTTTTCCGTGTTCTCTTTTTTCGATTGGCCATTGTCTGATTCCTTTTCAATGCTTTGGTCGGTCGACCGCTTCCATGCTGATTGTTGTTTCGTCGAAATGAGTCTTTCGCAAACGTGATGCCATTGGCGAGAACGATTCGAATTTGCTGGGCCAGCGCTTTGCTTTCCTTGGTAAAAACCGTGCCAGGGCTGCTGGTGTAGTTGCAACTTGACCGCATGTGGCCACAATCTTCGGTGCACTTTGTAATTTTTACATGGGCCAAATTGACGACACACTGAAATCAACCGGAGTTCAAAATCGCTTCCGACGACCTTCAAACAAAACGTGACGAAATAGCGGAACAGTATTTTGAACAACTGCCGTTCGATCCGTATCCGGTTCAAGAAGAGGCATTGTTGACGTGGTTCACATCCGAGCAAGGCATTCTTGTTTGCGCCCCCACGGGAACCGGCAAGACGTTGATCGCGGAAGCGGCCATCTACGAAGCGTTGAAGCTTGGTAAAACGGTTTACTACACCACGCCACTGATTGCTCTGACCGATCAAAAGTTTCGTGACATCCAAGAATCCGTTGTTCGGTGGGGTTTCTCGCCAGACGAAGTCGGATTGGTGACCGGAAATCGAAAGGTGAACCCTGACGCGAAAGTCCTGGTCGTCGTGGCCGAGATTTTGCTCAACCGATTGCTCCACGAAGAAGCGTTCGATTTCACCGACGTCTGGGCTGTCGTGATGGATGAGTTTCACAGCTTCAACGATGTCGAGCGTGGGATCGTGTGGGAGTTTGGGTTAGGGCTTTTGCCAGCTCACATCAAAACACTGTTGCTTTCGGCGACGGTAGGAAATTCGATGGAGTTCGCCAGCTGGCTCAATCGAGTACACAACCGAAATCTGAAGCTTGTCGAAAGTCACGATCGCAAGGTTCCGCTTTCCTTCAACTGGGTCGAAGACAAAATTCTGCCTGATCACATCGAAGAGATGGTGCGCGGCGATGAGACATCGCGCTACACGCCGGCGCTGCTGTTTTGTTTCAATCGAGAGCAGTGTTGGAGTGTTGCTGAAACATTGAAGGGCAAGAAATGTGTCGACAAGGAGCAACAGAAACAATTGGCGGCTCGGCTGGATGAATACGACTGGACTCAAGGTGTCGGTCCAAAACTAAAACAAATTCTCATCCGCGGCGTTGGCGTGCATCACGCAGGTGTACTGCCTCGCTATCGTCGGATTGTGGAAGATCTGTTTCAGGAAAAACTGCTCAGCGTTTGTGTTTGTACTGAAACCCTGGCAGCCGGTATCAACCTTCCGGCTCGTAGTGTTGTTTTGCCGACCTTGATCAAAGGCCCCCGAGGCAAAATGAAACTGATCGAGCCAAGTTCTGCACATCAAATGTTTGGAAGGGCAGGGCGTCCGCAGTTTGATGATCAAGGCTATGTGTTCGCGTTACCTCACGAAGACGACGTCAAAATTTTGAAGTGGAAAGAAAAGTACGATCAAATTCCCGAAGACACAAAAGATCCGGGGCTTCGCAAGGCAAAAAAAGCACTCAAGAAAAAACAACCAAAACGTCGTGAGGGGCAGCAATATTGGTCGCAGGCCCAGTTCGAAAAATTGATCGTCGCACCGTCGGCTGATCTTGCCAGTCGTGGCCCGTTGCCCTGGCGATTGCTCGTTTACATGCTCGACGCTTCGCCCAATGTTGATTTGATTCGCAAGCTTGTCGCCGGTCGTTTGCTTCAGCCAAAGGAACAAATCGCGGCACAAAAGCAGTTGAACCAAAGGTTGATTACGCTTTGGCGCGGTGGCTATTTGACGCTTGAGCCCAAACCGCCATTGGCTGATCTGAATCCAGATGATTCGACAGCTACTGAAGCTGAAGAAGAAACCAAAGCGGATGAAACCAAAGCGGATGAAACCGAGAGTGCAGAACAATCGCCAGCTACGTTGACGCTTGATCTTGGCCAGAAAAAATCTGAGCCTGTGCACGACGAAAATAAACCAAAATCAAAAGCTACTAAAAAGTTTGAAGCGGACGAACCTGAAAAAGCTGTTTACAAGCCGATGGTGGCGACGCCGACCGAGCGGATGGCGGATCTTTTGAAGCTACGTGGTGTCCATCCTTTGTACGCTGTTTTTCTAATGAGCCATTTGGGAATCGCGGATCGAACCGAGCGTATCATGGCGTTCGAGAGTATTTTGGAACTGTCCCGGTCGCTTGGTCGTGCGATTCGAATTCCCGGTCACGAGGAACTTCCGCCGGGGCCGCTGGCGACGACGCGGCTGGATTCGCAATTACTAAAACTTGGTTTAGCCTCTGCTGAGGAATTGGGTGCGATCGAGAAGGACGAAGAAGAAGATCAAAAACGAGGGTACTATGACGAGGATGACTACGTCCCAATCTTGACATTGCCGCACAAACTTCAGCGGCTGTTTCAACATGACTTTCCCGGTGTACACGACGTTCGGGTAACGCCAGTTTGGGTTGTGGGAGAGGTGCTCAACTATTCAGACTTCAACAAATATGTGACTGGCAACAAATTGCAAAAACAGGAGGGCGTTGTATTTCGTCACCTGTTGCGATTCATTTTGCTGATCGATGAGATGGCTCAGCTTTGCCCGCCCGATGTTGAGCACGAGCAGTGGCAAGATGACTTGTTTGCGATCGCTGATCAATTGGAAGAAATCTGCCGTAGTGCGGATTCAGAGAGCACAGATCAATGGTTGGCCGAATCGCCGCGTGAGAAGTCTTAAGCCCCAACGATAACGGATCGCGAAGGCGGTAGTGTTTGGTTGGCTCGGTTAGACAATAGTTAGGTTAGGTCAGCAAACAAATCAGCCAACGATGCCTGCTATTTGGCTAGACGGGTAAACGGGTATTCTTTGCAAGGAATGCCGCCGCAGCTTGCCTAGTTACTGACTGACGAAAACGCGGTTCGATCGCTAACGAAAACTTTGATAGTTTTGTACTGTCCACGTCGGAAGACCTTCAGCTCTACCTGCTGATTCAGTGGGGTGAGGCTGACTTTGGTGACCAATTGAGAGTCGTTGTCGACTCGCGTTCCGTTGTATTCCAAAATCACATCACCAATTCGCAAGTCGGCTTGCGCCGCGGGTGAGTTTTTCGTGATCGCCGAAACCAAGGCTCCATGTGCGACGTTCAGGCCAAGCGAAGTCGCTTTTGTATAAGTGTAGCGAGCGTCGAGAGAAACTCCCAGGAATCCTCGTTGTACTTTGCCGTAGTCAATCAAGTCGTTGACGATTCGCATTGCCATGTTGATTGGGATTGAAAATCCAATTCCGTCGTTGCCGCCACTGTTGCTGGCGATCGCTGTATTGATTCCGATGATCTCGCCACGCAGGTTAATGAGTGGGCCACCGCTATTTCCTGGGTTGATTGCTGCGTCGGTTTGCATGAAGTTTTGGTATCTGACGCCTTGAGGTCCAAGGTCCAAGTCATGTCGATTCATCGCACTGATGATTCCGTAACTAACAGAATGGCTTAAACCAAATGGGCTTCCTACGGCCACAGCAAAATCGCCGATTTCAACCATGTCGCTGTCCCCGATTCGGCAAGGAACCAAATCAGTTTTTCTAAGTGCGATTACGGATAGATCGGTTTCCCGATCATGAATCAAACGAGTTGGTGTGTAGATCCGACCGGCTGCTTCGACTCGGATGTCGTTCAGTTCTGAGCTTTCAATCACGTGGTAATTCGTGATGACGTAAAAAGCCCCTCGCCGTTTGATGACAACGCCAGAGCCGGCTTCTTCAATCACGACTGGGCGTCTTGTGTTCGATGAGCTGCCTGATTTTGATTTCTGTCTTTTCTTGGCTTCGATGTGTGCGACGCTAGGCGAAACCGTTTTGACTAGTTTTTTCAGTAACGAGTACTGCCGCTCCATCGTGGTGGCTTCTTCAGCAAGTTTCTTGTACATCGCATCACGGCGTGTCATCGCAGCGGATCGGCTTGGGGTTGTCGTTGCAACTGGCGTCGCGACCGATGGCGAAGTCGAGGTCAGGTTAGGGCGCTTGAATTGAGGTGCCGATTTGATTCGGGTTGGGCTTGTCGTTGTCGACCCGCTGTTGTTGCTGATTCCGTTTTGAGGAAATTGCTGAGCAGTCAATGTTGGTCCGTTTAGTAGACTAATCAACGCCCAGCCAATCACGATGACGGTTCCTCGACAGACGTTCGGCACGAGCCGAGTAGATTTTCGAGGTTGGTTGTTAATCGAGTTCATAGGATTGGCTGTGGTCAGGTTTTCGTGTGTTCCGAGATTATCGAATAGTTGAGGGGAATTCGAGCAATCTCGGGAAGGGTTGCTAGGGTTTGCCTCAAATAGGTCCGTCTGTAGCGATTACGAAAAGTTAAAGTCCATGTCGCTCGATGGAAGATCGGTATCAAGTATCGCTGCCCAGTCGGCAACATTGGATGGTTCGACGCCAGCTTTCTCAGCCGCACGTTTGCACGTGATGCAATAGGCTGCATAAGGAAGTGCTTGGAGTCGAGCCAGCGGGATCGAGCCGTTGCAAGCATCGCACTTGCCGAACGTTCCTTCTTTGAACTTGGTCAAAGCGGCTTCAACTTTTTTAAGTTCGCGGTTTTCGACTTCGGCAAGTTGTGAACTGATTTCGCCAGCGGCACTGTCACTTGCAAAGTCAACAACATCGCCCCCACTCTGTTGCGAGAAGTTTCTCAAGAAACTGTCATCACCTGAGATTGCCTGTCGCAATGCGTCTCGTCGTTGGACCAAGACATCGTGCATTTGATTCAGTGATTTTTTGCGTGACATAGATCTGGGCTCGGTAAAAGTTTGGGCTGCGTGAAATTGTAGTGGGATCGACTGATACTTTTTCAGTCTGCTCTACACTTCGAACTATAGGGCGCGTTTTATTCTTAGTATGAGTTTTTGGAGAATATGAAAGAAATTGAGAGGATGCAAAAACGAAACATTTGCGTTGGTTCAGCTGAGTGTTTTCTGATTTCGCTATCTATATAGAGGACAGTTTTCGAGCTGGGAAAGTTCCAAGTTATGTCGACACTTGGATTTGATTCCCGCTCAAGTCTCTAATTTCAACATTGCTTGAATCTGGCCTGATCAACGCCAAAAGCCAGTGGATTGGTCGGGTCCTGACGATTCGCATACCTCAAATGGAAGATATCGACTCAATATTCACGCAGTTGTTTGACGGTGCGATATAGGAAAGCTACATGCTTACACACACAAATCACCGCGACGTTCAATGCAACAGGTCGAGCTCGATTCAGGGCGCGACGTTATTCAACGAAAAACTGTTCTTGAGTTTCGCAAAAGCGATCAACCACACATCCGAAGTAATTCTATGACTACACGAACCGAGTTTCCGTTGAATAATCTTGTCCTTCGCTTAGCTGGCGGACAACGAGATGGTGAATTGATTCCAGTAAACACTCAAAAGTGTTTCCTTGGGATGGGAACCTCCAGCAACGGAGATGATTCACCACAATGTGCAATCTTTCGAGGCTCGCAAGGTGCGGCCGTTCGCAGCTACGCAGATGCCATTGAAGTGAACGGTGTTGCGTCGACAGTCCATTGGTTAAAAGAAGGTGATCGCATCGCCTTTCCAAATACGATGACTGTCGAAGTCGCTCAACTTGGTTGGGTCGAATCTGACTGTGTAGAATTGAATGAAGTCCAGGAGTTGATTGTCAGCGAAGGGGCTCCTCAGGCAGCTGTTTCGCAACAAACGACTGTTCCACCGCAAGCCATTATCCAACAACCGACGCCTGAGGCACTTCTCCAGGCACAGCCCGAAGTGCAGCAACCGCAGCCTGTAGCACAGCAACCGCAGCCTGTAGCACAGCAACCACAGCCTGTAGCACAGCAACCACAGCCAGAAGTACCACTTCAGCCACAGCCGGAAACAAACGTGTTTTCAAGTTTGAGTGATAATGGTGCCGCGGCGACTGAGCAACCTGCATTGCGGGATGAAGCCCTGCCGCACGTCAATTTTGGATCGAGCGGCAACTCGAAATCAACAACAGAATCAACGCCTCAAACAGAACCAGTTCAAGCTCAAGCCGATATTGAAGCACAGATTCGTAGTATCCTTAGCAGCAGTGCTGGCGCTGATCCGGAAGAGCTCATCGGTCAGTTGTCAAAATTAATGTTCACAAATGAAGGTGCACCAGCTCCTGCTCCGACGATTCGGCCAGAGGCAGAAACTAGCGGTTTCTTCACTCGGAATAGCATTAGTGCAAACGAATCAACTGAACAGCCAGCAGAAGAGTCAACTGAAGACGCTAAGCCAGAAAACTTCAACGAGCCTGAGGCTTTCAAGTCAGCAGAGCCCAGCCCTGTTGCAGAGCCCAGCCCTGTAGCAGAACCCGCCCCTCTAAAAGAACCCAGCCCTCCAGTTGTGGATTCAACAGTGGAGACTTTTGCACAAGCGGCAGTGGAAGAAGAGAAAATCGTAACTTTTGATTCGACCAAAGAACAAGTCGAACTTCCAAGCGTACCTGCTGAAAATGTCCAGGTCACCCAAGAGACAGTCCCCCAAGAGACAACGACGCCTGAGCCGAATGCGGACGCTACAAAAGAAATCGACGAACGTGCTGCTGAACTAGAGCGTGTTTTCGGTAAGGCATTCGCCGAGATGGAACAACCGAAAGTCGACGAGCCAGCCAGGGTTGTCGAACGAGTTGTCGAACCAACTCTTGAGATTGCTAACGAGCGAATCGTTGAGCCGACGCTAGAAACGGCTGTCGAGCGAGTCGTTGAGCCAACCCTCGAACTAGGCCAGCAGCGAACCGTTGAACCGACTCTTGAATTGGGCCAGCAACGAGTTGTCGAGCCTACACTTGAGCTTGGCCAGCAACGAGTCGTTGAGCCTACGCTTGAGCTTGGTATGCCAAATCGTGCGGTCGAAGCGACGCTTGACATCACAGCTCTCGAAACGCACGCTCCAACAATACAAACTGTGAACGAGCAACCGCTTGAAGCATCCGATACGTTTACCCACAGTCAGGGTGCCGAGGTTGCTCAGTTCACGGATAATACGGCGGATGATCCAGCAATTGCTCCACCCAATACGGAAGCGACATATCCTAATGTCGAATCTGTCCATTCGAGTGATCGAACTGCTTCAATGGTTTCCAGCGTTTTGGAATCGCTTGCTAACAAGGCCGCCGAGCCCCAAGAGCCAAGTGTTCCACCTGCGATTGAGCCTGGTTCGCTTGCGAGTCAATTGCTGGCTGAAGTGACTGCCGCGACAACTGAACCGGAAATGGTTGAAGCCGAAATTGTAGAGCCTGAAGTTGTAGAACCAACTGTCGAAACAGAACCCAGCGAGCCACCACGCAACGAAAGTGTTGCAGAACTGTTGGCACGTTTGAAAATGGAAGCCGGTGAAGAAGCCGATCAACCAGAGCCCGAGTCGTACGAGCCCCCAGCTCCGGTCCAGCAGGAAACCGTTGCTGCTCCAGTTCCCCCAACCGAAGGTGCAGAGCCCTCGGATGACGTCGAAGACTACATGAACCAACTGCTAAATCGAATGCGTGGTGGCAAACCAGCACAGGCTGCACCGGTTCCAGAAAAGGTAGAGGCTCCTGTTGTCGAAGAAGTCAAGCAAGAAGCACCTTCGCAGGATCCGCTAAGAGCAGATGAGTTCATTCCAAAGCAAAAAGCGACAAAACTAAAGTCGCTTGACGCGATGCGTGAGCTTGCAAACGATTCCGCTCGGCAGGCCGTTCAGCGAAGTGAAGGAGAGCGATTGAAAGCTCTTGGGTACACACAGTTGGGAATCGCAATCGCAAGTTTCCTGATGGCTCTTTACTACTTCGTAGTCGAAGCCGACGCACTCTTTCACTACGGAACTTACATCGGGTGTATCTGCCTGGTAACTAGCGGATACCTCGGGGCACGTTTCTACAACACGATGCGACACAACGAGCGAGTTGCTGCAATGCCAATCGCATCAAGAAAGAAAACCCAGGCTCCTGCTTAATAAGCGTCCTGAAATCAAATCCGCTGCACACAACGGATTAGAAAAATAGAAGCGCGCCTTGAATTTTTCAAGACGCGTTTTTTGTTTGAGTCAATTTGATTTCAACCTTGGCGAAACTCAAATCCTCTTTGAGATTCAGAATCCGCGATCAGCTTGGATGTCAGAGAAATCTCTCAACCGGTAACCAATGCCGGCTGTGTCGCAAACTTTACAGAGCGAGCGGAGGGCAACACCAAAACCATCGGGGCCACTAAACCCACCAAACTGCCCACCGCCTTTGACGTGAGGCTCAAGGTCGAGGAAAACTCCAGGGATGCCTCGAGACTTCATTCTCGATTCGAGCTCGGGCAGGAAACTAGCGAGATCTTTGAGGATTCTTTCGTGCCCTGAATCGCCAATGTCTGCCGGGACAAAATGCTTCAACGCTTCTTCGTTGACATGGTCGACTTTGCCAGAATTTGGATTCAAAAAGTCTTTGATGTGCAACCAGCCCAAACCCGGTTTCATGTGTTGGTATTGCTCAAACACTTCGTCTGCCGAGAATCCCATTGTGACGAGATTGCCACCGTCGAAAATCAAAACCATCGCCTCGTTGTTGACTTGTTGATGCATTCGAGCAAGCAGTTCACCTGTTTGACCAATCAGGTTGGCTTCGACTTCCAACCCGTAAGTCAATCCATGCTGATCGCAAACCTCTGCAATTTTTCCGACTTGATCAGTCGCTTGCGAAAAGTGATCTTCGAGGTTGGAACCTTTGGGGTGGTAAAAAGAAAATCCGCGTATCAATTTTGTTCCAAACGCGTTGGCCAACTCGCACGCACGTGGAACGTCTTCGGCGATGTATTCATCGAATGGGCGAAATGGCGTCGTAGTGCCATCGTCAACATCGCAAAGTTTGACTTTGCCAATTGGCGATCCCAATGACGAAACGGTAAGCCCATACTCCGCAATTTTTTGCTTGACGGTTTCCAGTTCGGCCGCGTCAATCGCCATGACGTTCTTAATGCCGTTTCCAGCATCCAAAAATCGGATGGAGAAATATCTCAAACCCATCGCGGCGAATGCAGAGAACTGTTGGTCCAAAGTTTTTTGGTTGGCGCATTCATCAGCGAAACCGGAAAGCAGAACAGATGGCTGGCTCATAGTTGTTTCCAAAAATTATTTTCAAAGTCGTGTTGGGCTTGGCTGTGGTCTCGTAATCTCACAAAGTACATAGCCGAAACGAGTTCTAGGCTTTGTGCTCAACGACGATGACGGAAGAGATTCCACCCCGGGGCGTAAAATCGGCTGTCAGTTTTGCCCAACGTGGTTTTGAGACGGCAACAAAATCATCAAGGATCGTGTTGGTGACTTTCTCGTAGAAAATGCCTTCGGTTCGATATTGCTGTAGGTACATTTTCAAACTTTTCAGTTCTACACACGTTTTGTCGGCAATGTATTCAAACGTTAAAACGCCAAAGTCCGGCTGGCCCGTTTTGGGGCAAACCGAAGTAAACTCAGGGCAGGTGATCTTGATCAAGTAGTCGCGCTGAGGAAAGTCGTTTTCGAATGTCTCCAGCATGTCGCGAAAGTTATTGCTCATCGGTACAATTTTGTTTTCTAAAATGAAGTGTTTCCAAGCAATTCAACATAATCAATCGAGAAGAACAGACCAGCGGGCATGCTGATTTCCGAGATTTATCAATCGAAGCAGGGCGAGGGTTTGCTGACGGGCACACCCAGCGTATTTGTGCGCACCAGCGGTTGTAATCTTCGTTGCTCGTTTTGCGACACGCCGTTCGCCTCCTGGGAGCCCGAAGGCGAAAACTTGACGGTCGAGCGAATCGTTCAATCGGTCGTTGCCGCCAGCAAGCCGGGTGGAAGTGAGTTGTCTGATCAAGAGCCAGCCAAACACGTGGTGCTTACCGGTGGCGAGCCAATGTTGCCGCGGGATATTGACCAACTGTGCGGCCAGCTCGGAGGTTTAGGCTTTCATATTACGATTGAGACAGCCGGGACGATTCATCGGCAGCTTAACTGCGACTTGATCTCGGTAAGTCCCAAATTTTCCAACTCAGATCCTTACCAATCAAGAGCAGGAGTTTGGCGAGAAAAACATCAAGCCACGCGTCATCGCCCAAAGATCGTGCAATCCTTGATTTCTGATTACCAATACCAGTTGAAGTTCGTCGTCGACACGCCAGCCGATTTGCCAGAGATTTTGAAATACCTCACTGGGATAAATTCGGTCGATCCAGCTCGAGTTTTGCTGATGCCACAGGGGATCGAATTGGGCGAACTCAAATCCAAAGAGTATTGGTTAATACCTTGGGCGAGAGAGCACGGGTTCAGGTTTTGTCCCCGCCGCCACATTGAATGGTACGGCAACAAACGTGGAACTTGATCTAGTCTGGCCCGGGATCGCCTGAGATTCGAGCCTTCCTGAAATTTGATCCAATGCGGTGTTTTTCACAGTTAGAGAGTTCCATTTCGTTCATTTCTGCGGGTAAAGACTCGAACAATCCCGTCTGGTCAAACGATCTTCTTCCGCATTCCCAATTTAGCACCGTTTTAGTTAAACTGCTGCTTCGCGAAATCCGCTCAAACTCTACTGAAAAACTCACATGCGTAATTTTGGTTTCCTCGTTTTTGTCTTTCTCACGTTTTGTTGCTGGGGAGTTTATGGACCGGTTTTGCATATCGGCCAGGAAGCGATGGGAGAAGGTCCCAAAAAGCTCAGCTCGCTCCGCCCATTTATTTGCGTTGGCGTCGCCTACTTTTTGATCGCCGTCGTCTACCCATTGATCGTGCTCTACACCAAAGGCGAAAAGGGCAACTGGTCGCCGTCGGGTTTTGTGTGGTCCTTCGTTGCGGGAGCCGTTGGCGCTATTGGCGCACTAGGAATTATTTTAGCGTTTAAGTTTGGTGGCAAGCCCGTATTTGTTATGCCGCTAGTGTTTGGTTTGGCTCCAATCGTCAACACATTCGTCACCATGTTTTCTGCGGGAACGTTCAAGCAAGCGACGATGCGATTTTTCTTGGGCATCATCATCGTCGCCGTAGGAGCGGCAGGGGTTCTTACTTACAAACCTGCCAAACCCAAATCGGTTGAGACAAAAACGGCGATGCAAACTCCGATGGAATCAAGCTTGACCAACGTCGTTTTTCGGCCGACTCAAGAGAGTGGAACTGACGAAGCTTCCACCGAAACATCTGATGACCCCAAAGTTGGAAAAACAACTGAAGAATCAGCCGCAGATGACAAAGCCACCGAAGATACTGCATCGTCGAGTGTCAAAACAGACGTCAAAACAGATGAGCCAGCCAAAACAACCAATTGGCCATTGGTCGGGCTATGCATCGCCATCACTGCACTTTGCTGGGGCTCTTACGGAACAGTGCTCCACAAAGGTCAAGCCAAAATGGGTGGCAGTCGATTGCGTCCGTTCCTCTGTGTTGGGTTGGCTTATTTTGCCATCGCAGTCATCGTTCCATTCTTCTTGCTCGGCACATTTCAAGAGCCCGGCGGTTGGAATGTGACGGGTTCGATGTGGTCGTTGTTGGCCGGAGCCGCGGGAGCCATTGGCGCACTCGGGATCATCTACGCTTTCAATTTTGGCGGCAAACCGATCTTCATCATGCCGCTTGTTTTCGGACTCGCGCCTGTCGTTAATACAATGATCGAAACGTTCTCGAAAAATCTTTGGGATCAAGTCACCATGCCCTTTATGATCAGTCTATTGATGGTGATTTGCGGTGCAGTGATGGTGCTTGTGTTTGCTCCTCGCGGTCCCAAGCCGAAACCCGCAAACTAGATCCAGGAGAAAGCACGATATTTCCTGACAGATCTGTATCTTAGAGAACCAAACCATCTAGCCCTGATTTTGTGTTCGAAATAGAAAATGACTGACGAAGAACAAACACCGACAACCAAATCTAACGCTGAGTATGTCCAGGAACTCGACCTGATTCTCAGCCACGTTTGGATGGTTCGTACTTTTCTCAAGCATTCCGAAGAAGCTGAAGAAGACGACGAATTAAAGGAAGTTCATCGGACTCTCTACGACTATATGTTAGCGCTGGGCGGTCCGCTTAAGGATGGCGACAACGAGAAGTATCTAAAGCAGGCGAAGAAGAAGCTCAAGAAACTTAAAAACGCCAACTCGCTGTTTCAGGAAATTCAACCAGAGATTTCGTCGCACACGAACTTTCAAATGGCGGCTGTGTCACTCAATATCGCGGTGAACCAAGTTGCCAAATTGGTCGAATCGATTCCCAAACCAACGAAGCCAGTCAAACCTGCTCCATAATTTGGTTCGTTGATTTTCATCCGTAAATCCGGCTCCGAAAATTCGGATTTAAAAATGGAGTGGAGATGGCTAAGCGAAATTCGGCTAAGCGGTCCGAGTCCAAACCGGACGCGAGGATCGAACCGTTGACCGTCACGCGTTGGCGGAAAATGATCACGAGGAAGAGCTATCTCAAAAAGCTCTCCGTCTCGATATGCGAAACGATGTTGTATGAATTCGTCGCGCGAGAACTTGTGGAGATGGGCCCGCTGGTTCAGCAAATGCCGAGAGCTCATCGAATCTTGATCCGCGAAGCCTACAAGTGCAAAGACGTCAAAAACAAACCATTGGTGCGATCGGAATGGAATGTTTGGTACGCCAAAGAACCCTATTTTGAGCTCGCCGATGGAATGGGATACTATTATCGGGCTGCAGGTTACGCACTTCGATACGCAATGGGGTATTCGGATATCACAGAAGCAGTCACTATCGCGGCGCAAAAATCGTTCGAGTATCTCGACTGGCAAACGCAAGTCCGAATCGTGCACAGCATTTTGGCTGTCGAGAAAGAGTTTGGCAAACTTGACCCAACATCCGATGATCCTTTGATCGCCAACGATTGGTTAAAAGATCGAGGGATGGAGCCACTCGTTTTTGAAGAATCAATTGAGGATCTTTTGAAGAAGCCCTCCTCTTGAATACTTTGCAGATATTGTCTGCTGGAATGCAACACCGTTGTGGTCACATGCCTGCTGCGTTCGTTATGTTGACTACCGAGTACAAACTATTTCACCAACGCAGGCTTTTTGGCAATCGACGCTTATGAAATTTCTTTTGACAAACGATGACGGTTGGGGCTACGACGGACTAAAGGTTTTGGAAGAAGTCGCCAGCGAATTTGGTGAAGTCTGGACAGTCGCTCCTGCTGGGCCGATGTCCGGGATCAGCCACAAGCTTACTTTCGAACATCCGCTCACGTTGCTGGAAAAGGCTCCTCAATCTTTTTCGCTTGACGGTACCCCTGCCGATTGCGTGCGGGTCGCACTTGATCAACTGGACGTGGAATTTGATTGGGTGTTGTCGGGAGTGAATCGCGGCGCAAATCTAGGATCCGACGTTAACGTTTCAGGGACGGTGGCTGCTGTTAGAGAGGCCAGTCTTTTCAACTGCAAGGGGATCGCGTTTTCACAACATTTGAGAAAGTTCAACAGTCCATTCGATTGGTCTAAATCGAGTTCTCTCGCAAAACGAATTCTTCCTCAGTTATTTAAAAGTGGACTTCAGGTCGGCGGTTGGATGAATGTAAATTTCCCAGACGTCGGCGACGGGGATCTCAAGGCGGTGCCTTTTGAGGTTGTTGAGTTGGATCGCAATCCGTTGCCAGTAGAATACGAAAAAACTGAAGACGGGAAATTACTGTATTGTGCCAAGTACAGTGACCGAGTTCGAACACCGGGGCGAGATGCGGATGTTTGTTTTTCGGGCTGCGTTTCAATCACCAGTCATTAAATAAAGTGCGCGTTAAAGCACGTTTTCTGCTCCACGATTTGGAATGGCATTGGGTGTACAAAATCGCGTGCTTCTCGGGGTGCTACTGTTTGTCGAGTTGGTTGATTAGACTTAGCTGATCAAAATTAGCTTCCCAATCAAGGCATACCGATGCGACTTATTATCTGGATGTTAGTGGCTTTGCTGGTCATCTTTCACCAAGACTTTTGGAATTGGGAAAGCGACGAAACCATGTTCGGATTTATGCCGATTGGTTTGTTCTACCACGCGTGCCTATCAGTCGTGGCCAGCGTCGTTTGGTGGTTGGCTTGTGTTTTCGCTTGGCCTGAGGGCAGCGATGATTTCGGCGACCCAATCATCCAAAATGAAGCCGTCACAAAGGGAGAAAACGCATGAACCAGTTTCCCTTTTTCCTTGCCCAAGTCGCCGATGCAGCAGAAGCAGCCCCCGTTAACGCAGGCTTTATTCGGCTGGTTGTAATCTTGATATACCTGGCATCGTTGCTGTTGCTCGGTTACCTCGCCAGTCGAATGTTCCGCGGAACCAAAAACGATTATTTGTTGGCCAGTCACTCGATCGGTCCATTCTTGCTTTTGATGAGTATTTTTGGAACCACGATGACGGCGTTTGCGCTTGTCGGATCATCTGGCGAAGCGTTCAAAAAGGGCATCGGCGTCTACGGCATGCTCGCTTCGAGTAGTGGCATCATTCACTCGCTGTGTTTTTTCGTAATTGGAATCAAGATTTACGGCTTCGGTCGTAAGTATGGCTATACAACTCAAATTCAATTTTTTCGCGACCGACTGGACAGCGATTTTATTGGCCTGCTGTTGTTCCCGATATTGGTTGGCTTGATCATTCCTTACCTCTTGATCGGAGTCATTGCTGGAGGAACGGTGATTCAAGTCATGACCGCTGGCGCGTTTCCTGATTTGGAAATGTTTCAATCGCTGCTCCCCGACGGAACGGTTAACGGAGCCCTGTCTGGTGGATTGCCACCGTGGTTGGGGTCGGCATTAATTTGCGGTGTCGTTCTGATTTACGTTTTCTTTGGTGGTATGCGAGGAACTGCTTGGGCGAACGCGTTTCAAACGATCGTGTTCATGGTGCTTGGTGTAGTGACGTTCGTTTTGTTGGCAAACAAGTTGGGCAATGGCGAAACGTTTTTTGAAAGTTTGAAAAATATTACAGACAAAGTTCAAACGGACAAATTGACTCGAAAGGCGATGAGTCAAACCCACTTTTTCTCTTACCTTTTGATTCCGTTGTCCGTGGGAATGTTTCCACACCTGTTCCAGCATTGGTTGACGGCCAAAAGTTCAAAAAGTTTTAAACTTCCCGTCGTGTGCCATCCAATCTTCATCATGATTGTGTGGGTGCCTTGTGTGCTAATTGGTGTTTGGGCTACGACGCTTCAACTGCCGGGCCCGATCGCCGCTAACGCCAATTCAGTTTTACCGTTTCTTGTCAAAACCAAAATTGGCATCGACGGTTTGGGCGGAGCCGTTCTTGCGGGGCTGCTGACCGCCGGGATTTTAGCCGCGATTATGTCGTCGTTGGATAGTCAGTTTCTTTGCATCGGTTCAATTTTTACCAACGATATTTTCACGCATTACCTCGGCAAAGATCGGTTCTCCGACAAATCCCAAGTTTGGATCGCGCGGATGTTTGTGATCTTGATCGTGGGAGTCACTTACTATTTGAGTTTGCAGGACACCAAAAGCGTATTCACATTGGGCGTCTGGTGTTTCTCCGGTTTCGCGGCATTGTTCCCGTTGATTTTTGCTTCACTTTATTGGAAACGTCTGACCGCAGCAGGAGCGTTGTCCGGAATTCTTGCCATGGTTGGAAGTTGGGTCTATCTGTTCCGCGAGTCGGAGTGGGGGAGCAACGGCGATTATTTGCTGGCTCCCTTCGGGGCTGATTTTGGAGTCATGCCCGTTGTTGGGATCTTCATTTGCTCAACGTTGGCGATGGTGATTACGTCGTTTGTCACAAAACCACCGAGCAAGGAAACGCTCGCCCAGTTCTTCGATTGATTTTCTTCGAAGCAGGTTTTAATGAACACGCAAAGAACACCCTCTCCAACTCAAAGCGACCATGTCATCCCGTCGAAGAAGCAAGTCTACGCCAGCCGAACAAGAAAAACACTTCGTCGACATGATGGAGTGGTTGGCGATGGAATCCAAAGCCGAAATCGAACGGATGGCGGAACGGCGAAAGCAGCAGAACTCCGACCAAGCTGAAAAGTCCGGCGAGACGATTTTGGATTTGGTGGTCACCGATCATGTCCATGGCTTGGGTGGTCATCAGTTGGTGACGTTTAAGCGGCGAAACGAAACCCAGTCGATGCCCTGGCACCGATTGAAAGTCGGTTCTCCCGTTGTCGTTTCTGCGAACAATGATGACAACGTGAAATCCGAGTCGGGCGTGGTTAGTCGTAAAACACGCGACTCGATTCAGGTTTCTCTCAACCGTTGGCCGGAAGCGGATTGTTTTCGAGTCGACCTCACCGCCGACGAAGTCACTCGACAGCGTCAGTTAAAAGCGATTTTGACCGCCAAAGATTCGCGTGGGCGATTGGGCCATCTCCGAGCCGTTTTGATGGGCGAGCGAAAACCCGGTTTTGACGAACGCGTGCGCGAGTTGCAGTTTCGAACGGATCTCAATGACTCGCAGAAATCAGCCGTTGAGTTTGGGCTTTCTGCAAACGACATTGCAATCATTCATGGTCCGCCGGGAACTGGGAAAACAACAACCGTTGTCGAACTGATCATCCAGGCTATTGAGCGTGGCGACAAAGTGCTCGCTTGTGCGCCCAGCAATACGGCCGTAGATAACTTGCTCGAACGTTTGATCAACGCGAATCAACGTGTCGTTCGCGTGGGGCATCCCGCTCGTGTGGCCGAGCGGTTACGTGATCATTCATTGGATGGATTGGTTGATTGTCATCCAAATATGCCGGTGATTCGTGATATGCTACGCGAAGCCGAACAAATATTTCGTCGCTCCGAAAAATGGACCCGAGCAAAACGGGAACGTGGCGAGAGACAGGAGATGCGGCGAGAAGCAAAACGTTTGCAGGCGGATGCCAGGATGCTTGAGCGGCAAGCGGTGGCTTCGACGCTGGACCGGGCGCACGTGATTTGCGCGACGACGACCTTCAATGAAGAAATGCTCGGCGATCGTTGGTTCGATTTAGTTGTCATCGACGAAGCCTGTCAAAGCACCGAGCCGGGGTGTTGGGTTCCGCTGCTGCGGTCAGACAAAATCATTTTGGCGGGCGACCATCAGCAGCTTCCGCCCACGGTTTTGTCCAAGGAAGCCGCAAGTCAGGGTTTCGCGAAAAGCTTGATGGAGCGAGAGATTGAGACTTATGGCGACGACGTGACACGGTTGTTAACGGTGCAATATCGAATGCACAACGACATTATGAAGTTTTCTTCGGACCAGTTTTATGATGGCGAATTGGTTGCTCACGATTCGGTGGTCGGGCATCGTTTGCCAGATTTTGAGTTTGTGGCCGAAAACGAAATCACACGTGAGACGATTACCTTTATTGATACCGCCGGAGCAGGTTGGGATGAAGAGCTTGAGCCCGGCGGCTTGAGCAAACGCAATCCCAACGAGGCGAAACTGGTTTTGAAGAAAGTTAACGCTTTGCTCGAGGCCGGGTTGGAGACTCGCGACATCGCCGTCATCGCGCCCTACGCAGCCCAAGTTCGACTACTGCGAAGTAGTTTCGAAGGGCAGGGGTTAGAGATCGACACCGTTGACGGTTTTCAAGGCCGGGAAAAAGAAGCGGTTGTGATCACGCTAGTTCGAAGCAACAACGAGAACGAAATCGGATTCCTGTCCGATCGTCGACGAATGAACGTTGCGTTGACGCGCGCTCGTCGAAAGCTAATTGTGATCGGCGACAGTGCAACACTGGGCGTTGATGAGTTCTACCGTGACTTTTTTGAGTACGTTGAATCGCTCGGTTCGTACCACACGGTTTGGGAAGAAGATTTAGACTGACGCGAGATTCTTTGTCAGTGCTGATCGCGCATTTTCCCTCTTCAGATTTTGGCGGATTTTGGATGGGATGTTCCTTGAAACCATACAACAATTTCCACCCCCGGGTCTTTTTGCCACTCCGCAGATTTCTAGCGTAGATTTCTGGCGCAGATTTCTGGCGTAGTAGATCTTGTTGAAGATCCTTAAGCATAACGGCAACGGCAACAACTAGTTTCCATGTCCTCCAACAAGTTTTCCTGGTCAAAGAAATTAGCGCAGAGGCGCAACGACGCGAAGTCGCAAGGAATCATCGAGCCTCCACTTTGACGAAAAATCAGGCCAGGATCTTTCACAAAACCCACTACATCATGCTTGTGTTGGCTTCATCGCTTATTGGGACGCCGACTTCTACGGGCAACTCGGCGACGGAACCGGTCGCTTGAACGAACAGACTAGTGGCCTGTCAGACCTGAAATGACGGGGCATGTTTAAGCGGAGCGTAAGCATGCTCATACTGCGCGTGAGCATGGTAGCCAAAACTTGGCACACCAAGCTATTCATTCTAGCTTTGACGGAGCACGAGGAGTTGATCTGGAAAACTGATTCAATTTTCGGCAATCGAATAGCAATGAAGTTGATGCTGGTCTCGCAAGTAAAGCTTGCCTTTGTAGATGACCGGATGGGACCAGGCTTGGCGGTGGTGCGATGCGATTTTGAACGAGCCCTTCAGCTGATACTTTTTTGGGTTTGCGTCTATCAATGCCATGACGCCGTTTTCGTAGCGAAAATAGAGCTGGCCATCAGCGGCAACGATCGCAGCTGATCCTGTTCCGGCGCCGCGTTGCTTTTCCCATCGTTTGCGGCCTGTCTTCATGTCGACGCACATTGGAAAGCCATTGTTGTGACCTTCGCCCATGTAAATGTAGTCGCCAATTTTGACCATGCCGCCGTGGTGGTTTTGAAGTTGGCTCGATGGATAGTAGTAAACTTCTTTGAAACCGATGTTCTTCCCTCGGCCAGTTATTTTCAACAAAGCCGTTCCGCCGTCATCGTAGCCAGACGAACAGAAAACCAAATCGCCATCGACGATTGGCGTCGGAACGTTTGCAGTGCCATTCGCAATTTTTTCGTACTGCCAAAGTGGTTTACCATCGCGAGCAGCGACGGAGATTAACCCGCGACCGACCAATGTGATGTATTGTTTCACGCCGCCTGCATTGCTGATCACAACGGATGAGTACCCCGCGCCGTCTTGGCCGCGACTGCCGCCGGGGTTCATCGGAGTTTTCCAGATCGTTTTGCCAGTGGCTTTGTCCAACGCAACAATCATCGCGTTGGGTCCGCCGGGTGTGCAAATCAAACGGTCGCCGTCGATTAGTGGCGACTCGCTGTACCCCCATTCGGACATCATTTTGCCACCAAAGTCACCAGCGAAACTTTTGCTCCAAACCTTTTCTCCCGTTTTCGCGTTCAAACAGGCAAGATCACCTGCGAGCCCAATCGCAAATACGAATTCTCCATCAACGGTGGGTGTGGAATTGCTGTCTCCACCTGTGCCGATCGGCGTTCCCCAAACTTCTTTGCCGTCATCGAGGTTGAGCGCGATCACATGTTCCCGCCCATCGCGGTTGCCCATTGTGAAGATCATGTTGTCGGCAATCGCCAGACTGCTCATCGCATTGCCGATGCCATTGGCAGTCCAAAGCAGTTCTGGCCCTGCGTCAGTCCATTTATTAAGCAAGCCACTTTCATCGGCGATGCCATCTAGGTTTGGGCCACGCCAATTCCAAGTCTTACTTTCACTTGTCTTGGGCTTTTTATCTTCTGCCGATGGAATGGATTTCTTTCGCAGTTCGCGCCGTGTGTCACGAACGTACTTTCGACTGGCACTGTCAAGTTTTTCAAGCGACACCGTGACTTTTTCGCCATCGGATTTAAGCAAAACAACATCGGCGTTGAGTTTGTCACTTTCACCAGCGACCATGGAGGCCTCCGTTGAAAACGAACCGGACTTGCTTTTCCAAGTTCGAGTTTCCAGATCCTGAACCAGTGATAGTGCGAAACAGCACAATGACGCAATGAAAAACTTGAACATCGAAATTCCTTTGGTTTACTCAGCGTCTTCGCTCAGTTTTTTCAATTCAATTTTTCGAAACTCAGTTGGGTGGCTTTCTGATTGAATCGAGATTGTGCCAGAACTGATTTTCAAATTGCCATCCACGATCAATGGACGGGCTTCTGCGTCGCGTTCGTCGAATTGAGGTTCGGTGTATTCAAGAACTGTCTTGCCACCGACTTTGTGGCGAATGACTTTACTGCCACGAACTTCGATCTCAACAGTCACCCATTGATCGCCGTGAAAAGTCGGAGACTTGCTCTTGGTGCAGTGTGGTTTAAAAAGCTCGCCACCCATGACCACGTTGGTTCCGGGAGTGCAAAGGTTAACCGTTGGCCGATCGCCTTTGCCGCCGCCGCCCAGTAATTGGACTTCGATCGAAACCGGAAACTTTTGCATCTTTGTCATCTTGGCTGGATCCTGACCGTGGATCATGAACCCGTTGTTTCGAAATGCCCAGCCAGGACCGTTGGCGACTTGAGTTCCGACAAAGCGATATTCTGCTCGAAGGATGTAATGAGAAAAAGTGTCTTTGTAGAACAAGTGACCGAATTTCTCCCAAGTTGGTTTCTCTTTGCCGTCCATGCTGAGAAAGTCAGCAGGCTTGTAATCGTCATAGCTGACAACGAGCGAGCCGTCTTTGACGCGAAAAGTATCCGCGTAATTGTCGCCAAACTCATGCCCGCGAATCTTGGGGGTCCAGCCAGTCAGGTCGGTGCCGTTAAACAACTGGATCCATTCGTCGTCTGTTTTGGCTTCCTTTTCGGTAGTGTCCTGAGTCTCGCTTTTGGCTTGTTTTTCAACCTTTGGAGTTTCGGTCGTGGTTTGCGACCAAACCGTGGTGGGAGAGCAGGTGGAGAATAAAGCACAGGAAAACGCCGTGAAAACGACGGCAAGCAGTGATGGCAATCTGTAGTGGTTCATGTTTCGTTTCTGAAATGTTGGAGGTCAATCGGCCGATTGGCTCAGTATATCGGGAATATCCGCGTTTGCCGCGATTTGGGAGCATCAAGTCCCGAAGTTGTGCCAAAATAACGCTTGCGGAAAACCTGCTTATTTGCATAATGGCGGGACTTGGGACGGGGTTCGATCACAGTTCTGTCCAATTTTATTGAGTTTAATGTAAGGCGCAGTCAATTGGCGAAGATGCGAAGAAAAACTACACGTCGCAAAGCGAAAACAAAAACGAGAACAGCTCGTAAGGATCCACTGTACGTTGACGGCGAACGGCCACGCCCAACTTATGTCGATTACAAGGACGTTGAATTGCTGAAAAAGTTGGTCAACCGGCATGGTCGAATCGTGGGTCGTCGTAAGACTGGCTGCACAGCGATCAGTCAACATGCCGTTACAGAATCTATCAAGCGAGCACGCTTCATGGCGTTGTTGCCATTCAAAGGCGACTAATCCAGCGGCTCAACGAGCATTGATCCAAGCCTGCCAGTGTAAACCGGTGGGCTTTTTTTGATGCATCATTCCTTCCGTGAACTGATATCTGTAACCCGTAACTGCAACTCAAATCATGCCCCAAGTTTTCAAAACCCAACGACGTGTCGAGTTTCGCGATACCGATGCGGCTGGCATTGTTCACTTTTCAAATTTCTTCGCCTACATGGAGCAGACCGAACACGCGTTTCTGCGAAGTGTCGGTATGGGAGTGATTTGTGAAGTCGACGATCAGAACATCAGTTGGCCACGCGTCAACGCGGAATGCAATTACCGCAACGCGATCCGTTTCGAAGAAATGATCGATGTCGAGTTGCGAGTGAAACGCATCGGAACCAAAAGTGTGACCTACGCGGTGAATTTTTTCCGTGATGGAACACCGGTCGCCGACGGATCAATTACGGTGGTTTGCTGCTTGTTCGAACATGGTTCGCAACCACAATCGGTTCCGACGCCCGCGAAGTTTGTCGATGCGATCAAACCGTTTCTTGACGCGGAATAGTTTCAAACCAATCTTCTTTTTCACTTTTCCCTGATCGCTTCAAATGTCAGCCTACCTTCAAAATCTGACAATCCGATTAGCAACTGGCGTCGGAAAGCTATCTGAAGAAACTCGCCAGCGTCACACGGATTATTTTCTCGCCGCCCAGCAACCCGACGGCGGTTTTGCTGGCCGGGAAGGTGGAAGCGATCTCTATTACACCACGTTTGCGATGCGTGGGCTTTCGATTTTGGGCGAACTCTACGGTGAAGTCGCAGAGCGTATCGAAGCGTTTTTGAAACCGCAGCTTTCTTCTCATCAAACGATTGTTGATTTCTTCTCGTTGTTCTACGCCGCGAATCTTTTGAAGGTCTCAGCCGGCAAGGATATTTTTGCCGATGCTGACCCCAACTGGCCGCGACAGGTGGCTGATTTCCTCGAGACATTGCGTCGCGAAGACGGCGGATACGCGAAAGCACCCGAGGGCAACGCAGGGAGTACGTACCACACTTTTTTAGTGTTGCTCGTGCTGCAACTGATCGAAGTTCCCATCCCTGAGCCAGAACGAATTGTTGCGTTCCTCGAATCGCATCGAGACGCCGACGGTGGATGGCATGAGATCCGGGTCAGTAAACGGGCGGGAACCAATCCAACCGCCGCTGCCGTTGGAAGCATGTTAATTCTCGACGCTATCGACGAAAGCAAAGATCCCGAACTCGTGGCGACAACCTTGGACTTTCTAGTCGAAATGCAAACCGAAGAGGGCGGTCTGCGCGCCAACACTCGTATTCCCATCGCGGATCTTCTGAGCTCTTTCACGGGAGCACTGACACTGATTGATCTTCAAGCCTTTGACGAGATCGACATCGAGCACTATCGAAAGTTTGTGACCTCGATGGAACGTCCAGAGGGCGGATTCCAAGCCGCTGCGTGGGATACTGCACACGATGTTGAGTATTCGTTTTACGGGCTGGGGTGTTTAGCCTTGCTTGAGAATCATTAAGATGGACTGCTGCTAGATTTTCAAACCGTGATCGATGAACCGTCGATTGATAAATGCGGTTTGTAAATTCACAGCACCGTTTTTTCGACAACCGTACATTCCAACATCAGCGGACAAAAGCATGCCAGATTTCGTGGCTCAAAACGTTGTCAAAGAATTCCAAACGCCAGCCGAACCTTTGCGGATCCTCGATGGGGTTTCGGTCGAACTTGATCGCGGTCAAAACTTGGCTGTGGTCGGACCAAGCGGCAGTGGCAAAAGCACGTTTCTGCATATTGCCGGCACACTCGACGTTCCAACATCGGGTTCCGTTTCGTTGCTTGGCAATGAGTTGGGAAAACTCGATGAAAACTCGATGGCGAAATTTCGAAACGACAATGTCGGATTCGTGTTTCAAGAGCACCATCTTTTGCCACAGTTGACAGCGCTCGAAAACGTATTGATTCCCGTCGTGGCCACTGGAGAAACAAACAACGAATCAATCGAGCGCGCGAAATCGTTGCTCGATAAAGTCGGATTGGCAAACCGAATGACTCACCGACCGTCGGCACTCTCAGGTGGCGAACGTCAACGTGTTGCGGTGGCTCGCTCGTTAGTGCGTAGCCCGGCGTTACTGCTCGCGGATGAACCGACGGGAAGTCTCGATCAGACAAACGCAGAGATAATTGGCGAACTGCTGTTGGGTCTGCAAAAAGAAGACAACACCATTCTGATTTGTGTAACGCACAGTTCGAGTCTCGCGGCAATGTTTCAAAAACACGTCACGTTGGAAGCGGGCAAGTTTGTTTGAATTCGTTATTGTTGGGCGCATGAAGTAGGAAGAAACGCAACAAACAAAGCGTTGGTTTTGTTTCTCATGTGAGAAAAGAATCCAGATTTTAGAGTTCGAATGATAAGCTCGGCGATTCAGAAAGCTTGGCGAGTCAGAAAGCTTGGCGAGTCAGAAAGCTCGACGATTCAGAAAGCCTGGCGAGTCAGAAAGCCTGGCGAGTCAGTTTGCGTCGAGTTGTCCCACACGAAAGTAGGTTGGACATTCTTGTCCGGCTAAAATTGACGCACAGGAATGTCGATCACGCATCTCAATTGATACAAGGTTTCAAAATGACGAAGTGGCAAATCGCTTTCAAAAGCCTCACTTACTACATGCGAACCAACCTCGCGATTGCACTTGGCGTGGCGGCAGCGACCGCAGTCTTGACCGGTGCGTTGATTGTGGGCGACAGCATGCGGCACAGTCTTCGCGCGTTGACGATGGAACGGCTTGGCAAGATTGACGAGATGGTGGTGTCCGATGGATTCTTTCGCGAAAAACTTGCTGATGAAATCCAGCAAACTGATGTCTTTAAATCCGACTACCAGAACGTAACGCCCGCGATTATGTTTCCCGGCGGCACCGTTCAGTACAAACCTGCGGATGTCGCACGAAGAGCAGGGCGGGTGACTGTGCTCGGAGTGACGGATGAGTTTTGGTCGTTCGAGAATTCCGCCACCGAGCGACCTTCGCTGACGGGTGATTCAGCAATCATCAATCAGACGATCGCTGACGATTTGAAAATTTCAGCTGCCGATGTCGAAGCGGGTAACGCAAAAATCACCGTTCGAATTCCCAAGCAAACTCAGCTTCCTGCCGACAGCGCTCTGGGAAAGAAGAAGGACCTGATCGAAAGCCTCGTCGATCTGACGGTTATCAAAATTATTCCGACCGAAGGGCTCGGGCGTTTTGGGCTTCATCCAACTCAATCGGACCCGCTCAACGTTTATCTACCCATCGCGTTGCTTCAGGAAAGACTTGAGCAAACAGTGCTCAGCCATAAATCAGATCCAGCCCAAGCCAATGTGTTGATGGTCACGTCAAAGGGTAGCCTCCCGACGGAAGAAACCACCAATCGACTGCGATCAGAGATGCGCCCGTCGCTTGAAGACTATGGACTTTCGCTCAAGCGTGTGACTGAAACATTTGGGGCTGGGGACGAGGCTCAAACCATTTACGATTATTGGAGTCTCTCTTCGGATAAACTTGTTTTATCAAATGAAGCGACGATTTCGATCGCGAAAACATTTCCCAACGCCAAACCAGTTTTTACTTATCTCGCGAATGAGATGTTGAAGCCAGGGCAAGAGAAAGGCGGCGTGCCGTTTTCGATGGTCTCTTCGATTGATTTTGACGCTTCGTTTCAACCGATGTCCGCCGTTACGAATCAGCCGATCAAGCCGTTGGGTGAAAACGAAATCGTATTGAACCAGTGGGCTGCCGATGATTTGGGCGTCGAAGTTGGCTCTATGATCAAGGTTCTTTATTTTGAACCCGAAACGACACATGGCTCTCAAACCGAAATCGGTGTCGAGTTGAAACTGGTTGATATCGCTGCATTGACCGAACCAGAAACACCAATCGAAATTCGGCGAAATCGGTACAAGCGTGCGACCTACACTTCACCCCCCATGGTCATTAACGACGCGGACCTAACACCAGAAGTGCCCGGGCTGACAGACGCCGACACGATCGCAGCGTGGGATTTACCGTTTCCAACCAAGGGCAGATTGCGGGCTCAGGACGATACTTATTGGAATGATTATCGAACGACACCCAAAGCATTTGTTTCGTTGGCGACCGGGCAAAAATTATGGGACAGCCGTTTTGGAAACACGACCAGTTTTCGAATTCCGACCGATGCGGGAACCGAAGATCAAATAAGGGAGCGATTGTTGGCTCAGTTTTCCGCGAACGATGCCAAGCTCGGCATTCACATTGTGCCGATCAAGCGACGTGGGCTCGCGGCGTCATCGGGCTCAACTCCCTTTGATGTTTTGTTTCTCGCGCTCAGTATGTTTGTGATCGGCGCGGCGTTGATTCTCGTTTCGTTACTGTTCCGATTGGGGCTTCAGCAGCGTGCGGCGGAAGTTGGACTGCTCAAGGCTACGGGGTTTGACCAAAAACAGATTCGGAGCGTGTGGCTTACCGAGATGTCGGTCGTCTCACTTGTCGGAGCCGTTGTCGGTGTGTGTCTCGGAATCGGATATGCGAAATCAATGATCTGGGGATTGTCGACATGGTGGGTCGGTGCGATCTCGCGTCCGTTTTTGACAATGCATATTTCGCCGATCAGTTTGATTGCGGGATTGCTTAGCGGAATTTTAATTTGCGTTCTGACGATTGCTTGGTCGCTGCGGCGAACACGAAAGCAACCGATTCGCAGTTTGCTTGCTGGGAATTTAGAATCTGAATTGCCGACTGAGAGCAAGCGTCGTGGGTTCATGAAATGGCTGGCTCCTGCGTTGATCGTTGTGGCACTTGGGTTGGCGGCGATGGCGACTCAGCTTTCGGGTGAAGCCCAAGCTGGAAGTTTCATGGGGGCGGGCTTCCTCGTGTTGACCGCTTTATTGATGTTGGTTTACCAGTGGTTGCAAAAACCTAACTCTGCCGAGGACGCGGGAAGGTTGAGCCTTTCGCGGCTTGCGATGTTGAGTGCCAAACGAAATCCGCTTCGCAGCACGTTAACGATTGGTTTGGTTGCTGTTGCAAGTTTTCTAATTGCTGCAGTCAGCTCATTTCGATTGACTCCCAACGACGCGGGAACGGCTGGGTTTGATTGGGTCGCGCAAAGCAGCCAGCCAATTTTTGAAGACCTCAACACCGCCGAAGGCCAGGACGCTGCACTTGGAAACGGATTCGAACTAGACAAAGGAACGGACGTTGTTTCGATTCGTTATAAATCTGGTGAAGACGCGAGTTGCAACAATCTTTATCAATCGACTCAGCCTCGGGCGCTTGGCGTGCCGCCTCGGTTTGTTGAACGGTTTGATGACGGCAAAGCCCAGCCTTTTGCATGGGGGGGAAGTCTGGCCCAGGCGGATTTGGAAAAACAAAATCCATGGCATTTGCTTGATTCGACCACGCCACATGCCGGCACGGCGGATGATCCCATTCCTGTAATGATGGACAAGAACACTGCCAATTACAGTTTGAAAATTTACCTGCTGGGAACGGTCAAGGAAGTCGTTTATGACTCTGGCGAAACGTTCCATTACGAAGTTGTCGGCTTCCTCGCCAATACAATTTTGCAGGGTAGTTTGATCATGTCAGAAACGGATTTCGTTGCCATGTTCCCCGACATCGGCGGCTATCAATATTTCCTAATCGACGAATCGGGAGAGTCCGCGGCGATTGCGTCCAACAACGTTGACTTGCTAGAGGACCGTTTGGGCGACCAAGGATTCGACGCGCGGTCGGCTCCCGTTTTGCTGGCGAATTTCATGGCGGTTCAGAACACTTACCTCAGTACGTTTCAGACATTGGGGGCTCTTGGGTTGCTGTTGGGAACCTTCGGGTTGGCTGCGGTTCAAATTCGAAGCGTGCTTGAACGAAAGAAAGAGCTTGGGCTGATGCGGGCCGTCGGGTTCAAGCGTCAACGGCTTTCCACGATGGTGTTGTTGGAAAATGCTTGGTTACTGCTGATGGGGTTGGCGGTCGGAGTCGGAGCCGCGTTGTTTACGACGGTGCCACATTGGTTCGTCGGCACAGCATCGGTTCCATGGGCTGCGCTTGCCGCGATTTTCGCAGGCATTGTCGTGGTCGGTTTGATCGCCGGATGGTTAGCGTCACAAGCCATTTCAAGAATGCCGTTGCTCGAGTCGCTGAGAGCTTAGCCACTAAATGACATGAGCCAGACCAACCACTAGCCTCATGTCTTTCTTCAAAAGCACACTCGTGGAACACGCCGTCCGAACTGCAAACGATATCAAAGCAACACCTAAACTTGCCTCGATCATGCAACGAGCGAAAGTCAGGCGTCTTTCGGTTGTGCATCCCGCGCTGGGGCGTACTTGAGGAGGGGTGCAAACGATTCTGCCGCGTTTGAGGCCGTTGTCGGAATCGAAGACTCAAAAATCGGTTGAAAATTCTCGTCTTGATCGCTTAGGACTTGCCCATCTTCCCGCGTTTTGATTAGAATCTGCGTTCTGCTAATTGACGATATGCCGGTGTGGCGGAATTGGCAGACGCGATGGATTCAAAATCCATTGGGGGCAACCCCGTGGAGGTTCAAGTCCTCTCGCCGGTACTATGCTTTCGAGCATCGAAGAGCCAGTTAGAGCAATATCCTTGTTTTGACTGGCTTTCTTTATGTTTTCGCTCCGCGACGCGCCCGAGTGCTGCTTCGGGTTTTGCTTCGTTTTTGCATCAACTGCTTCGCCTTTTGCTTCGCCTTTTGCTTCGGGTGCGATGGCCTTCTCAAAATGATCATCCGTGACTTGGAGATAAAAATCTTGGCCGATCTTGGCCGAATTGCCCAGCCACTTAACAACAACGTGGGTTGGGAAATCTTGCTGCAATTCCGTTTGGCGT
>JBGCDK010000100.1:0-19186 GCA_045105295.1 Mariniblastus sp.
AATTGCTTTCAAAACAGCTTGGGATTTCAAAAAGCCAGAATAAACTGGTTGCAGGTTTGGCTTCATTGCAAAAGAAGGTTCTTGTTTCAGGAATTGAGTTGGCTACGCTTAAGTCACGTTTGGAATTGCTGTAAAACTGAAACCTGCTCGTTTGATTCGTTGCCCGTTTAATTTTCAACGCGAATTGCCGCAGCATGATCCTTTGAGTGAAACCTTTTTTCCAGCCGCGTTGGCGGACTCCCTTTCTCCAAGCTCTAGTTTTCCAGTCTACTGATATCAAAATTCCTAGTCTCAAAATTCCTAGTTTCAAAACATCTTAGTCTCGTTGGTGTCTTCATGATTCGACTTCGTTGCATTTCTACCTTTGTCGTTTTCAACTGTGTATTCTTGTTGGCGTCGATGTGTTCTGTCGTCAATGCAAAAACCCAAGTCGAAACAGACAAAATGGGATTCCGTTGGGACATGATGCCCGGCGGAGCGATCGAGGATGGAAACGAGGATATCTTCGACGGCGCGTTTGCGCTCTACTTAAACTCTGATAATTTTGCACCGGGTGCCGGAGTTCAACAAGGGAAAATGTATGTCTTTGGCCCTGCCCCAATGGGGAGTGTCACTGTCACGCGGCATCTGTTGGTTGTCGACGATCCGGTGGGTTTGGTTTACGCGGACACCTATCACAACACTTCGAAGAGTGAGCAAGCCGTAGCTCCCAGAATTTATTCTGACTTTGGAGAGGCAGCCACGCCCCAGCGAATCAACGGCAAATCGGGTGGAATGGTTGCGATGCGATACCCTCATGGCCCGCCTAGGAACACCGTTGTGTGTTTGTTCGGCGACAAGGCCACCAGCTATCTTCCGCAGATGTCTGGCAGCGGTGATACGTATTGGTTTGAGTATCCAAGTATGAAGCTTGCCCCCGGACAGAAAAAAGCGGTTGGTTATTTCGTAGCTCAACGACGGCGCGGAACAGCGGAAAAACTATACACCAGTCAAGAAGCATTCATGAAGAGCATTGGGCGAATGGCTTCGCTTAAGAACTTCAATTTTGTAAATCTTCCGGGCATGGGGCTGTTTGACACTGGAGAGTTTGGGATCGTAAATCAAGCTCCCAATGACTTTATCAGCACACGGAAAAAGGACGAGGTGTTCGGGAAACTGATAACACGTGAGTTCGAATTGACGACCGACATCGGAAAACGAAATTACACCGCCGAACAGATCGTCAACGCGTTGAATGTCGGAGATGGGCGATATAAAGTCGCTGCCGATGATGGATCACTTTTGGAGGGAACGTTGTCACCTGAAAAAGTCCAATTTGAATTGTCTGACGGTGGTTCAGGTGAGATCGATCTAAAAAACGTCGCGCGATTGGTTCCAAAGCTGCCCAATCCAGCGGAAAAGCAAAAAGCCGGACGGTGGTTTGAGTTCAAGACACCCATTTTCGTTTTCGCGAGTAATGAAAGGCTGACAGGCCAATTCGCGACAGACAGTTTTGAGATACACACTGAAATTGGGAAACTGGATCTGCCAATTAAGTCAATCCAGTCCATTCAGTTGGCCCGCGGCGATTCAGGGCTTAGCTCAAAATTCGTGACGATGGATGGCCAGCGATTTTCTGGTCTAATTTATGATGAATTTGAAATCACAATCTTCGATGGCTCAATTCGAAAAGTGTCACCCAAAGAGCTGACTGCAGTTTTTCTCAATGACACCACGACAGCGCCTCGAGCAACTGGCGGAAAAAAGCAGGCTTACATCAAAATGGGCGGAGATGATTTTTTGTATGCCGAATTGATTACGGGCCAGCAAAAACTTGAGTTTGAAACTGATTTTGGAACTCGCGGAATCAATCCGAATCAAATCTCAGCGTTAAAAACGTTACCTGGACTCAAAGGTGGCATGCAGATCACATTTTGGGATGGCTCCAAACTAAGGGGCAATTTAACGTCGGAGCACTTGGTTCTCAAAATTCTGGAAAAGGAAATGAAAATCCCGGCGCAGATTATCAAGGAATTCAACAACCCGATGGCGACCCCACCTCAGGCGATCCGCGATCGGTACATCAAGCTGATTCGACAACTTGGAAGCAAAAAATATGAAGAGCGTTCGGCCGCGGTCCAGACGCTTGAGCCAGATAAGGAAAAGATTCGCGGGCTGTTGAAATCGCAATTGGACAAAGTAGACATTGAGACTAAGGCACGAATCTGGAAGCTGCTGCCTGACGAAGACCGTCCCAAGCAAGCAAAGTAAGTATCCTTTGACGTGCGAGCTAATGCGACTCGATTAGCTCGAACGATGCGCTTGAGCTCGGTGATCGCCAATCGCCAATCGCCAATCGCTGATCGCTGATCGCTGATCGCTAATGCGACTCTTTTTTGCTGTTCAAAGATCGCAAAACTATCTACCTTTCTCCCAACCGTTAATCGGTTGCCGCTCTGACGCGTCACGCTTGGATATGCTTCGAGCATCATCAACTGTCGCTTTTGAGGATCAATGATTGCCAATTACGATCCGCGCGCCGCGGACTGGACTTGATCAGTCTGGCTGAATTGGGAAGATACGGGCTTACGACGCCCTTTATGGATATCCGCAATATGCGACCTCGATTGATCTTCGTTCTCTTACTTTTTTTCTTCACCACAACCGCGGTCGGGCAAGATGAAATGGAGTCCGGGCTGGGCCTGCCAGATGTAAAGGTTACGGTTGAGCCGCCCACGTCCAAACCAGCAACGGTAGACCCAGCCTTCGAGTCGCCCGAGGCTACGATGACAACCTTCATCGATGCGATGGATCGCTACAGCAACGAGCTGGCGACCGAGAACACTATCGCCCAGAAGCAGATGCTCGACAAAGCTATCGGAACACTCAAGCTCACTGATGCTTCCCGTGAACGTGGGCCTGCGCTGGCCAAACGTTTGTTGCTGACACTCAATCGACTTGGGAAATTTCAATGGTATTATTTGTGGGATAAGGACCAAGCCGAAGGGCGAGAACAAGAAACCTACTTTCCTCACGGTCGGTTCGATGACGTCATCGCCTCGGTTCCTGGGGTCGAACCCGAAGGCTCGATCGTGCTCGCCAAGCAACCCGATGGCCGGTGGCTTTTTTCAGAAAACACAATCGCTGGACTCGATGTGCTTTTCCGATCGCTAGAACCACTGCCGATTATCGTCGGCTCGGACGAAGACGGCATCGCCGCTGAGGGTTGGCTTCGGCGGCAGATGCCTGATTATTTGAAGCGGTACACATTTCTCACGATTGAGTATTGGCAGTGGGCTGCTTTGCTCGCGATCATTTGTATCGGTGTGGTGCTCGATCATCTTAGCCGCCTGTTCATCGGTATCTTCGCCAAGCGAATGATTCAGCGGCGTGGTACCGAACCCGACCCGGAACAGTTGCGCCTGTTCGTTTTGCCCGTTGGTAGACTGTTGATGGCGTTGTTCTGGTTGTCTACGCTTTGGCTACTTGACCTTCCGGGCGCTGCCTATCCGATCATCCACGGAGCCGCCCGTGTGTTCGCGGTCCTTGCAAGTGCGTGGGCGTTTTGGCGATTGACAGACCTTGTCGTTGAAGCCCTGCTTAGCAAGGCCGAGAAAACGGATACGAAATTCGATGACGTCGTGTACCCAATGATCCGAACGTCGCTTCGCATCTTCATCGTCGTATTCACCATTATTTACGGCGGCCTCGCGTTGAACATCAACGTTTGGCCTGCCGTGACGGCGCTTGGCATTGGTGGTATCGGTTTCGCGTTCGCTGCGAAGGATACACTCGAGAACTTTTTTGGCTCAGCGACCGTTCTTATCGATCGTCCGTTTGGTGTTGGCGACTGGGTCGTGATCGGCGATGTCGAAGGCACCGTGGAACAGATTGGATTTCGTTCCACGCGTCTCCGAACTTTTTACAACTCGCTGATCACCGTGCCGAACGCCAATCTTGTGCGTGCCTCAGTGGATAATTACGGTGCCCGTCGCTACCGACGCTGGAAATGCCACATTGGCGTTCAATACGACACTCCGCCAGAAAAACTGGTCGCATTTTGCGAAGGCATTCGCGAATTGGTTCGAACCCATCCCTACACTCGCAAGGATTATTTCCAGGTCTGGTTAAACCAGTTTGGTCCTTCGTCACTGGACGTGTTAATCTACGTTTTCTACGAAACTCCAGATTGGTCTACTGAGCTACGCGAGCGCGAGCGGTTGATGCTGGACATGATGCGGCTGGCAAACAAGCTTGGCGTCGAATTCGCATTCCCAACACAAACGGTCCACCTCCACAAACAAGAACACGCTGTTTCTCACACGCCCGCTGACACTCCGGGCTCGATGACTGACCGCCGTGCAATGGTGGAGGGAATCCGTACCGTTCATGACCTCGTCGCAAACCAGCCTTGGCAATCTGAAAAACCCGGACCAGTCAAATACAAACACGGTCCAACCAAATTGGAGGGTGAAGACGACTCGCAGATTGAACAACGCAGTGCTGGGGGATAATTTAAAAGCTGCAAATTCAAAATCCGGTCGATGTTCTGATCACTGCGGCTATGAGATTGTTCGCAATTGTTTCTGAAATATAAAAAATGCTTCCAAGATTTCCGCTTGGCCAGCGAGATATATAATTTTTCGGTGAATAGACGGCACACGGATCACGAGGGGAAAAAGTCTTGAGAGGCATTAGTCCCTATGCGAGCGTACCGTTTTAGAATTTGAAAGAGCCAAGATGAAAGTCTGTCCTCGGTACGCATTAATCTTTTTTTGGTCGTGTTTGATTTTCGGCCAATCAATATTTCTCAGCAAATCAGTCGCGATGGTGGTTTGTCAGGACACGCAATCAGGCGGTCCTGTCCAACCTTTTAGGAGCATTGCTGAATTGACTCGAAGGGGCAGCGAATATCACGGCAAAAAACAGTATAAAGAAAGTCTTGAGTGTTACGGTCTCGCGTTAAAGTTAGGTTGCTCTGACGCAACCGTTGCGTTCAATGCTGCCTGTAGCGCATCTCTTGCGGGCGAGACCGATTTAGGTTTTAAGTACCTAAACCAATCAATTGATTTTGGTTGGATCAAGACAGACAGTTTAAATTCTGACAAAGACCTTTCCGGATTACACGCAGATCCGCGTTGGGAAAAGGTTGTCGGGCGATGCGCTGCCGCAGCCAAGCGCGTGCGTACGCGTTGGAATAGCTCCGCGCTTAAAACGCCTTACGCCGAGAATATTTCTGACGCACAGAAAGCGGCAGGGCTGTCGAAAATTTGGGCTGAAGTCAAATTTAATTTTGTCCATTTTGAGCAGGTGCCAGATCTAGATTGGGACGCCGCCTACATGAACGCCATGCCGAAAGTTCTGGCAACGAAGTCAACGTTGGAATATTACACTGAGCTTCGTCGATTGGTTGCCAGGCTGAACGACGGTCATACCAATGTTTACTTTCCTAGAGCACTGAGTACGCAAAACTCAAGCATCGGAATCAAGACGCAATTAATTGAAGGCAAAGTAATCGTGACTGAGGTTAACGACAGTGCGATTCGCAAATCAGGAGTTAAGGTTGGAATGGAGGTTACCAAGGTCAACGGATTGTCCGCGACTGAGCACGCGACAAACAATGTTACTCCTTTCGTTTGCGCCTCGTCGCCGCAAGATCGAGAATCGCAAATGTATGGTAGTAAATTTTTGCGAGGGCCTTTGAAACAAGCTGTCGAACTGACCGTCCGAGATGCCGAGGGCAATTCGAAAACCCACGAGGTCAAGCGAATGTCGACGACGGGATGGCTGCTGAATCGGGTTACTAAGCCAGCTTTTTTTCAATTTGATATTATCGAGACCAATGGAATCAATGTTGGTTACGTGCGTCTAAATTCGTTTGCGACAAAAATGGCGTCGGCCCAATTCGCGGCAGCGTTTGAGAAAATTAAAAAGACGGATGCTCTCATTTTGGATTTGAGGAAAAATGGTGGTGGCAACAGTGGCGTTGGATGGGAGATTCTTACGTATTTGACTGATCAGAGCTTCAAAATGACTCGTTGGCATACTTTACAGTATCGTCCAACGCATCGAGCTTGGGGGCGGCAGCCGATGACGCGTTTTGGTCAAGAGGCTGGTCAATTTAATCATGTGAAGAAAGATGTTTATCAAAAACCCGTCGTGATGTTGATCGGTCCGAGAACATTCTCAGCTGCCGAAGATATGGCTGCAGTTTTCGATACGCTGGATCGAGGCAAATTGATTGGCGGTCCGACTGGTGGTAGTACCGGGCAGCCGTTGGTGTTTGATTTGCCAGGGGGAGGCAGTGCCAGAGTTTGCACTAAGCATGATTTTTATGCGGACGGGACTGAGTTTGTCGGACCTGGGATCCAGCCGGATGTCTTGGTTCTTCCCACTGTGAAGGATGTTCGACAGGGAGTCGATGGTGTGCTGCAAGCCGCATTGCGAGAGTTAGAAAAGAGTAAGCTCGAGAACAAGTGAGTTAAGTCAGGCCGTTGTCGCCAAGCCGGTCTTCTTTCTCAATGCTACTTCCTGAGCCATTCATTCGATCAAGGTTGGGATACGTAGGCAATGGTTCATTAAAAAAGGCCAGTGCGAAATGCACTGGCCTAGGTTTGTTTTCACAAGTCGAATTCAACTTAACTTATTTGATTAAGATTTTCAGTTTGGTTGAACTACGGAGCTGAAGTTTTACTTCTCAGGTTTTTCTTTCAAGTCATCATCGAACTTGTCTGTGTGCATCCACTTGTTCAAGATTGGTGAGATGATGATACAAACTAAACCGCACAACATCGCAGTGATCGCGATGCTTTTGAACACTTCGCCGTAGACATTGACTGTTTCGCTCGGTGGCGGGAAGCCTTCTACACTACTAACGCTGGTGAACTGAGAAATTACACCCGCAAGGTACTGACTGAACGCGGTGGCAAGGAACCATGCACCCATCAGTGTACTGACCAAGTGTTTGGGGCTCAGTTTCGTCATCGTTGACAGCCCAACCGGTGACAAACAAAGTTCGCCAGTCGTCTGAAGCAGAATTCCAAGTGTCAGCCAGCTGATTGCAACCATTCCGATCGCGTCACAGTTTTGAGCACCCAGCCAAAACGCACCGAAGCCCATTCCCAATTGGATCAGTCCCAAACCGAACTTGATCGCTGCGTTTGGATCCCAGCCTCGTTTACGAAGCGTTGCCCAGATCCAGTTGAAGATCAAAGCGAAAATCAAAATGAAGATCGCGTTGAACGACTGAAAGATCGTCGCTGGAAGTTCGTCCAAACGTTGTGCGATCCCCATGCCTGCGTTGGACTCGGTAACGGTCCAAGGAATTTCAACTGGTCCTAAATCAGGATGGTTTTGCTCGATCTTCTTGATCGCTTCGAGATCATCCAGCGTAAATACACTGCCGTTTCGTTCGTAGCCCAACTGAGCCTGAGTCGGCTGGATTTGGATCGTTTTGCCAACCATGTCTGCGGTCACGTTGCTGTCTTCGGCGACGCGGTCGATGTTTCGGTCGGTAAAGTTGTTAACACTACTTCCGGCTTGCTCAAAGAAAGCGAAGAACAGCATCTGGAAGAAAATCAAAATCAAAGCCGCGATCATTCGCTCGCGTTGAATTTTTGGTAGACGGAATGTCTCTTTGATCAGATAGCCAAACGCGAGCAAGCCGAGGATGGTCAGCACAAGTCCGGCTGGTTTGGAAACTTCTTCAAGAAAGATACCTGCCATCGCTCCGGCGAAACTTGAGCGTCTTGAGTTGACGGTTTCGATTAGGGCTTTTCGATTCGTAAATCCGGATTTTTCTTCGTCTGAGAATGCGAAACCGAATTCTGTTTCGAGGGCACTGATCAACTGGCCTTTTCGTTCTGGTGACAGGTCAGTGATGTCCGCTTTGTCGACCTCGATCCCGGCTGCTTTGGCTGCCTTTGCTATGTCAACAAAGGTTGATGTATCGGGAAGGTCTTTTCCCTGATCGGCGAGCAGTTGCTGCATCAGTAATTTGTTGACGCGTTTATCGGATACGCCTTTGACATCGTTGATGACATCTTCGCTGATCAGAGTGTATGGCTTGCCTCGCTGTTTTAGTTCGCCTTCGATTGGAGTCGATTTAACTGCGTCAACAATTTCCTTTTTTACACCGAACTTTTCAACGAACTCGATTTGGTCCGCCATACGTTCTTCGTTAGTTTTTACTGGAACGGGTTCGCCAGTCAGTTCATCAACAGGTGGTGGGGAGAACGGAGAGAATCCCGAAACAAGCAACGCAAAAACTGGAATCGAGATTGCAATTCCGACATAGATTTTCCAATCATGACGACTGTCCATTCCATCGGGACGGCCTCCTGCCCATTTGGGTAGCCCGCCCCTCGACAGTGCCATACAGGCGATCACAGCTGAAATCATCAAGCATGCTGCAACGAAAACATTAATGCTGATTGCCCAGAAATTATCAGGGCGAAAGTAAAGCATGCCAATTGCGGATGCGAGTGCACCGGCGAAAATCAAAAATGAAGTGATGAGGTTAGGCATGACGAAAACTGCCAGTCCGATCAACATTCCGATCGTCGCCAGTCCAAAACCGTAATGCCAACCGTAAGTCTCACCAACGTAGCCGCACAACAATGGGCTGATCGCGGCACCAAGGTTGATACCGGTGTAAAAAATGTTGAATCCATCGTCACGACGTTTGTCGCCGTCTTTATAAAGTGAGCCGACAGTGGTCGAAATGTTTGGCTTGAAGAATCCGTTTCCGGTAATCAGCAACGCCAAGGCAAAGAAAAACGGCCACTCAGATTCGACCGTCATCAACAGGTGACCGCCTGCCATTAGCAGGCCGCCGATCACAACCGCGATTCGCTTCCCGAGAATCTTGTCAGCGAGAAGTCCACCAATAAACGGTGTCATGTAAACAAGTGCGGTGTAGGCTCCGTAGACGGTGTAAGCTTGACCATCGCCGTAACCCAGAAATCCCTTGATCATGTAGAAAATCAAGAGAGCACGCATGCCGTAGTAAGAGAATCGCTCCCACATCTCAGCAAAGAACAAGGTGTAAAGTCCAGTTGGGTGCCCGAATAATTCGGGCTGTTCTGAAATTTCTGCTTGGGACATAAAAGCTCCGGTTACATGTCGACACTTAGGTATTTAGCTGCAAGGCATTTGGGCTGCTTGCAACATTAGGGACAATTCTGACCAAAAACCCTTTCGTCTTCCACCACGCTTAAGCCAAAAAGAAGAAAAGTGAGCGTAATATGGACGCGAAGCTGTATTTTTTTGGTGGAGATTTGGCTGTCGAAAGGAACCACCCCTTAGAGTTGCTTCAGTCTTCGCAAATTTACACTCGGCCAGCCGACGTCGTTGTGGCAATAGATCCATCGGTGAAACAGGTTGAGTGCCATTTAACCCGCGTTAATTGTAAAAGTTCAATGGTCGGAATGGTTTAGATGGTTCGAGAATAGTAAACGACAACCGCGTCACCAAGTGGATCCTTGTGCATTCCCGTTTTGACGTATTCCATTCCCAGCTTTTTCATAACGTTAATCGAGGCTGTGTTTTTTTCATCAGCCAAAGCTGAAAATTGTTTTACGCCTTCTGATTCAAGCGATTTCATTACGGCAATCGCCGCCTCAGTGGCGAACCCCTTGCCCCACGATTCCCGTTTGAATCGCCAGCCTAGCTCGAGATCGGCATCGTTTCGGGCCTCATCGAAATAGTGCATGGGGCGAACTAAGACCCAGCCGATGAACTGATGCGATTCGGTTTCTCTCACCCCCCAGATGCCCCAGCCTTTTTCCGGATCAGTGTAAGATTGCATGCGCGGCAAGTATTTTGTTTCGATCTCTTGGCGAGTCGACGGAGTGCCGCCATTGATGTAACGCATGACTTCGGGATCTTGGTCAAGTTCAAACAACAGGTCCGCATGTTGCTCAGACATAATCTCGAAACAAAGTCGCTCGGAATTCTCAATATTCAAAACCATTTTGTTCTTTCGCTTTTAACTGAGGTGACTGAAATTGTTTGCTTACCCAAAATCTGACAACTATTTCCAGTGTCACTTCGGGAAATGTCGCAGACAGAACAAAGGCATCGCACTTGATGCCCATGCCGTGCCAGCGGTCGGGCAATGGTAACCGTTGGTAACGCGATAACGAATGACCGTTCGGGGATTTTTCTACTAGAATTTCGATTAATCGATTTGGAGCAAACCCAATCAAAGGACGTAACGTGAAGATATCCCAATGTTGTTTTGTTTTGTTCGTGTTGTTGTTTTGCTCGGACTCAATCGCTCAACAACGCAACACGCTTCCGGCTTTGGAGAACAATGTTGCTCCTGCCAATTTTGAAGAAATGTGGGCGGGCTTTGATCCTCAGGCCGAACCGCTTGAGATCGAGATGGTAAAGCAATGGGAAGAAGACGGTGTCGTTCTCCGCGTTGTGCGTTTTCGAATTGGTGTCTTTAAAAACAAAAAGTCCACATTGGCGGCAATCTACGGATTCCCCAAAAACGCAATCGGAAAGAAATTGCCGGGCTTACTCCAGATCCATGGAGGCGGTCAGTATGCTGACCAAAAATCCGTCGTTGCCAACGCAAGGCGCGGTTATGCGACGGTTTCTATCGCCTGGGCTGGACGGATTGCGGCCACCGATTATTTAGTCAACCCACCAATCGTAAAACTGTTTTGGGATAGCAAGACAGATGATCCCAACTACAAACTCACCACCGATTGGGGCGCGGTCGATGCCTATCATGCACCAAGTCGCAATCCGCGAAACAATTTTCCTTCGGTGAATCCTGCGGATTGGACCATCGATTCAGTGCCCTCGCCTCGCAATTCGCCGTGGTACTTGTGCGCTCTGGCGGCACGTCGCGCGTTGACTTTTCTTGAGCAACAGCCGGAAGTCGATGCCACTCGAATCGGTGTCTATGGTCACTCAATGGGTGGCAAGCTCACGGTGATGACCTCGACAGACAAACGGGTCAAAGCGGCAGCGCCCTCGTGTGGTGGAATTAGTGATCGTTACAACAAAAGTGATTTGTTTAATGCGACGATTGGCGACGACGTCAGTCTGAAACAAATCACCTGCCCAATCATTTTTCTTAGCCCAGCGAATGACTTTCACGGAAGGATCGGTGATTTGCCCGCAGCGATTGAAGAAATTAATACCGAGCAATGGCGAGTCACTTGTTCACCCCATCACAACCATCAAGACACTGAAAAATACGAAGCCGCAACGTTGCTGTGGTTTGATCACCACTTGAAACAAGAGTTCGTTTTCCCCGCAACACCACAATCAATTTTGAAACTGAACACCCAAAATGGCATTCCTTTTTTGACTGTCCAGCCTGATAAAAATTCGCGTTGCGCTTACGTCGATATTTTTTATACTCAGCAAGGACTACCGAACGAGACATCTGCGGAGCGGGAGCGAGTGGTTAACCGGTTTTGGCATCACGCGCCTGCGATCAATTCGGGGGGCAGTTGGTCTGCTGAGTTGCCGATTGCGGACGTCGACAAACCATTGTGGGCGTACGCGAACGTGACGTATGAATTGGAAAAACCAGTTGAGGGAGCCGGTTATTATTACAGGGCTTACACTGCCAACAGAGTTAATTTGTCTGCGTTGATTGAAATGGTTCCGCCATCCAGTTTAAAGGCAGCAAATTGCAAGGCGACGCTCAAGCCCACGAATCTGATTGAAGATTTCGCCGAAGGATGGCAAAAGGAATGGTTTACCTACAAACCTCAGCAATGGGCGAGGTCGACACACAAGCTCTACGATGAAACCTGGAGATCAGAGCCAGATTCGAAACTTGTTTTTCAAGTTCGCAGCAAAGAAGCCAACCAGCTGGTCGTCAAACTCGACAATCACGCGGCTGTCGTCGACGTTGAACCGGGGGAAGCATGGCAGCAAGTCAGGCTTTCACTCGGCGATTTCAAAAATTTCAAATCGGAATCGCTTACCAGTTGGGATGGAATCAAAGAGTTAAAACTCAGTCATGCCGAATGGTTGAAACCAGAACGAGGGGACCCTTCCAAGCCTCGACTGATTGGGAAAAATTGGATCGGTGCAGATCCAAAGTTCCGCGACCTGCGTTGGGATTGAGTTTTTCAACCGACATTCTGTTATGTCGAGTTGATTGAGATATTTGCGCACAAAAAAAGTTGGCAGCAAATTCAGGCTGCCAACTTATGTTTTCAAAAATCTGAGAAAAGATTAGCGTTTGTCGAGTGAAACAAACTCTCGCACGTTCGGGCCAGTGTAAACCTGACGCGGACGGCAAATTCGTTTCGTGGGTGACTCGTGCATTTCTTTCCAGTGAGCGATCCAGCCGGGAAGGCGTCCCATCGCAAACAACACAGTAAACATCTCGACTGGAATTCCCATCGCTCGGTAAATCACACCCGAGTAGAAATCCACGTTCGGGTAGAGTTTACGTTTTACGAAGTATTCATCTTCCAAAGCGACTTTTTCGAGTCGTTGGGCGATGTCGAATAATGGATCGTCGAGTTGGAGTTTGTTCAAAAGCTGATCGCAAGCCTTCTTGATGATCTTGGCGCGAGGATCAAAGTTCTTGTAAACGCGATGGCCGAATCCCATCAAACGGAAACCGTTTTCTTTGTCTTTGGCCATTTTGACGTACTTGTCGACGTCGCAATTGTCTTCTTGGATTTGGGTCAGCATCGAAACAACAGCTTCGTTGGCTCCACCGTGAAGAGGTCCCCACAAAGCACAGATGCCTGCCGAGATCGAAGCGAACAAATTCGAGTTGGCTGAGCCAACCATGCGAACCGTCGACGTGCTGCAGTTCTGCTCGTGATCTGCGTGAACGATCAACAACATGTTGAGAGCTTCGACGAACGTTGGGTCGACCGTGTAAGGCTCGCAGGGAACGGAGAACATCATCTGCAAGAAATTTTCGCAATATGATAGTTCGTTTTGAGGGTAAGCAAATGGCTGACCCTCTGATTTGTTGTGGCTGTAGGCTGCGATTGTCGGCAGTTTCGCCATCAAGCGCTGGATCGAGATCTCGACCTGTTTTGGATCGTGAGGGTCAAGCGAGTCCTGATAGAATGTGGACATCGCACTGACAACACTCGAAAGAATCGCCATCGGGTGAGCATCGCGAGGAAATCCGTTGTAGAACAAGCGAAGATCTTCATGGAGCATGGTGTGTCGGCGAATCGAATCGCGGAACTTTCCCAATTCGTCTTCTTTGGGCAATTCGCCGTAGATCAAAAGATAGGCAACTTCGACAAAATCACAATTCTTGGCTAGTTCTTCGATCGCATAACCACGATACCGAAGGATTCCTTCCTCACCATTGAGGAAAGTAATGGCACTTTTGGTTGAGCCAGTGTTGACGTAGCCTTCATCAAGCGTGATGAGCCCGGTTTGCTTTCGAAGAGCACTGATATCGAGAGCCTTCTCTTGCTCAGAGCCCTCGACGACTGGAAATTCCAACTCATGACCTTCGCACTGCAATTTGGCCACTTTTGACATAGATTCTTTTCCTGAAGTGACGGTACTCACCGGTGTTTCTCCAGCTTGTTGTCATTGAATGAAGTGTAAATAACCCTCAGCGGGCTGATCGCAAACAGTTTAACTGTTTTTTCATTGAAGTGAAACTGACCTGTTCTGATGAAAGTAACTGGATTTTTCAAGTCAATTTCTGAGCGTTTTCGGAAGTCCAACGCTGTCGGAAGATAGTTGGCCGATTTGGCAACATTTTGATCTCGATGGATCGATAGGGTTAAAAATCCGAATCGAAGAGTTCCCTGAGTTTGCAGAAGCATGCTGAGAAGGAACGTGGCACCTGCAATATCGCGAACTTACTGAGTCAGAACATCGTCGGTAAAGTACTCAACGGGAATCTCACGTCGCAGTTTATCCATAAATTCCTTGAACGCTGATTCTCGTTTCTCGCTGACCAAACGCTTTTTAATTTCGACTTGGGCTTCGAGAAAGGGAGTTTTTGTGGCTTCATTTCTTTCCACAACCCGAACAATGTGAAACCCATCTCGCGTTTCAATGACGTCGCTCAGCTCGCCGACGGGTAGTGTAAAAATGGCTTCGTCGATTTCTTTCAACACCAATGCACCTCGAGTCGTAGCAGGGTGTTGGCCGCCCGCAGATGCCATGAATCCCTGCGAACTCTTTTTCGCGACGGCCTCAAGCGAAGCACCATAGACAATCTGATTGCCAAGCTCTTCAATCATTTTGCGGGCTTCCGCTCGTGACCCCGTGCGGTCAAAACGGATCATGATCTGTTCCCATTTCGATTTTGCAGGGATAGCGTACTTCGCAATATTTTTTTGATAGTCGTCCAGCATTTGCTGATGCGGAATATCCTCGTCGATCTGAATTTGTTTTTGAAGCAAGTGGCGAGTTAGCTGGTCTTCGCACCACATTCGACGAACCTTTCGGACAGAAGCTCCTTGGACACGCAGGTGGGCATCGAGTTCAGCAACGGATTTCAAACCAGCGCCCTTTACCATCTCATCCAGTGCATTTGTATCGAATCCTTCCCCGGCTTGTTCAAGAATGTCTTCGAGCTCAACTCCATCTGGCAGACCTCGTAGTCCACCGATGAACCGAATTTTTGCGTCTACGAATTGAGGCAACAGTTTGGGGAGCAACTGCTTTCTCGCTTGAGCTTTTACTGATTCTGGAGCCGAACCCATCACTTTTTCGATTCGTTGATTGACGTCGAATAAAAGATCCCCGACGAAAATTGGTTGGCCACCAACGAGCGCAAGGACTCTACCGGGTTCGAATGATTCGTCCTTTTCCGTTTTGATAACGACGGGACGTGATTCGACTTGGGAGTCAAATGAAACCGGCGTTCGCGCCGTGGAAGGCGAAATTTTTCCAATCGGAGTCGATGCAAATTCTCGTTTGTTACTTTGAGAGTCATTCGTAATTGCTTCGCGGGACGCTACGTTTGCAGAAGCCTTCGTGATGAAAGACTGGCCTTGAAACGACTGGCCTTGAAAAGGCTGGGCGGAGAAAGGTTTGCTTTGCGGAGCACCAAATGAATTGTCGTCCATCGCAGCGGTGCCGTTAAATGAACGGTTTTCAGGGGCTGTTGCCGAGCGGTTTACTGTTTGAGGCGAACCGAAACTGTTGTTGGACGCCTGAGGTTGAGCCGAGCCTTGGCTTTCCCGAATGATTGAAGTCGAGTTTGGCTGAGAGGGGGTTGAAACGCCAGGCCCGCTGAATCCACCACCAAATGACTGGCTTGGTCGGGAGGCGATTCCGTTGTTTGCCGATGTGCTGTTGTTGACTGGTGTATTTGAGACTGGTGTCCGAGGGGCATTCCAGAGTGAACCAGACTCAATAGGCGCTGGAACGTTGGAGGCTTCGATCTTGCCCGGTGCAGTCCAAACTCCTGAGCTAGTTTTGTTGCTCAAGGGGCGGTTCACTGGTTGATTGTTTGCGACACGGGGGCGAACGGGTTGATTGAAATAGGGGTCTGGCGTTTCGGTAAACTGCGACGATTGAGCATTCGCAAAATTAAAACCGCCAATAATGACTGTCAAAAGAATGGCAAAACAGATTACACGTTGGTTTAAGATTCGATAGGTCTTCATGATCCAGCCGAATTAGGAAAAGCGTTTTGTCATGTGAATTGCAGCGTTACGAACACATTGGAAAAAGGGTTCGTAAAAACTACAGACTGCCCACGTTCCTGCGGTTTTTCCGTGAAAGTTGGCGGGGAAGAATAGAGAGATCAGGTAGTTGGCTGCAAGAGCGATTTCACAAGTGCCAGCATTTTTGTCGGGTGGATCTTCGTTTCCTTCAGCGTCACCATGGCCGTTTCGTCGTCAATGATTCGAATCATCGGACGTGCTTTTGAAAGCTGGGAGAACCTGGCTTTGTCTTGGAATTTAAAAGTCAGGTATTTGTCTTGCATCGAAATCGTGGTGATTTGCCAGACCGCTGCTTCGAGTTTCAATTCTGAAACTTTTAACAATCGCACAACCGAGCTTGGTAATTTTCCAAACCGATCCCGAAATTCGGTTCGAAGTTCAGCGACTTGATCAAACCGTTCCAATCGAGTCAGCCGTCGATAAAGGTCAATTTTCTGACGGCGGTCGCTAACGTACTCGTCTGGCAAAAATGCAGCGACAGGTAAGTCGACTTCGACGTGAATCGACATCTTCGCAGGCATGTGCTTGAGCCGCCGAACGGCAGTTTCAAGAAGCTGGCAATACAGTTCGTAGCCGATCGTTGCAATGTGACCGCTTTGTTGGGTGCCCAGCAAGTTACCAGCACCACGAATTTCGAGGTCTCGCATCGAGATCGCGAAACCTGCGCCCATATCACTAAACGTCTCGATCGCTTGCAATCGTTTGGCCGCAGTTGGGTTGAGATGTTTATGTGGCTCAAGCAGCAAGTAGCAATAGGCTTTGTGTTTGTAACGCCCTACTCTGCCTCGAAGTTGGTGAAGATCTGAAAGCCCATACCGATCCGCATCGTTAATGAAAATCGTATTCGCATTGGGGATGTCCAATCCGCTTTCGATAATCGTTGTTGCGATCAAGACATCGAACTCACCGTTGATGAAGTCCGTCATCACTTTTTCAAGCTCACCCTCGTTCATCTGGCCATGTCCAAAACGAAAGGTGGCCTCTGGAACAAGCGATTCCAGTCGTTGTTTGATAATGTGAATGTCGTTGACGCGATTATGGACAAAGAAAACCTGGCCACCGCGATTGATCTCACGCAACATTGCCGGCCTGATGACGTTGTTGTTATAACGCAGGACCTTTGTGTCGACTGGCGATCGTTCCTCGGGCGCAGTCTCAAGATTTGAAATATCTCGTACGCCCACCAGCGACATATGAAGTGTTCGTGGAATGGGCGTGGCTGACATGGTTAGCACGTCGACACTGCTGCGGAGCTTTTTCAATCGTTCTTTATGTTCGACACCGAATCGTTGTTCTTCATCGATGACGACCAAGCCAAGATTGAAAAATTTTACGTCTTTCGAGACCAAGCGATGGGTTCCGATCACGATATCGACTTTACCCTTAGCGATGTCCTCGATGTTCTGCTTAATTTCCTTGTTCGTGCAAAAACGACTTAGTTTGGCGATGTCCAACGGAAACTCGCCCATCCGTTCCTTAAAATTTTTGTAGTGCTGCTCTGCCAGGATCGTTGTTGGGACAAGCATTCCGACTTGGTAACCATTCTCGACCGCTTTAAACGCGGCTCGCATGGCGACTTCGGTTTTTCCGAATCCAACGTCGCCGCAAAGCAGTCGATCCATCGGTTGAGCGCGTTGCATGTCCTCTTTGATCGCAGCGATCGCTGACAACTGATCCGGCGTTTCGTGGTGCGGGAACATTTGCTCGAATTCATTTTGCCAATCGGTGTCACGTCCAAACGCGATGCCGTTACGTCCGTCGCGCTGTGCTTGAACCTCGATCATCTCAGCGGCGAGATCGGTGATTGCTTCTTGGACTGACGCTTTTTGCTTCGCCCAAGATTTGCCACCGATCTTGGCAAGCACAGGTCGCGTTTTGGTTCCGCCAATGTATTTTTGAACGAGGTCGATCTTGGTAGCAGGTACATAGATTTTTGTGCCGCCGTAAAACTCAAGCTCAAGGTGCTCGGTCAATTGACCGTCTTTGTCGAGCATCTTGAGTCCGCGGAATCGACCAATCCCGTGAGCAAGATGCACAATCAAATCACCTTCGCGCAGATTAAGAAAGCTGTCGATCGCTTTGCTCAGTCGCTTTCTCCCTTTTCGGCGAAGTTCAGTTCGGTGGAACATCTGGTCACAACCGACCACGATTTCATGCGAGTCTCGCAAGCGAAAACCGTGGTGAACACAGCCCAGTCCGATGTGCAGTCGACCGCTTGCTGATGCGGCAGTTGAAGAAAGGATTTCGGTGACGCGTGGGATTTCGCCTTCGACTCGTGCGACGACAAGAACATCGAATTCAACTCCGCTGGTGTCTCGCGCCAAACGGTCGACTTGCATTTTCAAATCGCCGATATCACCACTAAATTTTTCAACGGAATCAATTGGCAATTGCCATCTGGCCCCGAGGTGACCGCTGGCAACGCGACTGGCTGTGGCGGCAGGCAAATCGGCCCAGCGTTTCGTGACGTCGGTCCAGCTGAAAAGCGATTCGAGATCGGCACTTCGCTCAAGGTAACGTTTTGCCGATTCGTTTAGCTCCTCGGGTTCGACCAGCAACAGCAGCGTGTCGTTGGGTAAATGATCTACCAAGTGGCTGTCGGCGATGTGCGGTTGCTGTTGCTCGTCCGTCAGAACGGTGATCTCAATTTGCTGTAGCTCGATGTTGCTTCGTTGTGTTCCAGCGTCAAACTGCCGGAGTGATTCGACCTCGTCGTCGAACAACTCGATTCGAACAGGCCCTTCCCAATCTGGAGCATACACGTCGATGATCCCGCCGCGACTGGAAAACTCGCCCGGCAATTCAACGGCGCTGGTGCGATGGAATCCCTGTTCGAGCAACCACTCGGTAAACGTTTCGACATCCAACTGCTGGCCGTTGCCAATGACTCGCGAATTTCCTTTGATCGATTCCTGTGAGGGCACGGGTTGTAGCAAGGACGGCACTGTGGCGATCACGACGGGCGAATGATCACCGTTGATGAATGATTTAATCAGTCGCAGTCGGTCACCGTATTCCACATCAACTGTGACAGAAGAATCTGTTCCCGGGAGACAGGCTGGAAACCGTTCGACCATTCCTTCGAAAAATGTCGAGAGGTCGTCTTGGAGAAAGTCCTGAGATTTACCGTCAGGAACAACGACCAGAATGTTCTTGAATTCTGTTGCAAGCGAACTCGTGAGAAGCGCGCAGGCTGAGCCCCAGACGGAATCAAATGTTGCTGTTTCACCTCGACGAAGTGATTCAATGCATTTAACAAAGTCGGTGTTGTTAGCAAATTTTTCTGGCAACGCAAACAGTCGCTCAGCCGCCAGAATGTGCGGGGCTACTTCTACCATTGAGGCCGTATTTTAGTTTGGTGCCAGTTGATCGCCAAGGTTGGTTGGGTGGTCGATTTGGTGAAAAAAATAAACCGGGGCAACCGCAAGGCCAGTCGTGATTGTGAAAGCCTGTGTTAGACGCATCTGACGCAACCACTCATCGCCGAGTTGCATCGTTTAAAAATTCCCAGCATCCAACGTCGCAGACTTGCTTCAAATCAGTCATTCGCGAGTTTTGTG
>JBGCDK010000101.1:0-6511 GCA_045105295.1 Mariniblastus sp.
GATCCGTTTGAGTGCTGCTCGAAAATATCCGACGCAGATGACCATCATCACAATAGTAGCAACTGAGCCAATAAGCTGAAGAGAGGAGCAGGCCGATGCACCTTCTTGAATTACCGAAACTACGTCGGCTTCATCGTCCGATGTACTTTTGAATTTTCGCGCCGATGCGGTCGCAAATCGCCAACATAGACTCAATTCGTTGAGTCCGATATCATTTTGATATGGTTGAACAGCTTGGACTTGCTGAATTTAAGAGACGCGTTGTCGCTGAGTCCTTTCCGGATTTCACTCGTTTGTCCAATGCTTTAGAAGGGATGCAGTTTGTGCAAGCTGACCCGATCAGGTCGCCAGCAAGAGCTCAGGATTTGATGTTGCGACAACGTGTTTCCGGATACGTCGCAGGAGAATTGGAGGAGGCGTACCCAGACTTGGAAGTGGAGGAAGGGTATCTCTTTGCGTATGGGTTTATGACGCCAGAAGTTTGGCGAAACCTGTGGCGTCCAGATCGCAAATTGAAGAAGCGCGAGCGTGCGGTGCTCGAAGCAGTGGCTGAACTGGGCGAGGTTCATCCACGTCGATTGGATGAAAAATTTGGGCGGAAGTCGGTAGAGAATTATTGGGGAGGTAAGTCTCGCGAAACGAAGCGGATTTTAAAAGACCTTCATCAATATGGATATTTGCGGGTGAGTCGTCGCGAGAAAGGAATTCGCGTCTATCAGATCGCCGAGGTTCATAACGGGGAAGCAGTCGCGACGGTTGAGCGATATCGTCATCTTGCTTTAACGACAGCCCTTGTGTTTGGTCCGACGACGAAGCGGTTTTTGGTTTCGGAGTTGCGGAGCCAAAATCGTCTGTTGCCTGCCCGAGGGGACCGACTGGCGGCTATCGAATCCTTAGTCGAGACTGGGAAACTGGTGGAGGTCGATGTGACTGGAGTCACTTATCTTTTGCCTCGTAAGGAATGGTTGTCGACTGAGGTTCCGCAGCGCGTTCGAATATTGGCCCCCTTTGACCCATTGGTGCGTGACCGTGAGCGATTTGCACATCTTTGGGGGTGGACGTATCGTTTCGAGGCTTATGTTCCTGAGGCGAAGCGCGCGCGAGGATATTATGCGATGCCGGTTCTTTGGCGAAACGAGGTGGTCGGTTGGGCGAATGCGAAAGTGGACAACGAAAACTTGAAAGTGGAATTCGGATACGCGGAGAAGCGTCCCAGGGCGAAAGCGTTTCGTTTGCTTGCGGAGGCAGAAGTGGAATCGTTGGCCAAGTTTTTAAGTTTGAAGAGCGGTGCTTGGGAGGCTACGCACTGAGCAGATTGGGATGCCCGACGGCTCGCCAAGCAAGCCCGCCAAGCAGGCCCGCGCAACGGCATCGTCGAATAGTGCGTAGATTTGCCGAACTCCTTCATCATTTCATGTTTGATGACGTGTCGTGATATTCTGAGGAATGCGAAGTGCTCTGGTTTTCATTTCATCAGCCGGGGTTCGAATCGGTTTGGACGATCGGCAGATTTTTTTTCACGCGCGCGGATAGAGTACTTTTCGCTGACTTTTTTTCTGGTGAAAAGCCGTCAACGCCGTTTGTCCATTTGCGCTCGTGAGCTTGAAAACCTGATTGCGATTCCAGCATTGTGAACTGAAAGTCGAACCCTTCAATCGCGAGCAGCGTATAGAACAACTTATCAAGAATTAGCTTCAATCTGTTGGAAAATTGCCGATGCTTCGTCTTATCTTTGCTTCGCTCTTCATTGTTTCGCTCGCCGTTGCTGGCTGCACAAGACAAAGCGTTTCAGACCAAAAAACAATTGAATCACCTCCCCCCTCAACATCGCCTACCAATCCAAAATCCACGCTAGACTCGGCCACACCTTCTCAAACTCAAGAAGCGGCAGCGGGCCAAACTCTTGTCATCGACGTCGACTCAACTGCTGAAATAGGGAATGTCGTGCGGAGTGTTTTTCAAGATTCACTTGGCAACCTGTGGATCGGCGGCGAAGGTGACCTGTTTCGCAACGATGGAAAAGTACTTACGAGCTACGACCTCAAGGATGATCTCGGTAATGGAGTCACGATCAAACGCATCGTAGAAGACAAGGATGGCAATATATGGTGTGGAACTACGGGGGGCATTACCCGAATTGATGGAAAATCATTTACAAGTTTTGGCAAGAAAGATGGCCTGATCAGCAGCGACGTTTGGAGCATCGCGGTGGACGCGAATGGGACGATTTGGATCGGCACCATTGAGGGTGTTAGTCGATTCGACGGAAAAACGTTTACTGACTTCGCCATTCCGGAAGCTGAGCCCGATCATACAAGAGGCGTAACCAGCGGCAAGATAGTGCATTGCATTACGGTAGACCGCAAAGGGCAAGTGTGGTTCGGCACAAATGGGGGTGCATACATCTACGACGGTAAGAAGCTGTCCAATATTTCGGAGAAGGACGGCCTCCCCAATAACGCAGTCGGTAGTATTCTGGAAGACAGCTTGGGAAACATTTGGTTTGGAACGACTCACAAGGGGATAAGCCGGTTTGACGGAAAGAAGTTTACCAACTTCACCGAAGACGGAACGGTTGCTGGCAAAGAGATTTGGTGCATGCACGCAGACCAATCCGGAAGGGTCTGGTTCTCCGGAAAACACTTCGGAGCATATTGTTATGATGGGAAATCATTTACAAAGTTCGATGAGAAAGATGGGCTCATCACTCCTGGAATCATGTGCATCTTTGAAGACAAGGAAAGGCGGATTTGGTTTGGCGGTGTGAAGGGTCTTTTTCGTTTTGACGGCGAGTCCTTTTTCAACGTTACAAAAAATGGTCCCTGGCGGTAAAGTTGTGCCTTGCCTTGGCAGAATTTTGTCATAAAAAACGGACTTCGTATCACAACTCACTCGTGGAAATCTCATTGCATTGTTTAGTTTAGAGATTTCAAACTAGCTCAGGCAGCCGTGTTCTCCTTGAAAAGAAAAAATGAAAAAAAACATTTGTAAGTCGTTTGCTATCTGCCTGACAATGGGATGTTGCGTCTTTCTTCAAGTTCAGGAAGAACCGCTTTCTCCTGCCTTTAAGGAGTCAACCATTGGCGAACTTTCGACCCGTTTAAACGACTTTTATGTCGAGCCAGACCTGGCACTAAAAGTAAGTGAACATCTAAAAAAACGATTCGAAGCTGAGCACTTCAATGATTGTTCGAACCTTAAAGCTTTTGCCGAATCGTTGACAACCGAGGTTCAGTCGATCAGCAAGGACAAGCACATGCTGATCAGACCAGTGGCTCAAGCACGACAAGGCCGCCGGGAATCTTCAACGGCAGGATTCCTTGAAAGACATAGAACTCAAATTGCTCGTGACCGGGAAAACGCTGGAGGATTAAAAGAAGTAAAAATCCTGGACGGCAATGTCGGCTATCTGGATATTAGAAGTTTTGCTCAGCTTCGTGTTGGTCGTGAATACGCGGACGGATATATGAAATTACTCTCAGGTTCGGATGCGATCATTATTGATCTTCGAGAAAATGGTGGTGGCTATCCCGAAATGGTTCAATATCTTTGTAGCTATTTTTTCGACGAGAGCGTGCATCTAAACAGTTTGTATTGGCGACAAGGTGATCGCATTCAAGAATTTTGGTCGCTCGAAGAAGTCACTGGGAAAAAATTGCCTGATGTACCTTTGTTTGTTCTGGTTAGCGGGAAGACATTTTCGGCAGCCGAGGAGTTCGCCTACAACATGCAATCGCAAAAACGGGCTGCGCTGGTCGGTCAGTCAACACGAGGAGGCGCAAATCCTGGACGGGTCATGCGGTTGAACGACAAACTCGAAGCGATCATTCCTGTGGGAAAAGCGGTTAACCCAATTACAAAAACCAACTGGGAAGGCATGGGTGTTGTGCCTGATATCAAGACTTCCCCTGAGGACACTCTTGAGAAGGCCTACGAACTCGCAAAAATTGCAGCCCAGAAATATGGTGCCGATCGAGTGAAAAGTCACGAGAATCTATCAGCCAAATTGGTTGGCATTTTGGATAGCTTTGATCCTGAAACCAGCGAAGAGTCAGTTTATGAGATTTTGAAAGAATGCGAAGAAGCCGGCCTGCTCGATCAGGCAATGATCAACGTGATTGGGTACGAATACCTGATGAATTTCAAACAACCAAAAGTCGCCGAAGCGATCTTTCGAGCTAACACGTTGATTTATCCGGAAGTCGCAAATGTATTTGACAGTTACGCTGAGGCGTTATCCACAAATGGAAAATTGAACGAAGCTGCCCAGAACTATGAAAAGGCTGTTCAAATTGCCAAATCCAAAAATGCCCCCGAGCAAAAACTCTTTGAAGAGAATCTTGAAAAGATAAGAGATCGAATTAGGGGAAAGTAATGTGCGTCGGATTCATCGTCCGAATGCATTTGACTCCATCTCCATGAAAATTGAAAAGCTGTCGAGGTGGCGATTTGGTCCCCCCACTAATCCCCCCACTAACTCGCCAAATCTGCATTTGGTCGACGCATTGTCGAAGGCTGGTAAATGAAAAAGCCCTGCAAAACAGGCTTTTTTGAAGCGTGGTGAAAGCCAAATTAACGGTCTCGTGGTCTTCGGAACCGAGGGTTGGGGGTTCGAATCCCTCCGGGTGTACTTTTTGAGACTACATAAACCGAGGTCGGAAACGATCTCGGTTTTTTCGTGCGCTGATGATGGTCTCACTCCCCACTAATGACGTTTTTTGCATTCCGCTTAGAGAGATCGAATTTCGTTCGTGGTCGCGGGAATGACCATCTGGATCGCAGCCCGTTTAAAAATTGCCACCTTTGAGCCTCACGCTTCCCGCGAAAGTCGACGATGCGGATTTTGTAGCGCTGAGTCCTTTCACGAAACGTCTGCAAACCAAATGCCGAAGCACAATCGGCATCATCCAGTTAAGTGGTAACCAGGCGTTTTCAATCGAAAACACCCAAACGGTTTGGGCTCCCGCGAAAACGACCACGAATCCAATTTTTCTAATTTTATTCGAGGTCACATGACGCTGGCATGAATGAAGTCCATTTAGAGGCTATGACGTCACTGGAGATTTCTAGTCGTCGACCGTGATCGCATAGACCCTTCGTCATCCAACGTGTGTGAATTTGGACATCAAGAGGCCCATTTGGATTCATAGTGATTCGCGAGATACTTTTTCCAGTCGGGCGAGTCAGCATTCTTCAAGATATGTTCTACCCACAAATTCCTTTCGTGCCAAAGGATGTTCAGCTCCCAAACGCAGTATTGAATCCCCTTGTTAGAGTAGTCCACCGCTTCGATGGGGTTGTCCAAGGGTGCACAGTACACATGGTTTTGAATTACATTTTCGTAAACCCACCAACTGACGACGGTCAAGATACTATCTTTGGCTTCATGAATGATGACAGTTCCGACGTTGTAGTGGTCGAAATCATTAAGCTTGGTTTTGTCCTCGAGCCAATTGGGAAGATTCGACAAAGTCGCACCTAGTAGCCCGTCAACCGGTTCGCTTTCTCTGTACGCCATGCGATAGATTTTGAATTGCCAGTTATCGATGGGATAGACACCGAGATAGGATACTGATCTGGGTTTGAAGGTCTCCATTTGGCAGAGTCTTATGTTCGATGATGTTTAGTAAGTTGGAAAACGGAAAAGATCACCATGCGAAGGTTTGAATTGGTGCGATTTTGATTGTTCCTTTCCTTGGCATGAAGTTATCTTTGCAAAAAACGTTCGAAACAAAAGTGGCATAAATGCCATTCTCAGTTACAATCATGCCATGGACAGAAAAACCGTAGTTGCAGCCGTTTTCGACGGATTACCAGGTTTCGAATATGGAATTGTGGCAGAGCTCTTTGGCTTGATACGACCGGGCCTTGAGAAAAATTGGTACGACTTCAATCCTTGTCGCGTCGAACGGGGAGAACTGAGGTCGACACACGGGTTTTCCATTCGACCAAAACATCGCCTGAAGGAACTTGCGAAAGCCCACACGATCATTATTCCGGGCTGGCGAAGACGAACCGCAGAGCACGGCAAACACGAACCGCCGAAGCCGGCTTTTATCAACGCACTCCGAACGGCTTACAAGAATGGAGCTCGAATCGTTTCGGTTTGCAATGGTGTTTTCGTTCTTGGGCATGCTGGATTGCTGGACGGAAAAAAGGTTACGGCGCATTGGTTACATACTGAAGAACTCCAGCGGACCTTTCCCAAAGCCAAAGTCATCAAGGATCGTTTGTACGTTCACGATGGCCGAATTTCGACCTCAGCGGGCTCAACTGCTGGCCTGGATTTGTGTCTTTCAATTATCCGAAAGGACTTTGGTATCGAAGTTGCGAACCATGTCGCTCGCAGAATGGTCGCGCCAGTACACCGCGAAGGAGGCCAGTCTCAATACGTCGAACCGGTTGTGCTTGCGACAGAAGATGACGATTTTGGGCCAGTTCTGGATTGGATGACGAAACATTTGGCGGAGTCGTTTACACTCGGAGAGATAGCTGACCATTTCGCAATGTC
>JBGCDK010000102.1:0-18981 GCA_045105295.1 Mariniblastus sp.
GTGCAGTTAATGCACTCCATCTGTAAACCATCGCGAATGTCGATCCCAGTAGGACATGTCGTTAGGCAATTCCCGCACCCGATACAGTCTCCAAGTACCGGCAGAGCATTGTCGGAACCAGACTTCTTTTGAACTTTTCCACGAGGTTCTCCGCGCGTTTTGTCATACGCCACGATCAGTGAATTTTGATCAAGCAAGACAGATTGAAATCGACCGTAGGGACAAGCGATCACGCACATTTGCTCTCGAAAGAAACAAAAGTCGACCATCATTGCGAACGTAACAAAAGCCATAATTGCAAACGGAATCGGATGCGAAAGCGGGGATCGAGTTACCCACTGGCTGAGTCGGTCGACACCGATAAAGTAAGCAAGAAACGTATTGGCGAGATAAACGCTCAACAGAAAGTAAACGATGTATTTGGCGACAGTTCGCCAAACAGGGATATTCTTCTTGTGCCCGCCACGCCCAACCGTTCCGTCAAAAAATCTTTCAACTGGGCGGAATAAAAATTCCATGTAGACGGTTTGAGGACACGCCCAGCCACACCAGACGCGGCCAAACAGTGCCGTGAAAAGTACGATACTCAACAGAAAACCAACCATGAATATCGCCAACAGTACGGTGTCCGTCGGCAAGAATGTAAAACCAAAAATAGTGAACCGTCTCGCCACGATGTCGATCAATACAAACGGCTTTCCTCCGAATTTGATAAACGGCAAAACAGTGAAGATTGCGATCAACACATATGCAACCACTCGGCGTCGACGGAGAAATGAATCCTTGCTCAGTTTAGGCTTCAACCAACGACGGGAACCGTCGGCTTCAAGCGTACTGAGCACATGATCTTCTGGTTGAAGGATGGGTAAGTTCATTTTGGAGTCGTTCTTTTGATCTTCTGAATTTGAATTCAATCCTTTATCCATTCGCACCGCTCCCTTGGTGAAGCATTGTTCAGGGCGACGCCATGGTCACTCGCTAAAGGGCCACTACAAACAGATTGGTGAGTCCCGCAAAATTTTGAGTTCTCATCGGGCTATGAGTTTCTTAGCACGGACTAAGAGCAGGTTTTCGAACTACTCACCCCAAGGTGGAATAGCGTTTCCCTCTGGCCCCTTTCCCGCGACTGGATTTTTCCGCAACGAAGCGATGTACGCTGCCGTAAGAACGACTTGATTTGGGTGAGTTAGGCGATTTTTCCACGCCGGCATGGCTCCGTTAGCGGCACCGTTTTCGATCACCGTAGCAATACTTTCGACGCTTCGAACATTCTTCCAATAGTTATCCGTTAAGTTCGGGCCAACCAATCCACCACCGTCTGCACCGTGGCAGCTCACGCAATTAGTTTGATAGACAACTTTGCCGACCGCCAACCACTTTGGCTCATCATTCATGTACTTGAGAATCGTTTCCCGATCGGCTTTGAGGACGCCGATTTCTGAAAACCGCAGCTCGAAAACGCTGGCCATGTGGTTGTTGTATTGGTCGTGGATCGACCGGCCTTCTTTGCCCGAGTGCATGTAGAAGTAGTAAATCGGTGCAATCAAAATGAAGAACCAAAACAAAAACTTCCACCAACCTGGTAACGGGTTGTCGTACTCCTGAATCCCGTCGTACGAATGGCCGGTCAAGTTAACATTGCCTTCTGTGTGTACCGAACGAGTGTTGACCTTTTCGCCTATTATTTCCGAGTTCATACTTTTCCCTTCAAGTGCTCGCCCAAGACGATCCGAGCATTTTGTTCCGAGACGTCACGCCGTGTCATTAGTGTGCGGATCACAATGGCAATGAATACAGCAGCAAAAATCGCCAACGCAATCTCTGCAAATATTCCGTAATCCAGATAGCTGGTTAGATTTTTAATCATTTGAAATTACTTTTGTTGAGATGGTTTATTTGTCGGTTCAACCGCCGGATCTTGTGCTTCCAAGGGTTTGGGCAGTTGGAGATACTTCATCAGATCACGGATATCTTCGGGTGACATTTGGTCAAGCTGTCCCGCAGGCATCACTGAGACGTCCGAATTTTTACGCTCATCGATGTCTTCCTTGAGAATCTCTACACGTGGTTGATCGGCGGTTTTTAAAATGACTTTTTCATCGTCCTCTTTGGCGACAATGCCTGTTAGCAATTCCCCATCGGCAGTCAAAATGACTTCGGTCTGGTAAGCCGCAGGAATCTCCAAGCTCGGTGCGATTGAATTTGTTAATAAAAAGTCCAAACTCCAACGTTTGGTGTCAGTTATGTTAGGACCGACTTGTCCGCCTTCGTTAAACAGCTGATGACATCTTCCACAGGTTTCGGTAAAGAGCACCTTGCCTCGCGATACATCAGCCTCTTCAAGCAATTCTGGTGAAAGCATCTGCTTGTACTTCTTCAGTAAGCCTTCTTGTTCCGTAGAAAGCTTCGCTCCTTTGTCGTCTTTATCCGAAGCATGGAGATCAGTACCAAGCCGTTGCAGGTAGGCGATCAACGCGACAATCTGCGTTTCATCTAAGCCTACTATTTCTCCTGACTCAGACTTGATGGTTGATGGCCCATCTTGCTGAGCAAGTTCCCAAGCAATCTGTCTCGCTTGTTCACGAGCCATCTCTGGCGCCTCGTTCAACTCACGTACATATGGAGCGCCCAACATCGCGGCCCCATTGACCCGCCCTTGGATCGATCGGAAATTTAATTTCCGAGTTACCAGATGAGGATACGCCGGCATGACACTGCCTTTTACCATCGCAGATGGTTCGCGAAAATGTTCAAAGTGCCAAAGATGAGACTGCTTTCCACCTTCTCGAGCGAGATCAGGTCCGATCCGACGCGAACCCCATTGGAACGGTCGATCGTAGATTCCCTCTCCTGCCTTCGAGTATTCTCCGTAACGTTCTGTCTCTGCAAAAAGTGGGCGGATCTGTTGCGAGTGGCAGTTGTAGCACCCCTCAGCAACGTAAATGTCTCTTCCTGCCAACTCCAACGGCGTGTACGGCTTGACCGAGTCAATAGTTGGCACGTTCGAACGAATCAAAAAAGTTGGAACCAACTCAAACGCTGAAGCTACGACTACGGCGACAGTCACCCAGACGGTGAAACGAATCGGCAACCGTTCCCAGACTCGATGCCAACGAGCTTGTTCCCAAACGTCAATTTTGTGTGCAAAATTTGTAACGCCATTTAGTCGTGACCGAGGAATCGGCGGGTCGCCATCAAAGTCCTTTGATAATGGTGCGGCTCGAATAATGGGCTCGTCGTAAACATCCGGTCGTGAACGCCAAGTCATAAAGTAGTTCACAGCCATCATCAAAATTCCAACGATATAAAGTGCTCCACCACCTACCCGAGTCCACCACATTGGAATGATTGCATTCACCGTTTCAACAAAATCGGGATACGCAAGATTGCCCTCCGGAGTGAACGCCCGCCACATCAAACCTTGCGTCAAACCGGCAACGTAAATGGGAATGATGTAGAGCAAGATTCCCAGCGTGCCGACCCAAAAGTGCCAAGTCGCGAGTTGGTTACTCCACAGCTTTGTTTGGAAAATCCTTGGCAACAACCAATACATCATGCCAAAAATCATAAATCCATTCCAACCCAGGGCTCCTGCGTGGACGTGTGCAATCGTCCAATCGGTGTAATGGGAAAGTGCATTTACGCTTTTGACGGATAATAACGGACCTTCGAATGTTGCCATGCCGTAAAACGTAATGCCAACGACAAAGAACTTGAGCACTGGATCGGTCGCGACTTTGTGCCAAGCTCCGCGAAGGGTCAACAGTCCGTTGATCATTCCCCCCCAGCTTGGCATCCAAAGCATCAGAGAGAAAACCATTCCCAGCGAAGAAGCCCATGCAGCGATGGACGTGTAGTGCAAATGATGCGGGCCGGCCCAAATGTAAATGAACACCAACGACCAAAAGTGAATGATGCTTAGCTTGTACGAGAACACCGGACGTTCGGCTGCCTTGGGCAAAAAGTAGTACATTATTCCGAGAAACGGTGTCGTGAGAAAAAACGCTACGGCATTGTGGCCATACCACCACTGCATCATTGCGTCTTGTACGCCGGCGTAGATTGGAACGCTCTTGAACAAGCTTGAGGGAACGACCAGGTTGTTGAACACATGCAGAATGGCAACTGTTACGACGGTTGCGATATAAAACCAAAGTGCGACGTACATGTGACGCTCGCGTCGCTTGACAAGAGTCATGAAAAAGTTCGCACCGAAGAAACCAACCCAGACAATTGCAATTGCTATGTCGATTGGCCACTCGAGTTCCGCGTATTCTTTACTTTGCGTAATCCCCATCGGTAATGTAATCGCAGCTGCGACGATAATTGACTGCCAGCCCCAGAAGTGAGCGTAGCTAAGCCAATCGCTCCACATGCGGGCTTTGCAAAGCCGTTGTGTTGAATAATAAACGGCAGCAAAAATGGCGTTCCCACCAAAAGCGAAAATCGCCGCGTTGGTGTGAAGTGGACGCAATCGACCGAACGAAACGTATTCGATAAACGTCCATTGCGGCATGACCAAAAGAACCGCAACGATCAAGCCAACAAGCGTGGCAACGATTCCCCACACTAATGTCGCCAAGGAAAACATTCGAACAATCACATCGTCGTATGAAAACGAATCGAGCTGAAGTTTTTCCGAAACGGTTGCTGTATCGTCGGTTTCATCAACCGTTGATTTGAACTCATTCATGAGGTTGCTTTTAAACTTTCCTTGATTTTGCAGGCGACCCTTTTCGGAACGCACATTGAATTCATGCTTGGATCTGCAATGCGATTTGCACAGCAGCGGTTCATGAGTTCGCATTGCAAACGCAGTGCCAATCGAAAGGATGCGACATAGTGGCAACGCAAACATCGTGCGACTCGCCGCTGCAGGCAGTCGCCCACGTACTGGTTCGATTTGCTACAGTGGGATGCCGAATCGAATATTGCCCCCTCACTTGAGCGAGCGGTTCCGCACAGTTAACAAATTTAATGTGCGGGCCAGCACGGTAAGGCAACTTGCGGAGCGTACTCAGCGATGAAGAAGTTGCACAATGCGCGCCCCAGCACGGTCAAATCAACTTGCATCAACAAAACGGATTCATTTCCGACTGGCATAAACTTTGCGTTTTAATCTCAAATCACTGAACACCAGTTAAACATCAAATTATTCGCTCAGAGAAAAACAACTAAACGCAGCTACGACAACTTACATCTCTGCCCAGGAAACATTCATGTCAAACACCCAGCTACTAATTCGTTTGAGAGATCTTCACGAAGACCTATCCGGAATCAACATCGAACTTGAATCGGCTGAGGAAATCGATGAAGAAACAATCGACGCGCTAGGCATATTGGTCACCGACGTTGGTGGCTTGATAGATCAGGCAAAAGCCATGGCAGGACAAGAGTCTTTAGAGGAACTACATCAGGATCTGGCCGACCGTATCGTCAGCTTTAAAGCCGAACATCCGCGAGTTTCAGCCTTCTTGTCTCAAATGACTGACTTACTTGCGATGATGGGAATTTGAACCTTGGTCTGATCCTGCAGTTCAAACATCGTGGCTTGAAACGGGACCCAAAAGAAACCACCGACACTCGAAGCCCAGAGCTATCTGGTTCGCGCAGTCAATTCCCGCGTTGTTTAGCAAGGTCCACAATCGCTTCGACCTCGGGGCGATCGTGTGGATTGCCACTCACGTAATGCATTCGAACAATTCCTTGCGGGTCAATCAGAACGTCTCCGCCGAGCTGCCGCCAATCTCTTCCCGGCTTGCCTGGTCCTTTCCCGGAAAAAATCAGTTTCAGATAATTCAAAATCGAACCGGGATTGTAGATGTCCCACCAACTTCCGCGCGTCATACCGTAGGCACTGTAAAGTTTTCGATCCGAATCTTGCAGCAACGGCCACGGCAAGTTGGTTTCTTTGACATACGCGAGTGCCATGAAATCGGTATCAAAAGTTACGATTTTTACGTGAATTTTTGACAAATCGAGCAAATCTTTTTGTTGCCGCAACTGCGACAGGTGTTCTCGGCAAGGAGGTCAGCCAAGATGCCGATGGAAAACCAACAACAGCCATGAGCCTCGATCGTCTTGAAGTCGGTGCCGGAGTCCGTCCGTGTCGCTCAAATCAAAATCGACAGCGAGCTCATTGGTAAGTTTTTTCATCGAGAACGGTTCCGAGAATGATCAAATTAAAAAACGAGTTATCAAACAAATAAAAATGAACGGGACAAACCTGGTCTGCAGGAATCCACACAGGCATGTTGTCCTTCATGGCTATCCTGCAGAAAGCTTATTCAAAAGTTTCCTGCCTCCTGCAGTAATCTTTGAGACGAGCAAGACCACGTGCCGCCGAGCGATAACGCGCGATCTTGAGTCTAGCTCAACGGACGCATTTTCATTTCGGTTGTAATTGGCTGTCAATTACATGCTCATCAAGAAATGGCACTTCGTTTGCTTTCAATTCCTCAGTACACCAGACCAAGGGACTTTTCACTACCCAAAATTGAGGCCTATTATGAAATCCATCGGAACGACTCGTGTCGAGGATGTTATGGTCACGACTCTCGTGACTGTGGCGGAAACCGACAAAATGGAAAAAGTCGCGTGCATTTTTAAAGAAAACGATATCCACGCCGCGCCTGTAATCTCCGAATCTGGTTACTGTGTTGGAATCATCACTGGTCACGACCTAGTTGAATATGAAGCGGTGCGAATGGGATTGCAAAACGAAAAGCGTCATGGCACGACTTTCGACATGGCCCACTATGGAGGTGGGGCAAAATTTCGTTTACCCGGTTTGCATTTCGATGAAGTTGGTTTTCACATGACGAAGAAAATCGAACCAGCCAAACTCGATGATTCTCTATCACACGTCGCTCGTGAAATGTGCAAAAAGCATCGACACCATGTTTTGGTTCTCGACAACGAAAAGAAACCGATCGGCATGTTGTCGTCGCTTGATCTCTTGGGATTTGTAATCGGCGAACCTGTTTGTCGGTCTGCATCCTGTGACTAGTTCATCAAAATTTCATGGGAACCAAGTTCAACGATAGACTGCTTTGTCGCTCGTTCATTTCTACTCCTATGGGATGCTGCAACGACTCAAGTCATCGACGAGAAACTCCACGGTCAATCTTGTTTGGTGCCGAGCCAGATCACCCGGCTACGTCCCCCCCTCGAAAGACTAACACAGGGCAAGGTGACAAACGAACGACTCGTTCCGCAACCGACCCCAATAGCAATCGACTAAATCCAGTGTGCCAATGCGAAGAAATCCCGATCAAACCGGCGCCGCGTTCTTTGGCGATGCTTGACACTTGAGTTCCGGGATCGCCAAATACGGACGTGAATTTGAATTTTGGAAACTCACCGGACTTCATCTCTTTCTCAAACGAGTTCTGAAGATTCTCAAGAATGTTGCTTTCAGTCATTGTGCTCCAAATCACGCCAAATTAAGTGGCGGTAGGATACGGCGTCACATGAACGACTTCTATTCTGTCAACCGAATCAACCATTTCAAAAGCTGCTTTCGACATCGGAGAAAAATCCCACGGCACAATAACAGTTTTTAACGTGTACTTTTTCATTTCTTCTTTCACAGTTCGCAGACTTTTCTGAGGGGAAATGTTTTCCGGGTCCACTACGAACTGGATTGCGAAATTTCATCCGGCTCTGCCTCTGAGGCAGAATCCATCAACTGAAACCTCGAAAGGCTCTCCACATCTAAAATTCCAACGGCATGACAATCTGCGTCGAGCACAACGAGATGATGGATGTTTTGATGGGTCTCGAGTAAGTCGATGGCTTGTTGAACCGTCTCGGATTCAGAAATGGAAATTACTTCCTTGGTCATGTGCCGTTCGACTTTGTCAAAGTTGTAATTCGTCGCGCGGCGTTGACCGAACTCATCGACTTCGAATATTTCATCAATGACGGTCTCGTCTCTGGCTACGAATCTTTCCCGAAGCGACTGAAATTTTTCTATATCGGTCGTCGTTAAAATTCCGATGCATTCTCCTGAACCATCGACAACCGGCGCTGCGGTTTCCCGGGCTTTCCTCAGATCTGCCAATACCGATTCCATTCCATCGAAAGTATGAATTGAAGCGACGTGGTGCATGACATCGGTTACAAAAGCAATTTTTTGCTTGGTAGACTTCGGTTCTTTTCCTTCGTCTTTGCCGATCTCCATTCCCTTAACGAGCACGACCGGACACTTAGAATTGCGAAGGACATAATGCGCAACGCTTCCCATCAGAAATCGCATGACACCACTTCGTCCATGAGTGTTCAATACGACGAAATCCGCCGCTTTGGTTGCATTGACGATTGTTGGCCCAGGATTTCCATGTATGAATTGATGTTCGTAACCAACAGACGGATCAGTCGGACGCAACTTATTTAGTTGTGCTTTCTCTTCATCCACAACTTCTTCGGCGTAGTGAGAGTATTCGTGAACCAATTGTGAATCGTCAGGGAGCCACAATTGCGACACGTATAGAAACGATACAACGGCTCCATTTTGCTTTGCCACCGTTGTTGCCAATTCGATCGCTGCGCAGCTGTTTTCAGAAAGATCGACAGGACAGAGGACGCGTTGAAATTTGGACATCATTTTCTCCAATAAGAGTTAGTTTCGTGGCGCGATGTTAAAGTGAACGAACTCGCTTGCCCTCAAAGCAAGCGTGCGAGCCCGGATACTTTTGCTCGTTGCGAACGCTGACGCGAAGTACGCTCGCGGAACAAAGGCAACGCAATCGCCATGCCATAACTCTGCGCAGCAGCATTAGGCCACCCAATACTTAGAAAATCCCCCAATGAAACAGGACCGTATGAGTCGGGGGCCCCTTGATCGTTGTAGCCATGACTTCGAAGGGTGCGTTTCCGCTCGCTTCGCGAACAGTTCATAGTCTTTTGGAAATAAATTTGATTTGTCTAGATGAACCATGCCGCCGCTGGAAAAACAAATCAGATAAAAGCAACTGCGTTTCCCGGTTTCACCCAAAAACGCGGTTGCTCAATGCGATAAAAGCTCGTTCGGGGCAAAACACAGTTTCAATTATCAACCCGTTTTTTGATGGCAGCCTTTTTAAAGACACCGATACGCGCCCCAATTTTAAAGCTTCGCCTTACCAACGAGCGTGGCCGAAGGTCATTCGTTTTTAGCATTCTTCGTAGCGTTTTCCGAATGTTTAAGTACAGCCGTCCCGTCAAAGTATCCTTGAATTTTCGGCCACATGAATTTGGCAACGTCACGACCGAGCTTCAAACCAGCGACGTTGTCGGCTTGGATGTGATAGCCGCCCATGACACGTGAAATTCCCGCCATCTCAGCTGCTTCTGTAAACGTTGGAATCGGAAGCGTTATATCGCACGAAGCATGTTCATCGCCAATCAACTCTGCCAGTGGCCGGCCGTCCAATTGCTGCATTTGAAGACATGTGAAACCTTGCTCCGTCAATTCACCCGCCTTTCGAGGTTCAACAAATCCACATTTGTCGGTGCCAGTGAACAGCTTCAAAATTTCCGCACAACCACCACTGATCGTGCTATGACCAGAGACGTAACCGGGAAACGGCGGCGTCACAAAATTAGAGGGCGAGTAAGGTTTCCAGTTGTCACCGAGCATATTGGTCACGCCCTTCCCAGGACCTGCCCAGCCTTTGATTGTCTTTCCCTTGTAGTAATGCCGCACCAAAGTCCAAGGGCGTGAGCTGTCGTAATACCGTTTCGAGTCCCAAGACGCGATGAAGGTATCCAAAGCACAATTGCCAACCGTAAAAAATAATTTCACATCTTTGTCGAGGTCGTACTTGTCGCGCTTCGAGACAACCTGCGCGAACTTCAACCAGTGTCCCGATTGTCCTGTCGACCGTGGGCCGTCTCGCATGAATTCAACAAGCGCCTTTTGTTCGGGCGTCAAATTTGCATTGAACTCAATGCACTCATCAACTTCCTCAAGCAATTGTTCATCGCCAACAAGTGGTGGCGGTCCAGGTCGAAATTGCTCTGCCGAATCTAACGCAAAAGGAACGACGCGATACCAATGTGGTGTCAAAAAATCCATAATCAATTCACCACCCTTGCCGTCGTCGAACGGAATCAGTTGCCAACGGTCCGGGTCGTTGATCTTGTTGGTTGGATTGACAGGGCGATACATCGTGTAGTCTGAATACGGCAGCCCCGATGAGCCTTGTTCGTCGCCAAGCTGATTGGCTCCGTCGCGGTGTCGATACTCAATTAGAATTCTGGCAACATAATTACCGATCCCGACAGGCGTCGAGACATCTTCTGATTGGTCATTTGGGTCGAACCCCATCTGCTTCATTTCGGTTGTTAGGTAATCAGCGAAATGAGGATACTGATCCAAGCAGCTGCGGTACATTGCGAATGCGATTGCGGTTTCTTTATTCTTTTGAGTACGCTCGGCCAACGGTCTTCGAAGTTTTCCACCGAGCATCGTGCCGACTGCTTTTTCGTCGTAGGCAGCCCAAGCGTCGAACATGGCAGTTAATGGAATTGCCATCTGCCTCGAAAGGATGGTTGGCTGTGCTCCGATTCGCTCAACATCACGCGCGGCGGCTTCCAGCACTATCGCTGTCCATTGATAGGCCGCAGAAGGCTTGTGATCTGCCGCTGTTTTTTCGTCGGGTATTTGCTGAGCCATCAAACCCGCGGCCAACAGCCCAAAAAGAAGAAATACGCTCAACGATTTCGACGTGAAAATTGTCATGGAAACTCCAGTCTGAAAAAACCAATACTGATAATCATTTATCTTGCTGGAACCACGTTTTCATTTCTGTCGTTAAAAGACCAATTTTGTGTCGCTTTTTGGCTACAAACACAGTTTGAGCATGAGCCAGGATCCCGAGTTTGTAGCCAGACGGCTACAAAGGTTCGTTGATTCAGCGACAGACGGTTTGAATGTATCGAACAACAATGAAATTAGGGGTTTTGAAAACTCCATGACCTGAACGAGGATCCCCCACCCAAGCCAATTCGGACCGCTCTCGATACATTCCTGCTTCACTTGCCGAAGTTGGACAATTGTCTTGATGCTGAAGATGCTGAAGATGATCGTCGCTTTGCTTGCTAAACATTTACCCGACAAGCCACAACCAAGCCGCTTTGATAAGATGAATTCAAAGCTAATTTTTTTGTTGTCCTTCACCACAATTTCAAAGTTTCCCCCAATGACAATTCAAAAGTCGTCGAACTGGGAGATCTTCAAACTGCAAAGCCTCGTAACTTTTGTTTTGTTGGTGCTGCTTTTGATCATTTTGGCTGTTTGGTATCTACAGGATTGCAAACGCGAATGGAGTCTTCGGGAGGAACAAACGACCCATCGACTTGAGCTCGCGTTCGAAATTGTCTCCCGAGACCTCGAACGAGTGCGTGCTGACGTGCTGTACATTGCAAACCAGAAAGCAGTTCGAGCTTTCAACAATTTAGATCCGGAAAATCGACGTGATGTCGAGCGGGAATTCTCCAACCTATTAAATCTAAAGCAGAACTTTCAACAGGTGCGATTGATCGACCGCCAAGGTCTCGAAGTTGCGCGAGTCGAGCTTGTGGGGAACAAAAGTTTCATTGTTTCATCCGACCAGTTTCAAGACAAAAGTGATCGTTATTACTTTCGGGATTCACTGGAACTATCTGCCGGCGAAGTTTTTGTTTCGGAATTCGACTTAAATCAAGAACGCGGTGAAATCGAACAACCGCTGAACCCAGTCATTCGATTCGTCACTCCAGTAACTAGTGACGATGGAACGAGCCATTTTCTTTTGGTTGCCAACTATCGCGGGGCGCCCTTGTTGAATGAGTTGTCAAGCATTTCTCTCCCTGGTGAAACGCTGCTGGTCCGCATCGACGGACAATACTTGCTTGCAACGAAAACAAGTAAGCCTTGGGGTTGGCTGCTTGGGCACAAAGATTCTTTCATTTCAGACTTTCCAAGGTCTTGGAATCGGGAGATTCGAAAATCAAAAACCGCCGAATCAGGAATACCCAACTCGGACACGCGCCAATCAAATCTGCATTTCGACCAAAAAGAAGGAGCGTTCGCATTCCGTCCCTTGAAACTAAGACGCGGCAAGGAAAAAGTTGGTTCTTCAGAAACAAGAACCGCCAATGCAGCAACGAACGAAACCAAACTCCGCGACTTATTTTTGGTTTCGCGTATCCCACCGGAAAGTATCTACGAAAACTCACGGCAATTGCTCTGGCGTTTGCTTCTGTTTTCGACGGCCATTTTTGTCCCGTTGCTTTTGTTGACACGGTTGTGGGCAGTGGGATCCGTTCGACGAAAAATGCAAAATAATTTGATAAAACAATCGGAAATTCGGCTTCGAGAGTTATCGTCACGCCTGGTTCGGATTCAGGAAGATGAACGTCGCGCCATCTCGCGCGAGATTCACGATCAGCTTGGGCAGCAAGTAACTGCAATCAATCTCGATATAAAACTACTGAAACAAAAACTCAATCCAATCGATGAGGATACAGAGCGTCAACTGGATCGTTCCATATCAGTCAGTGAAAATTTACTATCTGAATTGCACGATTTCGCCTCTCGAGTTCGCCCCGTTGAGCTTGATGATCTCGGGTTGCATGATGCGGTCGAAAGTCACTTACAGGAATTTCAACAACGGACCGGCGTTGGGTTTTCTTTCGATTGCAAACTTGGCGACATTGAAGTTTCGGACGTCATCGCCGAAAATGTCTTTCGACTCGTCCAAGAATCTCTTAACAATGTTTTAAAGCATGCCAATGCTACGATGGTTGAAGTCTCCATTCAAACGACCAAGATTGGCGAACATAACAATCTCATTGTAAAAGTCCATGATAACGGCGTTGGCACCAGAACCATTTCCGGGGCGTCTTCGCCGGACAGCAAGTTCATTGAGGGAAGTCCTCGTTTAGGAATTCTGGGTATGCGAGAACGCGTTGAACTTTTGGGAGGCACGTTGGATTTAGATTTCAGCCTGGACCAAGGTACACGAGTTACTGCCACTGTCCACTTGGATACTGAATTTGAATCTTCGCACACAATTAAAAAGGAAACTCGATGAGCCTGAAGACTCCTATTTCCATAGTTCTCGCAGACGATCATGCCATGGTACGTCAATCACTTGCCAGTGTGCTCGACGCATCTGGTGAAGTGATGGTGGTCGGCCAGGCGGGTGATGGAGTCGAGCTCTTAGAACAGGTCAAAAAACTGAAACCAAATTGTCTCGTGATGGATTACTCAATGCCCAATCACGACCCGAACGAAACAATCAAAATACTACTGGAAGAAATAAAGCCACTTAAAATTCTTGTCTTGACCGTCCACGAGAATGCACATTATGCCGTCCGTGTTATTGAATCTGGAGCTCACGGATATCTGATAAAATCATCCGCGGTTGAAGAATTAGTCGAAGCAATTCAAACGATCCATTCGGGCGATGTTTATATCTCAAAAAAAATCTCGCAAGATGTATGGGCTCAGCTTCGACGTCCCAAAGGAACTCGCAATGGAATCGAAGGTCTGTCGCAGCGAGAATTTGAAGTCTTGCGGTTGATTGGGCAAGGAGTGAATCTTCAACAGTGCTCCCAGCAATTGGATATTAGCGTCAGCAGTGTATCGACATACCGAAGTCGCATCCTTCAGAAGCTATCATTAAGTTCGACCGGTGAGGTCGTCAGATTCGCCATCGAAAACAAGATCGTATAATGAGTTTAAAAATGGCGAACGGAAGTAATGAAACCAGTTGAATTTGTCATCATTGGAGCCGGCAGTCGGGGAGGATGCTACGCAGATTTTGCGTTGAAGAACCCTAGCATCGCAAAACTGATTGGCATCGCGGAGCCGCGCGCGGAGTTGCGAGACCGCTATGCAAGTCAGCACGAGTTGTTGCCAGGCAACGTGTTTCAAGATTGGAGAGAACTCGCAGCGCAGGAACGAATGGCCGATGCGGTCGTGATCTCAACCCTCGATGCCATGCACTGTGAACCGGCAATCGCGTTTGCGAATCAGGGGTATAACCTGATGTTGGAAAAACCCATGGCCACGACGCTGGACGATTGCCGGAGGATCGTGGAAACGGTTGACAGAACTGGTGTCACGATGGCGGTTGGGCATGTTTTGCTCTACACGGAATATACGCAACGACTTCGTCAAATTATGTCGGACGGGACCATTGGGAAAATCGTCTCGGTTCAACACCTCGAACCCGTTGGTTACTGGCACCAAGCTCACTCTTTCGTCAGAGGCAACTGGCGAAATGACTCAGATTCGTCTTCGATGCTGTTGGCTAAATCGTGCCACGATCTTGATTGGATTCGCTATGTCGTCGACCAGCCCTGCGTTGCTGTGTCATCCTTCGGAAACTTGAGTCACTTTCGGCGTGAAGAAAAGCCAATTGAAGCCGGAGATGCGACCCGATGCGTTGACTGTGACCACGAAAGCCAATGCCCTTACTCGGCAAAAAGAATCTATCTAGACAGAGTCCGCGATGGCGAAACGGGTTGGCCAGTCGACGTTGTAACATTGGACACAACGGAAAGTGGAGTCAATCGCGCTATTGCCGATGGCGAATACGGGCGGTGCGTTTACGAATGCGACAACAACGTGGTCGACAACCAAGTCGTTAGCATGGAATTTGAAGAAGGCATTACCGCAAATCTGACGATGACCGCCTTCACGTCTGCGGGACCGCGTCGGACTTCTATCTTTGGGACTCTCGGCGAAATTAGAGGTAACGGTTCGACGATTGAAATTAACCATTTCTTGAATGATGAAACGACAATCATCCAAGTTGAAGATTCAAACGCGTTCGAACTAGGCCAACACAATCTCGGAGACGATGCGTTGATGACTGCGTTTTTTGAGGCAGTTGCGACGGGGGATAAAAGTCATTTACTCTCGGGGCCGCGCCAAACACTCGAGTCCCATTCAATCGTATTCGCCGCCGAGCAAGCACGCCGAGAGGGAATGGTGGTTCGTTTGGATTGAGCCAACGAAACTTCTTTACACTGTTTTGGCATTGGTAAACTTTCGACGTGCTTCGAACGTAATCGTCGACCATATTGCCACATCTAAACTGCCTCCAACAACATTCCAGTCAATAAAAAACTGACATTACACCAAGTTGAGGGGCAAGATTTTGTTATCGCCATCGACAACGAAGATATGCCACGCCGCAGCTAAAGGAAATGCAGCGTAGCCATGGAAGACGTATTTGCTGACGGAATAGCGATTTTTACCGATCAAAACAAAGCACAGGACGCTGTCCGCTTTGCCCCAATCGCGGCTTCAGTCAAAAGGCAAACATGAAAACCATTGTTAGAATTGCTAAAAATCCGACTCTCCAATTGAAGCTTCTTCTTTTGGGTGTCGCTCTCCCCGGCTTGATCATTTCAGGCTTTCTTTATCTCTATTCCCAAGAGGCAAAGCAAAAAGCGATTTCAACAAGCGTGGATAAAGCTCGATCGATTTGCCTTGCTTCTGAGTCCGCTAGAGAGCAAACGGAAAAACAGTGGGGCTCTGGAATTTTCACTCCCGAGACATTGAAACAGTGGGGGCATCAGGGCGAAATGAACAAAGTCATGTCGACCATCCCTGTTGTTACCGCTTGGGAAACGGCAATGAATAAATCAGATGAAGGCGGATACAAGTTTAACGTTCCAGCCCTCGAGCCTCGAAATTCGCAAAATCTAGCTAATGAATTCCAGCGCAAAGCACTGGACAAAATGAAATCTGAAGGGCTTGAGGAATACTATGCCGTCGATAAAACAACCAAGTCAGTTCATTACTTTCGCCCCGTCCATCTTGGCGGCTCCTGTTTAAACTGTCATGGCGACCCTGCCAACGCGAACCGACTATGGGGGACAACTGATGGTACAGATGTTACTGGACACAAAATGGAAAACTGGTCCGAAGGACGAATGCACGGCGCGTTCGAAGTCGTTCAAAGCTTGGAGAAAGCGGAAGACGCGGCCAATGCATCAATTTCATTCGCCATCCTAATTGCAGTGATTTCGCTGATCGTTGCTGCTCTGGCAACGGTGCTGACAATGAAAAATCTGACAAAGAGAATTTCAAACGCCACCGGTGTGATCTCCAACTATGTGAAAAACCTTCGCATCTCAGCAGAAGACCTTAGCCAACAATCTGCCCAAACCTCGCAGCAAACCAACGCGATGGAACAAACCGTTATCAACGTCTCCGAAAACATCGCAAGTCTTTCAACCGCGGTCGACCAAATGGGTGGAGCAATTGACGAAATTGCAAACGAGTCCACCCAGGCGTCACTTGTTGCCGAAACGGCCGTCGGAGAGACCGAAAATACCAAAAACGTCATGAGCCGCTTGGGCGAAAGTTGTAGCAGGATCGACGGCGTCGTCAGCTTGATCAACTCACTTGCTGAGCAAACAAACTTACTCGCGCTCAATGCGACGATCGAAGCAGCCAGAGCAGGTGAGTCGGGTAAGGGATTTGCTGTCGTTGCGAATGAAGTTAAAGAACTGGCCAACCAAACGGGGCAAGCGACTGTCGAAATTTCTGAAGTCATTTGCTCGATCCAAGGCGACACCACCGATGCTATTGAGAGCGTCCAAAAAATCCACACCACAATCTCAAAAATCAGCTCTGCCCAACAGGCGATCTCGGTTGCCGTCGGCGAACAAAGCAACGTGACTCATCAGATCAGCCAAAACGTTGCTGACATTTCGAACTCCAGCTCGGACATTGCTGACAGAATCAAACATGTTTCTAATAGCTCGCAGCATACTTCCGAACAGGTTGTCGAAAGTACTAAATTGGTCGCCGAAATTGAGACAACCGCAAGCAACGTGCCTCAAATGATTGGTATCTGAGTTTCTCAGGATCAGCTCTCGAAAAAAAAATGGCCAAGCTAAATGCTTGGCCGTTTTTTTGTACTTGTTTTTCATTGGAAACTTTAGATGCTTCAACGTTTGAACAAATTTGTCGTTTGTCCATCAACGCAAGCGCAGTAAAATTTGGTACTCGAATCCGCTTCTAAATTTGGTTGCGGATTTTAATCCATCCTATTCAAAAAACAAAATTATGGCATTCGCTCGTTTTGGTCCTGATTCCGACATATACGTTTACGACGATGATGATGGTTTTTGCTGCGAGCGATGCCCTGAAGTAGGAAAGAGTTTTTCCTGTAAGTGTGCCCCCGAAATGGTTAAACACCTTTTTGACCATCTTGCCAAAGGGCACAAAGTACCGCCCGATGCAATCGACGAACTGAGATCGTGGCCTCCCAAAAACTGACTCGATGACGCTGTTGGTGATTTGCCAGATTTATCAAATCTCAGTAACGTCGCCTTCTGTCAAAATCAACGCGAACGAAGTATGCTTTCAGCCGCGCGTCGACCGGAAACCATCGCACCTTGAATCGATGCGTTTTCCAAATAATCACCACATAGAATGATTCCGTTTTTTGAATCGGCATTCGTCAAAGGCTTGTTGGCCCCGGGCCTTTGAATCGGAAGTGCATAAGGGATGCTCATCGTCTTGAGATGCTTCCATCGATTGACTTCTGCTCCGTACCAATCACGAAGTTGGCTCAAAACTGATTCCAGCAAACGTGGTTCCTCATTTAACGCCGTAGGGCCAAGGACCGTTACAGAAATCAGAGCCTTTCCTGCCGGAGCACATCCGGGGACGACTTCGCTTGGAACGCAAAGGTTGTTGATCGGCCCGTCTCGTTCGCCGTTTAAAACGAGGATCGCTTCATTGACTGGAGATGAGTCAGCCGAGAAATACAAACACGAAACTCCATGGCTCCGACTCTGCGTTTGTCTGCCAAGCAATCTCGCTGCTGCCGGTGCCTCGCATGCGATCACAATGTTCGCCGCCGTTAATTCTCGGCCACCATCCAAACGAATTAAATTCGGTTTTACATCAACTACTTTCGTCTTGGTCTGAACAGTTTCCGGTGGAAGTTGCTGGGCAAGCTGTAACGCGATCTCTCCCATTCCGTTTGAAGGAAGGGCAGCGTCTCCTTTGGAGAACATTCGGAATACAAACTCGAACTTTCGACTGGAAGTCGTCAGTTCGTTTTCCAAAAAAACGCCTCCGAGGAAGGGTTTGAAAAAATGGTCAACGATTCGATCCGAGAACCCCTCCTCTCGTAATTTCTCTCGCGTGGTAACTTCGGGTCGCGCATCGATGTCTTCTACAGATCCTCGACAGACGCGATTCTTCAATCTGGCTACTCGAATTTTGTCACCGAAACTTGCGAGCGGTGAAAGCGCAGTTGAGAGAAAATGTTTTGGTCGCCTCCATGGATCGGCAAACCGATGAAACTTGCCGCGATAGCGTACAAGTGCCCCTGGCTCAAATGTTTTCAAGTCGAGTTTGCCGTAGTCAAGGACCTTCTTCGCCTCGGGGTACTCGGTGAGCAAAACTTGAAAACCGCGATCAAGACGAAACCCGTCGATTACCTCGGTCCTCGCCCGACCACCGACTTGATCCGAAGACTCTAAGACCATGCTCGAGACTCCTGACAGATGCAAATGGCGGGCACAACAAAGCCCCGCGATTCCACCGCCAACGATGAGAACTTCCTGATTAGGCATAGAGATTTTGCTAAGTGAAGCAGATTAAAGCAGATATTTTTAAGTACTTCGGTAAACCGCGTGGAATCAGCATCTGTAACGAAAGCTGAGATGTAACTTTTCGAGTGATTCACGTTTTCACGACGAATAGTCACACACCAAAAATCAGCTTTTACTGGGTTTTGCTGGCCTATCACTCAAAAATCAAGCCCTCCAAACGCTCGGCAAGATAGGCCTATGCGTACTATTGCTCCAAACACGCCGTCTTCGTTTTCCGGCAAGAACGGGAGAATCGGTTATTTCCAGAAGTTGCGTGCGCTAGCCAATTAATTGAACATAGTTTAAGACAAATTCGATGATAAATGTATCGAATCGAAAGGGAATGAGATGTTACGCGATAAATGTTTAATTGCCGCTGGG